>JANPER010000162.1:0-2160 GCA_031423015.1 Planctomycetota bacterium | reverse complement strand
CGTCCGCGCGTAGCGGTGCGGTGCCCGACAACGGGCGCTGCTTGTTTGCGATCTTGGTCTGCTTGGTCATCTCGGTCTGCCTACGCCCTCTACACTAAACTTAACCTGGGGCGTGTCTCACTCACGTTGGCACAGAGGGCTTGCCTCCCGGCCCCGTGATCATCGACGCCGACCAGACACGGCTGGCGCAGGTGTTCTGGAACTTGCTCAACAACGCCGCCAAGTACACGGAGAGGGGCGGCCGGATCGACTTGCGCGCGGAGCAGCAGGGCAGCGACGTGGTGGTGTCGATCAGGGACACGGGCATCGGCATTCCCGTCGACAATCTACCGACGCTCTTCGAGATGTTCTCGCAAGTTGATGGATCGTTGTCTCGGTCGCAAGGAGGGCTGGGCATCGGCTTGTTCTTGGTGAAGCGGCTTGTGGAAGTGCACGGCGGGAGAGTGGACGCCTACAGCGACGGGCTCGGGAAGGGCAGCGAGTTCGTGGTCCGCCTGCCGATCGTCGTGGAGCAGGCCTACGCGCGTAAGACCATCGTCGACGACAAAACTACGCCGATCTCTGAACTCCGCATCCTGGTGGTGGACGACAACCTGGACGCCGCCGACACCTTGGCGATGCTCCTCAAGATGATGGGCAACAACGTCCGCACGGCCCACGACGGCGAAGAGGCCGTCTTAGCGGCGGGGGACCTCCGGCCTCACGCGGTGCTGTGCGACATCGGCTTGCCGAAGTTGAACGGCTACGAAGTCTGCCGCCGCATTCGGCAAGAGCCGTGGGGCGCGAACGTGATTCTTATCGCCATGACGGGCTGGGGGCAGAGCGACGACAGGCGGAAGTCGAAAGAGGCCGGGTTCGATCACCACATGGTCAAGCCGGTAGAACCGCAATCTGTGATGACGCTGCTTGTGGGACTCGACGTATCGAAGGTGTTCCTCCGCGACAACGACAGCGACCGCGGCAGGCCGTAGCCGCGGTCGGCACGGTGCGGCAGCGCCTCGGGCAGCGCGACCTTCTCGCGGTAGAAGCGATGCGCACCCTCGCGCGCCCCCGGCGCAGTGAACCCAACTTGCGCGTGCTGCGCCCCACGAACACGCGCAGCGCGCTCTTCAAGATGCTCATGCAGGTCCGATGGCGGTCTCGAATGACCTGCCGTTTCTGCGCCCGAATACCCGACGCAGCACACTAGCGCTGCGGCAGCTTCCCACCGAGCGTCTCTTGGTGAAGGCGAAGGATGGGTGAGTCCAGCATTTGTGCAAATGTCTGCACGGTGTGGCACTGCGGCGAGGTGCATGTCGCTGCGAAGCGTGGTGGGTGGCGCGCTTTTGCCCCAGCGCAGACGGCATGCACGTTGCTAAGCCGCCACAGCGCGACGCGGCCACGGGTGATCTCTCGCCCGGGGCCCGTCGCAAATTCCTTCGCGAACCACAAGAGGACGTGTCCCATGACGACTTTGAAGAACAACCAAGGCGCCAAGATTATCCGCGGGCCAAACGACAACAGCGGCCCCGGTCCCGAGATCATGGCCGCACACACGCTCGTCGGCGATGAGGTCATCAATCCAGCCGGCGACAACATCGGTGAGATCACCGCGATCATGATCGACGTGGCTCGCGGCAAGGTGGCGTACGCCGTGCTGTCTTTCGGTGGCTTCCTCGGCGTCGGCGACAAGCTGTTCGCCATCCCTTGGTCGGCGCTCACCCTGGATGCCGACCGCAAGTGCTTTGTACTGGACGTCGCCAAGGACCGCCTGAAGAACGCGCCCGGCTTCGATAAGGACCAGTGGCCGTCGATGGCGGATACGCGCTGGGCGCAACAGATGCACACCTACTACGGCCAGCCGGAGTATTGGAACTGAGTTCCACAGCCGAAAGTCATTAGACGTAAGACGTAAGTCCAGATCCGGCTATGCGCACTGTTGGAGCTTGGAGGGGGAGAGGGGCGCGTTCTTGGCGGCGATGACGGCGGCGATGATGGTCCTGCCGTGTTCGGTGACGAGATAGCGACGGTTGCCTTCGACCTTGGTGATGAGTCCGTGGGCACGCAGGAGTCGTAGGGAGCGAGTGATGCTGGCGCTGGCCTTGCGACGTTGCACAGGATCGTCGGCGACGTGAGGGTGGAGAAGGGGGATGAGGTCGCGGTTGCGGAGGCCGTTGGCGA
>JANPER010000161.1:0-23456 GCA_031423015.1 Planctomycetota bacterium | reverse complement strand
AGTGGACGCTCGACAGTCGGTAGGAGTACACCGGTCGCCCCGCCGCCTTCGGGACGAAGTAGTACATGATTCCCAGGATGGGCGTCGTCAGAAAGAACGCGACGGCATTGTGGCCATACCACCACTGCGTCAGAGCGTCCTGTGCGCCACCGAACACCCCGTAGCTCTTCGTCCAAGAGACCGGCAAGGCGAGGTTGTTGACGATGTAGAGCATCGCCACGGTGACGATGGTGGCGATGTAGAACCAGAGCGCGACGTATAGGTTCTTCTCGTTCCGGACGGCGAGGGTCCAGAAGAAGTTGACGGCAAAGGCAACCCATACGAGCACCACTGCGATGTCGAGGAACCACTCCAGCTCGGAGTACTCTTTGGACTGCGTGATCCCGAACGGCAGGGTGATCACGGCGCCCACGATGATCGCCTGCCAACCCCACAAGTGCACCTTGGACAGCAGGTCCGACGCCATGCGCACTTTCAAGAGGCGCTGCGTCGAGTAGTAGATGCCGGCAAACATCATGTTGCCGACCAGCGCGAAGACAACGGCGTTGGTGTGCAGCGGACGCAGACGTGCGAACGTCAGCCACGGCATGTCCAGGTTGAGGACTGGGAAGCTCAGCTGCAGGGCGATCAGCAGACCGACCAGCATCCCTACCAGCCCCCAGCCAACCGACGCGAAGATGAACCCTCGCGTCGTGGCGTCGTCGTAGCTGATGCGCACCGTATCGGCGCCCGGCGTTCCGGCGTTGTTCATGTGCGCGGTGAACGCCGACATGCCGCTGACGTTTTCGTCGAACGTTGACCCGAGTCGATGTCGGTCAGATCCTCGTCGAGCGGCAACAGCGACAGCCTGGTGGCGTGCTCGTGGTCGCCCAGCCGCGTCGACGCCCAAAACATGATGATGCCGATCGCCGCGAGCGCCAAGCTGCAGAGCACCAGCAAGGGAACGACCTCCATGTCAGCGGCCTACGCCGGTGGAAGTCCGCAGACGCAGCGAGGTCTGGGCGATGAGCACCAACGAACTGAGCGGCATCAGGATGGCGCACAGCACCGGGCTCATGCGTCCAGCCAGGCTCAGCGCCACGACCACGGTGTTGTAGACGAGTCCGAAGACGAGGTTGGTCGCGACCACCGCGTGGAATCGTTCACTGTGCGCGATCACCTCGCACACTGCACCCGGGCGGCCACCGGCGTAGCAGAAGTCGGCGCGCGCCGGTAGCACCGGTCGGTCGAGCGCGGGGGTACCGGCGACGAACGCCGCCGCGAACGCCGGGGCGTCGTTGATGCCGTCACCCAGCATCATGGTGTCATCCTGGTCGAGTCCGCGGATGTAGGCCGCCTTGCCTTGCGGTGACATGTCGCCATGTGCCCGCGACCGCGGAATCGAAAGCTCGGCCGCGATCTTGTCGACCTTGGCCTGCTGGTCGCCACTCGCCAGGTGAACTTCACGCCCCATGGCGGCCAAGCGCTGCACCTCGTCGGCAAAACCGGCCCGCAGGTCCTCACGCACCGCAAAGCGCGCGCGCACCACGCCGTCTTCGGCGAACACGCACTCACCCGCATGCCCAGCCGACCCCAGCGCGAACCGAGGACTACCGAGCCGATACGTCTTCCCGTCGATGCGCAGCTCGACCCCGGCACCGGGCACTTCTTCGAGCAAGCCTTCACTGAGCCAACGAACCGGAGTGTCGGCGCCCAGCGAGGCCACGATCGCGCGGCTCACCGGGTGACCACTCGCCGCCGCCATCCCCAGCAGGATGTCGTGCTGCGATGCTGGCGGCGGCTCGACGACATCGACGCACAGCCGCCCCCAGGTCACGGTCCCGGTCTTGTCCAAGATCACCTTGCGCACGTGACGGGCCTTCTCGAGCAGGCTGGCCTGGCACACCAACACGCCCCGTCGGCGCAGCGCCGCGATCGCCAGGTCGAACGCCAGCGGCACCGCAATGCCGAGGGCGCACGGACACGTGACGACGAGGACCGCCACCGTCACCGGCACCACGCGATGCGGATCGATGAACGACCACACGACGGCCGCGAGCGTGGCGAGCAGCAGCACGGCAGCCACGTAGATGCGATTCCACCAGGACCAGAAGCGGCCGTGGGCGCGCAGGTCGTCGCGGTCCAAGGCGGGACGCGCGAGCAACGCCAACAGGCCGGACGCTCGCACATCTGCGGTCGCAACGACGCGCACCGGGCTGCGCCCCGCGTAGAAGGCCCCGGCCGGAATCGACTCGCCAGCGATTCGAGCCCGCGGCTCGGACTCGCCGTTGATCCAATCGAGCGCGAAGGAGGCCCGCGCATCGAGGAGCCGCGCCGTCACCGGCAGCAGATCGCCCGGTGCCAGCAACAGAGAGTCACCAGCAGCCACGCGGTCGACAGTCACGGTCTCGATGTTCGCGCCGACCAAGCGCCGCACGCGGAAATGTGCCAGACCGTCATCCGCCAGCAGGTACTCGCGGTTCTTCGCCACCGCACGCTGCTGCAGGTAGCGACCGACCAACATCAGCGTGACGAAGATCGTCACCGTGTCGAAGTAGGCTTCGCCCTCGCCGGTGACACTCGCGAACACCGAGCCCGAGAACGACAGGGCAATGCCCAGCGCAATCGGCAGATCGAGGTGCAGCAAGCGCTGGCGGAGACCCACCCACGCCGCCTTGAAGAACACCGGCGCGCCGATCGCGACGGCCAGGGTCGCCAGCGCGAAGGAGATGGCGCGAAAGAGCTCAAAGGGCCGCCCGTCATCGGGGCTCAGGCCGAAGTACTCGGTGGCCGAGAACATCATGGCGTTCATCGCCAACGCCACACACACGCCCATGCGCAGCAGGAGTCCCCGGTCGGCGATGACCGCCTGCTTGATCGGTGGCCCGGCGCGGTAGCCCAAGCGCTCGACCTCATCGAGATAGCCAGACAACTGCATGCGGTCGCCGCGATACGTCAACTCGGCCTGACCGAGCGCCGGGTTGATGCGGATCTGCAGGCCGCCGGCATGTCGCCGCCACAGCTCCTGCAACAGCCACACGCACGCGGCGCAGTGAATGCCCTGCAGGTCGATCACCACGCGGCGACGCCCCTCGCCGAGATCACCCTGACGCTCAGCTTCGTCTAACCAGGGGCGGGTCGTCGGCTCGGGCACGCTCCCGACCGGGGTGCCCTTGCCACCGCCAAGGTCGTAGAAGCGCTCGAGGCCTTGCTCGTGCAGCAAGGCGTACACCGTAGCGCAGCCCTGGCAACAGAAGGCGTCGGCCCGCGCGACGGGTACCGCGAGGCCACAGTGCACGCACGCTAGCTCAACCTGCTTGCCGTTGAAAACCGCGGCAGGCCGCCTTTGTTGGTCGTGTCGAAACTGCATCTCGTGCGGGCGTGCCCACAACCAAATGACTGCGATCGCGGAAGGTTTCGTTTTTGGGCTCGGCAGCAGCCTGCACTGCGCGGCGATGTGCGGGCCACTCGCCATCGGCATCGGCGGCCACAGCCGCGTGTTGCTCGGCTACCACACCGCTCGCACCGCGAGTTACGCGCTGGCGGGATTCGGGCTCGGTGCGATGGGCGCCCATGGCCTCGGCGACCTGCGCGCCAGCGCGCCCTGGATCGGGGTGTTCCTGGCGATCGGCCTTGTCCTCACGCTCGGCGGTGGCTGGCACCTGCTCAGCTCGCTCGCCCGCTTGATTTCGGAACGCGGCCGCCGCGTGACTTCGACGCCATCGACACCTACCAGCTCGCAACGCGCCTCACTCGCGAGTCGCCTGATCGGCGGCGCCCTGGCAAGCGCGCGCCGTTGGCCGCACAGCGGGCGCGTCGCGCTCCTTGGCGCCTTGACCCCCTTGCTGCCCTGCGGCGTGTCATGGGTCGTCTATGGCACAGCCGTGATCTCGGGTGACGCGGTGGCGGGCATGCGCACGACCCTGGGTTTCGCCTGCGGCAGCGCGCCGTTGCTCTTGCTCGCCCACCTGCACACGCATTGGCTGCGGCGCCACTTGCCGCCCGCGCGCGCCCGCTGGCTGGTGCGCATCGCCGTTTGGAGTGCCGCCGCACTGTTGCTGTGGCGCAGCGCGCTGGCGCTCAGTGGCGGGAGTTGCTGCGAGTGAACGTCGATTCTTGCTCACCCTCTCAGCCATCGACCGGAAGCCAGACCGTGAACTCGGCGAAGCTGCCGATCTCACTGCGCAACTCGATCCGCCCGCCATGGTCGCGCACGATGGTCGACGAAACCGCCAGCCCCAACCCGGTGCCTTCACCCGGCTTTTTGGTGGTGAAGAACGGCTGGAACACGCGGTCGCGCGCGTACTCGGGCACGCCCGGTCCATTGTCGCGCACGACCACGGTGACCCATTCCTTGCCCGCCTCGGTGCGGCTTGCCGTCAGCACGTCGATGCGCTTGTCGCCGTGCGGCATATCTCGCAACGCGTCCAGGGCATTGAGCAGGATGTTCAAGAACACCTGCTGCAGGCGGTGCGGACGCGCTCGCACCGCGGGCAAGCCGGTGCTCGCATCGACGATCACCTTGACGCCCCCATGCCGCATGCGAACCGCGAGCAACGCGACCGCGCGCTGCAACGGTTCGTTGACGTCGACGCGATGGAACTGCTCGTCGCGATCGGAGGCCACGTTCATCAGCTCGCGTACGAACCCCGCGATGCGCATGCCTTCTTGAATGACGTGGTCGCACAACTCCGGAGCGGTGTCACCGTCCTTGATCATCTGCGCGCAGTTGATGATGGTGTTGACCGGGTTGTTGACCTCGTGCGCGATGCCGGCGGCGACCTCCCCGACGGCTGCCAGGCGTTCGGCCGAGGCCATGCGCATGGCGATGTGCTCGCGCTCACTGACGTCGCGCACCACGCCAAAGAACCGACGTCCCTCCTCGGTCCACACCTCCGACACCGACAGCTCGCAAGGAAACTCACTGCCGTCACGGCGGCGGCCGATCACTTTCCGAATGCGGCCGATGGCCCGGCGCTCGCCGGTGCGCAAGTAGGTCTCCAGATAGGCGTCGTGTTCGGTGCGATACGGCTCGCCCATCAGAACCTTGACGTTCTGGCCGAGCACTTCGGCCGCCGGCCAGCCGAACACCCGTTCGGTCGCCGGGTTCAGCGCCAGCAACACACCGCGCTCGTCGATCGCCATGATCGGATCGAGGACCGAGTGGAACGCGTGCGCCAGCATGGCGCGACTGCTGCGCGCTTGCTGTTCGGCGGCCAGCGTGTCGGCCGTGGCGCGCGCCCCCGCGCGGTGCGCCCGTAGGCCGCACGCCAGCACGGCGACGACCGCCGCCACGACCGCGGCGTTCCGCCAGCCAGGCGAGACCATGTCGCTCAGCACAAGCGCGGCGAGCGCCAGCAGCGTGAGTGCGGTGGTGACATAGGCAGCCATCCACCGAGGATTCGCGGCGCGGGCAGCAGAGGCCGGCGATGGGCCGGGCGGCTCATTCACTCGACGTTGTCTCCACCGCCAGAGTCTCCACCGCCAGAGTCTCCGCCGCCGCGATCACGCACGCCAAAGCCCTTGAGCCCGAGCTTGTCCAGCTTGCGGTACAGCGTCGCGGGCGACAGGTCGAGCAGCTTGGCGGCTTGTTCGCGATTGCCTTGGCACTGCACGAGCACGGCGGCGAGGTGTTCACGCTCAAAGCGATCGACCGCGTCCTGCAGTCTGACCGGTCCGTTCTCGGTCGACAACGAGGCTCCCTTGACAGGCGGCTGCATGGGCAGCTCGCCCGTCGAGATTGGGCGACCATCACACAGAATCAACGCCCGCTCGAGCACGTTCGAAAGCTCGCGCACATTGCCAGGCCACGCGTAAGCGCTGAGCACGGCCATCGCCTCGGGTTCGATGCTGGGAACTGCGAGGCCCGAACGCACGGCGAGGCGTTGCAGGAGGTGCCGCGCCAGCAACGGAGTGTCCTCGGCCCGCTCGCGCAGAGGTGGAATATCGATGCGCAGCACGTTGATGCGATAGAAGAGGTCTTGGCGGAAGCACCCATCGCGCACGCGTTCGCTCAGGTTGCGATGGGTAGCGCACATGATGCGGGCGCGGAACGGAACCGCAACATCGGCGCCGACGGGAGTGACTTCGCGCGCCTCGAGCGCGCGCAGAAGCTTGGCCTGCACCGCCAGCGACAGCTCACCGATCTCGTCGAGGAACACCGTGCCCATACTCGCCGCGCGCAGGATTCCCGGCCGGCGGCGGTCCGCGCCGGTGTAGGCGCCCTTCTCGTGCCCGAACAGCTCGCTCTCGACCATGGTGTCCGGAAGAGCCGCCACGTTCACCGACAGCATCGGGTCGTCGCGGTGCGGCCCTTGCGCATGAATTGCCTGCGCCACCACCTCCTTGCCGGTCCCCGTCTCGCCGCAGATCAGCACGGTCGCCGAACTGCTGGCCGCCCGCTGCACCCAAGCCCGCACCTCGGCCATCGCCGCCGAATCGCCGATGATCTCCGGTCCGCCGCGCTGGTGCAGGGCCGCGCGCAGCCGATCGTTCTCACGCTGCAGTTCACGGTGCTGGATCAGGTTGCGCAGCTTGCGAACCAGCTCTTCGTAGAACAACGGTTTCAGGATGTAGTCGTGCGCGCCGGCGCGCAGCGCATCGACGGCGGTCTCCACGGTGGCGAACGCGGTGATGAGCAACAGGCCCAGCTCGGGGTCCAGTGCGCGCGCCCGCCGGATCACTTCCACGCCATCGATGCCGGGCAAACGCAAGTCAGTGATGAGCGCGGTGAACGGCTGCTTGGCCAGCTCGGCGAGCGCTTCCTCCCCACTCCCAGTGCCATGCGCCGCGAAGCCAGCGCGGTTGAGGAAGCGCAGCAGGGCGTCGCGCTGCAGTGCCTCGTCCTCCACGACGAGGATCGGTAACGGAGGCGCAGTGTTGTTCTCTTGGAGTGACAAGGGTCGTAGCAATCGCTGCGTTCTCGGAGGCACTTCGGGCCTCCAGGCTAGTCGACATCACACCCCGTCGGAGCCAACCTGCCCGCAATAAAGTCGACAGGCGGAGTGGGCTGTGCGAGGTTGGTTGGAAAACGCCGACCGAACGACGGCGTTTGCAGGTTCGTGGCTGGAATCCTACGTCACTCCTACTTCCCCTTGCACCCGGCATGACCCCACGCATCGTCGCTGCGGTGGACCTCTCCCCTTTCAGCCACCGCGTATGCGAGGCTGCCGCCGATCAAGCGCGCTTGCTGCAAGCCGAGATCGTGCTGGTGAACGTCGTACACGAGCTGGCGGCGCTGCTCGGGGTCTATGGCCAGCAGTCGGTGAGCGAGCTGCAGGAACGCGTCGAGCGCCAGGGTAGCGACAGCCTCCGCACGCTAGGACACGAGCACTTTGGCCGCCTGCCGCATCGGGTCGTGTTACTGGTGGGCACGCCGTGGGCCGAGATCCTCGACTGTGCCAACCAAGAAAACGCCGTCCTGCTGGTGATCGGCACCCACAACCGCAGCAAGCCAGAACACGCGTTCGTCGGCAGCACGGTGAAGCGCGTGATCGAGAACGCCCGCTGCCGCGTCCTGCTGGTCCCGCCGGCGTGAGCGCACCGGGCGTCGTCTCGCCTCAGCGGTCCTCGATGCGGAGGACCACGTGGTACGTCTGCTGCTCTTGTTGCACATCGACGATCTCACCCGCCGACGTGCCAGGCACGCAGACGCGGTACTCGCCCATCGCGCGGTGACGAAACACACAGCGACCATCGGCATCGCTGCGGCCGACATCGACCGAGAAGCCCTGCTTGCGCACTTCGACCGCGCGACCACGCAGAGGTTCACCGCGAGCATCGATCACTTGCACCATGAAGTCGACGCCAACCCTGAGCGTCACCTGCAGCGGATCCTGTCGCAGCAGGTCGGCGGGGATTCGCAGCGTCTCCTCCTGACTGGCGTAGCCAGCGGCCTGCACGACCAGCGTCTTCTGCCGCGACGAGACCCCGCTGAGTTCGAATCGCCCACGTAGGTCAGCCCGCACGCTGAACAGGTCGTTGCCCCGCGCCCGGGCCGCTTCGATGACGACGAACAAATCCGACTCGGTGCCAAGCATGACTTGGGCGCCAGGCACGGGCTTGCCGCCCTCGTCGAGCACACAGCCCCGCAGCGTCGCGCCGGGTTCGAGCACGCACGTGCCGAGGTCCCACTCGGCGCCAGCCTTGACGCTGCCTTCGACCTCCAGCGGGACGTGACCAGCACAGCGCACGCTGACGCGCCAGCGACCAGCCGGAACGCGATCGAATGCGAGCACCCCGTCACGCACGTCGACCCACCGCAGCGGCGACCCAGCGTCGAGGGTCGACGCGGGAGTGTCGAGCGGCTGGACAGCCAGCAGGGCGCCGTCGGGACGGCGACCGGGCACGCTCTGCAAGCGGGCGCGCAACCGACCGTGCGGCGGAATCGGTAGGACGAGCGTCACTGCATTGGCGTCGGCGCCCACCGTGCGCGACGCTCCGAGGTGCCAGGCCGGCGCGAACGCGTGCAACTCGACCTCACCGCGCGGAGCATCGAGGGTGAAGCGACCGTTCACGTCGGTTACGACCCCGCCACCGGCATCGACGGCAACCAGCGCGGCGGCCACGCCTTGGCCCAGTTCATCCAGCACGCGGCCCTCCAGCAGCCGCCCTGCCGGCAACGTGAGCAGCGCGCGCTCGACGTCGCGGCCGGGCAGCACCGTCGCCTGCGCGCTCACTTCGGTGACGGTGCCGTAGCGCACGATGAGTCGGTGTTCGCCCGGGGGCACACCGTGCAGGGTGAAAGCGCCGTCAGGGCCGGTCGTCGCCCAAGCCCGCGTTCCACCGTCCGCCGGCAGATACACGATCGCCGCCGGCAAGGGCTTGCCGTCGCGCATCACCACACCACTGATCCGACTCGGCGGATGCAGGGTCAGCGGCTGCTGTACACCGCTCGCCTGCCGCGGCAGCTGCACCGCTGCCGTGGCGAATGCAGGATGCGCAAACGTCAGCTGCGTCGCCACGTTGCGCGCCACGTGGACTCGATAGCGACCTTCGGCATCGGTCGAAGCCGCGGGCGCACGCAACACGTCGATGCCCGGCATGCGCTCGGAGTCGACAAAGACCTCGACGCCAGCGATCGGCTTGCCCACAGAATCCATCACGTCACCCACGAGGAGCATCGCCGGCGCGACCGCCAGGCTCAGCGCTTCGCCATCGATCTCGATGCTGATGCGGCGACTCCAGGTGCGCTCGAAGCACAGGGAACGATCGAGCAACACGAGCGACGCGGCGCCGGTCGAGTGCGTGCCGACAAACTCGAAGCGACCGCCGGTGTCGGTGCGTGCGCGGGCACGTTCACGCTGATCGGTCACCAACAACAGCTCGACGCTCACCAGCTCGGCACCGAGCAACCCGCCGCGCACCGCGGCGCGGGCGGGAAGCCGAACATCGACCTCGTTGGCCGCGGGCGAGTCAACCTCCACCGTGCGGATCACCGTCGATCGCAGCGGGTGCGAGATCTCCACGCGATGCGTGCCAGGCCCGAGGCCAGCCAGCTCGAAGCGACCGTCCTCACCCGCCTGCGTGACATAGGGTACTGCGTACAGTCGCACGCGTTCGTCGCGCTGCGGCGTCGCGCACACGCGGGCACCATCGGCGGGCAAGGGCTCTGGACCGTCGAGCCACACCCGGCCCCGCAAACTGAGTGCGACGCCGCCCACGGGTAACCGCCGGGGCTCGAGCGCACCCACGACGATGCCGAGCTGCACCGCAGGCCGATAGAGCGGCGTGCGCGCCGACAGCGACACCAGTCCCGGATAGATGCCGACGAAACGGAACGCACCGTCGGTGCCCGTCTTGGTGACGTGCGAGAAGAAGCGATCGTCGTCGGACTCGAGCACAACTTCGCAACCGGCGACCGGCGCGAAGTGATCGCTGACGTAGCCGCGCACGTCATACGCGTTCGCCAGGCGCAGGATCAGCTCACGGCGCCCATCGCCAACCGGCACCAGGGATGAGACCAGGCCGGGCATGCGCGCGCCGACCGCGAGGTCGCGCACCGGACTCACTGCAAACTCGAAACGGCCGTCCGCCTGGCTGAGCGATACCTCACCCGACACGGGTCGCGGCAAGACAGTCTCGTTGCCTTGCAGACGAAACAACGCCACATCGGCGCCCTCGATCACCGCACCGTCGGGTCCGAGAACGCGCCCACGCACGCGTCGCTCAGGTGCAGGGGTTTCCTCGCTGTGCGGCGGCGTCGGCGCCACCACGTGGTCGACGCTCGGTGCCGTCGTGTCTCGCGGGGTGACGCGCGTCCACCACCAGAGGGCCACGGCGACGACCGTGACGAGCGCAGTCGCGGCGACGACGATGACGGTGCGCGACCCGCGCGGCGGTGTCGAGCCGGATGGTGCTGTAGCTGAGTTTGACATGTCACATCGGCGGCTCGAACTGGGCGATGGCCTCGGTCCACGCATTCGCGCGCGGCGACGGCGTCGCCGCGGCGGCGCGCAGGTACTGGATCACGCGCTGCCTTTGCGCCAAAGGCCTGGACGCGCGCTGCACGGCCACGGTCGCCGCGTCGAGAGCCAGATCCACCTCGTCGGCGGTGACGAGACACAAGAAGCGCGCCATGTAGGCTTCCGCGTCGTCGCGCGCCTGCGCCACCCAGACCTCGACCATCGGTCGCGCTCGACTCGGGTCGAGACGCAGCTGCAATCGAGCGCGCAGCTCGGCCGCGATCGCAAGTTCGCCGCGCAGCTCAGCGCCATACGCCGCGTCAGTGAGCGAGTCGGCCAAGCGACCGAGCATGGCGACGGGCGGTTCCAGGGCCAACAACTCCAGGCAGGCGCGCGGCCGCAGATCGACCCGCACCACGCTGGTGTCGGGCCGGTCGGGATTCTGCAGCATCTCGAACACCAAGGCCCACAACTGCAACGGAGCACTTGGATCGACCTCCTCGGTGAGACGTCGCCGGCCGGTGCGCAGCTGCTCCTCGCGGCGCGGTGAGTCGGGGCTCGCGGCCGCACGCGCAAGCGTTGCGAACTCGCCCTCCAATCCCGACCAGCGAACGCCATCAGCAGGCACGGCGGCCGCACCGAGACGTTCCTGCGCCGCGCGCGACAGGTCATCGCGTTGACCGGGCGACAGAGCAAAACGCATCAGGTGGGCGCCAGCGGCCCGCGTGTCGGCCGTTGCCGCGAGCAACAGCTCGTACGCGATGGCGGCTCCACCCTTGGGGCCCAGGCGAACGCGATCGTCGAGTTCGTCGACAACCGAGGTGACATCACGGGCAAACGCCAACTCGGCGATGGTGCGCAACACGCGCGGCGTGAACGCCCCGGGGCGGAACAACGACGCGACCTCCAGGTCGGCGCGCGCCTGCGTCGGGTCACCGACCGCAGCGGTCAAGCAGGCCACGGCCCGCGCCACGAAGAGGCGATACAAGCGAATCGGATCGACGGGCCGAAAGGTGGACATCTCGCGCACGCTCTGCTTGATGCGCGCATCGAGCAAACGTCTGGCTGACAGACCCTGGCCAGCTCGCAGGTGCGCCTCCGCCGCGATGTCGCCGGACGCGTCGTAGGCTTGCCGCAAGTCCGCCGCGCTCTGCAGTTCGGGTGCGAACTGGCGGGCACGCTCGAGCGCCGCGTCGACCGCGTTCGACGTCTCGGCCCCGTGCGGCACACCAGTGAGCACCGCGAGCAAGTCGCCCGGACCGCCGAGTGGTCCCGGGTCATCGGCTATCGTGCTGCTCCCGTCGACGAGCAAGCTGGCGTAGCGGGCTTGTCGAGCGAGCCGCTGCTCGGCAACGCGCGCCGCCACCGCGTAGATCGAGGTCAAGCCGAGGATGCTGGCAGCGGCGATCGCCGCCGATAGTCCCGGCCGGCGCCTGACGCGGCGCCACAGGCGAACCACCAGCAGCTGGCGCCGCACGAACACCGGTTCACCGTCGGCGAAACGCCGGAGGTCGCGCGCCAAGGCCTCCGCGTCGTGGTAGCGGTCGGTGGGTTCCTTGTGCAACAGCTTCTCGATGATGGCCGCGAGGTCGGCCGGCACATCGGGTCGCAGCGCCCGCACTTTGCGCGGCTCGTGGTTGAGCAGCGCGTCAAGCACAGCCTCGGGCGTCTCGGCGCGAAACGGCAACTGACCAGTGATCGCCTCGAACGCGGTGACGCCCAACGAATACAAATCGCTCGCTGGCGTGAGCTGCGCCGAGCGCGCCTGCTCGGGCGACGCGTACTGCAGCGTGCCCAAAAACCCGCCGCGACCGGTGCTGCGCACGCTGGCCTCGCCGAGCATGCGCGACAAGCCGAAGTCGGCCAGCGCGAGCGTGCCGTCGGCGTGCACCAACAGGTTGCCGGGCTTGATGTCGCGATGCAAGATGCGGCGGCGATGCGCGTGCGCCAGCGCTTCGGCCACGCCCGCGAAACGATGCGCCGCCTGCAGCGGGGCGTACAGCGGCTGACGCGCACGGCGAGCGCGCGCGATGTGCTGATCGAGGCTGACGCCGTTGATCTTCTCCATCGCGAAGTAGAGCAGGCCCTGCGCTTCGCCGAAGTCGTAGATCGGCACGATGTGCTGGTGATGCAGCGACGCGGTGGCGCGCGCTTCCACGCGAAAGCGTCGCCGCATCGTGGGGTCGGCAGAGAACGCTGGCGACAGCACCTTGAGCGCGACCTCGCGTTCGAGGCTCTCCTGAAACGCGCCGTACACCGTGCCCATCCCGCCGCGGCCGAGCAGCCCGGTGATGCGATAATCACCGATGCGGTCGGGCATCACCACGCCACCCACCAGCGAGTCGACAAAGTCGAGGGCATTCAACCGGCGCAGCAGGTCGTCGTTCTCGGCCTCGGTGAGCTTTGATTCCTCGGCGCCCGTCGCGTCGGCGCGGTGCGCCAAGCGCTCCGCGACCAATCGGTCGACCAGGGTGTCGTCTTCGGCGCGATCTGGGGCCGGCGAGGTCATGGCGACAGGTTGGGCACTAGCTCGGATGATCGATCAGGCTTGGTGGCCGGGGACGAGCCTGCTCGGTCGCGGGAGAAAGGCTGACGCATGCAAACTACAGGTTCAGCTCCGCCGCGAGGCGCTTCAGCGCCCGGCCGAGGAGAAGATTGATCGCATTCTCCGTGCGCCCCATGCGCTCACCAACCTCGCGCGCCGAGAGCCCCTCGATCCGGGTGAGCAGAATGACCTCGCGATGGTCGGGTGCCAGGGTCTGCAGCGCCTTCTCGAGCGCGATCAGCCGGTCTTGCCGATCCGCCGCCGTGACCGGCCCGGAGCGAACGTCGGCAACACCAAAATCCGTCTTGATCGCGCGCTCCCGACGCGGGTCGCGCGCGGCCACCCCAATTTGATCGCGCAGCACGCGCGCGACCTTGCGCTTGGCGAGCACCACGAGCCAGGCGCCCGCGTTCTTCGGATCATCGAGCGTGTGCCAGCTATGCATCGCCTCGATGGCCACCTCCTGCATGATGTCCTCGGGATCGAGACGCGTGCGGAGATCGGGCCCCATGCGGAGGTAGATCACCGAGAGCAACCGCTCACGATGCCGCTCGAACTCGACCTCGGCGCCGGTGGACACTGATCGCGAGCAATCTACGGGGCGCGGCCGGTCGCGGCACTGCGGCATTCCTGGAGACTGAGGGCCAAATGCATGCGGCCAGCGAACGGTCATGCCGTCGCCTTCCGGCGGGGCTCAGGTTCCTGAGATGACCCACTGCACGCAGTTGCTCGCCCAGTTGTCGGCCAGGTTGAACCCCGCGCAGGGGAAGTGAAGGCCGAAGAACAGCGACGAGACCTGCGTGCCGCACAGGGCCGGGTTCAACGGTAGGGGGAAGGGACAGCAGGCGGTGCCGTTGCAAGCGTTGCACACGCCTGTCGTCAGGCCGTTGCACCAGAAGTTTGGCGGCACGGTGCGACAAAGCAGAGGAAGCCAGCCTAGAGCGAAGCAGGGTCCGATATCGAAAGCTGCGACATACAGCGACGCGCCGGGTGCGGTGCTGAGTCTGAGTGCGAAGCTCGAATTGCCGATCGTGGCGTCGCCCGACAGCGTGTGCGTCTGGTTGCACACTGGCACGAGGCCCGCTCGGCAAGGCCCACCGACCGACACCTCGGTCTCCGGCAGCACGCACAGACCCGTGCTGCGCACGCCCGGCGGAAACGCGAAGCAGCAGTTGTTGGCGACGTAGGTGCAGCCAGCGTTGCGGGTGAACTGGAACAGGAACGGGCGTCCATCACAGGCAAACAGCTGCGCCCCACACGGATCGTAGCCAAGGCCGGTGACGGTGCCGATCGGCAGATTGTTGCAATCGTTGAGTTGGGTCGGGCCACAGGTCAGTACGCACGGCGTCGTCTGGGACGCCTCGTACACCAAGGCGCCAAACGGACTGGGTCCCAACCAAGGCGCGGAGGCGTAGATGATGCGGTTGCTCGCATCGTCGGTGGCGAGCCCACTCACCAAGTGGTTTACCGGCACCGTCAGCGCGCATTGGTTTTGGAACGTGAGGGTGCAACTCCCACCCGTGCAACTCACATTGCCAACCGTGTAGCGGCGCAGCGTGTTGTTCGAGACGCTGGCAAACAGCGTCTGCGTCGACTCGTTGAACGCCAGACCGGTGACGTAGAGTCCGGCCCCCAAGCCGGGGAACGGAATCGGGCCACAAATCGGCGCACACCCGGTGCGTGGGTTCACCTTCACGAGCACTTGGCCGTCGGTCACGAACGTGCCGCGGTCGCGCGGATCGTGCGCTACCCCGCCCGCGTAGACCGGCGGCAACGGGGTTGTCAACCCGGCTGGGACGCAGCTCGTCGAGGTGCACGAGGTGCGCGTGATCGTCATCAACGAGATCGGATTGTCGGTGGAGGCGAGGATCTGCGGTTGGGCCAGCGCGGTCCCCATGCAGGAGGCGGCCAACGCGGCGGCAACGGCAACAATCTTCAGGGGGGTGTTCATGTGTTTTTGTGGAAGCGGACGTTGGCTAGGGACGTGGCCGACGTGAGCTGGACGGCGAAGGCGCAAATCGTGGCTGAACGAGCCGTCGGCACCGCTTGGTGGATCGAAGACGTGACGGATGAGTCAAGTCTCTTCCCGCTCCCGCTCCCGCTCCCGCTCCCGCTCCCGACATGGTTGATGATCTGGCTCGAGAGTGGTCGCCAACTCCAACGGGTATCGGGAGCGGGAGCGGGAGCGGGAGCGGGAGCGGGAGCGGGAGCGGGAGCGGGAGCGGGAGCGGGACAGAAGCGGTCTGAGGCGAAGCCGCTAGGGCGGACCGCTGTGGCGAAGTCGCCGGTCGCACCGAACGTGACGGAGGGGTTCCGGCGGCGTGGGCGCGGCGGCGGCGGCCATCGGCCGACGTAGGGTGTCATGGCGGATCGTGGTCAGACCGCAGCTCGACCACCGACCGGGTTAGAGTGAACGGGTGGCGTCCCTCGCGCGCAGCACCCCCGGCAATCGCCTAAGCGCCTGGTCGCGCTGGGCGATCGCTGGCCTTGGGGTTCTGTCCGCGGCTCGGTTGGTGGGGCAACAAGTCGAGCCGGCGCCGACACCGGCGCCGATTCCTGGTGCGTACTGGCTCAGGCACGCAACCGATGCCCAGTCGCACTTAGAACTCTTGACCACGCTGCGCGCGCGCATCCTGGCGAACGACCGGGCCGGCGCGGAAGCCGCCGTCGCCGAGCTGCAGAGCAAGGCCGCGCGCGAGCAGGCGCCCTTGCTGGCAGCGCTCCGCGCGGCGGCGATCGAGGTGCGCTTCACGTTCTGGCTGACCAACGCGATCTCGGTGCAGGCGCCAGCGAGCCTCGACCAGGACACCCTGCGCCACCTGCCGACCGTGGCCGAAGTGCTGCCCGTGCAAGCGGCCGAGCCGCACATCCGCGAGATCACCGGCGATCGCTTCACCAACGCCGACCTGGTGCAGCAAGACGTCCGCTACTCCGGCAGCGGCTGCGGCGTCGCCCTCATCGACAGCGGAGTCGCGCGCAACATGCTGGGCACCGGCCAGCCGCATCGCGTCTTTCGACGCCGCGGCACGACGGGTCACCGCTTGGCCGCCGCGTACGGCGTGGCGCCGATCGGCCGGATACCGCCGCCACCCGACGACTACGACGGTCACGGCACGGCGGTCGCGAGCGTCGCGGTCGGCGTCAATTGGAGCGTCCCGCCGCTGTCCGACGATGGCTTTGCCTACGGCGCGGACCTGGTGAGTTACCGCGTCGTCGACCAAACCGGCATCGCCCCCGACGACTCGATCACCACTGCGTTCCAGAACGTCGTACTCGATCGCATCCGCTTCGCGGTGCGCGTCGCCAACTGCAGCTTGGTCGGTCACCCCGACGCGACGCACCCGCAGCAGGTCGTGCTCGACACGCTCGGCTACTTTGCCGACGTTCTCGTGGTGACGTCGGCCGGCAACGATGGCTTCTACCCGCACTCGGGGGCGCGCAGCCACAGCAACTGCAGCGGGCTCGCGGTCGGCGCCATTTGGAACGACCAGCGCCAGATCGACGCCAGCTCCTCGTGGGGTCCGCTGCCCACCGACGGCGAACGCTTTTGGCCAGACCTCGTGGCCCTCGGCCAGGGCCAGGCCGCCAAGCATGACGACGAGAACCTGGTGCGCTTCATCCTCGGCACCAGCATCTCCGCGCCGCAAGTCGCTGGGACGGCAGCGATGCTGCGCGCGATCGATCCCACCCTGACCGCGATCGACACCAAAGCCCTCATCCTGCACGGGGTCGAAGACATCGCCGCCGCGAACCCGCTCTACACGCGGTTCCGCTATGGCCTCGGCATGCTGCGCACGGACCTGGTGGTGGAAGGCCTACAGCGCGATCGCTTGCTGCGCGGCAACCTGCGCCAAGGAAGCGTCACGCAGGCCGACTACACCTTCGATCTCATCGCCGGTCGACGCTACGCGGCGACGATGTGCTTTGCGCGCACCGACCCGGCCAATCAGGCCAACTGGGACAACCTGGATCTCTACGTGTATGGCCCCGACGCGCGGCTGCGCGCAGCGTCAGAGACGGCACGCAACCTGTACGAGAAGATCGTGTTCGTGCCGCGCCAGACCGGACGCCACCGCATCAGCGTGGTCAGCCGCAACTTCACCTCGGCGGCCAACATCGACGTGCCGTTCACCCTGATCTTCGGCGACGACCGCAGCGGCGCCGTGCAGAAGGGCAGCTTCTTGTCGATGGGCACAGGCTGTCTCGGGCGGGGCGAACCGGGCGCCAACGGCATGATCATCCCGCCGGCGGCCCGCACGCAGTTCGGCAACGACAACACGCGGGTGCCGTTCGCCGAGGAGCCGTCGCGCTTGCAGCAGGTGATCGAGCACGCGTGGTTGGGCACGGCGACGCCGTTCACGATGCGGCGCTTCGCGCTGCGGCGTGACAACAACGAGGCCAACACGCAAAACGCGCAAGTGGATGTCGACATCGACCTGGGGTTCACCACCTTTGCAGCGAGCCAAATGCAGGTGTCGTTCACTGGCAACGCCAACCTGGGCGCCATGACGCGCGTGCGCAGCGGCCGCATCGACTTCCCTGGCGCCAACCGAGGCAGCGAGGTCGCCCGCTGGGACTACGTGATCAGTCTCGACGTCCCGTTCCACGTCAACACCGCGCCAGGCCGCAACCTGCTGCTCGACATCAACACGCGCGGCAACGACCAGGGCAACCAGCCCTTCAACGTGTGGTTCGATGCCGTCACCGACATCAGCGTCGGCAGGGTCTACAAGTTCGCGCAGACCAACATCGTGTTCGAGCCTTCGGCTCTCGTGCTCAGCCTCATGCCCGACAATCTGTGGCCCGCAATCCCGCTGGTCGACTACGTCGGCGATGTGCAGCCGGGTCAGTCGATGACGTTCGTGGTGCGCGAGGCCCTGCCCGACAGCGCGGCCGTGATGGTGTATGGACTATCGCGCACCGAGTGGAACGGCATCGCCCTGCCGATCGATTTGACCCCGTGGGGCGGCGCGGGCTGCCGGCTCTACACGGATTGGTTCGTGCAGACGCCGCTGTTCGTCGACAGCGTCGGCCAGCGACGCCTGCAACTGAGTCTGCCCGCCTCCGCGGTGCTTTCCGGCACGGTCTTGCATTCGCAAGTCATCGTCGCCGACCGCAACGCCAACCCGCTGGGGATCGCGGTCAGCGGCGGCACGCGGATCGTGGTCGGCGGATAGTCAGAACGGATAGTCAGAACGGCGGTTGAGGCGGAACGACGATGCACCGTCTTACAGCGCGTGCTCGCCGCCGGGCAGGCGTCGCAACTTGCCGTCGCGCCCGACGCACGCCAACTTGGTGGTGGCGACCGCGATCGCAGCGCAACCCTGCGACCGGCGCAGCTCGTAGACGAGGGTGATCGAAGCCGGCCCCCGCTCGGCTTGCCGCACGCTGACCTCCAACTCGTCGTCGTAGGTAACCGACTGCCGATAGGTCACCTGCAGCTCGACCACCTGCAGCAAGAAGCCGTCGTCCTCCATCTGTCGATAGCTCGTGCCGCGCTGGCGCAGCCACTCGGTGCGCGCCTCCTCGAGCCATGCCACGTAGCTGCCGTGGTGCGCCACGCCCATGCGGTCGGTCTCGCAGTACCGCACACGCAGGCGGTGCACGAAGGGCTGGTCGACGTCCGCCATCGAGGCTCAGGCTACCCGCCAAAGGCGCTCGCCGGCGCAAGTTTGATGGCAACGTCAGGGAAGGAAGCTAGCCTTGCGGGTATCTGACCCGTGATGCCTTCGCTCTCGTCGCACCGGCTGACCGCCGGCTTGTGTGTCGTCTTGTCCCTGACGGCTTGCGGCGGCGCGCCCGAGTTGGCCGCCGATCCCGCGATCGAGGCCGAGTTCGCCGAACGCCGCCGCGCCATCGATGACGAGAAGGCAAAGCAGACCTACCAGGGCGATCTCATCCAGCTCGACCAGGCGATCGACAAGTACGCCTCCGCCTGGCTCACCAGCGAGCTTCAGATCGCCGAAAACCTGCGCCACAAGCTGGAGACCTACCTGCGCTCGACCGTCGAGAAGCACTTCCACCGGTTGCTGACCACCGCCGAGAAGCGCGACACACCCGCCAACCGCGCGATCGCCCTAGCCGCGCTCGGCTTCTCGGGCCGTTCCGAGGCGATGGACCCCATGCTCAACGGCGCCCGCGACGACAACAGCGAAGTCGCGATCGCCGCGCTGTTCGGCCTCGCCGTGGCGGAGGCACCGGGGACGCCGCCTGCCATGCTCGGCGAGATCATGAACGACGCCAAGAAGCCGGTGGAGGTCCGACGCAACGCGTCGCTGGCCCTGATGAAGCTCCAGGAAAAGAGTTACGCGCCCAACGAGATCATGCCGCTGTGGGTGGCCGTGCTGGAGAAGCCGCTCGACGGCGACGACAGTGGCATCCAAATGCACGCGCTGCGCGGCATTGGCCTGAACCGCAACACCACGCATGCCAGACTGGCCGAGAAGTTCGCCAGTCACCCGCAGCCCAAGCTACGCGTCGCTGCCGCGATCGCCATGGGGCGCCTGAACAACCAGTCGAGCGTGCCGACCCTGCTGACGCTGCTCGGCCCGGCCGAGACGAACGACAACGTGCGGCTCGCCGCACGCAAGGCGTTGCAGGCCCTTGCCGGCGGCGTCGACCGGCAATACGACGTAGGGGCGTGGCGCAAGGCTTTCGATCGCGACGTGAAGTAGAAGTAGGCGCGCGTCTCGCGCTCGCGACGCTGCTCGGGGTGCTGGCGTTGGGGCTGAGCTGCAACCGAGCCGTCGAGCCGCGGGCGCTGCCGGCGCTGCCGCAAGACGCCACCGCCGCGGTCGAGGCGCTGCGTGCGCGCCTGCACGGGACGCTGCGCGACGACCTGGATCGCATCACGGTCGAGATCCGCGACGGTGGCGACAGCGGGCCGTGGCGCAGCATCGACATCGACCGCCGTCGCATCCGCGTCGTGACCCCGCCGAACGGTGCGCGCGGCAAGACCGTCGAGGTGCTGCTCAACGATGCCGGATGGCGCTCGGCAGACAACCCGTCGGCACCCGCGCAGACATCGACTGCCCAAACGACGACTCCCCAGGCTTCAATCCCCCAAGCTCCAACCCAACTGTCGAGCGACGAGTGCCAGGCGCTCGCTGACCTGCGCGATCTCGTGGCCGCCGCCTATCTCGTGCCCCTCACCGGCGCCAAGTCCATCGCCCGCCGCGGCCCCACCGTGTTCGCGATCGAGGCCCGCGACGGCTCGACGTGGCGCTTCGAGATCGACGCCGCGCGCCAGTTACCGGTGAGCCTGAGCGGCCCACCGGGCGAAGTCAGGTTCCTCACGTTCTTGTCGACCAGTGCGAGCGAGCTGCCGGCCGACGTCGAACTGGGCACCTTGGGTCGGCACCACCTGCGGCTCATCGCCTGCGGCGTCCTGTTCGAGAAGTCGCTGTTTGCCGAACCAGCGTCCGTGGCCTCCCAGCGACGGCTCGCGCAGGCGGTGCCCGCGCCAACGGGCGAACCCGCGGAGCCGGAGGTCTGGCCGCTCGCGGAGCGACCGTTCCTGCGGATCGAAGACCCCGGCGATTGGGCGACGCGCGCGGCGCGCGTGCTGGCCGCGTATGCGACACTGACCGAGCAGGCGCAGCTGGAGGAAGGCTTGCCGTTCCTGTTCGAAGCCGAGAACAAGGCTTGGATCGGCATTCCGTTCGCCCCCGACGCGGACCAGGGCGGCCCGAGTTTCGTCGCGCGACGCGACCAAGTCGTGCAGCGTCGGCCGCAGCAGTTTGCACTCGTGCTGTACCGCGGCAAGCAAGCCTTCGAGGCATCGAGTCTCGCGGGCAGCAACGCCGTGCGCGCGTATGCCACGCAGACGCAGTCCATCGTCACCGGGCCATTGCGCGTGATTCCCCACCTCGACTGGCACCGTGGCGAACCGAGTGCCGCGGCGCTCGCGGCCGTGAAGCTGCGCTTCGAGTTGCCGATCGAGAAGCCAGGCAAGTGAGCCGGTTCGGCCTGCGCGCGCTGGTGCCGGGCATGCTGGTCGCTGCGACTGGCATCGGCGCTGGCGACCTCGCGACGTCAGCCCTCGCCGGCAGCGCCACCGGCGTCGCGCTGCTGTGGGCCATCGTGCTGGGCTGCGGCATGAAGGCGCTGCTCACCGAAGGCATCGCGCGCCATCAACTGACGACGGGCGAGAGTGTGTTGGCCACGACGTTGGCTTTGGCTCCCCGGCCGATCGTCGTCTTGCTGGCCGCGTTCTTCGTTGCGTGGACTTACCTGGTCGGCGCCGCGCTGATGAGTGCCAGCGGCGTGGTGCTGCACGCGTGCTTGCCGCTCTTCCGCAATGCCACCGACGACAAGATCGTGTACGGCATCCTCAGCAGCCTGGTCGCGCTCTGGCTGGTGCGGCGCGGCGGCTTTGCGTGGTTCGAGCGCAGCATGGCATTGTGCACCGCGGTGATGGCCTTGGTGGTCGTCGGCTGCGCGGTGGCGCTGGCGCCCGATTGGGGCGAGGTCGCGCGCGGCCTCTGCGTGCCGAGCGTCCCCGGCGGCGCGGCGGGTCACGCCTGGACGATCGCGCTGATGGGCGGCATCGGGGGCTCGGTGACCATGCTGTGCTACGGCTATTGGATCGCCGAAAAGGGCCGGGTCGCAGCGGCCGACCTGCCGGCGTGTCGCTTGGATCTGGCCGCCGCGTACGTCACGACGGCGCTGTTCGGCATCGGCATGGTCATCATCGGCAGCCGCCTGCGGTTCCATGGCGAAGGCGGCGGCGCGACTCTCGCAGTATTGCTCAGCGAAGAACTCGGGCGCGTGCTCGGACCCGTCGGCAGCGCTGGCTTCTTGGCCGGCGCGTTCGCCGCGGTGTTCAGCAGCTTGCTCGGCGTGTGGCACAGCGTGCCCTATCTCTTCGCCGACGCGCTGCGCGCGCGCGCCCGCGGCACCGATGCCACGCCGCTGCAAGCAACCCGCGCCTACCGCGTCACGCAGTGGGCGTTGGCCACAGTGCCGATGACTGGCTTGATCTTTGGCTTCGCCAAGATGCAACGCGCCTATGCCTTCGTCGGCTCGCTGTTCACGCCCATGCTGGCCGTGGCTCTGTTCGTACTGCTGCGGCGCCCCGCACCCGGGTTCGTCCGCACACCCAGGTGGCACTTGGCGCTGCTCGCGCTGATTGCAGTCTTCTTCGGCGTCGAACTTTGGCACACGATGCGCGGCGCATGACGATGCGCACCGCCTGACGATCCGCGTCCATGGCGCCCGGGCGCGCGGGAACGAAGGAACCAGTGCTTTACCGGAACGGCACCGCCCCCCAACATGCTGCCGTGAGCACCGAACTGCTGCCGGCCGCCAACGACGCCACGCCGCAGGCCGGTCAGCTGCCAGGGCGGGCGCGGCTCGAGCGGGCCGAGGAATCCAAGGACTCGGCTCGCGGCGACACCTGGGCACGCCGCGGGCTCGGTCGCTTCCACATCACCGGAGTGTTCTGGCTGCGCGCCGTGATGTGGGTCGCACGGGGTTCCAACCTGCGGGTCACCAGCATGGTGTGGCTGTGGGCCAGCATCTTCTTCTGCCTGCTGCGACGGCCGCGCCGCATGGTGGCCCGCCATCTGGCGGTGGTGATCGGGCCATGCGGTTTCTTCGCGCGCCAGCGCCGCATCTTCCGCGCGTTCAGGGAGCACGCGTGGTGCCTGGTCGAGCGCTTCGAACAGTTCCGCCCCGACTTCAAACCGCGCGTCGAACGCGAGGGCCTTTGGCCCGAACTCGACGTCAAGCGCGGGTTCATCGTGTGCACCGCGCACATCGGTTTGTGGGAGATCGGTCAGCTGATGCCCGTGGTCGGCAGCGACCGCAACCTGCACGTGGTGCGCGAACGCGAAGAGCACGCGGCGACGCACGAGGTCATCGCCGACTTGCTGGCCAAGCACCCGCACGCGCGCATCATCACGCACTGGCTCGACGACGACGCACAGCTCGGCGCCACGCTGCTCAGCGCGCTGCGCAAGGGCGACGCGATCACGCTCGCCGGCGATCGCGCCAAGAGCGGCATGGTCACGCTGCGCGCGCGCATGTTCGACAAGCCCGTGCAACTGCCGGCCGGGCCGCTTGCGCTCGCGCGCGCCGCCGAGGTGCAGATCGTGCCGACGTTCGTGTTCCGCCTGGGCCGCCGTCACTACCGAGCGGTGGCGCGCAAGCCGTTCACCGTGGCGCGCAGCGGTGACCGGAACCAAGACCTGCAGGCCGCGGCGGACCATCTGGCGGGCGAGTTCGAATGGGCGGTGCGGCAGAGTCCATACCAGTGGAAGCGCTGGGAGCCCGTCTGGCCGGACGCGTAGCGCGGACAAGTCAGCCTGACTCTGAGTTCCACAGCCGAAGCATCTTCGCGTTCCGCGAAGATGCTTCGGCTGTGGAAAGACGTAAGTTGTTAGACATAAGTCCAGAACGCGGACAGGCGGTCAGACAGGTAGGCAGCGGTCTGGGACTTAGGGCTTACGTCTTACGGCTCACGACTCGCGGCAGAGCCGTTCATGCAGCCGCCCTCGCGTCTCGTTGGTTGCGGCTCTGCCGCGCTG
>JANPER010000160.1:0-16430 GCA_031423015.1 Planctomycetota bacterium | reverse complement strand
TACCCGGAGCCAGCACAAAGCCGCGAACCCGAGAGGCCACCGGTAAGCCGTGTGCGGGAAATCCGCACGCACGGTTTGAAAGGGGGTCTTGATTCACCTCTTCGCCCAACGTGGAGAGAAGGATAAGGATCTACCAATGGCAACCAACCAGCCCGTGACCAGCATGAACATCTCGCTTCCCGAATCGCTTCGGGAGTTCGTCGATGCTCAGGTCACGAAGGGCGGCTTCTCGTCCGCGAGCGAATACGTGCGCCAGCTCATTCGCGAAGCGCAGGAAAGCATTGAAGCGGAGGCGAAGCTCTTGAAGGCCATCGAACGCGGGGGCCGCATCGAACTCACCGACGAATACTGGAGGAAGAAGGACGGTCGCGTCGCGGAGATCATCCGCAAGAAGGCCGCTCGCGCATGACCACCAGGCGCTTCTTCATCCTCGAAGAGGCCGACCGGGAAATCGACGAGCAGGTTGCCTACTACGCCGAGAAGGCGGGGGCCGCGCTCGCCGAACGGTTCTACTCATCGCTGAAGAGCACCTTTGCATCACTCGCTGAGAGCCCGGCGCGGGGCCGGTTCGTCGGCTCGAAGCATTCCGCTCTCGCGGGTATCCGCGTCTGGCTCGTCCATGGCTTCTCGGTTCTCGTCTACTACCGCGAGGTCGAGGACGGCATCGAGGTTGTGCACGTCCTGCACGGCGCGAGGGACCGCGACCCCATCCTCGAAGGGGAGTAGGGGACGGAGTTCGCTCCACCGACAAAAGGACCACCGGCACTGAAGATCCTGTTCCACTTGCTGGTGCCGGGCGGGAAGTGGCAGACAAACAGCGTCGCCGGATTGGACGTCCAAGCTGCGTTTCCGTTTTGTTTCAAAACTAGCGCCAATGAAAGCGCTTGCGGTCGCGCAAGTGGCAGTCGCGACACTTGGCGTCGGCTTCGGTGGGGGCCGCGAG
This sequence comes from Planctomycetota bacterium, assembly GCA_031423015.1. GTDB lineage: Bacteria > Planctomycetota > UBA1135 > UBA1135 > UBA2386 > DATGPD01. The sequence goes on along the minus strand of JANPER010000160.1, from coordinate 15,487 downwards.
GGAGAGAAGATCCGGTAGCTCCTTCACGTTGCTTTGGCCCTGATGACAGGCGGCACAGTCCTTCTCGGTGGACTCCTTGTGGCCCTTGGAGAAGTGATCGAACGCGCTCGCGGCCGGCCAAGCACGCGGCGGCTGCGCCCGGTCGGCGGGTGGGCGCTTGCCGAGGAAGTCGTTGTAGGCGGACTTGCTCTCGGTGCCATGACAGTTGCGACACGCGCCGCCGGCGATGTGGTCGTGTTGCTCGTGGCAGGGCAGGCAGCTCTTCGCGTCCGGCGTGGTGGAGGGCACGGCGAACGGTCCGCTGCTGGTGCTGGGTGTGAATACGTGGCAGGTGAAGCAGCCGGCGGCGAGGCTCGCATGTTTGTCGAAGGCGAGGTGTTTGTCGTGCGGGAAGTCGTTGGCCTTCGGGGACGGGATGCTGGCGAGCGGGTCTGCCGCAGGCACCAGCGGCTTGGCGGCGGGGTCGTCGTGTTTGCCTTCGAGGTGACACTTGCCACACGTGGCCTCGGTGGCGCAGTCATAACGCGCTTTCGATGCGTCGACCAACGCGCTCGCCTTGGCCAGCCCGCCGTGGCAGGCATCACACTCGACGGTGCGTCGGCGCTGTTCCTCTGGGTCGGTGATTCCCGTCAGCGCGGCGGTGGTGTGGAGTTCGTGCCAGAACGGTCGCACCGCGGTGTCGCTGGCCTGACGCGAGCCGTCGCGGTGGCAGCGCGCGCAGTCGCGGTCGCTGCTCTGCAAGAACTCGTGGTGCGTGCGCGGCACCACCGCGTAGCGGGCGCGCAGCTTGGCGTAGGCGTCGGAGTCGGTGGCAAGCCGTGGCGTCTGCTTGCGCTCCGGCCCGAACCCACCCGCGCCGTCGCCCTTGCTGTGGCACTGCCCGCAGGTGTCGATGCCCGCGCGGCTGGTCGGATCGTCGACGTTCTTGCTGCTGCCATGCCAGGCGATGGTCCACGCGTGCTCGGCCTTCGGTAGCCACTCGGTGCGTACACCGGCGTCGGTGGCTCCGGCGCGATGGCACCCCGCGCACGTCGCAAAGGCGACCTCGGCGAACTCGGCGGCTCGCGCCGACAACGCCTCGCCGGGGGCCTGTCGATGACAGTGCGCGCAGTCCACCTTGGCGTGGTCTTGGTGCGCAAACCGATACCCGCCGTACGCCTTGGGCTGGCGCTCGACCTGGACCGGCGCGCGCGTCGTCGTGTAACCGCGCTTCTCGACGTCGGTGCCGCCGTGGCAGCGCTGGCACAACTCGGGCGTCTGCTCCGGGGTCGGCTTCTGCAGGTCGAGCCCATGGTGTTCTTGATGACACTCGGCACAACTGTCAGCGGCGAGTGAACCCGTGACGATGCGCGCGTCCGACGTCGTGGACGCGAACGGGTGTTGATCCTTCGCCAAGCCGGCGTGGCATTGCGCGCAGCGCGTGTCCGGCGTGCCAGCCAGCGTGTCGTGGCACACGGCGCAGCCCTGTTCTTGTGCCAGCTTGGCCTCGCGCGGAAAACGCTCGGCGCCTGCCACGGTGTACAGCGCCGCGTGCCCGCGCGACAACGGCCCCGGGTCTGTGAAGGCCTCGCGGGCGCGTGGCCACAACAGCAGCAGCGGCAAGCCGACGATCAGCACGCGCGCCGCCCAGCGGTTGGCGTGGCGCAGCGCGGGCCACTTCGCCAGGTCAGCCTCGCCGCGCGCCCAGCGATCTGGGTCGCTCTGGAACTCGCCGCTGCGGGGCGCGACGAATGCCAAGTCCTGCGGCACCAGCTGCAGGCGCAGCGTCGGCTCGCTGGCCTTCTCCACGTTGAACTCCACCACGACGCGCAGGCGCGTCGTGCCGACGATCACCTCGTCGCCGTCGGCCAGCGCGACCGCGCCCGTGACGCGCACCCCGTTCTTGTACGTCCCGGTGTCGCTGCCGAGGTCGCGGACCGCGAAGCTGCCGTCGGGGTTGGCCACGAACGCGCAGTGGCGCGGCGCGGCGATCGCGTCGGCGAGCACCAGCGCGCACGCGGTATGCGTGCCAACCTCGATGCTCGCCGCCCGCACGTCGAGCTTGATGGCTTTTTTCTGGGCCACCACGAAGCGCGCCGCGCTCATCGCAAGAACAGCTCCTCGGGCCGTCGCCGCGTGATGGCGGTGGTGGGGCAGTTGTAGACGCAGGCCTCGAACGGCAGGCCGGCGCACAGGTCGCACTTGATCGCCTTGCCCTGCACCGCGACTGCTTCGCCGCCAGGGTTGGCGAGCATGGCAGGCATCGGTGCGCGCGGCGGCGGGATCTTCTTGCCGCCGAGCCAGAACAGCTCGCGCAGCCAGTCGATGCCCGAGGTCTTCGCAGGCTCAGGCGCCAGCTCCGGCTCGACCATGCGGATCACGCCGTAGGGACAGCCTTCGGTGATGCACTTGGCGCAACCGACGCAGTTGTCGTGCACGAAGCGAATGAGACCCTGCCGGTCGCGGCGGATCGCGCCATAGCCGCACGCCTCCATGCAACCCGGAACCGCGCACGAGTAGCAGGCCGTGATGATGACGTCGCCGGTGGCGACGCGCGTGCCGACCTTCGACAGCCGCGGAATGCCATCGTCGTGCACGTCGCGACACGACTCGACGCACACGTTGCAGCGGATGCACTTGTCGCGGTCGATCACCAGCGCCTCGCCGCCCTTGAAACTCTGCTTGCCGACCATCACGTTCAGCTCGTCGCGCGCGCGCGCGGGCTCGGGCGTCGGCATCGCGAGGTCGGTGTTGGCAGCGAAGGTCGCCGCTTCGAGCGCGCTCGGATTCTGTGAGCGCAGGCTGTCGAACGCGGCTCGTGGCAGCGCCACCAACTCGGTGCGCATCATGGCGCGCAGGCGTCCCGGCCACGTCGCCCCGCCGGTGCTGACGGCGTGCTCGCCGAACGACGAGTTGGCCATCGCGTACGCGATGGTGCGCCAGCCCTGATCGCTCGCCTGCTCGCAGGCGATGCCGCCGCTGCGCACCAGGTAGAACGTGTCGGCCGCGGCGTCTTGGGCGGCCAACTCGGCGTCTTCTTCGAGGGTCAGAAGCTCGGCCTGCTTCTCGATCGCTTGCAGCTCGGCATCGGTGAGACCGGCCAGCAGCGGCGACGCCCGCAGGTGCAGGCGCAGCCCGCGCTCCAGGTAGGTCGCGTCGATCGCTGCCTTCACGCCCTCGTCCTCGTCGTAGAGCTTCTTCAGCAGGCGCGCGTCGATCGCGATCACTTCGCTCGGCTCGGCGGCGGTGGCGGAGAACGGCGCCGGCCGATGCGACAGCGCGGTGATCTCGCCGCACCATTGGCCGGGCAGCAGGTCGTACAGCGTCTGCGTGCCGCGACCGACCTCGGCCAACTCGGCTTGCACGCGGCCGGCGAGCACCAGCATCAGCTCGGCTTCCAGATCGCCTTGACGGATCAAGCGTATGCCCGGGTCGGCGACGATCTTTCGTACGTAGGGCGGCCGCACGGCGCGCTCGCCGAACAATCGACTCCGTGCGTCACCCTGGTCGGCGTCGAGCACTTCGAACTCGAATGCGAGCGCCTCGCGCGTGGAGTCTTCCTGCGCGTCCTTGAACAGCGGCGTTGCCAGCACACGGTCGAGAAGGGTCTGGGTCTCCGTCATGGCGCGGGCTTAGTAGATCCACACGGAGAAGACGTGGACGAGCACGACGAGCACCAGGGCGATCGACAACGGGACGTGCACGAGACGCCAGGTGTTGAGGACGGCACGACGTGCCGACAGGCGTTGCCACACCACGTCGACCGCCGCTCGTTGGCCGAGCAGCGTCAGCAAGTCGCGCGCGATCGGCTGCGCCTCGCCTTGTGCGGCGGCGAGGAACGCCGCGCCACCCGCAGGGCCAGCGGCCAGCACCGCGTTGACCGCGGGAGCCGCCGTGGTGCGCAGCGCGTCGGCGGTGGCGGCGACCTTGCGCGCGTAGTGCTGGCGCAACGCGTCGGCGCGCTCGTAGTTGAGGTCGCCCTCGGCCGCGGACAGCCACGCCGGCCCGAACGTCCACAGCACGATGCCGAACAGTCCGGTGCCGATCACGGCCAAGCTCAGTGCGTTCAGCGCGAGGGCCATGGGGGAAGTGAAGCGCAGGCCGCCGTGCAGCGTCACCAACACCGCGGCGGCGACGCCGTAGTAGAGGTGGGCGTGCATCCAGCGCGCTAAGCGACCGAGCGGTTGCCGCCAGCGGACCGTGAGCTGCGGCGGCTTGCCGTCAGCGCCGGGTGTGACCTCGGCGGCGAGGACGCGGTCGACCTTCTCTTGCGCCAGCACGCTGGTGGCGCGCGCGGCCAGCATGCTGGCGCCGGTGAGGCGGCCGGCGAATGCCTCGACGCGCAGATCCGACAGGCGGGCTTGCGCTTGCTCGAGCTGCTGCACCGGGACCGCGCGCGCGAACTCGAACGACCAGCGCGTGCGGTGCGCGGCCTTGCGGGCGGCGTAGGCCCAGAGCACGAGATACAGCGTGAACGCCACCCAGCCGCTCCACAGCAGGAAGCCGCGGTCGGTGTCGGTCTGCCAGCCCCACGTGGTGCCGAGCGCGCGTCCCCACAGGTAGAAGCCCACGACCAAGAGCGCGGCCACGACGGCGTGCCACGAGCGGAAGAGCGACGCGTTCACCGCCGCGTCAACGGCTCCAGATCAGCCAGAAAGCGATGCCGCCAACGGCCGCGATCGCCAGCGCCACGAGCCACCACTTGGCCTGGTTGTTGCCTCCTGTGCCGGTGCGCTGCGCCGCGTCGGCCCACTCCGCGACGGTCAGGCGCGTCTGCAACAGCACCAACTCGCTGATGTGCCGACGTCCAGTGCGCGCTGCCTCCACGGCTTGGCTCTTCTCGCCCGCGTTCAGGCGACCAGAGCGCACCAGCGCGTCGCAGGCGGCGCGGTCGGCGCGTTCCTGCTTGGTCGACGAAGAGTCGTCATCGACCAACCATCCCTCGACGGCGCCAAAGCGCACCCAGGCCGGCAGCGACACGACGCGCGGGCTGTTGGCCGCAAGCCGGTCGACGCCCACGAAAGTGCCGTTGCGGCTGCCGAGGTCGGCGAGCTGGAACCCCACCTCGTGGTCGAACACCACCTGGGCGTGTTCGTTGGAGATCGAGTTGTCGGCCAGCATGACGGCCGAGCGATCGGCCCGGCCGATGATGAACGGCGAGTCCTCGATCGCCACCGAGCGGCGGATGCTGGCGCCGACCAGGATCAAGCGCGCATTGCGGGCGAGTAGCTTGGGCCGCAAGACGAGACCCACGTGCTCGCTGGTCTCGATGCGACGGGTGACGTCGCCAAGGTTCGCCGGGTTGCTCGCGGGCGCGGGCGCGGGTTGTGCCGGTGGGGCCGCGCTTGGGGTCACGCTGACCGGGGGTGGGGGCGTCGGTGGTGACGCGGGTCGCTTGGGCGCAGGCGGACTCGCCGGCGCGCTGGGTGGAACCCGCATCGTGGCGTCACTCGCAGCCGCGGGTGGGGTGGGGGGAACGGCAGCTGGGGGCCGTTCGCGCTGCTTGCCGTCGGCGCCCGCCGGGGCCTTGCGGGGCGTGAAGGCTAGCGGCGCCGGGATGGTGCGGTTGATCTCGGAGTCGGGCTTGCTGGCCGCAGGCGCCGGCGCACCGCCCTTGCCAGGGATCGTTCCATCCATCGTCTCGGCCTCGAGCGAGACCACCATCACCGTGTCGCCGGCGTCCAACTGGGTGCCGTGCTTGAGTGGGGCGCGCTCGCCCTTCTTCAGCGTCTTGCTGCCGTCGACGACGGTGCCGCTGGCGGAGCCGGTGTCCTCGACGAACCAGCGGTTGTTCTCGCACAACAGGCGCAAGTGCGCGCGGCTCGCGGCCGGATCAGCCAGGGTGAGCCCGTTGCCTTGGGCGCGCCCGATGGTGGCCCCAGGGAACAAGGTGATCTGGCGCTCGGTTTGCCCCGGCTCGCGCACCAAGAGACGGATTTCAGGCATGGATGAACTAGCCGTCGGGATGCTGCGGGAACTTGGCGTACGGCAGGCGCGCGCCGCCAAAGCTGAAGTTGTCGCTGCGAATCGCCGCCGGAGGTTCCAAGTCGAAGAGGAGGATCCGCTCCGCCGCCTGGATGCCGCGCACCGTCACCAGGTCGTCTTGCTCGACGCCGTCACCCGACACGCCGATGCCGCCGATCAGCGTGCCGTTGCGATACAGCGGCGCGCTGCCGGGGAAGAAGATGATGCCGCTCTGCGTGTCGTTCGCCGCGGGCGGTGCAAAGCCCATCTGGTTGAAGCGCGTCGGAATGCGGTTCTCCTGCGCCAAAGCGAACAGCGGCCCGGGCGGGTTGGTGTCGATCGTCGGCGGATAGTTGGGCTGCGACAGGAACCCGAGCGTGCGGCAAGTGATCGCGGTGCCCGGCGGCACGATGCCGTCGAGCGGGTGACGACCGGCACGCGGGCCGCTGGCGTCGAGCGAGGCGGGGTTGCTGAAGTACACCGAGTTGCGCGCCTTGGTGAGCGAGATCTCGAACGAGAACAGCGTCGCGTCTTCGTTGCGGAAGCAGCCGAGGATCACTCCGTTGACGTCGGTGACCGTGATCCACATGCGCGTGGCGGCGCTGGCGGGCAAGCGAATGGCGGCGTGCGTGCGCAACGCCGCGGCGGCGCACTGGTCGATGAGGGTGCGCACCTCGTTGCCGGTGAAGGCGACGCCACTCGCGCTGTCGCGCGGCGAGATGATGTAGTCGAAGGGATCGATGCTGCCGCCGCCCGCCGGGTCGAGCAGGGTGCGGGCCGGGTCGAACGTGCCCGCGCCGACGCCGGCCGGCCGCGCGACTTGCCCGAAGTACGGCAGCAGCACGCCCACCAAGTAGACGGCGCCCTCGTTGGGGATTGGCCCGAACGTGTAGTCCTCGTTGGTCGCGGGATTGATCGCCTGCGAGCCGCTGATCGCGGCGAACTCGCCGACGTCGGTGCGCGGCACGTTGGTGTTGTCGATCGAATACACGCCGATGGCGCCGACCAAGCGGCGCTCGACATTGAAGGCGCCGGGGGCGGCGACCGCGGAGGCCACGCGCTTGTAGAGCGGCACGCCGCCGGGAATCGGCACAGGCCTGGTGCCGGCACGCTGCCATCAGGGTTCACTTGCCGAGGGATGATCTTGCCGCTGTCGAACGCCGTCGGCGGCGTCGTGAGAGCCGAGGCGATCAACGCGCCGCGATTGCTGGCATCGATCTGCCACAGCGGCCCCTGCGCCGTGTTGCTTACTCCGGTCGTCGATTGGCCCGGTCGGCCCGCAGTGTCGATGGCGGTGCTGCCGAAAGTCGCTGGGAAGTGGAACGTGCTGATGAACTGCCCGGTGCGCGAGGTCAGCGGCGCTTGGCTGTGCGACAAGAACGCCGCGGCACGCGCCAACGCGGCCGCGACTTCGTTGTCGGTGTCGCCGAGGTTCGACGACACGCTGCGATTCCACACCCGCAGCACGTTGCCGATGCGGTCGGTGATCGCGATCGCCAGGTTTGGCGTGTTCACCGACTGCGCCGCGGCCGTCACGATGCGATCCATGTCGGCGTCAGTCAGGCCATCGGCCGCGACCAGCGGCGCGAACGACGTGGCACTCACCTTGGCGGTGCGGCCGCCGCTGCCGCAAGCGGCGAGGAGGAGCAGCGCCGCCGGCAACGCTGAACACCCGCGCCCGAAGTTCTTCGACCTGGGTGTGCGGGACTTGGAGGCGACCGTGATCCGCATGTCAACGAAGGTAGAGAGTCGCCCGCCCGTGGTCAACGAAACCGAGGGCTTGCGACGCACATGGTTCACCCGGAGCCCATGGTTCGCCTTCCTTTCGGCGAACGCGGAATAGCCTGCGTACGGTGCTCGTCTGCACGCGCCTTCCCCCATCGTCACTCCGCTGACCATTAGCTTGTTCGCACACCCCGGTCGAATGCGTTCCGTGCTCTTGTCGGCGTTCGTCGTCGTGGTGTTGGGTGGTGCCGCCTGGTGGTTGGGCAAGCGGCGGGACGCGGACGCGGAGCCACGCGTCAACGCCGCCGCGCCGCCGAGTCCCTCTACCCAAGCGGCGAATGCGGCGACGGCCCAGACCCCGGAGACCGATGCCGGTCCTGGAGATGGCGTTGCGGGCGTCGATCCCTCGGAGCGCGGGGCGACCGAGACGATGCCTTCGGTCTCGACGTCCCTGCCCGACGACGACCCCTCGGCCTCCGGTCGCGCCGCCCCGCGCCTCGTCGGCGACCTCGTGATCCCGCCGGGCTTCGCCAGCGATCAGTTCCGCGTCAGCTATCGGCGTTCCACCCGCGGCGACCCGCGGCCGATCAAGCTGTTCGCCAACGGCAGCTTCCGGCTGTTCACGGCGGAGCCCGGACCGGTCAGCTTGTTCGTCGAGTTGGTCGGCGATCCGTCGCCGCTGCGGGTGGTGCCTGACGTCTTGATTCCCACGGAAGGCGCGTGCGCGGACCCGCGCCTGGCCGGCATCGAGCTGTCAGAACTGCGCCTGGTGAAGTTGCGCGTGGTCGCTGCCAACGGTGCTCCCACCAACGGCCCGATCGGTGTGCTCGTGCTCCCGCCGCGCGGGGTCGTCGGTCGTCGCCATTTCTTTCGCGCTGCCGATGTGGTGTTGGTGCCCGCGCGGGAACGGCCGCAACGCCTGCAGGTCTGGTCGCGCGGCTACGCCGCGGCAACCGTGGAAGTGCACGACGAAGAAACGGTGCGCCTGCCGGCGCCAGCCACGGTCTCGCTGACCGCTCGGGTCGATCCGGCCGTGTGTCGCGACCGCATCGTGCTGGTGGGCTTGAAGGCGCTCGACCAGGTCGAGGAGCTTCGGCCCCTGCCGCCGCTGGGCGATGACATGCAGCAACGCGTGTTCGACGGCACGGTGGCCGACGTGGCGCTCGCGCATGACGTGGTGGTGCTGAGCACCCTCGAGCCCACGGGAACCGAGACGTTGAGGATCGCGCTCGCGGGGCAATTCCAGGTGGCCTGGCGTACGAGCGGCCCCCCCGACACAGTCCGCGGCCTCGGTCCGAAACTCGACGTGGTGGTTGGCCACGACTACGAACTCACGTTCGAGTTGACAGCCGAGGCCTTCGCCGCCGCTGCCGGGAGGTAGCCACCTCGCCTGTGGCGCATCTGGCCATGGCGCCGAGCTCGCGCGCACCGGCCTCTTGCAGCCGAACGACCCGAGGTGGTCGCGCACCAGCGCCGCATCCTCGCCGTTCCATCGCTACGGTTCACTGCCGCCTCTGCTATCCTGCGCCGCGCCCTCGTCTCCAACACTGCATGGGTGAACACCAAGTCTCGCACGTCGAAGAACAACAGCTGCGGACCTTCATGCGGTCGCTGCTGGCTGACGTCCACGCCCTCGAACGAATGATCGAGTTGGACATGTTCGAGAAGGGCGTCCGTCGGATCGGCGCCGAGCAGGAGATGTTTCTGATCGATTCGGCCGGCCGGCCGGTGCCGCTGGCGTTGCCGATCCTCGAGAAGCTGGGCGGCGCGTCGGCCGCGTTCACGCTCGAGCTGGCGCAGTTCAATCTGGAGACCAACCTGACGCCGCGCCTGCTCGGCGGCCTCTGTCTCAGTGAGATGGAAACAGAGCTGCGTGCCAACCTCGAGAAGGTGCTCGACGCGGCGCGCTCGTTCGGCGCCAACATCCTCCTCACCGGCATCCTGCCGTCGCTCGGCTTGGAGGATCTGTCGCTCGACAACATGTGCCCGATCCCGCGCTACCGGGCGCTCAACGATGCGATCACGCGCCTGCGCGGCGGGCGCTTCCGCGCCCAGATCCGCGGCGCCGACGAGATCGACATCACGCACGACAACGTGATGCTCGAGGCGTGCAACACCAGCTTCCAGCTCCACCTGCAGGCCGCCCCCGACGAGTTCGCGCGGCTCTACAACTTGGCGCAGGTGGTGACCGCGCCGGTGCTCGCTTTGGGCGTCAACTCGCCGCTCCTGGTCGGTCGGCGCCTGTGGCAGGAGACGCGGGTCGCGTTGTTCCAGCAGTCGGTCGACGCCCGCTCGGAGACGCACGCCAGGCGCGGGCTGCGGCCGCGCGTGAGCTTCGGCGATCGCTGGGTCGAGCGCTCGGTCATCGAGATCTTCCGCGACGACATCGCGCGCTTCCGCTTGGTGCTCACCACGGACATCGACGAGGACCCCATCAAGTCGGTGCGCGAGGGCAAGCCGCCCAAGCTGATGGCGCTGCGTTTGCATAACGGCACGGTCTACCGTTGGAATCGCCCGTGCTACGGCGTCAAGGATGGCGTCGCGCACCTGCGCATCGAGGCGCGCGCGTTCCCGGCGGGACCGACGGTGGTCGACGAGATCGCCAACGCGGCCGTCTACTACGGCTTGATGACGGCGCTGGCCGAGGACTACCCCGACATCCGGTCGGTGATGCAGTTCGACGACGCCAAGAACAACTTCGTGCAGGCGGCGCGCTTGGGCTTGCAGGCGCAGTTCACCTGGCTGAAGGGCCGCGAGTACACCGCCAAGCAGTTGCTCACGCAGGAGCTGCTGCCGCTGGCGCGCCGTGGGTTGCAGCACGTCAAGATCGACAGCGCAGACATCGACAAGTACGTAGGCATCGTCGAAGACCGCGTGGCGAACGGGCAGACCGGCTCCGCCTGGATGACGAAGTCGTTCGTGGCGATGGGCACGCAGGGCACGCTCGACCACCGCCTGCGCACGCTGACCCTGGCGACGCTGCGCCGGCAGCGCAGCAGCGAGCCGGTGCACCTTTGGGAGCCGGCGACGATGGCGGAGGCCGACTCGTGGCGCTTCAGCTTCCAGCGCATCGGTCAGTTCATGACCACCGACTTGTTCACCGTGCGTCCCGGCGACGTGATCGACTTGGCCGCCAACCTGATGAGCTGGCAGCACCTGCGGCACGTGCCGGTCGAGGACGACTCGGGGCGCCTGGTGGGTTTGGTGTCGTCGCGCGCGCTGGTGCGCATCATCGCCGAGGGGCTCTACGACCGCGGCGGCGACCCGGTGTCGGTGTCCCACATCATGAAGAGCAACCTGGTGACGGTGACCCCGGACACGCCCACGTTGGAGGCCATCGAAAAGATGAAGGCGCATAAGGTTGGTTGTCTGCCGGTCGTGCAGGGCGATCGTTTGGTCGGGATCGTCACCGAGCGCGACCTCATCAACGTCGCGGCTCAGCTGTTGGAGCAGCAGCTCCGGGAGCCGAACCCGGCATGAGCCCTGTCGCGGAAACCATGTTGCGCGCGCCCCGCCCGATCGACCGCGAACTCGGCACCTACGATGCCGGTCAGCCCGGACCGACGCTCTTGATCTGCGCCGGCATCCACGGCAACGAGCCGGCTGGGATCCACGCGGTGCGGAGCTTCCTGGCCAAGCTGCACGAACTGGCGCTGCCGATCGCGGGTCGCATCGAGGCGATCGCCGGCAACCTCGGCGCTTTGGCGCTCGATCAGCGCTACCAAGCGCGCGATCTCAACCGCGGCTGGTCGGCCGACCGCGTCGAGGCGTTGCGCAAGCGCGACGCGCAGCAAGACTCGCCCGAGGATGCCGAGCAACGCGCGATGCTCGCCCTCTTCGACGCGAGCGAGGCGCGCCGCCGTGGCCCGCTGGTGTTCGTCGACCTGCACACCAGCTCGGGCGACAGCGCCCCGTTCACCTGCACCGGCGACACGCTGCCCAACCGCGCCCTGGCGCTGTCGCTGCCCCTGCCGCTGATCTTGGGTCTCGAAGAGACGATCGACGGCGCGGTGCTCGATTGGTTCAACGCGCGCGGCCACGCGGCGCTCGCGATCGAGGGCGGCCAGCACGCACGGCCAGAGACGGTGGACAACCACGAGGCGTGTCTGTGGGTGTTGTTGTCGGCAGTCGGCATGCTCGCGGAGGCGGCGGTGCCCCGGCGCGCCGCGCACGTGCAGCACCTGACGGGCTCGGCGCAGGGCGCGCCCAAGGTGGTGGAGATCACGCATCGCCAGGTGGTGCAGCCCGAGGATCAGTTCCGCATGCAACCGGGCTTCGTGAGTTTCGCGCCCATCGTCAAGGGCCAGCTCATGGGCATGACGGCCAGCGGCCCGGTGACCGCGCCGCATCAAGGCCGCGTGCTGCTGCCGCTGTATCAGGCGCAGGGTGACGACGGCTTCTTTGCCGGGCGCGACGTGCGGCCGTTTTGGTTGGCGGTGGCGAACATCATGCGCCGCTGCCGCTTCGACCGCGTCGTGCGCTTGCTGCCGGGCGTGCGCCGCAGCAAGGACGACCCGCACACGATCTTGGCTAGCCGACGCGTGGCGCGCTGGTTCTTGGTCGAGATCTTCCACCTCCTGGGTTACCGCAAGAAGCGCGTGCAGGGCGGCGTGATGGTGTTCACGCGGCGCTACGCCAACGCCGAGGCGCGGTCGCTGCCTTGGGCTGCAAGGGTCGCTGGTGGCGGCCCCCGGCCGCGATGGAAGTGAGCGTCCGCCCGCGCTGCTATCGTTGCATGCGGCCGGTGACCATGTGCTTCTGCGCCGACGTGCCGCAGGTGCACACCAAGACGCGCCTGGTGATCTTGCAGCATCCGAATGAGCGTCTGCACCCGTTCGGCACGGCGCGCATGGTCGACCTGGCGCTGCCCAACGCGCGCATCGAGGTGCCGTTGGCGCGCAACTCGGGGTCGCTGCTGAGTCCGCTCGGGGTGCCGCCGGATGCGGCAGTGCTGTTCCCGCACAAGACCGCGGTCGATCTGGCGACGCTGCCGGTGGGTGAACGGCCGAACACCTTGGTGGTGCTCGATGGCACTTGGTCGCACGCCAAGCGTCTCTACGCGCACAACCCGTGGCTGCAAGGTCTGCGGCACGTCCGCCTGCACCCGACCGAGCCGAGCCGCTACCGCATCCGGCGCGAGCCCAGAGCCGACTTCGTGTCGACGCTGGAGGCGATCGTCGCGGCGCTGCAGATCCTGGAGCCGGACACGCAGGGACTCGACGCGCTGGTGGCGGCGTTCACGCGCATGATCGATCGGCAGATCGCGTGCCTCCAGGTGGTGGAGCGGCATGGTCGGCGAAAGCGGCCGCGCCAGCGCGAGTCGCGACGCTTGCCGCCGCAGCTCGACGCGCCGGGGCTCTTGGTCGCGTACGCCGAAGTGGTTTTGCCCGGCGGCGATCCGTTGGCGGAACGCGCGGTCGTGCAGTGGACGGCGGCGCGCGTGGCGACGGGGGAGACGTTCGACGTTTTGATCCGACCCGAGGTCGCGTGGCCGTCGGACGCGCACCTGCGGTACATCGGCGTGTCGCGCGCGGCGCTGGCGGGCGGTCTGTCGGTCGACGAGGCGCGCGCGCGCTTTGCGGCGTTTGCCGGCAAAGACGTGATGCTCGGCTCGTGGGGCAAGAACACGTTCGCGTGGGCGCGAAATCTGTTGCCGCCGGGAGTGAGCACGTTCTGCCTCAAGACCGCCTACACCAACCTGCGCAACCGGCGGTCGGGCCTGCTCGACGCGGTGGTCGAAAGCGAGGGCGTGACGCCGATCCGTCTCGATTGCCAAGGGCGAGCCGGTGTCCGCCTGGGCTTGGCGCTGGTCTTGGCGCGCTGGCTGCGCACGGTTCGCGAGCAGTTGATCGCCAGCCCGACGCCAAGCTTGTGCGGGGCCGCGCCCAGTACCAACGACTGACGTCGGTCAGTCGATCTTGCCGCGCCGCCTCGGGGTGCGGGTGCCCGGCGCGGGTTGATCTGGGTCGGCGGGCGGCGCAACCCGCTGGACATTGACCACGAACGCGCTGCGCGTCGGCGTGCAGCGTCGCGCGGGGCGCTCGCGGGTGCCTGGCTCGGCCGCGCGCGGACTGGCGGCGGCGTCGCGCGCGACTGGTGCCGTTGGTTGGCGTGCGGCGTCCAACCGCGCAGTGAGCGCTCGATTCTCGTCACGCAAACCGCCGGTGTCACGTCGATGTGCGGCCTCGAGCGCGGCGGCCTCGCGGCGCAACGCGGCAACGGTGTCTTGGCTACTCGCCTCCAGACGCGCCCGTTCCTGCGCCGCCTGGGCGCGCGCCGCCTCGGCGTCGGCCCGCATGGCGGCGCGCTGCCGATCGAAGCTCGCCCGCAGCTGCGTGAGCTCCTCCGCCGCGCGCCGGCGCTGTGCCTCGGCTTGTTCGCCAAGCACTGCGACCTGGCGCGCATGTTCCTGACGCTCCTCCGCCATGGCCTTCTCGAGGGCAGCGTTGCGGTCGAGCAACCATCGAAGCTCGCGTTGAGCCCCGTCGAGCGCGCGGAGCACGGCGTCGTTGGCGGTCGTCGTGGTCGCCGCCGGCGGCGGGTTGGCGGGCGGCGTCTCAGTGCGCTCCGTCTGGCCGAGCGCCAGGCTCACCAACAGGCACGGCATCACAAGGGGGCGTAGGTCGACCATAGCGACCAGGCTAACCGGCCAGCGCGTGCTGATGCTCGACCTGGCCTTGCGCCGTTCTCGCTTCCACGAAAATCCCGGTGTTCCTTTTCGTTCGACCCCAGCACAAAGGACGGCTATGGCTTCCGCCTCGATGATCTGGGCTGCAAGAGCCGCGAATGCTCGCAGGGCGCGCGGAGGCTACGGCAGTAGTAATTCGCCATGACGCTCGATTCGCCACTACTCAGCGGCTCTGGAAGCCCCAGCAGTAAAGCGGCCTTGGGCCCTGCTGGTCGGCGTTGCGCCGACGTGCAACCGGGTGGTTGCGGCCCAAGGCCGCGATGGGTTTTCTGCTGGCTGCGCACGTCGCTCGGCGGCAAGGTGGTGATGGCGATCACCGGCGTCTTGCTGTTCGGGTTCCTGGTGGGCCACATGGCCGGCAACTTGCTCGCGTTCCGCGGGCAAGAGGCAATGAATGCCTACGCGCAGTTCTTGAAGACCTCGCCGGCGTTGCTCTGGCCGGCCCGCGTCGGCCTGCTGGCTCTGTTTCTGCTGCACGTGGCGACCGCCATTCGGCTGACGCGGCAGAACAAGGCGGCCCGGCCGGAGCGCTACGCGCACGAGCAGACCGTGCAGGCGAGCTTCGCGTCGCTGACCATGATCTACTCGGGCCTGATCGTCGCCGCCTTCTTGGTGTTCCACCTGCTGCACTTCACGTTCGGCGCGATCCAGCGCGACCACTATCTGCTGCACGACGCGCAAGGGCGCCACGACGTGTACACGATGCTGGTCTTGGGCTTCCGCCATCCGGTGGTGTCTCTGTCGTACGCGGTTGCCGTCCTGCTGCTCGGCTTGCACCTGAGCCACGGCCTGCAGAGTCTGTTTCAGTCGCTGGGCATTCGGCATCCGCGTCTTACTTCGTGCATCTCGATCGGCGCGCCGGTGATTGCGGCGCTCCTGACCGTCGGCTTTCTGTCGGTGCCGCTCAGCGTGCTGCTCGGCTTCATCCAGTTGCCCAGGTGACGCCTCTGAGTTCCACAGCCGAAGCATCTTCGCGAAGCGCGAAGATGTTTCGGCTGTGGAAAGACGTAAGTTGTTAGACATAAGACGTAAGTCCAGAACGCGGACAGGCAGCGACGGTGAGGCGGTCAGACGGCGGTCTGGGACTTATGGCTTACGTCTTACGGCTCATGACTCGCGGCAGAGCCGCCG
>JANPER010000159.1:0-7175 GCA_031423015.1 Planctomycetota bacterium | reverse complement strand
GAGCGCCGCAGGATGTTGGTGCTGCGGCGGCCCCTGCCGCAACCGACCGGCGGCGCCGTCGCGTTCTTCGAACTGCGCGGTGAGGTCGGTGGTGAACAGGTTGGCGTTGCGAAACTCGGTGCGCAGCGCGCGGTCGACGAGTTGCTCGGCGTCGTCGGCGTTGAGGTTCTTGGTGATGTCGCGCGTGCGATGGCGCCAGACGCAAGACACCGCAAACTCGCCGCGCAGCGCAATCGGCCGCAGGATGAGCTGCCGAACCTCGGCCCCTTCGGCGCGGGGCGCGGCGAGGGTCAGCTTGACGAACGACCGATCGGCGAGTGCGGCGTGCAGAAGTTCGCGAAGTCGGTCGGCGGCAGGCAGCATGAGCCGAGCGATGGTAGCGGCTGAACGCACGCCGCAAGGCGCTGCGTCAACTCACGCCCCGTGCCTTGCCTGGCGGGGTCAGACCCCGACGCCTTGCTTGGCGGGGATCGGCACAGGCTTGGCTTCCTTCTGTTTGCCCTTGAAGCGCATGACGAACTTGCGCTTGGTCTCGTGCAGGAACGACTCCATCTTCGAACTCTCCTTGCCGCGCAGGAAGTTCCAGAAGATGCGGAACACGCGCCCCGGATGCGTGACGAAGGAGGTGATGTAGAAGTTGGCGACGATCCAGTACTTCCAGCGCGTCATCTGCTTGGCGGTGAGGCCGCGGCAGTAGTTGCGTTCCTCGGTCATGTACTTGTTGTGCACGTAGACCGGCAGCTTCAAGAACGCGTCGTCGGTCTTGATGCGACCTTCCTTCTCCAGCTCGCGCGTGATCTCGGTGTTGGGCAGCGGAAAGAAGAAGCCGGCCGACACGTCGTCGACCCCGGCGCGCGCCAGGCGTCGGATCATGCGCACCGTCGCCTGCATGTCTTGCGCCTCATCGGTCGGGTAGCCGAGCACCAAGAAGCAACCGACGTTGAGCCCAGCCTTCGTGGCGGCGTTCACCGCGCGGAACAGCTTCTCGTCGGTCAACATCTTCTTCATGTGCTTGCGGGTGCGCTCCGAACCCGACTCGGGCGCGAAGTTCACCGAACGGCAACCCGACTCGAACAACCGCCGGGCTACCTCTTCGTCGAACACCTCGCTGCGGGTGCCGGCGGGCAACTGCCAGGTGATCTTCAGCCCGCGCCGCGCGATCTCGTCGGTGAACTCCACCACCCACTCGCGCTTCAGGATCGCGGTGAGATCCTGGAACGGGAAGTTGGTGGCCTTGAACGTCTTGACGTAGCTCTCGATCTCGTCGGCCACGTCGATCGGCGAGCGCGCATACCAGCGCGTCGTCCACATGCCGGGCGAGCTGCAGTACGTGCACTGGTACGGGCAACCGCGCGTCGCCAGGATCGGCACCGTGAGGCCGTAGTGGATGCCAGCGACGAACTTGTGCTCGTCGTAGGCGCGCACCTTGAACAAGTCCCAAGCCGGCCACGGCAGCTCGTCGATGTTCTTGATGCGGTCGCGACTCTTGTTGACGACGACGACGTTGTCCTTGTCGCGATACGCGATGCCCGGGATCACCGACGTGTCGAGGCCGAGTTCGAGAGCGCGGAACACCGCCACCGCGGTCTCTTCACCCTCGCCGCGCACGATGTAGTCGATCGGCGCTTGCGCCATCGACAGCTCGGTCGTCGCCGTGAAGTGCTCGCCGCCGCACACGATCGGCAGCTTCGGGAACTTGGCGCGGATCTTCTGCAGCATCTCGCGCACGATCGGCCACGAGTACGACCACATGTTGGTCACACCGATCGCCTGCGTGTCCGCGTCGATCCGCGCCACGATCTCGTCGGGTGACAGGCCGAGCCGCCAGATGTCGCCCTCCGGCACGGTGCGGTCGGGCGCCTCGCCCAACGCATCGATCACGCCGATCTGATGCCCGTCCTTGCGCAAGGTGGACGCAATGTAGGCGAGCCCGAGCGGCAGGCTCGGTCGCAACGCCGTCAGCCCATTCTTGTTGATGTAGGCCGGCGGCTGAATCAGCTGGATCTTCATTCGGCAGCGGTGCGAGCGCGAGGAGGCAGAAGCGAGAAGGAGAGTGGCAGCAATATAGCACGGCGCCAAGGCGGACAAGGAAGCGCTCATGAAGGTCTTGATCTCGTTTGCCGCAGCGACGACGCGGAATGGTGCGCAATCGAGCGGCTCTGCACCGGCGACACGCCCATTCGGCGGTGCGAACGGCGGGTGCAAGCAAGGGTCGATCCGGCCCTGAGGTTGGATGTCAGCCTGCGGTTCGACCGCACGCGAGTCCCCGGACGGGACCGAACCTTGGCGAAGCCGGCACCTCACCAGCTACACTCCCCCGCTCCTGTGGAACTGGCCCAGCTCGTCGACTTCGAAGTCCAGCTCCATCGCGACGAGGCCTCGGTGCGCGCTGGGGGCGAGCCCGATCTGCGCGCCCGTGACGCGCGGATCGGTGCGCAGATCACGGCTGAGTTCGGCTCGACCGCAACCGAGGCGGCGGCCCAGGTGCACGCCGATCGCGAGTTTCGGGCGCGGGTCGCCACCGCCTGGCTGCGCCAGATGGAGGCCGAGGACCGATCCGGTCGCGATCACACCGCGCGGGCGCTGCGGCGCGCGGCGCTGATCTTGACGCTCGCGCTGCTGGTGGTCGGGGCGCTCACGGCGCGCGGCGCGCTCGCGTACGACGGCAAGGAACCGGTGAACGTGTTCGTGTTCTTGGGGCTGCTGGTGGTGCCGCAGATCGCATTGCTCGTGCTGCTCGCCTGGGCCACGCTGCGCGGCGGGCGCGGCATGCTGGGTGGCGCCATCACCGCGCTGTCGCAGGTGCGCCTGCTCGGCGGGTCGTCGACGGCCACGCTCGGCGCGGTCGGCGCGCGACTGTCGCTGCACGCCGGCGTCGAACGCTGGTTCACGTTCGCCCTGGCCCAGCGCGCCGCCGTGGCCTTCAACGTCGGCGCGCTGGCGACCTGTCTGGCGCTGGTGTCGCTCACCGATCTGGCATTCTGTTGGAGCACGACGCTGCAACTCGCCGCCGAGCACGTGCACACCGCCTGCCGCGGCATCGCCGCGCCGTGGAGCTGGTTCGCGCCCGACGCGGTGCCGTCGGCCAGCTTGGTGCGCGACAGCCAATGGGTGCGCATGCCAGGCAGTTTCGTGGCCGGCGGCTCGTTGCCCGACGCGGTCGCCACCTCGGGTCGTTGGTGGTCGTTCTTGGTGATCGCGCTCGCGACGTGGGGCCTGCTGCCGCGCGGGCTGGCGCTCGGCTTGGCGGCCTGGCAGTCGCGCCGGGCGCAGCGCGCGGTGCCGTTCGATGATCCGCGTTGCCACGCGTTGTTCGCACGCCTGTGGCCGGCGACGCCCAGTTGGCAGGGTCCCTCGCCCTCGACGATCAGCTTGCCGGAAAGCGAGCGCGCCAAGGCGCACGCGAACTCGACGCCACCCGCCGCGGTCGCCTCGGGCGCCACGTGGCTGCTGTGCTGGGGGCACTTGGCGCGCGCGCGCGAGGGCTTGGCGCAACGCGTGACGCGGGCGACCGGCGCCCCGCCGCTCGGCGTGCTCGCCGTCGGCGGCGCCAACCTGGCCGACGACGACGACGCGGTGCGGCGCCTCGCCAACGCCAAGGCCGATCGCGTGCTGCTCGCGCTCGCCGCCGGCAGTCAACCCACGAAAGACGTGCTCGATCTGCTGCGCGTGTTGCGCCAGCGACTCGGCCCGCGCGCGCGCCTCAGCGTCGCGCTCGCGACCGACGATGCCACGACGCAGCTCGCCAACGAGGAACTCGCCGGCTGGCGCGCCTGCCTCGATCGACAAGCCGACCCGTACCTCGCGCTCGAGCGCCTCGAGGCACACGCGTGAGCGAAGCCCAGAGCAGCCCGGCGCCGGCCACCAGCTTGGTGCCCACGTTCGTGGTCGTCGGCAACGTCAACCAGGGCAAGTCGTCGATCGTGGCGACGCTCGCCGAAGACCCCGGCGTGCCGATCGACCCGATGCCCGGCACCACGTTGAAGGCCGCCGAGTACGCGTTCCGCGCCAGCGGCGAAGTGGTGTTCCGCGTCATCGACACCCCCGGCTTCCAGCGCGCACGGCACGCGCTCGCTTGGATGCAGGAGCGGGCGCGCACGCCGGCGGAACGTCCCCGCGCGGTGGCCGAGTTCGTCCGCGCGCACGCGCACGACGCGGCGTTCGTCGACGAGATCCGCCTGCTGCAACCCATCTTGCAGGGCGGCAGCCACATCTACGTGGTCGACGCCTCGGCGCACTTCGAGCCCAGCTCGGAAGCGGAGATGGAGATCCTGCGCTGGACCGGGCAACCCGGCATGGCGCTGCTCAACCGCACGCGCGAGCGCGACTTCAGCGCCGAGTGGCGGCCGGTGCTGGCGCAGTTCTTCCACGTGGTGCGCGAGTTCAACGCGCATCGCGCCACGTTCCACGATCGCGTCGAGTTGCTGCGCGCGTTCCGCGCGGTGCGCGACGAATGGCGCGCACCGATGGACCGTGCCCTCACGGTGATGGCTGCCGAGTGGGAGAGTCGTGGCCAGCGCGCTGCAGCGGCGATCAGCGACCTGGCGATCCGCGCGCTCACCCACGTCGAGCGCCGTGAGCTGCGCGACGGCGACGACAAGGACGCGACGCGCAAGGCGCTCGATCAGACGTTCGGCGACGCGCTGCGCGGCTTCGAGAAGAGCACGCGCACCGAGATCGAGCGCCTCTACGGCCACCCCCAGATCGACCGGCAAGAAGATGGCTTGACGCTGCTGGACGCTGATCTGCTGAGCGACGAGAGCTTCCGCGCGTTTGGCCTCACCCGCGGCCAGCTCGCCAAGCATGGCTTGTTGTGGGGTGGCGCGGCGGGCCTGGCCCTCGACCTGATGGTCGGCGGGCTCTCCGGCTTTGCTGGCATGGCCATCGGTGCCGGCCTTGGCGCGGTCACCGGCTTCATCGGCACGACGCAGCTCACCAGGGTGTGGAGCGAGAGCAGCAAGCTGTCGAAGCTGCTGTTTCCGGGGGTGACGGGCCGGTTCTTGGCGCTGGGGCCGATCACCAATCCAAACTTCGCGTGGGTTCTGCTCGACCGTGCGCTGCTGCACGCCAGGGTCGTGCGCGACCGCAGCCATGCGCGGCAAGACGCGCTCGACCTGCGCGAGAAGGCTGGTGTCGCAGCGACCCTGCCATCGAATCTGCGCGCCGACCTCGACGCGGCGCTGCGCGCCGCGGTCAGCGACGCCCTCCAGGGCACGCCCAAGACCGCGACGCACGCCCGGCTGACGCAAGCGATCGCGCGCGCGCTGGCTGGGTGACGGCCCCCACCGCCGCGGCGCAGCCGCGGGCTATAGTGCGCCGCCTCCTCGTCTCGCACCTTCTGTATGCATACCTCGGCTCGGCGCTCGCGCGGCCCGATCACGGTCGCCATCTCTTGTCTGTTGCTGTCCCAGCTGACGATCGCTGGCGACAGCGTGCGTCGCTACGGCAGCGCGACCCCCGGCAGTGGCAACATCGCGCCGACGATTTGGGTGAACGCGGTGCCGCGCCCTGGCGACGCCAACTTCAAGCTGCGCGTCGCGCGCACGCTCGGCGGCACGTGGGCATTCCCGATCTACTCGACGGGCTCAGCTGACGTGGACGTGCTCGGCCTGCGACTCCTCGTCGACGCCACCTCGGCGGTCTACGGCGGCGCCTACTTCATCTCCGGCCAGGGCGCCGGCGGTGGTGCTGGCGACATCCCGTTGCCGTTGCCGAACAACATCGGCCTCGTTGGCCAATCGCTCTACGTGCAAGCGTTCACGCTCGATGACTTCGCCCCCAACCCACTCGGCCTCGGCGCCACGCCCGGCCTACGGCTGGCGCCGGCCTTGTCAGCGCAACTGTTGGTGGCGCGCGCTCTGCCAGGGTCGCCCGATCCGCAGAGCGTCATCCAGTTGGTGTCGAATCGCGTCGTGTCCTTCGACGACTCCACGTTCGCCGACGGCGGCGCGACGACGTTCGCCCAAGGTGGCTTGGTGGCACTCGCGCTCGATCCGACCAGCGCTCGGCTGCGCATCTTCGATACGCTCGGCGAGACGCCGGTGCGGCAAAGCAGCGTCGCGCTGCTGCCCGAGGGCATCGCGTCGCACATCGTGCTGACACCTAACGGCGCGCGCGCCTACGTGCTGGAGACTGGGTCCGGCAACCGGCTGCCGATCACTGCCTACGACGCGCGCGCGGGCGCGACCTTCGGCCAGGCGTGGCCCGCGCCGCCGATTCGGCTGGAGAACGTCGTCGAGGCCAACGCCATGGTGTTCACGTTCGACAGCCAGACCGGCTTCGTCGCGGCCAAGGGACAGGTGGCGGGAACGCCAGGCAGTGTGTCGCGAATCGACGTGCACCCCACGTCGGCGACGTTCCATCAGCAGCTGGCACGCATCGAGTTCCCAGGCTTCGAGGTGGCCAGCATCGCGATCTCGGCCGACGGCAGCACGCTGTACGTGCCGCTGGTCGCCACCGGACGACCGAGCGAGATCGCGTTCATCGACGTTGCGACCTTCACGCGGGTCGATCTGGATCCAGCCGCGACGGGCGTGCAGAACCTCGGCGGCGAGCGGAGCCGGCCGCGAACACCGCTGCCCGATGTGCTTGGGCGCGTGGCCGTCGATCCGCGCGGCGAGGAGATCTACTGCGCGTCGCTCGGTGCCGCGGTGCGCGTCAACGTGGCGCCGCAGGCCGTTGCCTTCCGGCGCGTCACCACCATCACCGACAACATCCCCGCCACCGACCTGGTGGGCGACATCGTGGTAAACGACGTGGGCGACTTCATCTACCTGACGACCTCGGTGCGCGTCGTCGAGATCGAAGCCGCCCGCCTGTGGTCGCTGCGCGCGTGGGCGATGACGGGCGCAGTGGGGCTGACGCTGCGATAGCGCCGCACACGCGGCAGACATCTCTCTGCGGAGGACGCTCACGTCGTTTACAACCCTGGCATGCGACTCCGCTGCCTCCCGTGCTTCGCACTCGTCCTGGGCGCCGCGCCGGCTTGCACGCAGGAGCCCGCGGCGACGCCGGTCGCGCCGGCCAAGGCTCCGGAGTTCACGCGCTTCATTGACCTGGGCGACTACCGTGGCCGCCTGGAGGTGTCGATCGCGCGTTACACCGACGCGAAACAGAAGATCGAGGTCGACCTGGTGTCGGCCGTGCACGTGGGCGAGACCGGTTACTACGCCGAC
>JANPER010000158.1:0-36146 GCA_031423015.1 Planctomycetota bacterium | reverse complement strand
ACGTAAGTTGTTAGACATAAGACGTAAGTCCAGAACGCGGACAGGCAGCGACGGTGAGGCGGTCAGACGGCGGTCTGGGACTTATGGCTTACGTCTTACGGCTCATGACTCGCGGCAGAGCCGCCGGGTGGCTCGCTTCGCGTCTCGTTGGTTGCGGCTCTGCCGCGCTGAACCTGCTCCTATGACCCTGCAAAGCATCATTCCGCCGGGGCCGCTCGCGCAGAAGTGGACCACCCACAAGTCGAACCTGCGTTTGATCAACCCGGCCAACAAGCGCAAGTATCGCGTGATCGTCGTGGGTTCGGGCCTGGCGGGAGCGTCGGCCGCGGCGACGTTGGGCGAACTCGGCTACAGCGTGGACTGCTTCTGCTTCCAAGACAGCCCGCGCCGCGCGCACAGCATCGCCGCGCAGGGCGGGATCAACGCCGCGAAGAACTACCAGAACGACGGCGACAGCGTGTGGCGCCTGTTCTACGACACCATCAAGGGCGGCGACTTTCGCTCGCGCGAGGCCAACGTGTATCGCCTCGCCGAAGTCAGCGGGCTCATCATCGATCAGTGTGTCGCGCAGGGCGTGCCGTTCGCGCGCGACTACGGCGGCTATCTCACCAACCGCTCGTTCGGTGGCGCGCAGGTGTCACGCACGTTCTATGCGCGCGGGCAAACTGGCCAGCAGCTCTTGCTCGGCGCCTATCAGGCTTTGGCGCGGCAGATCCACAAGGGTCAAGTGAAGATGCACCCGCGCACCGAGATGCTGGATCTCGTGTTGGCCGACGGGCGCGCGGTAGGGATCGTGACCCGCGACTTGGTGAGCGGTCAGATCAAGAGCCACGCCGCCGACTGCGTGCTGTTGGCCACGGGTGGCTACGGCAACGTGTTCTACCTGTCGACCAACGCCAAGGGTTGCAACGTCACCGCGACCTATCGGGCCTACAAGCGTGGCGCGCTGTTCGGCAACCCGTGCTTCACGCAGATCCATCCGACCTGCATTCCGGTGAGCGGCGAGCATCAGAGCAAGCTGACGCTGATGTCGGAGTCGCTGCGCAATGACGGCCGCATCTGGGTGCCGCAGCAGCCCGGCGACAAGCGCGCGCCGCGCGACATTCCCGACGGCGAGCGCGACTACTACCTGGAGCGGAAGTACCCGGCCTACGGCAACCTGGCGCCGCGCGATATCGCCTCGCGCAGCGCCAAGCACGTGTGCGACGAAGGGCGCGGCGTCGGTGAGTCCGGCCTCGGGGTCTACCTGGACTTCGCCGCCGCGATCGATCGCCTCGGGCGCGACTCGATCGAACAGCGCTACGGCAACCTGTTCGACATGTACGAGAAGATCACCGGCGAGAACCCCTATGCGACGCCGATGCGCATCTTCCCCGCGGTGCACTACACGATGGGTGGCCTGTGGGTGGACTACAACTTGATGTCGAACATCAAGGGGCTGTTCGTGCTGGGTGAGGCCAACTTCAGCGACCACGGCGCCAATCGGCTTGGCGCGAGCGCACTCATGCAGGGCTTGGCGGACGGCTACTTTGTCGCGCCGTACACCGTGAGCGACTATCTCGCCGGGGTGAAGCCGGGGCACGGCTCGACCGATCGACCCGAGTTTGCCGCGGTCGAGAACGGGGTGCAGGTTCGCATTCGCCAACTGTTGGCGATCAAAGGCAAGCGCACCGTCGACTCGTTCCATCGCGAGCTAGGCCATGTCTTGTGGAACGACTGTGGCATGGCGCGCACGCGCGAGGGCCTGCAGCGCGCGTTGCATCGCATTCCGGAGCTGCGGGAAGAGTTCTGGGGCAATGTGACGGTGGTGGGCTCGGGCAGTGAACTCAACGCGTCGCTGGAGAAGGCCGGGCGCGTCGCTGACTTCCTGGAGTTTGCCGAGCTGATGTGCCACGACGCGCTGATGCGCGAAGAGTCGTGTGGCGGTCACTTCCGCGAGGAGCACCAGACGCCGGACGGCGAGGCGCAGCGCAACGACGACGACTTCTGCTTCGTGGCGGCGTGGGAACATCGCGGTGATGGCCGCGCGCCTGAGTTGCATCGCGAAGACTTGGTGTTCGAGAGCGTCAAGCTGGCGACACGGAGCTACAAGTGATGCAGCTGACCCTGCACGTGTGGCGGCAGAGCAGCCGGTCGGCGACCGGCAAGTTGGTGACCTACAAGGTCAACTTCGTCAGCCCGAGCATGTCGTTCTTGGAGATGCTCGACGTCCTCAACGAGCAGCTCATCGAGCGCGGCGACGTGCCGATTGCGTTCGATCACGACTGCCGTGAAGGCATCTGCGGCTCATGCGGGGTGATGATCAACGGCGTCGCGCATGGCCCTGAGGCTGGGACGACGACGTGCCAGCTGCACATGCGCAGCTTCAAGGACGGCGACGAGATCTGGGTCGAGCCGTGGCGGGCGCGCGCGTTCCCGATCGTGCGCGACCTGGTCGTCGACCGCTCGGCGTTCGATCGCATCATCGAGGCGGGCGGCTACACGTCGGCGAACACCGGCAACGCGCCAGACGCCAACGCCATGCCGATCGCCAAGGTCGACGCTGACGCGGCGTTCGAGGCGGCGTCGTGCATCGGTTGTGGTGCGTGTGTCGCCGCGTGCAAGAATGCGGCGGCGATGCTGTTCGTCGGCGCCAAGGTCGCGCACCTGAACCGCCTGCCGCAGGGCCAAATCGAGGCCAAGTCCCGCGTGCTTCTGATGGCGGCGCAGACCGAGCGCGAGGGCTTCGGCAACTGCACCAACCAATACGAGTGCGAAGCCGTCTGCCCCAAGGAGATCAAGGTCGACGTGATCGCCGAACTGAACCGACTGCACGCGACCGCAACCCTCACGCAGTGAGGACGAATGTGTCAGACACATTCGTCCATTCGTCCCAGTGAGGACGAGTGTGTCAGACACACTCGTCTATTTGTCCCAGCGAGGACGAATGTGTCAGACACACTCGTCCTGGTCACGCGGCTACTTCTTCGGCAGTAGCGCGAAGGTCGTGCTCAGCTTGTGCGGGCCGAAGGAGATCACGAGGTTGCCGGAGGCCTGCGCGCCGACGGTTTGCGCGAGTTCGATCTCGAGCGCGCTGCTGACTTCGTCGGTCTTCTCGTGCTTGAGGATCACCTCGGTGCCGCCCGTCGTGCGGTTCGCCATGTAGGGATCGATCATCTGCGCGTGCACCTCGGCAGGGTCGATCGCGGCCAGCACGAAGTCGGTGTCCCGGCGCGCGATGGTGAGGTAGTAGATCCCTGGCGCGAGCTGCTGGTCGCCGAGCTTCAGCGCGACGCTGGTGTCGAGCGTGGTCCACTCGTCTTTGCCAAACCGCCAACGGTAGTTCTCGTACTTGGGCGACGCGATGGCCTGATCGTACTTGTCGAGCCACTTGGGTTGGCCGTAGCTGATCGACACCCCGCCGATCGAGCCCTTGCCCGCGAACATCACCATGCGGGTCAGCTTGCGCTCCGAGGTGCCCGCGAACACCTGCACCGAAGGTTCGCGCGCGCTCGTCGCGTTCTTCTCGATCTGCGCCACGATCTCCGCGTAGCGCGGCTCGTCGCGCAGGATGTCCATGTCGGAATCCTCCTCCATGTGCTCGGCGCGAGCGAAGCCCGCCTTGGCGGCCTTGCCGAGCCAACTCAGCGCTTCGTCCTTGTTCTTGCGCAGGGCGAAGACACACGCCGCGTTGTAGCAGGCGATGGGCGCCACGTCGGGGAACTCGGTGGCCTTGAGGTGGGCCTTCAACGCGGCGTCGAGGTTGCCGCTGGTGTGCAGCGAGTAGCCCAGCATGTGCCAGGCGCTGCCGTCCATCGGATCGGTGTCGACAAGTTGCTGGAAGCCATCGATGGCGGCCTTCCAGTCGGCCTTGGCGACCGCCGCGTTCGCGGCCTTTCGAATCTTGCTCGTGTCGTTCCCGGTCTGCGCATGGGTGGTGGCAGCGAGGAGCCCGACAAGGAGCGCGGTGTGCAGCTTTTGCATGTTTGCTCGAGGAAAGAGTTGCGGCCCGACGCAGTCAGGCTCTATCTGCGAGAACGAGCCTGGCGGTCGTCGGCGACCGCGATTGAACGAGAGGGTGCCGCGAAAGTAGCCGTGGCCGCGGCCACCTTGTCGGCCGTTCGACGAAACTCCCGCGCGGGAAGGGCTGCCGTCGCGGGCCATTGCTACCGGGCGAACGGGCCGGCCGGAACGGCTGTCACGTTGTTTGGCCAGCCTCGCCGTGATATGACTTCGATCTCTCGCGATGAGCCAAACGCAGCCGAAGATCGGCATCGTCACGATCTCCGACCGCGCCAGCCACGGAATCTATGAGGACAAGTCTGGGCCGGCGATCGAGGACGCTCTGCGCGCCTATCTGCTGACGCCGTGCACCTTCGAGCGCCATGTCATCCCGGACGAGCGACCGCGCATCGCCGCCACGATCCGCGAGCTGGCCCGCGCCGGCTGCTGCTTGGTGTGCAGCACCGGTGGCACCGGCCCGGCCGCGCGCGACGTCACCCCCGAGGCGCTCGCCGACGTGCTGGAGAAGGTGCTGCCGGGCTTTGGCGAAGAGATGCGGCGCGCTTCGCTCGCAGCCGGCGTCCCCACCGCGATCTTGTCGCGGCAGACCGCCGGTACGCTCGGCAAGACGCTCGTGGTGACCCTGCCCGGCAAGCCGGCATCCATCCGCGTGTGTCTCGACGCGGTGTTCCCGGCGATCCCATACTGCATCGACCTCATCGGCGGCGCCTTCCTGGAAGGCAATCCGCAGGTCGTGCAGGTGTTCCGCCCCAAGACCTGAACGTGCACGCGCCCAAGCAAGTTGGTGTCGTCGCGCCCGTCGCCGTCTGAGGCCACAAGCATGGCCGTGACGTTCGCATTGATCTTGTTGCTCATGGCCGTCAATGGCCTGTGCGTGGCCGCGGAGTACTCGATCGTCTCGGCGCGCAAGAGCCGCATCCGCGCCTCGGCGGAGCGCGGCGTGCGCCTGGCGCAGGCCTTGCTGCCGGTGCTGGAACAACCCGCGGAGAAGGACCGCTACATCTCCGGCTGCCAGCTCGGCATCACCGTCACCAGCTTGGGGCTCGGTGCGTTGGCAGAAGGTACCCTGGCGACCGCCGTGGTGGCACAGTTCGAGACCTACGGTTGGTTGCAAGGCGTGATGGCGCACTCGATCGCCGTGGCCACGGTGCTGGTCGTGCTGGCCTTCGTGCAGGTGGCGTTCGCCGAAGTGCTGCCCAAGGCGATTGCCCTGCAGTACCCTGACCCCGTGGCCATCGCCACGTCGCCGGTGGTGCGAGCGTGGTTGAGTCTGCTCTGGCTGCCGATTCGGCTGTTCACCGCGTCGTCCAACCTGCTCCTGCGCGTGCTGCGATTGCCCCAAGCCGGAGAGACTCGCGGGCACACCTACACGCCCAACGAGATCCAGCTGCTGGTCGACGAGAGTCGGCGTGGCGGCGTGCTCGAACCCATCATGTCGCGCCGCTTGCAGCGCGCCCTCGAACTGCAAGACCAACCCGTGCGCCGGCTCATGGTGCCGCGCAAGGATGTGTTCGCGGTCGATCTCGACAAGCCGGTCGACGAGGTCGTCGCCGCGGTCATGGGGTGCGACTACACGCGCGCGCCGGTCTACCGCGGCAGCATCGACGAGATCCTTGGCGTCATTCACACCAAGGATCTGGCGCTGCGCTACGTCGAGCGCGGTGGCGTCACGTCGCTCGATGGCCTGATTCGTCCGGTTCTGTACGTACCCGACACGACGTCTGCCGAGCGACTGCTCGTCGACATGCGCGGCAAGAGCGCGCCACAGGCGATCGTCGTCGACGAGTTTGGCGGCATGGTCGGCCTCGTGACCCTGGAGGACCTGCTCACCGACGTGCTCGGCTCGGTGCGGCGGCGCCTCGGCACCACACCAACCACCGAACGCCTGCCCGACGGCCGCATCCGCCTTCCGGGCAACATGCGGGTCGACGAGGCCGCGCGCGCGCTCGGCGTGTCGTGGGAAAGTTATGCCAACACGGTGGGCGGCTTCGTCATCGAGCGGCTCGGGCGCGTGCCCGGGCGCGGCGAGCACTTTCAACTCGATGGCTTGTCGTTCGAGGTGGAGAGCGTGCACCGCAACCTCATCACTGCGTTGCGCGTGAACCACCCCGGCCGGGTGAAGACGCGGGAGGCGCGCGATGGATAGCGTCCTCGTCGGCGTGTGGATCGTGCTGCTGGTGCTGCTGAACGCGCTGTTCGTGGCGGCCGAGTTCGCGCCCATCGCGGCGCCGCGTGCCGCCATCGACGCCCTGGCGCAGGATGGCCATCGCCTGGCGCGCTGGTTGCGCCCGATCCTGCACGACGCCAACAAGATGGATCGCTACATCGCCACCGTGCAGCTCGGCATCACGCTGGCGACCGTGGCGCTCGGGATGTACGGCGAGCACGAGCTGGCGACGGGGCTGCAACGCTTGCTTGGCGACGCCGGCATGGGGCTTTTTGCGTCGCACGGCCTGGCGACCACGCTGGCCTTGCTCGGCATGACCTACGTGCATGTGGTGGTCGGCGAGATGGTGCCCAAGACGGTGGCCTTGGCGTCACCCGTCAAGGTGGCGCTGTGGCTGACGCCGTTCATCAGTCTGGTGAGCGTGTTGCTGTTCCCGCTGGTGTTTCTCATCGAGCGCGCGAGCGGGCTCGTTCTCCGCTTGCTGCGCATCGACCGTGATGCCGCGCACGTGAGCCGTTTCTATACCAGCGAAGACCTGCACGACGTCGTCGATGACAGCGAGGAAGGCGGTGAGTTGTCGGCGGAGTCGAGCCAGGTGTTGCGCGACCTGTTGCAGTTCCCCGAACGGACGGCGGTCGAGGTGATGGTGCCGCGCGTCGCGCTGATCGGAGTGCCGGTGGGCGCGACGTCGGCCGAGGTGAGCGACATCCTGCGTCGCTCGCGGCACACGCGACACCCGGTGTTCGAGCGCGACCTCGACCACATCGTGGGCGCCATTCACGTGAAGCGGCTGTACCGCGATCACTTGCTCGGCGGCGCCCCGGTGACGCGCGACTCGGCGCGGCCCATGCCGTTCGTGCCGGAGACCACCCGCCTCGACAAGGTGTTCGACGTGATGCGTGAGCACAGCGTGCACGTGGCCTTCGTGATGGACGAACACGGCGGCACCGCCGGCATGATCACGGTCGAGGATCTGTTCGAGGAGATCGTCGGTGAGATCGAGGAGGGCGGCAGCACGCCGCCCATCG
Organism: Planctomycetota bacterium; assembly: GCA_031423015.1. GTDB lineage: Bacteria > Planctomycetota > UBA1135 > UBA1135 > UBA2386 > DATGPD01. The sequence goes on along the minus strand of JANPER010000158.1, from coordinate 28,949 downwards.
TCGAGCATCACGACGGCGGCGTGTTGGTCGCTGGCACCGTCCGTCTCGACGAGCTAGGCGAGCACTTCGACATCGAGTTCGAACACGACGACGCTGACACGGTGAGCGGCCTGGTGCTGCTGTTGCTCGGGCGGCCAGCTCGGATGGGTGATCGGGTCGAGTTCGCGGGCTTGCAGTTCAGCGTGCGTGCGGTCGCCAATCGCGGCGTTCGGCGTTGCCACGTGCGGCGTCTGACCGAGCCTGCGTGATCAGCGCCCGGTGGGGAGGGGCGCGGTCGGCAGCGTAACGCGGACGCGGCGGCGCTCGTCGGCGCTGAGGCTCACAGTGAGTGCGACAGCCGGGCGCCCGGGAAGGCCGACGTGCACGCGGTGCTCGCCAGCATCGAGACCATTCAGGGTGAAGGTCGAGCGCGCGGCGATGAAGTGCGCGTCGCGCGAGAACACGTGCGCCCCGCCAACCTCGTTGCCGCGGTCGTCGACCGACACCAGCTCGAGGGTCCCGGCGCCCTGGCGCATGGCCCAAGGACCGTCGCCTTGCAAGTGCAGGCGGGTGAACAGGCACCCTGCGTCGACGGGAACGTCGCTCTCTTCCATCTGACCGTCGGCGTCGCGATGCCGCAGGTCCACGACCACCGTGTCGCCAGCCCGCAGATCGAGGCCGTGGTAGTCACCCTGTTTGCCGAGGACGCCGAACGCGGTCAGGCCAGGTCGAAGCACGTGCATGAGCGCCAGCGCAGCGGGCGTGCCGTCGGCAGCCAAGACGCTGAGCTGCGGCGTGCCTGCGCCGCGCAGCGCGACGTCGCCGACGGCGACCGCTTCTTCGGCGCCGAAGACCGGCAGGGTCAACGCCAGCGTGCGCGGGCGCAGATCGTCGCGCCTGGGCTCCACGTGCAAGAAGGCGGCGCCTTGCCGCGTGGTGTCGAGCGCGAACACGCCGTCGGCTGCCACGTCGCGCCATTCCTCGGCGTCTGCTTGCGGCGGGCCAGGGTCGCGCGACCACGCGACGCGCCCTGACACAGTGGCCGCAGCGGCATCGACGAGGCGGCCGCGCACGCGCGTCGCCGCTGGCCAGCGCAGCGTCACCCGCGCATCGCGGGGGACGGTCGGCAGGGTCAGCATGGACTCGGCGTCTTGGTGCGCGAGGAGAAAAGCGAACGGCGCGCCGCCGGGCACCGCAATGGCCTGCCCGGCGGCGACCAGGTCGGTGACCTCGTGATCGCCGTCGTCGAGCGTCGCCAAGAACACGCGCGCGCCATCGGGCGCCCGCTCGAGCGTCACCGTGACGGTTGGTCGCGGCTGCACGGTGAGTTCGCACACACTGTCGCCCGCTTCCGTCACCACAGTCTCTTGCTCGATGCTCTCGAATGCGGTCGGTCCGTTCGGCGCGCGACCGACATCGCGCGGCGCGTTCGTCCATACGACACAACGGCCGACCTCAACTTCGACCTCGGCTTCACCGTGTGCATCAGTCTGGCACACGGCGTAGCCATCCTGAGTTTGCAGCAGCGGTGTGACCCGCGCCACCAGATCGGCTACGGGGAGGCCGGTGGTTGCGTGCCGGACCCGCAGGCGTAGCTTTGCTTTCTGGGCCGGCGCACCGTCGTTGTCGAAGAACGGCACCTGCAACGTGATCTTGGTGCGGGGCGGCACACTCGCGTCGAACACCATGCGGCCGTCGTCGACGACCACCAGGTCGCCGGGCCCGATCCCACTCACGAGGCGGAACTCGCCGACGGCGTCGGTGCGCGTCCACGGGCCACGGTGCCTGCCGTTTGCGCCCACGAACGCACCCGCGATCGGCCGGCCGTCCTTGCGCACCACTCTGCCGACGACGTCGTGAAATGGCTGGCAACGCACCACATGCGCCGGATCGCCCGGCAGCCAGGACACGCTATGGCCGTCGCCAGAAAGGCCACTGCCGAGCGGATAGAGGTCGCGGATGGTCGGCGCCGACTGCAGCATGGAATACGTGTCGTGGTCGGCGAAGGCGTTGCCAGGATCGACCGAACGCAGCCACGCTACGCCGTCGGCGCCGGCGGTGGCGAAGGCGACGTCGGGCGTGTGACCGCAGTAGAGGCACAACCCGACGCTGGCGAAGGGGGCGGGCCGGTTGAGCGCGTCGCGCAGCGCGATGGGGACATCGACGCCGGGTAGCAGCGGCACGACGCCGCCTGGCTCGAGGTAGGTCAGCGCGATCGTGCCGTAGTCTTCTGCCTCCACGAAGAAGAGGCCGTGCGACGACTGCGGGATACGCGCGAACCCGTCGCGGTCGGCGTGCACGTGGTGCTCGCTGAAGAACTCGCCGCGGGTCGGATGGTCGCGCTCGGCTCCGAGGTGAAGGATGGCCTGCGGCAGTGGTTCACCGGTGCGCGCGTCGACGATCCGCACGGCCGCGGGGCCAGCCGTCCCGACCTTGGGGCTGGCGTAGGCGATCGGCTCGGCGATCGACTCGATGCGCGCCACCTGCGGTGCCGCAGCGGTGACGCGGGATGCCGCCACGAGGAGGGCGGTGACGATGGCTCGGGCCGGCATGCACGCAGTAGAGCGGGGCGGTGCGAGGGCGTGAACGGTCGTTCTTCCCAGCGGCGCGACGAGAACCACCGGCCGGGCCGCAAGATCCTTGCGTCGAACACGGCGACCGGTATGCCGGGCTCGGTCATGACCCTCGATCCACTGATGCCAACGGCCGCCGACAAGTTCACCTTCGGCCTATGGACGGTCGGCAACCGCGGCGCCGACCCGTTCGGGCCGGCGGTGCGGCCGAGGATGTCGCCGGTCGAGATCGTCGCACTGCTCGCTGAAGTCGGCGCGTGGGGCGTGAACCTGCACGACGAGGATCTGGTGCCGATCGATGCCAGCGCCAGCGAGCGCGATCGCATCGTGCGCGACTTCAAGCGAGCGCTCGAGGGCCACGGCTTGGTGGTGCCGATGGCGACCACCAACCTGTTCTCCGATCCGGTGTTTCGCGACGGCGCGTTCACCGCCAGCGATCCGCGCGTGCGCGCTTACGCGCTGAGCAAGACCATGCGGGCGATGGATCTCGGGGTCGAGCTGGGCGCTGAGGTCTACGTGTTCTGGGGTGGACGCGAGGGCGTGGAGACCGACGCGTGCCGCGATCCGCGCGACGCGTTGAAGTGGTTTCGCGAGGCCCTCGACTTCTTGTGCGCCTACAGCAAGGACCAGGGCTATCGGTTGAAGTTCGCCCTCGAGGCCAAGCCCAACGAGCCGCGCAGCGACATCTATCTGCCGACCACGGGGGCGATCCTGGGCTTCATCGCCACGCTGCATCACCACGAGATGGTGGGGGTCAATCCCGAGGTCGCGCACGAACACATGGCCGGCTTGAACTTCTGCCATGCGGTGGCGCAGGCATGGGACGCGGGCAAGCTGTTCCACATCGATCTCAACGACCAGAACTACGCGCGCTATGACCAGGACCTGCGCTTTGGCTCGCAGAACCCGAAGGCCGCGTTGTTCTTGGTGAAGTTCCTCGAAGACGTCGGCTACACCGGCCCGCGGCACTTCGACGCGCACGCCTACCGCACCGAGGACATCGCCGGCGTCAAGGCGTTCGCGCGCGGTTGCATGCGCACCTACCTGATCTTGAAGCAGAAGGCGCAGGCGCTGCGGGGAAACCGCGAAGTGCAACAACTGCTGGCGGCCGTGCGCGATCGCCGCGACGCCAGCACCGAGTTGCTCGGCACCTACGATCGCAAGCGCGCCGCGGCGTTGAAGAGTTACGCCTTCGACCGCGCCGCCATCGCCGCGCCCGGCCTCGCCTACGAACGTCTCGACCAAATCGTCATCGACATCCTCACTGGGAACTACGCAAGTGCCTGACCACAGACCACGCTCGCCTGATCCGCGACCGCCCGGTGACGGCGTCCGCCCCACGGACGCCCTTGCCTCGCTGCTCGCGCCGCTGATCGAGATCCTGCGCGGCGTCGACGTCAAGAACGCCAAGGCGGCGGTGGCGCTGCTGAACGAGAAGGCGCCGCTCAGTGGCGCGCTGGTCAAAGGCATCCGCGCCGCGGCCGAGATCGGCCTGACCGCAGGCTGGCTCCTGCCCAAGGAGCACGCCGGCGTGCGCTTTGGTCGCGTGGCGAAGGATCTCAACGGCTTCAGCGTCGACGCCGTGCTGATGACCACACCTGGGCCTGAGCACGTGCACCCCAACGGCGAGATCGATCTGTGCTTTACGCGCAGCGGCGCGCCGAAGTTCGACGGCCACGGCGAAGGCTGGGTGGTCTACGGGCCAGGTTCGCGCCACGTGCCGACCGTGACCGGTGGCGAGATGTTGATCCTCTACTTCTTGCCGGGCGGTGCGATCGAGTTCGTCAAGAAGTGACCGCGCGCTACAGCAACGACAGCAGCACCAGGCCAGCGGTCGCCAAGAACACCACGCGGGCGGCCTGACCGATCTGGCTGTAGCTGCCGGCGACCACGCGGCGGCGCAGCAGCGTTTGCCCGTCGTGCGCAAGCGTGAGTTCGAGCGGCAGGCGTTCGAGCGCGATGGCCGTCGTGCCGCTCGGGCAGTCGATGCAGATGGGGACGCGCACCGAGGCGTCGTCGCGCGCTGGCACGGTCACCAACACGCAGTCCGTCGGCAGATCGATGCGGGGCGCGATGCCCTCGGCTTCCTCAGGCTTGCCCAGGTTGCGTACCGACAACTCGGCGGCTCGCACCGACCACGCTGCGTCGGTGTCGTTCTCGAGCACGAGGTCGAGGACGAAGCGGTAGCCGTCGCGCGTCGTGGCGATGGGCGTGCGCGCCGAGCGCACATGCGCGATGCGGCCCTGGTGCCGCAGTTCCTCGCCCCACGCGCTGTCGATGAGGGCCACGTTGGTGCGGCACGCCGGCAGACCCGCGATAGCGAACAACAGGAAGAGCGCGCGCTTCATCGGTTGGGTGCCCGCCAGAGGGTCGACAGATCGAAGCTGAGCATCAAGCCGTAGCTGGGACCGAAGTCGGTACCGTTCGCCATGTCGTTCCAGGTCTCGAGGCGCAAGCCGGTGGGCCACTCCAGGCTGACCGACACGAACCAAGTGTCGATCTCCTGTTCGCGCGCGTTCAGAAACAGTCCCGTGTCGTAGGTCACGTGCGCGCCGATCTCGGGGCGCCCGCCGAGCTGGTGGATCATCCCGGGCCAGTTCCAAGGCAGCAGGTTCTTCCATTGGAAGGTCTCGCGAAACACTTCGGTCAGGCTGCCGCTCGGCCCGAGGAAGTAGCTGCGCGGCACGTAGAAGATCGACGCCTGGGTCAGGTTGGTGAACGGGGCGACGTCGGGGAAGGCATCGCTGCCGGTGGTCAGACCGGATCGATTCATGAGCTGCGTGCGGACCTGGTAGCGCGGCCAGTAGATCGAGCCGCCGAGGTGCGCATACATCTCGTGATAGAGCGTGCTGGTCGCTAGGCCGCCACCGAAGAATCCGGCGTAGCGCGTGTGCTCGTCGCCGCCCTTCGCCGTGTCGCTTACCTCATTGGTGCCAAACCAACGGGTGGCGGCGGCGCCGGCCAAGAACTCGGGGCTGCGGCGGGTCCCCTCAGTCGGCACCTCTTTCAGGTGGCGAAAGCGATGGATGTAGTCGTTCTGCAAGAACTCGGTCGGCTGGTCGTCGCTCACGCCGGCGCCCGCATCGAACGCCAACGTCCACCGCGCGCCCGAAGAGGTCATGACCTCGGTGTTGTAGAGCAGACTGGCGATGTTGAAGCCCGAGGTGTCCTCCACCGCGTTGAACTGGCGGCCCTCGCCGTCGAGCTCGGTGAAGCGGCTGAACGACAGCGACAGGCGCAGCTCGTCGCGGTCGCGCGGGTAGGCGCTGGCGCCCCAATGTGGGTTGGGGATCGGGGCTTGGCCGACCGGCGACGCGACGCCGAATGCGCCCGCCAGCACGACCGCGACGCTTGGAGCAACCCGCACACGGCGCAGCTTCGACTGCGTGCCGCATGGAATCAACAGGCGTTCCCGTTGCCGCTGGCGGGCACGTCCATCCGCCGCCTGCATGGGCTGCAAGCGCGCGTGAGCTGGCGCGGTATCCTCTTGGCGCTGCGCCGAACTCAAGCACTCGCGACCTCGCGTGCCGGCAAGCCTCGAACCGTCATGGCAACCTCGTTTCTGCGCACGGCCGCGCTGATCGGCCTCGTTTCTTTCGTCGCCGGTCTCGCGGCGCAGGTCCGCCTGGCCCCGGCGACCGACGCGGTCGGCTTCTCGCTGCTGCCCGGCCGCGTGTTCTTCTTCGCCAGCACGCCGACTACCGGGAAGGAGCCTTGGGTCACCGATGGCACGCCCGCTGGCACTCAGCGTGTACTCGACCTCAACCCCGGTGCGCGCGACAGCTTCGTCGCCGTTGGGCAGGCGCTCGGTGATCGCGTGATCTTCCGTGCGTTCATCGATGCTCAGTTCAATACCGCCCTGATGGCTTGCGACGGTACCGCCGCCGGCACGCGGACGTTGGCGCAGCTCGGCGGCGGCCATCTCAATTCGCGCATGGTGCGCTTCGACGAGCGCGCGTGGTATCTCGGCTCAGACGACCTCTGGCTGACCGACGGCACCATCGCCGGCACGCGCTCGCTCCCGTTGCCGATGCGCGCCATCGCGGGCCTGGCGGCCACGCGCACGCACCTCTTCTTCGTGCTCTCGGACCTCGTCAACCCGGCCGAGCTGTGGTGCCTCGACCCCGGGCTGCGCACGCCGCGACGCGTGGCGACCCTGCCTGCCAACCGCAGGGTGGCGCCGGACCTGCAAGCCGCCAACGAGCGCGCCTTCTTCCTGGTCAGCAGTGTCAATCCCGTGCAGACCGAGTTGTGGTCGAGCGATGGAACGTCCGCCGGCACGCACGCTGGGCTCACCAACGGCGTGGTGCTGGACACCCTGCTGACCACGCGCACGCACGCGTTTGTGGCGCGCTTGCAGGCCAACAAGACCTATTCCGTCGCTAGCTCGGACGGCACGTACGCCGGGACGCAGGACGTGCTCGGCGCTCAGATCGCGCTCGGCACGCGCCTCGACGCGTTCGGCAGCACGGCGGAGCTGGCTGCGTTCCGGCAATTGTCGGTGACGGGGAACGAGCTGTGGGTGTCGGATGGCAGCCTCGGCGGCAGCCGGCGCCTGCTGGTCAACGGCACTCCGGACCGCGCGATCGCCGCGGCGGCGCGCCGGCAGTTGCTCTTCACCGCGCCGGACCTGTGGGTTACCGACGGCACGGTGGCGGGCACTCACTTCGTGATCGCCCCGGTCAAGCCCCAAGTCAAGCCGACGGGCGGTCTTGCCGCTTGGGACCTGACGGTGGGACCTACGCTGGTCTTCGACATGGCCGGCCCGATGGCGTTGCCGCTCGCGAGCTGCGACACCGCCGACGTGACCGCGACCCGCACCGGTTGCGCCGGTGTGTTCCGTTCGATCCCGACCCTCGACCGCGGCGCCGCGCCGCCGCGCTTGGGTGCGGCGTTTGCGCTGCACACGAGCAACATCGCGCCGAACGCGTTCGGCGCGATCTTCCTCGGCGCGTCGATGACGCTGACCGACGCTTGCGGTCTCGCGATCGCGGCGCCGCTCACCGCCATCCCGCAGATCGCCGACTTCGCGGGACGCGCCACGCTGCAGTTGCCGATCCCGCGCGAACGGGCGCTGATCGGAGCTTGGTTGCACGCGCAGACGCTGGTGGTCGCGAGCAGCGGCGCGATCTTCATGGCGCTGGATGCCAGCAACGCGGCGACGGTCCTGGTCGGCCGCTGAGGGTGGTCGGGGAGCCAGCGGCATTGGGTTCGACACCCGTACCGCTGTTCACGCTACTCGACCGGGTGTGGCGACACCGGCAGCCAAGGCGAAGTCCGATAACAGCACAATTCGACCAAATTGTCTTTGACCCCGACCACCCCGCGTCGTTATACATCAAACGACATTGAGGGCTCCCTCTGGTGAGGGCTCCCTCTGGTGTGTTAGCAATCACTCTACAGAGAAGGACACAGCCCGTGAAGCTCTTGATCGTCGCGACGGTGGCACTTTGGTCGGCAGTCTCGTCCGGGCATTTGATAGGTCCCGACCCGTGCAATAATACGGGCAACCGGATCATTACAACCGGAGGCACGACATGCACTCCGTCCACTGTCTTTTGCCCACCAGCAGAGGGGCAGCAGCAGGGCGTAGCCTGCGGGCAGGTCTGCACCTACACGCCAGACAACGGGGTATGCGACGCCACAATCCAGCTGAACCACAAGTGTTGCTGGAACACGACTCGCTGGTCTACCAAGACCACCTATGCTTGTGACGGTACCGCGTGCAAGGGCACTTCGACCAACGAGGTTCAGGTGTCCTGGGGACAAATCGAAGAATGCATGCAGGATACCAGCAGTGGCGTGTGGACGAATAACGCCAACTGCAACGTTCCGCCACCTCCGGACGAGTAGTAGCTCCGATCCCGGTCGCCGGAAGAGTGCCCGGCGCCAGTCATGATGACATGACATGACATGACATGACATGACATGACATGACATGACATTGACAGGTACTCACGTTGCAGGCGTCACTCAAAAAGTTGTTTCAAATGTCATCGAACACTCCTCTGGAGTACGCCCACCGTGCCCATGGATGGCGCAGGATCGCTTGCGTCACAGCGATAGCCGGAGTGGCAGGGCTTGGCTTCTTTGTAGCCCTCACAGTTCTGTGGCGTGACAACGACGCTGGACCCGCGGAACAGTCAGAGAACTCGATACACGGCGAACCAACCAAATCGGCGAGAGAGCTTGGCGGTACCGAAGGCGCCAGCCAGCTCAGGCGCTCCAGTACCGAGCCCGTCACTACCTCCAACAGACAGGGGGTAGCGGATCTTGTGCGCGAACTCTTGTTCTCGACGGACAGGTACCGCCTAGCGGCAGACAACATCCTTCAGGGCTATGCGCGTGACGAGCTATCCGTACTAGAAACGACACAGGTCATTCTGAGTGAACTTGATCGGGATCAAAGGCACGCGACACCGATGCTGACAAATAGCTATGGGCCAGCCTCAATCATACTATGCGATGACCAGCCAGCCGGCGACACAACGTCGGTAGCGCTGCGTTACAAGGCGTATCGCTCACTCCATCCCCTCCACAATGAACTCAAGGTCTTGCTGCGTGGGTGGCCGTGCGAGACCAAGGCCAAGTGTGACGCTGCCCTGCTTGCAGAGCTGAAAGGCACAGCCACAGACGACCAGCTCTTCGCTTTATGTCGAGATCTCTTGGACCGAGGATGGGAGGGTGGTGGACAAATAGTCGTACGGCTCTTGCAGGACTTGTGCAAGGATCCCATCGAGCCTGGTGGAATTAGGACCAACAGCGAGCTGCTGGCTACACTACTCAAGTACGGCCAACCGGCGTCGCAGTACATGGAGGCTATGCTGCGCATCCCAGCTAGTCTACAGAATGAGCACTTTGCTGGATCATCTCCCGACTCACGCGTCGCAATGGAACGGGCAGGCGTGTTTGGAAGAGGCGTGACGACGTTTGGTTTTGCGCTTGGTGAGTGTCTCTCCAATCGCATTGGTGCGCCGCGGCAGTTGGACAGGGTTGCCCTTGACTCGCTTCTAGCGTACCTCTGCGCTTTCGAGGGGGGCGGCATCGGAGCCCAGCCGGTAGAGTGCGCGATCGCACTGGGTCTTGGTTGTGTCGTGCAGTCGGAACTCGCCGCAAAGCAGCTCAGCAAGTTCGTGGCCCGTGGCCCTAGCCTGCAATTGCAGACGACCGCGATGGCACAGCTCGGAAAATTTGGAAGTGCTGCGGCGGTCGAGGCTGCTCTGACCGCAGCCGTAGCGCGCAACCCTATTCTGGCCCGTTCTTCGCGGCTGCAGATTGGCTATTTGGGCGCTCTCGATAACGGACGGCAGGTCAACGCTGACTGTGCGAGCAAGGCACAAACAGCCTTCGAGACCGTTCTGAAGTCTCGCGACCGTTTCGATGATCGTGCTCAAAGTTCAGTTTTGGAAATGCTCGCACGCAATCCCATGCACGCACTCCTCGGCGAGATTGAGGTACTGGCCGCGAGCCACCCCCGGGGTTCGGTGCGAGAGACCGCAGCGAACGCGCTTCGTGCTACACGGCAAAAGATGAGCAACCAAGGTCGATAGCGGTCCGGCCGCCGGTGTGGACGATGACTCGTGCGATCAGTGATCCAAGTGCCCCGTCGCCGAGTCGCCCATCTCGACACCCTGCGGGAAGTACTCGCGCCACCGCCGCGACACCAGCTTCGCCGTTGCTTCGTCGGCGAACAGTTCCTTCGGATACGTCGCCTTCATGCGCGCGTCGATCACGATCGGCGCGGTGTAGCTCGACTGATGGCGCACCACGCGCGCGTCGCGGGCGAAGAGGTCAGCCGCCGGCTCGAAGCGCGTGAACGTGGTCCACAGGAAGTTGATGCTGCTCTTGGCGGCGTGCGCCGCGTCGTCGACCAGCACGACCAGCGGCCAGGCTTGCAGCGACTCAGCTTGGGCGAGGCGCGCGGCGGCGCCGCTCTCCTTGGCGTGCGTCGGCCCATCGACCACGAGGCAACCGCCGCAGAACACCACGGCGCGCGCGAAGCCTTGCGGCAGTGGGCCGACGAACTCCTGCGGCAGCGTGCGCCAGGCGTCACCCAGGCCGAGCAGCACGCCCTTGCTGCCCTCGTTCACCGTCGGCCCGCTGTAGTCGAGCGTGTCCATCGACAGGTTGCCCAGCACGTAGAGATCCGTTTCGAAGTGCGCGCGCGCCAACACGTGCTGCAGCGTTGCCTTGAAGTTCTGCAAGTCGATGGCGCGGTCGGTGACCAGCAAGAACTTGGTGAGCGACAGCTGCCCTTCACCCAGGATGCGAAACGCCGCCATCATCGCCTCGCGCTTGTAGCGCTCGTGCACGACGGCGGCGGCGAGCGAGTGGTAGCCGGTCTCGCCGTACGACCAGATCGACTTCACCTGCGGCATCGCCAGCGCGATGAGCGGGGTCAATAGCTGCTGCAGGTAGTCGCCCAAGAAGAAGTCTTCTTGCCGCGGCTTGCCCACCACGGTGGCGGCGAGGATCGGGTCGTGGCGATGGCACAGCGCGTCGACCTCGACCAGCGGGTAGTCGTGGCGCAGCGAGTAGTAGCCGTAGTGATCGCCGAACGGCCCCTCGGGATGCCGCGCACCGGGATGCACGTGGCCGAGCAGCACGAACTCGCAGTCGCCGAGCAGCGGCAGCGGCGACAGCGCCGGATCGTGCGCGGTGCGCAAGCGCTCGCCGAGCACCAACGACGCCAGCAAGATCTCCGGCACGTTCTCCGGCAGCGGTGCGATCGCCGCCAAGATCAACGCGGGCGCGCTGCCGACGTGGATCGCGACCGGCATCGGCTTCTTGGCTTGCTCGTACGCCGCCAAGTGAAAGCCACCGCCCTTGCCGATCTGCATGTGCAGGCCGACGCGCGCGTCGTCGTAGCGCTGCACGCGATACATGCCCAGGTTCGAGCCGAGGCCCAGCGGGTGCTCGGTGTAGACCAGCGGCAACGTGATGAACGGCCCGCCGTCCTGTGGCCAGGTGCGCAAGAGCGGCAGGTCCGACAGGCGCGGCGGTCGCACCACGTGGTCGAGCACCGGGCCGCGCGTGCGCGTGCGCCGTCCGACGCGCAGCAGCGTGGTGAGCAGGTCGCGTTGCTGCCAGAGCTTGCCGAGGGTCGGTGGCACGACGCGCAGCGGGAGGTCCGCGACGCGTTGCACCAGCACCTCCGGCCGCGGGCCAAACGCCAGCTCGACGCGGCGCCGGCTGCCGAACAGGTTGGTGACGACCGGCCAGCGCGACTTGCCGACGCGGCGAAACAGCAGCGCAGGGCCGCCGGCGGCGATCACGCGCCGATGGATCTCGGCGACTTCGAGATCGGGGTCGACAGGCACTTCGACTTCGATCAGTTGTCCCGCACGCCGCAGCACGGCGAGCAAAGCGCGCAAGTCGCGCAACGGCGTCGCCTTCGGAATCGGACTCATGCCGGCTCCGCGCGCTCGATCCCCAACGCTGCCAACACCCAATGCGCGGCGCGCGCGCTGGCGCCCGGTTGTCCCAAGCGGTGCTGCACGTCGGCAAGCTGGTCGAGGCAGCGCAAGCGCGCCTCGCCAGCGTCCCACAGTTGCTCGACTTCGCTGGCCGCCCAATCGAAGCCAGTCTCCTGGTCGAAGCAGCGCTCCGGCAGCACGGTGCGCGCCGCAATCAGATTGGCGGCGGCGAACCAAGGCACCGTGAGGTAGTTGCGGTAGGCGAGGCTCATGAAGCCGTTGGCCAGCCGGTAGATCACGACGGTGGGGATCCCGGCGAGCGCGGCCTCGAGCGAGCCCGTGCCCGACTTGGCCAACACCACGTGCGCCGCCGCGAGCTTTTCGCTCACTTCACCCACGGCGAAGTCGACGAAGTCGGCGCTCTCGCGCGCCAGGATGTCGCGGATGGTCGTCGCGCGCCGTTCGTCGCGATGCGCGATCATCACGCGCGCATGCGCGTCCTTGCTGCGCAATTGGCGCGCGACGCGCAGCATGCCGGGGAGATGACGTTCGATCTCGCTGCGGCGGCTGCCCGGCAACAGACACAGCCAGTGATCGGCGCGCAGTTCGGCGACCTTGGTGCGCACCGGCAGTTCGCTGTCAGGGCGATCCAGCAGCGGATGGCCGACGTATTCGCACGGCACACCCGAGCTGCGAAAGAACGCCGGCTCGAACGGCAGGATGGTCAGGCACGCATCCACGCAGCCGCGGTAGCGCGCCATGCGCCACGGCGCCCAGCCCCAGTACTGCGGCGCGATGTAGTGGATCACCGGCACGCCCGCCCGCCGCGCGGCGCGCGCCATCACCAGGTGCAGACCCGGATAGTCGACCAGCACCACGAGATCAGGCTTGTCGTGGCGCAGCAGGCGCAAGAAGCGCGCGAAGGTCGACAGGATCAATGGCAGCGCCTGCAGCACGCCGGACAAGCCCATGATGGCGTGCTGGCTCAACTGCACGACCACCTGCCCGCCCGCGTCGGTGAGTTGTTGGCCGCCAAAGCAGGTGAAGCGCAGCGGTACGTCGGTGCCGGCGCGCACCGCGTGCAGTAGGCGGGCCGCGTGGGTCTCGCCCGACGCTTCCCCCGCCGACACGAACACGTGCGGCTGGGTGGTCGGCCGCGGTGGACAGCGGCGCAGGAAATCGTCGAGCGCCGACGCATTGCTCGCCGACGCCCAGTGCGCCAGGGTCTCGCGGCTGCGTCGCTGGGCACGGTCTCGGTACGTCAGGTAGAGCAACGCGTGCACCGGCAAGGCGAAGGCGCGCAGGACTTCGCGCAGCAGCGTGAGCGCAACGACGACGCGAACCGGCAGCATCACAGGTCGAGACGCCGGAACAACCAGTCGGCCACGCCAAACAACATGGCCGTGGCGACCAGGAGCCAGATCGTCCTCTCCCAGAAGACGTCGACGAACACGCCGTTCCCCATGATGAGCGGGCCGAACACGTCGAAGTCCGCCAGGCGGAACACGCTGACGACGCGGATCACCTGCACGAAGAACAGCACGACCTGGATCACGATGAACGCGCCGACGATGGCGGCGACGTGGACCTGGTTGCGGCACACCACCGACACGGCGGTGGTCACGGCGAGGAACAAGAGCGCGAACGCGGCGGCGTGGGTGGAGGCGCCGAGCACGCGCCACGGGTCGAGGTTCTCTTCCACCAGCCACGACAACGGCACTGCTGACATGCTGGTGAGGAAGATCGGCACCACCATGGTGGCGGCGATCACCAGCACCTTGCTGCGCAGCACGCGCGAGCGCGAGATCGGTCGCGCCAGCAAGAACTCGAGCGTCTGGTTCTCTCGCTCGCGCGCGATGATGCCGGTGCCGAGCAACACCGCGAACGCGAGCGCGACGATGTTGGTGCCCTTGAAGAACAGCTGCATCGCCATGTACGCGTTGTAGGCCGTTGTCTGGTCGGGGTTCGACATCGCCTCGAACATGCGCTGCAGGAACTTGGCCGGGATGATGCGGCCGAGCGCGGCGGCCTCGGTCCGCAGGTTGGGCCACATCGCCACCGCCGCGATGACCCCCAACTGCAAGATCACCAGGTAGGCGAGCGCGACCACGCGCGTCTCGCGCCAGGTCTTGGCGGCGATGGACTTCACGCCTGCGGTACCTCGGCGGTGAGCGCCTGGTAGATGTCCTCGAGGCGCGTGGCGCCAACCTCGACGCTGTCGATGAGCGAGGGCTCGACGCGCCGCAGCCACAACAGCGCGTCGCCATCGATGGTGAGCCGCAGCGTGCCGTCGGGCTCGAGCGTCTGCTGGCGCACGCCAGTGGGCAGCGCCGGGTCTGGTTGGCGCGGGCGCAGACGCACCACGTGGCGCAGCTCGGCGCGCGCGCGATCGACGCGCGCGCTCGGCACCGTGCTGCCGTCGATCACGAAGGTGAGCGCCGAGGCGAGCGCTTCGACCTCGGCGAGGTGATGCGAACTGAGCAGCAGCGTCTTGCCGCGCTGGTTCAACTGACGCAGCACGTCGCGCAGGTACATGCGCGCGGTGGCGTCGAGGGCGCGATCGGGCTCGTCCAACACGTACAGCTCGACATCGGGCAACAGCGTGGCCATGAGCGCCAGCTTCTGCTTCATGCCGGCCGAGTAGGTGCGCACCTTGCGCGCCAAGGGCAGCTCCCAGGTGGCCAGCAGCTCGCGGCGCAGGTCTGCGTGCTGCCGCGGATAGAAGCTCAGCGCGAACTGCAAGAACTCGTCGCCGGTCAGGTGGCTGTAGACGTTGGTCTCGCCGGGCAGATAGCAGGTGCGGCGGCGGATCGCGAGCGCGTGCTGATTCGGATCCAGGCCAAGTACCGTCGCCTCGCCCCCGTCGCGCCGCAGCAAGCCCACCAGGATGCGCAGGCCCGTGGTCTTGCCGGCGCCGTTGGGCCCGACGAAGCCGTGAATCGCGCCCACCGGGACCGCGAGATCGAGCTGCAAAAGTGCGACCTTGTCGCCGAAGGTCTTGCGCACCGCGCGCAGGGCGATGGCGTCGGTCACGCCGCTACCTGCAAGAAGCGCGCGAGCACGCGCTCGCCGTCGGGCGTGAGGAACGACTCGGGATGGAACTGCACGCCGAACGTGGGTTGCGTCGTGTGTTCGATCGCCATCACGATGCCTTCTTCGGTCCACGCGGTGCGTCGGAGGCAGGCGGGCCAATCCTCTGGAAGGATTGCGAGCGAGTGGTAGCGCGCGGCGGCGAACGGCGTGTCGAGGTCGGCGAACAGACTGCTACGCGCGTGGTGTATTCGCCAGGCGCGGCCGTGACAGGGCGGCACGCGGTCGACCGTGGCGCCAAACGCCACGCCGATCGCCTGATGCCCCAGGCACACGCCGAGGATGGGGGTGGTGGCGCCCAGGGCGGCGATCGCCGCCACGCACACCCCGGCGTCCTCGGGCCGGCCGGGTCCAGGCGACAGAACCAGTGCCCGGGGCTTTCTCGCGGCGATCTCCGCGACGCTGATCTGGTCGCTCCGCACCACGTCGACCTCCGCGCCGAGCTTGCCGAGCGCCTGCGCCAGGTTCCACACGAACGAGTCGCGGTTGTCGAGCAGCAGGAGAGAACGCGAAGCGAACCGCACGCGGCGCGACGGTAACCCGACCGCGTGGCGCCGTCAGTTTCTTTCCCGGCGCGGCCGGGGGTCTCAACAACTCACTGACCACGTGCCGCCGGCCGTGGCACACCGCCACGACGCTTCCACGTCGTGCCTCGACTAGACTCCGGGCTCGTGTCACCAAGAGGAAACGTACCCCGCATGCAGACAAGATCGCTCACATTCGTCGCCGCTGCCGGCAGCGCGCTGTTCGTCTCGGCCATCACGGCTCAGTCCCCCGCGTCAGCAACGCACGCCTTCGCCGCCCCGGTCCGCTTGATGGCCGGCAAGCAGTTTCTCGGCGAGAAGCGCCTCTTCCCGTCCCCGGTGTTCCACGATGTCAACGGCGACGGTCACCGAGACCTCGTAGTCGGCGACCTGCGCGGTCACCTCACCGTCGCCTTGCGCGTGCCCGAAGGCGGCGCGCTGGCCTTCGCCGCGGAGACCAAGCTGCAGGATGTCGACGGCAAGGACATCGACTTCCACAACTGGTGATGCATCGGCATGAGTCCACAGTTCGTGGACTTCAATCACGACGGCAAGCTCGACATCGTCGCCGGCACCTTCGACGGCTCACCACACGTTGCCTACGGCACCGACCAGGGCTTCAAGCAACCGGAGCAGATCCTCGACCACAAGGGCGAGCGCATCGTGCTCAACCAGTTTTGGAACTTCGACAGCAAGAAGTGGGACTCGACCAAGCGCAGCGACGCCGCGGGCAACACGCTGCCGAACGGACACTGCACCTCGGCGATCGCGTTCGACTGGGATCAAGACGGCGACCTCGACCTGTTGCTGGGTGACCACGACAGCGGCCACCTCTACCGGCGCGTGAACGAGGGCACGTCGACCGAGCCGCGTTTTGCGCTGGTCAACGTGCCGGTGCTGGCCGATGGCAAGGCGCTGCACGTCGCCGGCACGGTAACGACGCCGCTGCTGGTCGACTGGGATCGCGACGGTCTCTTGGACCTCGTCTGCGGCGGCATGGGCGACGCGTACAGCGAGGCCACGGGCGGCGGCGTCTATCTGTATCGCAACACCGGCAAGCTCGGCGCGCCCACGTTCGCCGCCGCGGTGACCCTCATCGAGCCCAGCGGCAAGGGTCACGTCGGCGGACCCCTGCGTCCCGACTCAGGACTCTACATGGACGTCGCCGACGTCGACACCGATGGCGACCTCGACCTGGTGGTCGGTGGCTACTCGCATTGGAAGCCGAAGCCGCGCGAGCTGACCGCCGAGGAGAAGGCCAAGGTCGCCGCGCTGCAGGCGGAGCTCGCCAAGGTCAACGCGGCATCGCAAGCGACCATGCAGACGGTGACCGACGCGGTGAAGGGACTCGACGAGGCGGCGGCGGCGACGAAGCGCGGCGAGCTGCTCGCGGCCAAGCGGCCCGAGCTGTCGGCACTCGGCAAGCAGCGCCAGTCGCTGACCGAGGAGCTGGATCCGCTGGTGAGCACGCCGCAGCGCGTGTCGTACGTTTGGGTCTACACCAACACCACGGTGGCGTCGGCGCCGGCCAAGGGCCAATAACGAACCGCGCGCGCGGCGAAGGCGCCGTCAGCGCGCGGCGCCGTCGGTTTCGTCGTGGTCGCCGCCGACGTCGCGCCAGTGCAAGGCGTCGATCCCGCGCGCACGCAGCGCTTCGACCCAGGCTGGCGACAGGTTGACGTCGACCAGGATTCGCATCAGCCGGTCAGAGGCAGATCAATCTCTTCGGCGCGCCAAGCGGCGAACGACAGGGCCGCGAACACGTCTTCGCGCACGAGGTATGGGTAGGCCACTAGCACGTCGTCGATCGAGCGGCCGGCCGCGAGCAGGCCGACGATGGTGCCAACCGTGATCCGCATGCCACGGATGCAGGGCTTTCCGCCCATCACCTGTGGGTCGTGGGTGATCCGAGATAGCGCGTCGGGACAGCTCCGACCCCACGCCACGGCCGTGATTCTCAAGACTCCGACTCCGCCGCGGCCCGCCAGCCTGCCGATAACAGGGGCTGCACGATGCTGGCCCCCGCGACCTCCGACCTCACTCGTCTCGACGAACTCAACGAGGTCGGCGTGTCGCTGTGCCGGGAGAAGGACATCACGCGGCTGGTCGAGAAGATCCTGATCGCGGCCAAGACGATCACCAACGCCGATGGCGGCACGCTGTATCGCGTCGACGACGCGGGCAACTGCCGGTTCGAGATCATGCATACCTCGTCGCTCGGCTTGGCGATGGGGGGCAGCACCGGCGTGCCGATTCCGCATGCGCCGATCCCGCTGCGGCGCGCCGATGGCAGCCCCAATGAATCGATGGTGGTGGCGTACGCGGTGCTGCACGACCAGACGGTCAACATCAAGGACGCGTACGACGCGCCGGGCTTCGACTTCTCCGGCACCAAGTCGTTCGACGCGCAGACCGGCTACCGGTCGCGCTCGTTCCTCACCGTGCCGCTGAAGAACCACGACGACGAGATCATCGGCGTGCTGCAACTGATCAACGCGCGCGACCGGCGCGGCGCCGCGATCGTGCCGTTCTCGGCCGCCGACCAGCGCTTGGCGGAGTCGTTGGCGTCGCAGGCGGCGATCGCGCTCACCAACCGCATGCTGATCAGCCAGCTCGAAGCGCTCTTCGAGTCGTTCATCGAGCTGATCAACATCGCCATCGACGACAAGTCGCCGTACACCGGCGGACACTGCCAGCGCGTGCCGGTGCTGACCATGCTGCTCGCCGAGGCCGCGATCCGTACGCAACGCGGTCCGTTGGCGGAGTTCGCGCTCACCACCAAGCAGCTGCAGGAACTGAAGCTGGCGGGGCTGATGCACGACTGCGGCAAGCTGACGACGCCGGTGCACGTGGTCGACAAGTCGACCAAGCTGCAGACCATCTTCGATCGCATCGAGTTGGTGGCGACGCGCTTTGCCGTGGCCCAGCGCGACGCGACCATCGCGGCGCTGCGGCAACAGCTGGAGTTGGCGACGCGCCCGGGCGGCGCCGACGCGGCGGCGTCACAGGCGATCGATCAAGCGCTGGCGCACACGCTGGCGCAGCTCGACGACGACCTCGCCTTCTTGCGCCAAGCCAACATCGGCGGCGAGTCGATGACGCTGGCGCAGCTCGAGCGCATTCAGCAGATTGCGCAGCGCACCCTCGTCGATCAGGCTGGCGCTGACCGGCCGCTGCTCACCGACGATGAAGTGCATCACCTGTCGGTGGTGCGCGGCACGCTCACGCAGCAGGACCGCGACATCATCAACGGCCACGCGGCGATGACGCACAAGATGCTGTCGGCGCTGCCGTGGCCGCCGCACCTGCGCGGTGTGCCGGAGATCGCCGCCAATCACCACGAGCGGCTCGACGGCAAGGGCTACCCGCGCGGCCTCACTGCCAAGCAGATGTCGATGCAGGCGCGCATCGTCGCGATCGCCGACGTGTTCGAGGCGCTCACCGCCAAGGACCGACCCTACAAGCCGGGCAAGTCGCTGTCCGAGTCGTTGCAGATCCTCGGTCGCATGGCGCAGGAACGGCACGTCGACCCCGCGCTGTTCGACGTGTTCGTGCGCGAGAAGGTGTATCTCGACTACGCCCGGCAGTTCCTCGACCCGGCGCAGATCGACGCGGTGGACGAAGCGATGCTGCCGGGCTACGTGGCGTAGGAACCGCTCCAGCCTCTCGAGCACCTTCTGCGCCTCACGCCGGGCTCGACCGAGGTCCGCATGGCCCTCGACCGCTTGCGCGCCGCGCGTCAGCCTCAGTCGCGATAGGGCACGCTGCGCGCGGCGGCGAGGAGGAGGCCTGCCGCTGGCAGAAAGACCACCTGCCGCCGCAACGTGCCGCCACGGTCTGCTATCCTCCGCCTCCCTCGCTCCCATGTCTGTCTCGTTGCGTCGCATATCGGCGGCGATCTTCGCCGTCTTCCCCTTGCTGCTGCCCCTGGTGCCCAGCGCCGGCAGCTCACTCGCTGCCGCGCCGCTGCCGCGCAGTACCGGGCTCTTGCCGGGCGAGTTCGGCGTGCCGTTCAACCTGAGTTCGGCGCTGCCGGCGTGTGGCCAGTGTCACTCGCCTGCGCCCAACGCCAATGGCGCGGTGACCGTGCAAGTGAGCGCGGCCGCACGTGTGCTCGCGCTGGGTGCCACGATCAACGGCGAAGTACACGTGGCCGGCGGCCCGGGTCTCGGCTTGTCGGGATTCGTGCTCGAAACCGATGTCGGCACGTTGCAGGCCGGCGCGACGACGCGCACCGCGACGGGCGGTGGTCCGGCGATCACGCACGTCGATCGCTTCAACGATCGCTGGCAGTTCCAATTCCAGGCGCCAACCGTCGCGGGACTCGTGCGCTGGACGGCGGTGGGGCAGGCGGTGAACGCGAACTTCAACGTGGCCGGCGACTCGTTCGGGTTCTACGGGCCCGACAGCAACGTGCCCGGCGTCGCGTTCCGGTTGTTCGTCAACTCGGCCAACGTCGTTGCCCTCGGATCTGGTTGCGCTGGCAGCGACGGTCACGTGCCGTTGCTCGGCGCGCGCGCCGATGCGCGCGTGGGACAGATCTTCCGCACCGAGCTGCACGGTGCGCCGCCGAGACAGGTGGTGCTCGGCGCGTTCGGCTTGTCGAGCGCGGCGTGGAACGGCGTGCCGCTGCCCATCGACCTGACGGCGCTCGGCGCGCCGGGCTGCGCCTTGCTCGCCGATCAGGTTCTGACCGTCGTCGGTGTGACCAGTGGCAGTGGCTCGGGCGGCGGCACCGTCACCTTTGCGTGGCCGCTCCCACCCATGCCGCGCCTCGCGGGCGCGTCCTTGTTCTTCCAAGCTCTCGTGGTGGACGCGGTGAACCCCTTGGGGATCACCGCGACCAATGCGCTGCGCGCTGTCGTGCAGCGTTGATCCCGTTCTCTTTGGAGTCCTTCATGCAGCAACCTCGTACCGTCCTTGCTGGCCTCCTGGCCGGCGCCACGTTGGCGCCGTGTCCTGTGAGCCAGATCTTCGTGCCAGCCCGCAGCGCGGCGAACCAGGTCGAGTTGAACTCGCGCCTGAACCTGCTGATGCGGGCGAACTTCAGGAGCCAAACCGTGCTCGATGCCACCGAGCTGCCGGGCCCGGCGACGCTCACGAGCATCGCGCTGCGCTACGACGGCCCGTCGTACGGCGCCGCGGGTGGCACGTTCGCGAGCTTCGAGGTCTTCCTGGCACCTGCCGCGACCAGTCCGTCCGCGAGCAGCGCGCAGTTCGGCCTCAACCATGCCGGCGCGCTGACCCGGGTCGTCAACGCGATCAACCTCAACTTCGCGGCCGACCAGTCCGTCGACCCGAGTGCATGGGGTGGCAGCAGCGGCGCGTTCGCGTTGCCGCTGAGCGCGCCGTTCTCGTATGCCGGCAGCGGTCTCGTCGTCGAGCTGCGGGGCATCGGCAATAGCAACGCCGGCGCCAGTGCCGCGAACTGTCACTTCGATGCCGAGGTCGATCCAGCCACCGGACCGATCGCAGGTTTGGTGACCTACAACGGTCAGGGCTGTCAGGGTGCGGCGCTGCAGGTCAGCGGCCAGATCGCGCCGGGCACCAGCATCAGCTGTCATGGCAGCGGACTCGGCGCCAATGCGCTGGTCATCAACACGCTGGGCTTGTCGCGCACGGCGTGGAACGGCTTGCCGCTGCCGCTCGAACTGTCGGTCATCGGCGCGCCCGGCTGCTACGTGCACAACGATGCTCTCATCGACCTGCGCGCCGTCGCCGACGGCAGCGGCAACGTGTCGCCCCACACGCCGGCGACGCAATGGCCGCTGCCGGCGGTGCGCTCGTTGGCCGGGAGCCGTCTGCAGTTCCAGTTCTGGGCGGTGAGCCCGACCCTGCAGCTACGCACGTCGAACAACGCCGAGACGGTGATCGGTTCGTACACGCCGCTGTTCCGCGGCTACGTCACCCACATCCATCACACCGACGCCAGCGCGGCCGTGGCCGCGCTGAGCGTCCCCGTCACGCCGGCCATGAGGTTCAACTGAGATGAAAGCACCCACATTCATGATCGGGGTGTCGCTGTCGGCCCTGCTGCTGTTCAGCCCTGCAGTGACCGCGCAAACCTCCGCGTTCGACCCGCAGAGCGCTGATTTCGCGCTCGGCACCGAGGGCACCATCAGGATCGTGCACCTCGGCCCGTACACCGTTCCCGCCGGTCGCGTGGTGGGCGGTCGCATGCTGCCCGGCGAGTTCGACCAGTTCGTGCAAGCGCCCAGTCTGGGCGACGGTTACCTGACCGCGTACGACAGCCGCGTCGTCGACACCAACCGCGTGCCGCTGGATCCGGCGGAGATGTACTTGCACCACGCTGTGCTGATCAACCGTGCTGCCAGCGACCTGACTTGTTCGCTGCTCGGCGGTGAACGCTTCGCCGCCGCTGGCGCGGAGCGCATCCCGTTCGCCCTGCCCGAGGGCTACGGCTACCCGCTGCGCGCCAGCAACACGATCATGTGCAACCTGCACCTGCAGAACTTCACGACGGTGCAGAAGGCCGTCTACTACCAGTTCTCGATGACGACGCGACCACTTGCCGCCAACCTGATCGCGGTGCGCCCGTGGTGGCTGGACATCGTCACCTGTCTGAGCAGCTACACGGTGACGGCCGGGACCGGCACCGACGTCCGGCAGACGGACGTCACGGTGCCGATGCGTCTGCGCGTCCTCACCGCCGGCCCGCATCTGCACTGCGGCGGCACGCAGCTCGAGTTGCTGGACCGCACCAACAACTACGCGACGATCTTCGCCTGGACGAACCAGAGCTGCCCGGTGCAGATGTCGTCAGCGCGGCCGAACCCGCCGGTGGCGCTCAACCTCGGCACCACCGTCACGATCCGTGCGACCTATCCGCGCCGCCCGACCGAAGAGATCGACGCGATGGGCATCATCCTGGCGTACGTCGTGATCGGCTAGTCCGGTCGCGGCGATGAACATCGGACTCGCCTACGACCTGAAGTCGGACTTCGCGCCCCTGGCGGATGGGCCTGACGATGCGCTGGAAGAATACGACTCGCCGGCGACGATCGCGGCGATCGAGCGTGTGCTCGGGGCGCGCGGCCACACGGTGCACAGGCTCGGCGGCGGCAGACGCTTCCTGACCGCGATGCTCGAGGCGCCACCCGACCTCGTCTTCAACCTGGCCGAAGGCCGCGGCTCGCGCGCGCGCGAGGCGCACGTGCCGGCTGTGTGCGAGATGCTCGGCATCTCCTGCACGCACTCCGATCCCTTGACGATGGCGCTCTCGCTCGACAAGGCGATGGCCAAGCGCGTCGTCGCGAGCGCGGGCGTCGCCACTCCGCGCTTCGCCGTCGTCGAGAGCGCATGCGACCTCGACGCGCTCGGGCTCGAGTACCCGCTGTTCGCGAAGCCGCTGTTCGAAGGGTCGAGCATGGGCATCCGCAAGAACTCGAAGGTCGAAACAGAGGAGTCCTTGCGCGCGCGCGTCGGTGCGCTGCTCGACCACTATCGCGAGCCGGTTCTGGTCGAGGAGTTCTGTGCGGGGGCGGAGTTCACCGTCGCGATCCTGGGCGCGGGCACGACGGCGCGCGTGGCGGGCACGATGGAGATCGTGCCCAAGCAGGTCGCGACCGCCGACTTCGTCTATTCGCTGGAGATGAAACGCGCCGAGAACTGGCGCGACCTGATGAACTACGTCGTGCCGCCGCGTCGGCCCGCGGCCGAGGTCGCCGCGATCGAGGCCGTGGCGCTCGGTGCCTACCGCGCGCTCGGCTGCCGCGACATCGCGCGCGTCGACGTCCGCATCGGGCGCGACGGCGAGCCCAAGTTCCTCGAGGCGAATCCCTTGCCCGGCATCGCGCCTGGTTGGAGTGACCTCGCGCTGCTGTGGCAGGGCATCGGCCGCGCGTACGACGATCTCGTCGGCTCTATTCTCGACGAAGCCACTGCGCGCCTGGGCCGGCGATGACGCGCGTCGCCATCGTCTACAACGATGACGCTGGCCTGGCGCACGGGGGCGCGCAGGACGCGATCGCCGTAGAGGGCGTCGTCGCCTGCGCGCGTGCGGTCGCCGACGCGCTGCGCCAGCGCGGGTGTACCGTCGAGCTCCAGGCGCTCGACCCTTTGCCGCGCGACGTGCTGCGCCAGGCCGGCGCGATCTCGGCCGACCTCGTGTTCAACCTGGTCGAGTCGATCGGTGGCGACGCGCGTCGCGAGTCGACGTTCGCGCATCTGTGCGAGCTTTGCGGCCTGCGCTACACGGGCTCGCCGCCGCTGGCGCTGGCCCTGTGCGTCGAGAAGCCGGTGGCGCAGGCCCTGCTGGCTGCGCGCGGCGTGCCGGTACCGCGCCACGTCGTGCTCGCGCGCGGCGACGAGCCGCTGGCGGGACTGGCCTTGCCGGCGATCGTCAAGCCAGCCCACGAGGACGCGAGTCACGGCATCGCGTCGGAGAGCGTCGTCGCCGACGAGACGGCGCTGCGCGCCCGCGCGCGCTTCGTCATCGCGCAGTACGCGCAGCCCGCGCTTGTTGAGCAGTTCATCGCTGGCCGGGAGATCAACGTGGGCTTGCTCGAGACGCCGCGCGGGCTCGAGGTGTTGCCGTTGTCCGAGATCGATTACACAGGCTTCCCCTCCGACATGCCGCACATCGTGTCGTACGCTGGCAAGTGGATCGACACGAGCCGCGATTGGGCCCTGACCAACGTCATGCCGGCGCACGACCTCTCGGCCGCGCAGCGTGCGCGCATCGAGACGGTCGCGCGCGCCGCCTTCGAGATCCTCGGTCTCGCCGGTTACGGACGCGTCGACATGCGCCTCGATGCGCGCGGTGAACCGTTCGTGATCGACGTCAACGCGAACTCGGATTTGTCGCCCGACGCGGGCTTCGCGCTTGCCGCGGCGCGCGCCGGATACCCGTACGCCGACGTGATCGGCTGGATCGCAGAAAGCGCGCTGCGGGCGTCGCGCGCCCGATCCTGATCACTGCGCGTCCAACATCAACCGCATGGTCGGTTTCACTTCGCAGGCACGCGCCAAGCCCGCTGCAACATTGCGAACCCTGCTGGATCGTGCGCCTGCAACTGGTCGCGCGTGTAGGGGAAGAAGTCGTTGCGGCCGAAGAACGCCTCGGTGATCTCGGCGAAGTATTCCTGCGCGTTCGTCAGCGCGTAGGCGCGACCCATGCTCTTGCGACCTTCAGCGTCCTGGCGCTCGACGCGCGCGTACTGGCCGCTGTCCTTGGCTTGCGCGTAGGCGACGAGGATGCGAGCGTCGTCGTGGCCGAGGACGCGGTGGTGGTAGGCGTGCGCGAGTTCGTGGAGGGCGAGCATCGGCATGCGGCGACATTCGGCTTCCATGGTGCTGACGTTGGTGAACTCGACCGCCCGCGCCATCGCCGGATTGCGCGCATGCGCGCGCAGCCACCCGGCATCGGGGTGGTACTCGGCCGTGGGCGGCACACCGCGATACTCGGGCGAGATCCACAGCGGCACCTTCTGCAGCTCGACGACGGCGTCCTTGGGCACGACGCGCACGATCTCTTCGAGCTGTGCCTGCAAGAGTTCGAGCGCGCGCGCAGTGGGGACGGCATGGTGCGCGAGCAGCTCGCGCCGGACGTGTACGGTCCAGCCGGCGATCGTACGCGAGTCGTTGTCGGTGGGAGCGTCGCTCGGCGCGGTCGCAGGATCGAGCCGCGCGGGCAGCTCGCCTTGCGCATCCAGGTTGGGCGCCCGCTCAGGCCACACGAAACGGCCCGCCGACGCGACGTTGAAGCCGACCAGGTGCGCGCGCTCCGTCGCTGGGCGCTGCGCCGGCTTGCGGTAGCGCCAAGGTCGGTTGCCGAACACCTCTTCGAGCAGGACCGCGATGTCCGGGTCGTACGGCAAAAGCTCGACGCGCGTGTCGATGGGGCCGTGCTCGCGGTCCTCGGCGCGGTTGCAGTCGAACCACGACTGCGCGGCCTCGGCCCAGTACTCGGCGCGGTTCTGCATCGCGTAGGTGCCCTTCCACAGCCCGGTCTGCTGCGCGTGCTCGAACGCTGCTTGCAACCGCGCATCGAAGGTCGGGTCCACCGTGCGCATGCCCTGCTCGTGCACTGAGTGGGCGAACTCGTGGATCAAGATGTTCTCCGTCGCGTACGGATCCCCGGGCAGATCGAGCAGGTTCTCCTCGCCGCAGCTCACCGCTGGCCGCGCCGTCGTGGCCCCGAGGCCGCGCGCGCGGCGGTTCCAGTACAGCCTGGGCGCGAGGTCGCTGTGCTCGGGCACATCGGTGGTCATCTCGGTCGGCGCCATGACCACGAAGCGCACCTTCTGCGCCGCCATCGCGCGCAGAATCTCTGGCCGGTGCCCCACCATCTGCCGGATCAGGAAGGCCGCCTCGCGCACCGCGAAGTCGGAGACCTTGGCCGACGCGAGCACCGGCAAGCCCTCGACGCTCACGTGCTTGGCGTAGACCGGCGCGAGCGTCAACGCTGCGACCAACTCGCGCGGCGGTGGGGGAACCGCGTCCCCGGTCGGGGACTGCAGCGTGAATCCGAGCGCCACGGCCAGCGAATGGATGAGCATCGGCACGATCATGCCATCGGTCGTCAGCCCCGAACGCTTCTTCTCGAGTGCGCGAGACGATCCAGTTGTTCTTCGCGACGTTTCGTCGCTGCGGCACCGCCGGCGCGACGGTGAAGGTGTTTCAGGATCAAGGGCTGCGCTTTCCGACCAGGCCGGCGGACGGTCCGAACAAAGGCGAGGTCGTCTGGCATCGGCTTCGTTACTCCCGAGCGCTGCACATCCTCGACAACGTGCGGTACGCCGGGGCGTTCGCTTTCGGCCGCACCCGCACGCGTAAGACGGTAGATGGTCACTGCCGCACTCGTCGCGTACCGCGTGACGAGTGGGCCGTCTTGATCCAAAAAGCGCACGACGGCTACATCTCGTGGGACGAGTTCGAAGAGAACCGGCGGCGGCTGCGTGAGAACAGCCAGAGGCTCCAGGGAATGGGTGGGACTACACCAGCTCGGGAAGGCTCGGCGCTGCTGCAGGGCCTGGTGGTGTGCGGCGTCTGTGGTTGCCACATGACGACCGCCTACCATGTCCGCGGTGGCCGCCGGATTCCGAACTACGTCTGCCAACGATCCGAGCTGCCGTGGGCGAGGAACTACTGTCAACGTGTCACCGGCGCGTGCATCGACGAGGCTATCGGCGAGCTCTTGGTGCAAGAGATGAACCCGATGGCCCTTCAGCTGGCAATCGACGTCCAGCGCGAGCTGCAGCAACGCGCCGAGCAGGCCGATCGCCTGCGCTATCGTGAGGTCGAGCGGGCTCGCTACGAAGCGGACTCAGCGCGGCGGCGTTACATGCGAATCGATCCTGACAATCGGCTGGTTGCCGACGCGCTGGAGGCGACATGGAACGACAAGCTGCGTGCCATCAAAGCAGCGCAGGAGGATTACGAGCGTCGGCGTCAACATGACGGCCAGGTGACCGACGACGCTCAGCGCGAGCGGATTCTGTCGCTGGCAACTGACTTTCCACGGCTGTGGAAGGTGGCGACGACCAGCGACCGTGATCGCAAGCGGATGATCCGGCTGATTGTCGAAGATGTGACGCTCGTCAGACAGCACGCGTCGATACGCGTCCACGTTCGCTTTCGCGGCGGCAAGACCGAGAGCCTCGAAGTAACCCCACCGCCCAAGTCTTGGCAGAAGCGCCTGACCTCGCCTGAAGCCGTCGCCGAGGTCGATCGTTTGCTGAACGAGCACACGCTCGACGAGATCGCCGAGATCCTCAACCGCCTCGGCTACCGGTCCGGTGATGGTTTGCTCTTCACGCGACAGATCCTCAAGAACGTCTGCGCGGCCTATCGGCTGAAGAGTCGCAGGAAGCGGTTGCTCACTGAGGGTCTGGTCTCGCGCCGGCAGCTGGCTCGGAGCCTCGGAGTCGGCGACCAGACGATCGCCCGCTGGCAGCGCGCGGGCCGCTCGAGGGCGAAGCGCTGCAACGACAAGAATGAGTACCTGTTCGAGCTACCGACGGCAGATAACGGACCGAAACCGCGTCGTCGGCGCTCGATGGCGCAATCTGGCTCAGGCCAACAGTCCTCAACGAATCGATGAGGCGTAGTATGAAGCACAGCCGTCACGCCAGGGTTTTTTGAATCGTCGCGACCAGCTCGTGGCCCCCCAATGATTTCCTAGGGCGGTCTTGCCGAGGATCGCGGCGGCGATCCGGTTGGTCGCAAGGAGCCCGAGTCGCGGTCTTGCTTCCGTGCCGAGTGCCGCCGCGTGCACGGTCTGCTCGTGTCCTGAGGAATCAGGAACTCAGGCGGAGCCAAGCTCCTCGAGCAATCGCCGCAGAGGATCGACGAGCTCCGGGACCTTGTTGGTTGCCGCATCCCATACGATCCGAAGGTCGACCTGGAAGTAGGCATGCGCCAGCACATCGCGCATGGCGGAGATCTTGCGCCAATTGATCTCGCCTGCGCGCTCACGGACGGGATCCGGAACCCGCTTCGCAGCCTCGCCGAGGATCTCGAGATTCCTCACCACCGCGTCGGTCGTGCGGGCGTCGCAGGCGAAGCCATCGCGAAGTCCAACCCGTCGGTGTAACTCGCGAGCCGAGACGCGGCCTCGAGCATGTCCTCGAGGTAGAGGCCGATGTCACGCGGCACGAATCGCCTCGCCCAGGATCCTGTCCCGAATGCGCGGCTTCAAGCCATCGATCAACACCAGATCCACCTGCCGCCCCAGAAGGTCCTCGAGCCGGAGCTTCAGATCCATGTAGCGGTCGAAGGTATGTTGGTCGAGATCGACGAGCAGGTCGACGTCACTGTTCTCGTCCGCCTCGTCGCGCGCGAACGAGCCGAACAAGGCGACGGACCGGGCACCGAGGGTGTGAAGCTCGTTCGCGTTCGCTTTGAGCCGGTCCAGGACGGTCTGTCGGTCGAGCATTCCGGCGAGAGTGTAGCCGCACCTGCCCCCGTCGCTGGTGGCGCCGGTGAGCCATTCTCCGAAAACCCGGCGTGGTTCGTCCGGTTCTGGAAGCGCATGCCGGCCGGCGCGACCTCGAACGAATCGTGCCGCTGGACTGAGGACGACGACATGCATCTGCCCCTCGTGGTCCGCGCCGGGTATCGAGGCGAACGCCGCATGCACATCACCTTCCCGGACGAAGTCGAAGGCACGGTCGATTGCGCCGAGTGGCTATCGGGCCCGGTGTTCGAGCCGCTGCGGGATCTGAGTTCCACAGCCGAAACATCTTCGCGAAGCGCGAAGATGCTTCG
Organism: Planctomycetota bacterium; assembly: GCA_031423015.1. Classification (GTDB taxonomy): domain Bacteria; phylum Planctomycetota; class UBA1135; order UBA1135; family UBA2386; genus DATGPD01. The sequence continues at coordinate 137 of JANPER010000158.1, read as the reverse complement.
GCTGTGGAAAGACGTAAGTTGTTAGACATAAGACGTAAGTCCAGAACGCGGACAGGCAGCGACGGTGAGGCGGTCAGACGGCGGTCTGGGACTTATGGCTTACGTCTTACGGCTCATGACTCGCGGCAGAGCCGCCG
>JANPER010000157.1:0-15313 GCA_031423015.1 Planctomycetota bacterium | reverse complement strand
GTCGACGGCAGCGGCGAAGTGATCGTGAAGTAGGACTCGCTGACTACTCGTGCCGCAGCGCGCGGATCGGGTCCATCAACGCGGCCCGGCGCGCCGGATACAGACCGAAGATCACGCCCGTCGCACACGAAATCAGCAGCGACAGCGCCACCGACCAGCCGGTGATCGTCGGCTTCCACTCGGTGAAGTGCTCCAAGACCAGCACGAAGGCGCAGCCCACCGCCACGCCCAGCAGACCCGCGCCGGCCGACAGAGCCACCGTCTCCACCAAGAACTGCGCCACCACGTCGCCCTGCGAGGCGCCGATCGCGCGGCGGATGCCGATCTCGCGCGTTCGCTCGGTCACGCTCGCCAACATGATGTTGAGGATGCCGATGCCGCCCACCAGCAGGCTGATGCCGGCGATGATCGGCAGCACCACGTCGAACACGCGCTGCGTCTGCTGCCGCGACTGCAACAGCTCCAGCGGCACGGTGACCTCGAAGTCCTTCTTCTTGTGGAAGTGCAAGAGCACGGCTTGGATGCCGCGCGCCATCAGCTCCACGTCGTCGTCCTTTCGCGCGACGCACACCAACTGGTGCAGCTCGACGCGCGCGTTCTCGTACTTGCCCTCCTCCCAGGTGTTGGTCACCAACCCGTAGCGGTCGACCACGGTCTCGAACGGCACATACACCTCGAACGCGCGGTCGTCGATGCCAAGCACGCTCTGCGTTTGGCTCTGCACCGCGAAGTCGCGCAGCACGCCGACGACGCGGAAGTAGTCGGCACCGATCTTGAGGTCGAGCGCCATCGGATCGCCTACGTACTTGGCCTCGCGAATCAACCGCTCGCGCACCACGCACACGCGCCGGCGCACAGCGTCGTCTTCGTGCGTGAGCGCCCGCCCAAGAAACGGCACGAGCTTCAGCGCGTGCATGTACTCGGCGCTCACGCCGCGCACCTTGGCCTGCAAGCGCCGGCTCTTGAACCAGATGAACTTCTCGATGTCGTGCACCCGCAGCACGCGCTCGACCATCGGCAGCGTCCGCTCGATCTGGTCGGCGTCTTTGAAGGTCATCCCGTAGCTCGGCGTGCCGGTCTGCTGCTTCTTGCTGTCCTGCTCCGCTGGCGGCTTCTTGGCGTTGACGATCACGTTGCGGATGCCAAGCTCTTGAATCTGCTCCAGGATCTGCCGGCGCGCACCCTCGCCGGTCGCCACCATCGCCATCACCGAGGCGACGCCGAACACGATGCCGAGCGCAGTCAAGAACGAGCGCAGCTTGTGTCGCCCGAGGTTGCGCAGCGCCTCGACGGTGAGTTCGCCGACGATCATTGCGTCACCTGCAGGGCCAGCGCGCTGTCCTCGTGAATCAGCCCGTCGCGAATCGCGACGCGCCGCGGCGCTTGCGCGGCGATCTCGGGCGCGTGCGTGATCATCACCACCGTGCGGCCGCTGGCGTGCAGGTCGGCCACCAGCTTCAGGATGCTCGCCGACGTCTTGGTGTCGAGGTTGCCGGTCGGCTCGTCGGCCAGCAGCATCGCCGGGTCGTTGGCGAGCCCGCGCGCGATCGCCACGCGTTGACACTCGCCACCCGAAAGCTGGTTGGGCTTGTGCTCGGCGCGATGCGACAAGCCGACCTGCTCGATCAGCTCGGCGCAGCGCGCCCGGCGGCGGGCGCGTGGCACCCGCGCGTACAGCAAGGGCAGCTCGACGTTCTCGCGCACGCTCAGGTGCGGCACCAGCATGAACGATTGGAACACAAACCCGATGCGACTGTTGCGCAGGCGCGACAGGCGAAGGTCATCGAGCAGCGCGGCGTCTTCGCCCTCGAAGAAGTAGTTGCCGGTGCTCGGGCGATCCAAGCACCCCAGCACATTGAGCAGCGTCGACTTGCCCGAACCAGACGGCCCAACGATGGCCACGAACTCGCCGGTCTCGACGCGCAGATCGATCCCACGCAGCACTTCCACGGCGTGCGCGCCTTCGCCGTAGGTCTTGGTGACGCTCCGTAGATCGAGGACGGGCGTCACTTGCCGGCCCCAACACCGTTCGTCGTTACCGGCACCAAGGTGGCGTCATTGGCCGGCGCCTTGCTGTCGGCGCTGGCTGCGGCGCTGCCGGCGGCGCTGGCTGCGGCAGGCTTCGCGGCGCCCTGCTGCTTGCCCAGGCTCGGGTTGTAGAGCAGCACGCGCTCACCAGGGTCGACGCCCTTCGTGATCTGCATGAAGTTGTCGTTGCTGGCGCCGACCTCCACCACGCGGCGCGCCGACTGGCCGTCGCTCGTCGCCACGAAGGACGTGTGTACGCCCGCTTCCACCACCACGCTCTGCAACGGCACGAACACCACATCGCTCAGATGGTCGATGGCGATCGTCGCCTTGGCGCTGATGCCCGGCCGCAGCTTCAAGCCCTCGCGCTGCTCGATGGTGATCTCGACGTCGAACTTCTTCACCGCGTCGCCGCTGCTCGGCCCCCACTCATTGCCGGCGTTGGCGATCGACGCAATCTTGGTGACCTCGCCACCGAGCACTTCACCCGGATACGACTCCATCGTCACCGTCGCCTTGAGGCCGGGCTTCAGCTTGTTGATGTCGGCCTCGTGTACTTGCACCTTCACCTGCATCACGCGCAGGTCGGGGATGGTGCACACCACGGTGCCTTCCCACACCTCGCTGCCGACCTTCAGGCTCTCGCGGTACCACGGCTGCTTGGGGTCGCCGTGCAGCACGATGCCGGCGCACGGCGCCTTCAGCGTGAACTTCTCGAGATCCTCTTTCTGCTTGCGCAGGCGTTCCTTGTGCTGGATCAGGCGCTTCTCGTACTGCGCCACGGTGACCTGGCACTGCAGCAGCTTCGACTCGCCACGCTTCTGTGTCGACTGCAGCTCGCGCGTGGCATCCGACAGCGCGATCTGCTTGTCCGCCAGCGCCATCGGGTGCTTGTATTCGTTGAACATCTTGACATCGAGCTCGGCACCTTCGAGTTCGACCTGCGCGCTCTCGAAGGCGATCTGGTCCTTCTCCAGGTCACTGCGCTTGAGGTAGTTCTGCTCCAACAAGATCTTGCTGTCCTCCAAAATCTTCTTCTGGTTGCCGAACTCGGTCTGCGCCTTCTTGATCGCGATCAGCAGCTTGCGTTGCTCCTGCGGTCCGTCGCCCTCCGTGTAGCGCTTCACCTCCTTGTCGGCCTTGTCCAGCGCGACCTTCGCCTTCTCCAGGCCGGCGACGTTCTCGATCTTCTGGATATCCAGTTCCATCTCCGCCTTCTTGAGGTCGAGATCGGACTGCGTGATATCGAGCTCGGACTGTTGGATCGACGACTGCAGCTCGGTGGGGTCCATACGACACAACACCTCGCCTTCCGCCACCTCTTTACCGGCGTCGATCAACCACGCGATCTTGGCGCCGCGGCTGGTCTCCACAGTCACCTGCCGCGAGTCCTTTGCCACCAACGCGCCGTTCTCAGTGAGCGAAATCGGCAGCTCGCCGCGCACCACCGTGTAGACGCCCTCGTCCGTCGAACCGACCGTCGCCGCGCGACTGTCACGCGTCCAGAACACCACGCCACCAAAGGTGAGCGCCACCACGAGACCAATGAGCCAGAGCTTCATGACCACCTTCCGTCCCCGTCGATGAACAAGACCCCGATCGACCGGTGCAGGTCGAGGCGCCCTACGAAATGATCGACCAAGAGGCGAATGAGCGCGTTCTCGGCGTCGATCAGCGCCTTGCGCGCTTCCAACAGGTCGCGGTTATCGACCCTGCCCGACTCGTAGCGAATTCGCATGATGGCGACCGCCTTCTTCTCCTGCTCGATCTGATCGCGCTGCAAAGCGATCTGCTGCTCGGTGCTGCGCAGTTGGCGCAGCTGATCGCGAATCTCGATCGTGAGTTGGTCCTTCGCCAACTGCAAGGCGCGCACGCTCTGGTCGACCGTGATTTGCGCGCCGCGCACGTTGTTGCGCTCACGGGTGCGCTGCAGCGGCACCTCCATGGTCACGCCGACCGACGATGACCAATCATGTGGGCTGGCCCGATCGAAGCGACCGCCGCTGCCGTCGAGGCCGTAGTTGGCACTGAGGTTGAGATCGGGCAGCAGGCCGTTGGCTGCGATCGCGAGCCGGCGCTCGCTGTCCTCGACGCGCTCCTTCTGCGTCAGCAGGTCGAGGCGATTGTGCAACGCGGCGCGCACCGCGGAATCGTCGTCCATGTCGACCGGTGTGAACTCGGGGTCCTGGTCGCGGACGTCGATCCGGGTCGCTTCCGGCAACCCGAGCCGCACCCGGAACGCGTCCAGGGCGCGTTGGAACGACGCCCGCGCGTCGATGAGCTGGTTCTCGGTCTCGATCTCGCGTCGGCGCGCCCGGAACACCTGCTGGTCGTCGGTGATGCGATCGACGCTGTACAGCGCTTCAGCCTTCTTGCGGTCGAACACCGCATCGGCATACGTGCCCTCTTGATTGGCCAGCGTGCGCTTCTGGCTGGTCAGGCCGAAGTAGTCGCGCGCGATCTCGATCGCGAACCGCTGGCGAAACAACTCGAACGCGCGCACCTCGTACACCACCTCGCGCTGCGCCAGCGTCCACGACTCATGGCTCACCGCGTAGCCGGCGCCCTGCAACAACGGTTGGCTCAGGCGGACGCCAGCGTTGGTCGCCCAGGTGTCGGTGTTGAGCGACGAGAAGTGATCGAAGCCCAGCCTACCGTCGATCGACACCGTGCCGCCGGTGGGCAAGATCTGGCTCGCCCTGGCGCTGATGTCGGGCGAGAACACCCCGCGGCTAGTCTCGCGGTCGCTGAACACCGCGGCCACCGTGTTCGACAGCTGCGGCCCAAACTCGAAGCGCGTCGAGGTGAACGCCAAGCCCTGTTGGTAGAGCTGTTCGCGCTGCGTCTTGTATTCGCGGTTGCCTTGCACGCCCAGACGAAGCGCGTTGTCGAGGTCGAGTTCCAGCGCCACGGCCGGCGCGGCCTCGGCGCTGGGGTCCTCGGCTGCCTTCGGCGGGTCTTTGGGCTTGGCCGGCTCCGGATGCACGACCCGCTCGGGCAAACCCGCGATCGCCTTCGCCGCGGCGTCGGCCAACACTTCGTCGACCTCCGCGTCGGCATCGGCGGCATACGACGCGACCGAACAGGAACCCGACCACGAGAAGACCAACGCGAGGGCGAGGCGTGTGACAACCGACAAGGGTGACTCCGAACGGCTAAGAGGACCAAAGCCGGATCGATCCGCGAGGGGGCAATCAAGCATGGTGCGCAAGTCGGGCTAGACGTCAACCCAACGGGCGAACTTCCTGCTACGACGTCTCCGTGCACAGACAGTGACATCGGACCATCGAGTGCACGACGGCGTCGGTAGGCTTGGCCGCGATGTCACTCGCCTCCCTCGTTCTCGCGTTGGCGGCGCAAGGTCCCGCCGCCTTGCCGCCCGCCCCGGACCGTCCGCGCGTTCTTTTTCTCACTCACTCGGCCGGCTTTCAGCACGACGTCGTCAAGCGTGCGCAACGGGCGGTGCTGGCGCACGCCGAGCGCTGCTTCGAAGAATTGGCTGGGCCGATCCTCGAGGTCGAAGCGACGCAAGACTGCGCCGCGCTACGCGCCGACAACCTCGGTCGCTACCAGGCGCTGATGTTCTACACCACGGGCGAGCTGCCGATCAGCGACGACGACAAGGCGGCCTTGCTGCAGTTCGTGCGCGACGGCGGCGGCTTCGTGGGCATCCACTGCGCCACCGACACCTTCTATGAGTTCCCGGGGTTCGGCGAGATGCTCGGCGGGTACTTCGACGGGCATCCGTGGCACCAAGCCGTGCGGCTCGAAGTCGAGGATCGCGCGCACCCGACGACCTTTCACCTCGGCCCGCACCTCGACATCACCGACGAGATCTACCAGTTCCGCAACTGGTCGCGCGACCGCGTGCACGTGCTCCTGCGCCTCACCGACCACGGCACCGACCTCGGCAAGGGGAAGCGGCCAGACAAGGACCACGCGCTGTCGTGGTGTCACGACTACGGCAAGGGCCGCGTGTTCTACACCGCGCTCGGCCATCGGCCCGAGGTGTGGCGCGACGCCCGCTTCGCCACGCACTTGTTGGCCGGCGTGCGCTGGACGCTCGATCGCGACGGCGCGCTCGGCCGCGCACCGGAAGGCGCAACGGTGCTGGTGCAGCCCGACGGCACGCACGCGCTGCGCGGCGCTGACGGCAAGGACCTGCGATGGAAGACCCGCGACGGCGCGCTCGACGTCACCGTCGGCACGTCGAGTGGCGTGAGCGAGGCCGCGTTCGGCGACCTGCGCGCGCACGTCGAGTTCCAAGTGCCCAGCGACGACCACCGCGGCAACTCCGGCGTGTACATCCAGCGCCGCTACGAAGTGCAGATCCTGGATTCAGCGGGGCGTGCGGCCGGCAAGCAGGAATGCGGCGCGCTGTACAACGAGCGCGCGCCCGACTTCAACGCCAGCCACGCCGCGGGCACGTGGCAAACGTTCGACCTCTGGTTCCGCGCCGCGCGCTTCGACGGCGACAAGAAGATGGAGAACGCGCGCGTGACCGTCCTGCACAACGGCATCCTCGTGCACCGCGATGTCGAGCTGAAAGGGCCGACCGGGCAGGGCATCGCGGAGGGCAAAGACCCGCAGCCCTTGCTGCTGCAAGAGCACGGCAGCGCGGTGCGCTTCAGGAACGTGTGGGTCGTCGCGCTGTAGAACGCGCCGCGGACAGTTCTCAGAAGAAGGTGAGCCGTGCCCTGTTCGTGAGCCGAGACCAGGCTCGCGATGGCGCAACGTGCATCCCCTGCATGATGAGCGTGCGGTTGCGCAGGGAGGGGTTGTTGGGCACCTGGAACTGCCGCACGCCGATCCCATTGCGTGGAACCATGATCGGCAGCGGGTCGATGACGCTCGCGGCCGGATCGAGCCAGAGCAGACCCAGTGGGGTATGCACGGGCACGTTCAATTCGGCCGCGGACAACATCAGGACCGAGAAGCCCTCGAACCCGAACATGTAGAGTGGGATCGTCGTACCGAGGGCGGCGTAGGTCGCGGAACGTAGCTGCGTGACGGTACCCCAGTAGATCTCGGTGATCCCGCCCTGGCCGAGCCAGAGGTCGAGGTCGCCGTCTTGATCAGTGTCGACCAGGTAGATGCCATCCTGGTTGATGTAGTGCAAGGTCTCCCCGCCCCAGATGTGCTCTGGGCTCTTCGACTCGAAGGTGCCGTCGCCGCGGTTCACGTCGAGCAGCAACGTGCGCCCCGCGCCGCGCACGATGTCGATGTCGCCGTCTTGGTCGATGTCGCCGACCGCGCACGCGTACTGGCCGACGTAGGGCTGAGGATCTCGAGACAGGCGGCTCGAGATGTCCGCGAACCTGCCGAAGCCGTCGTTGCGCAGCAGGACCGAAGGTGCGCGCGACCCATTGAAGATGAGGTCCACATCGCCATCGCCGTCGAAGTCGGCCGCCTCGACCACGAACGAAGAGATCAGACTCCCGGGCAGCATGGCATAGCTTGGGAGCCGGCCGCGGCCATCGTTCCAGAAGATGTAGTTCGGCTCTGGGGGAAAGTAGCCGCCGTTGGCCGTCACGAAGTCGAGGTCGCCGTCGCCGTCGAAGTCGGCGAAGGCGACGTCGACGGTGGCCTGGGTGAGGATCGGCATCGAGTTCTGATCCTCGACGAAGTGGCCGCGGCCGTCGTTGAGATACGACCGCAGCCGATTCGGACCCACCACCAGATCGCTGTCGCCATCGCCATCGATGTCTGCGAACCGCCCAAAGTTGAACGGTCCAACGGGCGGACCGGCAGGGAAAGTGAGGCTGGATCCGTCGGTGAATCCAGCTCGGCCGTCGTTCAACATCATGCGGCAGGGTTCCGCATACACAGGCGTGAGGATCGCGTCGAGGTCGCCGTCGCGATCGACGTCGGCGATGTCGCAATAGGCACCGCTCGTGCGAGCCGCGTAGAAGACGTGCGGCGCGAACTGTCCATTGCCACGGCCGGGGGTCCAATAGAGACCAAGGTAACCGGACGACACCCTGTCGATGAGTCCATCGCCATTGAAGTCCGCAAAGTGATCATTCCCGGCACCGAATCCGGGGCCGGGTCCCTGAACGTATGTGAGCAGCGGCTTTCGTTGGAAGGGGACTGCCGGCTGCATGGGCGACTGAGCCGAAAGGGCATGGGCGATGAGTGCAAGGATGAAGCAACGCATAACATCACCTCCTGGCCCGGGCGAAGTCGACCGCGCGTCGAAGCGACGACATGTCCAGGGCCCGTGCTGTGTCACCAAGTTGGCGCACGCGGTACGAACGGGCCGCCACGTCGATGGGGTTCAGGGAGAGCGTCGTGACTGCTAGGAAGGTCTGCGAGTTACCCGTGGTGCCACCGATGGTGCGCTGGCAATTGAAGCGCAAACCGAGACCGTCCAAGCCAGGGAACACCGGCAACTGGTCGGGACAACCTGGGCCCGCATCGCCGACGCCAAGGGCGTTCGTGCTGTACGTGCCGCCCGCGACCGGCGCGCAGCCCCCGAAGGGGCCGAACGTCGCGGTCGGCAGGCCGCCGAGCAAGTAAGTCGGGTAGGTGTTGGGGAAGGTGAGCTGCTGGTACGGCGGCGTGTTCGGATGATAGTAGTACGATCCGGGTGGCGAAGTGATCCCGACCGTGACGTTGTGGTACTGGATGTAACCCCATACGAAGTCGGACGGCACATAAGGTGTTCGACCGGGGTTGTAGAACAGGTACGGGTTGTCCCACTTTCCCCAATGAACCGGTGGTTGTGCTCCAACGGCCGGCATGAAAACGCCATCGTACCAGGGGTGACTACCGTAGACATCGTGGTAGAGAGCATTTGGATAAAACGGCGGCACGATGAAGTAGTTGCTCCAGTAGGTCGACCACAGAGGGTGCAAGTCTTCGATCAGATGCGGCGCCACGTCGCAGGTGAGATTGCGCATGAACACGGGGCGATTCTGCCATGGCAGAGCAAGCGGTGGCGGCGTCGTCAGGTCGTAGCGGGCTGACGGCGGCGAAGCATTCCCGCGCGTGTAGTTCGCACTCAACGCCACGTTCACCGGCGACGGCACGTGCTGCCACCATTGGTAGTAGATGGAGGGCGACTCGAGGCCGCCGATGAGTAGGTTGTGCTCTGGGCGCACGTAGGTCGCGCTCGGCAGGTCGAGGAAGAAGACGCGCGTGTGATCGATGATGCTGGGCTGGCCAGGCACGTTGTGGCTGAAGATGCGCGTGCCCTCGAGGTAGCCGGCCATGATCAGCTCGCCCATCTCGTCGGCGCCGAGGTCGATCTGCGGGATCCCGGGCAGAGGGCCGTCAAGGAAGCCACCCACTGAGCTGAAGCCCGTGCGGCTGGCGATGCGCACGTTTCCGAAGCCCTCGGCGTCCCAGTCCCAGCAGTTCACGGTCGCCGGAGGATCGATGAGGTCACCTAGGCTGCTCGGGCCAGGGGGCCGTAGGAAGGTGGCCCAATTGGGATAGATGCCCGTGAGCAGCGCCGAGTACCCGGTGAACTGCGGTGGCAACGCGATCCCGCGGTCGACCAGAGGATTGCGGGCGCCTTGGCCAAGTGCGTTCTGTGCCCAGGGGGACAACCGGAAGTCGTTGCGCGAGTACTCAAGACCCATCATGGTGATGCGGAGCGCGTCGCTGACGTAGAGCACGGCAGATGCGGGTCGGAGACCCTGCCCGATGTATGGGGTCAGATCGTTGCGGGCGGCGACGGGGAGACCTCCAATGACCGTGACTGGAGGCCAGTTCGCGGTGCCGACGGACAGGTTATGAAAGCCAAACGACCAAGCGTTGACGTTGGTGAAGATCGGGATCCCTCCGGCACTGCCCGTTAGCCCGGCGACCTGCATCTGCTGCTCCGACAACCCCTCAAACGATGACACCGGCACGGGATATTGGGTCAGGTTCGGCGGCGAGGCGTCGATGAGGTTGTTGAAGACCTGGAGCGCGTTCTCGGACGGCGGCGAGGCGAGCACGGCATCGCCGTTCCAGATGCCGATGGCGTTCCAGGCGATGGTGTTGTTGATGATGGCGAGGTTGTGCACCTGACCTGGCGCTGTGAGGTCGGAGGCGACGGCGATGCCGACGGTGTTGCCGACGATGAAGCAGTTGGAGATCGTGCGCTGGTTTTGCAATGCGCCGTGGATGAAGACTCCGGCGCCAGCGCCGAAGGGACTCGACGCGGTTGAGCGCGCGTTGCGGATCGTGACGCCGTTGATGAAGTCTTGGGTGTGGGACTGGTTCAGGGCGACCGTCGAGACATCGAAGATCGTCGTCGCCTGGCCACGCGCATCGAAGATCACGTCCATCGCGGACGTGCCACGGATGCTCACCCCGTGCTGGAGCACGATGGGAGAGTGGAGTGCAGGTGAGTGCTTGATGCGCTGCGTCGCAATCCAAGAACCGAGCCGCTCACCCCGTCCGACCACGGTGAACTGATCTGGGACGCCGCCTGCGAGGGGTTCTCTGTCTGGCGCTGACGTCCGAACCGACTCGTCCGTCACGTGATCGATCAATGCTGCTGGCCCGTCACTGCCCCGACAGCTCGCTCACGGTCCAAGGCTTGTCGCGTTTGGCGGTCGCGGCGCGCACCTCGCGCACCAACGACGGCGCCACGGGCTCGGCCTGCGCGAACGTGTGCCGCACGTAGGTGAGCACCGCGGCGATGTCGGCGTCGGCGAGTGCGACTGGCGGCATCGCGCGATCCCAGCGCTGGTCGTCGACTTCCAACGGGCCCTCCAGGCCGTGCAGCACGATGCGCACGAGACGCGTCGGCGAGCCGCTGACCCACTCGCTGTTCAGCAGCGGCGGCGCTTCGCCGGTGCCCTCGCCTTGGCCGCCGTGACAGCCGGCGCACACGAGGTACAGGGTTCGGCCGTGATCGAAGGCTGCCTGCTGCTCGGCGGTGAGTACCGGTGACGGCGACGGATCGACCGGCGCGGCGAACGCGGGCGCCAGCTCGCGCCACGTGGCAGCCAGGGGTTCTGGCAGCGCGTTCGCCAGCTCTTCGGCCGCAGCGCGCACGGCGCGGTCGCGGCCGAGACTCGCCACGCGCACCGACTTGCCCACCGCGCGCGGTACGCCCTGGCCGATGCCCGCGAGCAACGCGGCCGCCTGCCATGGCGAGGCCAACGCGGCGCGCGTGCATTCGAACAGGTCGATCAGCTCGCTCGGTGCCTTGCGCCGCACGATCGCGGTCGCCGCCAAGGACAGAAGGCTGCTCGCGCTGCGACGCTCGGCACCCGCGCGCCGGATCACCGATCGCACGAGGCCGACCTCGCGCCCGGCGAGACCGCACAGCGCCGCGCTCGGCATCAGGTCGTCGGACGCGAGACGATCGACGAGCGCGATCAACGTCGACGGCGCTTCGGGCAGCGCGACACGACCGAGCACGAGCGCGAGGATGCGGGCGGCGCGCGGGTCATCCTCGTCGGCGGCGCGTTGCAACAGCGCGCCGGCGAGCAGCGGATCGTGCCCCCGCGCGAGCATCGCCGCGGTGATCTCGTAGGCGGCGGCGCGTCGCCACGCCGTAGGCGCGAACAGGCCCTCGAGCAACACGCCGCTGGTGAGCGCGTCGAGCCCGTGCAGGGTCCACAACGCGTGCAACGCGCCGAGGCCCTTGTCGGCACGCGCAAGACTCTCGAGCAGAGGCACTGCGCTGCGCACATCGCGCAGGATCAACTGGCGCTGCGCAGAATCGCGCACGAACCCGGCCGGGTGCGCCAACGCCGCCACCAACTCACTCGCCGATGCGCTCCCCAGGCGCACGGGCGACCGGGCGCGACCTGCCTGCGGCACGATGCGCCAGATGCGACCGCGATCGAGCGGCGTCGCCAGTTCGCGTGCCTCGATCTGCCGGCGCAAGAACGTGGTGACGAACAGCCGGTGTTGGATCACGCCGCGCGCCATGTCAGCGATGTACAGCGCGCCCTCGGGCCCCTCAGCCAGCGCCACCGGTCGAAAGCGCTCGTCGTGCGACGCGAGCAGCTCGCGCCCTGGCGCCAACGGCGCGGCGCGCAGCGTACCCGCGTCGTCGCTCAGCACCGCGCAGCGCACGAGGTTGGCCGACGGCTCGCACACCAACACAGTGCCGCGCAACGACGCCAGCCAGTCGCCGCGGTACACGCACGGACTGCATGCGGCGGTGAACTGTGTCAGCTTGCCATCGCGCAACGTGCCCGCCTGGTAGCCACGGTTGACGCCCGGCGTGACGCGCACCGGCCACACGCGCTGGTCGCGGCTCGGCAGATGGTCGAGGCCTGGGGCGCGGCCGAGGTGCGGGTTCGCCGCCGCGAGCTGGCGCGGCAGCAAGTCGACGCGGAGGTGCACGCTGTTGTCGTTGTAGAACAGCCGCCCCAGGTCGTCTTGGCTGATGCCCCACTGGCCGAGCGCCGGCGAAGCCTCACGCACGAGCCCGTTGCCGATCACGCGGAAGCACGCGGCGTACTTGGCCAGGTAGATGCGGTTGTCGAGCGCCCACAGCAAACCGTTGGCAGCGTGCTCCGGACTCGCGAGGCCGTCCATGCCGTTCGCCACCTCGATCGTCGTGTCGGCGCGCAGGTCGCCGTCGCGATCGGGACACAGCAACAGGCGCGGCGGCGCGAGCACCAACACCGCGTCGTGCAGCACGCACACCGCGCGCGGCAGCACCAGCCCGTCGAGGAACGTGGTGCGCTTCTCGAACACGCCGTCGGCGTCGCGATCCTCCAGCACCGCGATCGCGCCGTTGGGCGCGTCCTCACCCTTGCCATCCGCATCGGGCATGTAGCCGCGCATCTCGACCACCCACAGCCGACCGTCGGCGTCGAACTGCATCGCGACCGGCGCCACCACGAGCGGCTCGGCAGCGGCCAGTTCGACGCGCAGACCGGGCTCGATCACGAACGCGGCGAGCGCGTCGGCCGGCGACAGCGGCGGCGCCTCAGGGATCGTGTAGCCAACCGGCGGCTCCTGCTGCGTGCCTGGCTTGTCCTTGGCGTCGCCGGCCTGCCCGGCCAACGCGCCCAGCGCCAGCACCGCCACCAGACCAGCTGCGCGCCACCGCGTCATCGTTTGACTTCTTTGGCGGCGGGCTCGGACACCAACTGCTGCCATTGTTCATCGAGCGCCACGGAGTCGGCGGCACCGACGAACACCACGACGCGATAGCGCAACGCCAACGTCGCGTCGGCGTCGAGCTTCAGTTCGCCGCTGCCCGGCGGCGCTTTCTCGAAGTCGTGCAGCCCAAACGGATTCGCCGCCAGCAAGCCGTAGGGACGTGCATGCCACGTCGTCGGGTGCCGGAGGTTGTCCTTGTGGTCGAGCAGCGCGATGCCGACCGTCGCACCATCGACCTCACCATGGAACGCCACCCAGCGGGCGCGCGTGCCCCACACGTCCTTGTCGCGCAAACCCTCACTCGACCGCGCGTGACCCTTGCCACCCGCCTGGTCGAAACTAAGCCCCTGCGCCACGCGCACCGCCATCGTGCCCTCCTTGGTGTCGCCAAGACGCAACGCACCGTGCGACGCGCGCAACACGATGCCGAAGTCGATCGTGCGCGCGCCGTCGCACACCGCGAACAAAAGGTCGCGCACCTCGGTGCACACCACCTTGCCGTCCAGCCCCACCCAGTCGCAGTGCAAGCGCAGCGCCACGCGATCTGCCGCCATCGCCGTGCGCTCGATCGCCTTCACCTCGATCCGCCCCGCCTTGTCGCCCTCGGTCCAGAAGTCGACGCCGTTGACGTCGCCGTGCGCAAACCACAGCGAGCGCTGATGCACGTGATCGGTCGCGTCGCCCTTCGCGTCAGCCGTTGCGTCGGTCATCGGCCATGCCCGCGTCAGCGCCCGCCCGGCGCGATCGAGCACGGGCCACAGCACCGGGCGCGACAGACCGTCCCACCGCAGCGTAGTGAACGGCGAGTCGTTGAGCCGGATCTCGACGCGGCCGTCGGCGACGGTCAACAGCTTGTCAGGCGGCGGCGATGCACCCTGTGCGACCACCAGACACAGCGACGCGAGGGTAATCGTCATGCGCGCATCGTCGAGAACGCGACCCCCGCGGTCAACGCGCGCACTGCGGAGATCGCCCGTCGCGCCATACTCACCGCCGTGCGCCCCCTCCTCCTCGCCTTGCCGTCTTGCCTCGTCGCCTGCGCCACGCCCGACCCAGCGCTCCGCCTTCGCCTAGAGCCCTTGCCCTCCCCCACCAGCTCTTCCCTGCGCGGCGTGTGCGCAGTGACCAGCGAGATCGCGTTCGTCAGTGGCGCCGACGGCACGTGCCTACGCACGCTCGATGGTGGGCAGTCGTGGCAACCGTGCACGCCCGACGCCGCGCACGCCCGCGACCTGCGCGACATCCACGCGTTCGACGCCCTGCACGCCGTCGTCATGGCCGTCGGCAGCCCCGCGCTGCTCCTGCACACCGCGAACGGCGGCGCCACCTGGCAAACCGCGTGGCGAGACAACCGACCCGAGGCCTTCCTCGACGCCATCGACTTCATCGACTCACAGACCGGCTTCGCCTTCGGCGACCCCATCGACGGCCACTTCGTGACCTTGCGAACCAACGACGGTGGCATCACCTGGCAACCCACCGCGCCCGCACCCAAGCCCCTCCCCGGCGAAGCCGCCTTCGCCGCCAGCGGCACCTGCGTCACCGTGCTCCCCGGCGGCGACGCCCTGATCGCCACCGGCGGCGGCGAAGTCGCGCGCGTGCTGCGCAACACCAACCGCGGCACCCATTGGCAAACCCACACGACGCCCCTGCGCTCCGGCACCCCCTCGCGCGGCGCCTTCTCGCTGGCCACACACAACCGCCGCGCCATCGCCGTCGGCGGCGACTACCAAACCCCCGGCGACCCGTTCGCCAACATCGCCCTCAGCGACAACGGCGGCCAAACCTGGCGCGCCGCCACCGGCCACCCCCCAAACGGCTACCGCTCCGCCGTCGCCTTCGTCCCGCGCACCAACGGCCGCGTGGCCGTCTGCACCGGCGAAACCGGCACCGACATCTCACACGACCGCGGCGAATCCTGGCAACCCCTAGAAGGCCCCGGCTACCACGCGCTGTCCTTCGCCCCGGACGGCACCGGCTACGCCGTGGGCGCCAACGGCCGCATCGCCAAGCTCACACCAAGCAAAAGTTGATGCCCGGTCGAGTCACCACCTCTGCTCTACGCGTCGCCTCACCCCTCGCAACTCCCCGGGGGATTCGCCCCGCTGCCGTCGCGCGGCGGCAGCCGCGCGCCGGCCGGACCAGAATACCGGTCCGGGTCCACCCATCTGCGCGTTAGCGCAGATGGGTGGTTAACCGACCGGGATTCGAAACCCGG
>JANPER010000156.1:0-38305 GCA_031423015.1 Planctomycetota bacterium | reverse complement strand
CCCTAAGTCCCAGACCGCTGCCTACCTGTCTGACCGCCTGTCCGCGTTCTGGACTTACGGCTAACAACTTACGGCTCATGACTTTCCACAGCCGAAACATCTTCGCGCTTCGCGAAGATGCTTCGGCTGTGGAACTCAGGTGACCGCGATGTGGCGCGAGATCGCCCGACCGAGCAGCGCGGCGCCGAAGATGGCCGCCGCCTCCACTGTCTGGCCCATGCCAGCGCACAGCAGGCTGGTGTAGAGCATGGTGCCGAGCAGCAGGAAGGTCATGGCGCGGCGGATAGAGCGCTGGTCCCATGTGTGCCGGCGCAGCGCCTTCCACCAGAACAACACGAGCAGCGCGGCCCCGAGGCTGGCGACTACGGGGGCGCGCGGGGTCTGCAGCAGGACGATGCAGGCGCTCACCGGTGCCAGCAGCGCCAGCGACACGACGGCTTTGGCCTTGACGCGCGCTTCGTCTTCCAGGGCGCCCAGCAGAGTCACCGCGACGATGTAGACGAAGTAGGCGATGGCCGCGTACAGCAAGAGCGGCGAGGGTGCGACCCCGCCCACGACCACGCCGCCGGCCAGCAGGTTGAGGCCGCGCAAGGTGCCCATGGTCGCGGCGCCCAGAAAGAGCACGCGCTTCCACACATAGTCGTAACCAAGGACCAGAAGGCCGAGGCCGCCGTGGTACACCGGCCACGGGCTGAGCGCACATCCGCCGACCAGCAGCGCAGCGCCGAGCAACAGCGCGACCTGCGGCGCGATCTTGCCGCTCGGGATGGGCCGCTCCGGCCGGTTGCGTGCGTCGGCGGCGCGATCGGCGTGGTCGTTCAGCACCATGCCGGCGGCGTACACGCACACGCTGGCGAGCGCCGCGCGAACCGCAGCGAGCGACCACGGCAGGTCCGACAGCGCCATGCCCGCCACGATGTCGGCGGCGGGCGACAACAAGAGGCCGACGCGCAGGAGCCTCAGGTAGGCGATCAAAACAGACGCGCGATGTCGTTGTAGGTGACGAACACCATGAGCCCGACCACGAACACCAAGCCCAGGGTCAAGCTGTAGCCGTGCACGCGCGCGCTGATCGGCGAACCCTTGATCTTCTCGATCAACACGAACAGCAGGTGGCCGCCATCGAGCACCGGGATCGGCAGCACGTTGACGAAGGCAAGGTTCAAGCTGAGCATCGCCAGGAAGTACATGAAGCGGGCGAAGCCGGACTCGGCGAACGCATAGCTCACGCGGCTGATCTGAATGATGCCGCCGAGGTTCTTGGCCGAGACGTCGCCCGTCACCATCTCCTTGAGGGTGACGTACAGCTGCTTCAGCATGTCCGCCGAGCACACGAGGCCGGCCTTGATCGCGTTGCCGACGCCGTCGACCTGATACGTCTGGCGCAGGAAGTTGCCCACCGGCTTGAAGCCGAGATCGAGGGTGCGCGTCGGCTGCAAGGTGATCGTGAGCTCCTGCGTGCCGCGCATCACTCGGCACACCATCGTCGTGCCACGGAACGACTGCACCGCGGGGATGAGTTCGTTCCAGTCAGCGAGGTCTTTGCCGTCGATCGACAGGAGGCGATCGCCGGCGAGCAGGCCGGCATCCGCAGCGGGTCCGCCGCCGTCAACCAGCAAGATGGGCACGCCCTTGCCGGTGCGTGGGTAAGTCAGGATGACGCGCTCGGCGAGGACGGCGCGCTCTTGCGGGGTCAGGCTCAGGCGCACGTCGAGTTCGGCCGCTAGCGCGCCGCGACGGATGCGCAGCGTCAAGGGCTCGGTGCCTTGTTGCCACGCACGCAGGCTGTCGGCCACGAACGGCTCGCCATCGATCGTCAAGATCTCGTCGTCCACGTGCAAGGCGCTGGCGGCGGCGAAGTCGTGGCGAACGGCCAGGACTCGAGGCGTCAGCGGCCGCACGCCAATGCGTGCCGCCTGCACACCCAGCACAGGCGTAAAGGTGACCTTGCGCGTCTGTCCGTTGGCCGCTTCGACCTCCACTTCGATCTGCGCGCCGACCTGCCGGTGCTCGAGTTGGCTGAGTTTGGCGTCGGCGTCGGCGGCCAACACTGGCTCGCCATCGATGCGCAGCAGGCGGTCGTCGTCGCGCAGCCCGGCAAGAAACGCGGGCGAGCCGGGGCTGACGATGAGTCGGGGTGGCGTCGGCTCGGCGCTAGGGGCTACGTGAATCTGGCGTAGGCCTTCGCCCTCGTCGTACTTGGTAGACACCAGCTTCTCGAGGCGCACACCGTCGCGCTCGATCTCCAGGCGAACCGGCTTGCGGCCCGCCAGCGCGACCTCGATGCGCAGATTCTCGAAGGCGTAGATGTCCTTGCCGTCGACGCGCAGCACGCGGTCACCTGGCCGCAGATCGGCCTGCCAGCCGAGGCCGCCGGGCGCCACGCGTCCCAGCACCGGCGCCGTGAACTCAACGCCGTGCGAGAACACCAGCGGGAACACGATGAGCGCGAAGGCCACGTTCATGATCACGCCGCCGGCGTAGTAGAACGCGCGCGCGCCGGCACTCTTGGAGTTCAGTTCGTCATGCGCCATGCCGTGGCGTTCGAAGTTCTCCGCGCCCGCCACCATCACGTAGCCGCCGAACGGCACCGCACTGAGTCGGTAGTCGCAGCCGTTGCGGCGAAAGCCGAGCAGCCGCGGGCCGAAGCCGAGCGAAAACACCAGCACGCGCACGCCCGCGGCGCGCGCGGCCATGAAGTGGCCAGCCTCATGGATGAAGACGATGAAGCCGATGCCGAGGATCGTCAGGAGGAGCGGGAAAGCGGTCATGCGGACGCACCGGTGCGTTGGTCGACTTCGGCACGGGCCGCCGCGCGCGCGGCACGGTCGGCACGCACGACATCGTCGAGGTTGCGGATATCAGAAGGCGCGTGCGCGCGCAGCACCCGGGCGACCGTGCGCGTGATCGCCGGGAAAGGGATCTTGCCTGCCAAGAAGAGCTCCGTGAGCACTTCATCGGCTGCATTGAGCACCGCGCCTGAGTCGCCACCCGCGCGCAGGCACTCGTAGGCCAGCGGCACCGCGGGATAGCGCACTGGATCGAAGGTCTCGAAGTTCAATGTACGAAAGCGCAGCGGATCGAACGGCTCGAACTGCAACGCTGACCGCTCGGGCCAGGTGAGGCAGTAGAGGATCGGCACGCGCATGTCGGGGACGCCAAGCTGCGCCAGGATCGAGCCGTCGATGAACTCGACCATGGAGTGGACGATGCTCTGTGGGTGGAGCACGACGTGGATCTGGTCGTCGCGCAGGTCGAACAGCCAGCGCGCCTCGATCACTTCGAAGGCCTTGTTCATCATCGTGGCCGAGCCCACGGTGATGCGCGGCCCCATCGTCCAGGTCGGGTGGGCGAGGGCTTCTTGCGGCGTGATTTGGTCGAAGGTCGCGAGGTCGCGCGTGCGGAATGGCCCGCCCGAGCCGGTGATGTGGATGCGACGCACGTGACGCCGAGGCTCGCCCTGCAAGCACTGGAAGATGGCGCAGTGCTCGGAGTCGACCGGCAGTACGCGCGCCCCGGTCGAGGCGGCCAGCGCCATCAGGTAGGAGCCGGCCATCACCAGCGACTCCTTGTTGGCCAGCGCGAGCGTCTTGCCGTGGCGCAACGTCCACTCCGAGGCGGCCAGACCCGCGGCGCCGGTGATGCCGTTGAGCACCAGGTCGGGGTTGGTCTCGTCGAGGGCGGCGAGCACGCCGGCCGCGCCGGTGTGCCACGCGAGCCGAGGCGGCAGGCTGCTCGGCCGCTCGTTGCCGTCGACCAGGCAGACCGAGTCGGCGGAAAATTCCTGCGCCTGCTGCAAGAGCGCGGCTTCGCTGCGCTTGGCCACCAGCGCGACGACGTCGAACATCGCCCGCCTGCCATCCCGGATCAGGGAGAGAGCCTGCGTACCGATCGAGCCGGTGCTACCGAGGATGGCCAGCCGCTGCATGCGTGGCGGCGATTATTGCGCACCCGGCGTGCGAATGCTCGCCGCCAGGCCAGGAGATGGCCATTTCGCTCGGCGGCGAGCCTCGCCACGGATGAACCCGCTGGCGGGGACTCCTAGAAGCCGAACGTCATGCGGACGCCGTTGGTGAGTTCACCGACGCCGAGCAAAGGCCCGCCGAGCACCACCAGGAACTCCTGCGCCGTGAGTACGGCCCCAGCCAGTGACGCGTTGCCGGGCAGCGGCAGGTTCGTGACCAGGCCGCCGCTGCCGTCGGTTGCGCCGATCGAGAGCGACACCATGCCATTCAGCGCGGGCTGGATGACGCACGGGCCGATCGGTGTGGGCACCGGCGGCCCAAAGGACAGCAGAAGCGCCACGGGCGCGCTGTTGGTGCTGCTGGTGAGCGTGTAGGTCTGCGACGCACCGATCACCGGGGCGGTGACGGCGAGGCTGGGCGGCGTGGTCACGCCGCATCCCGCGCCGACCGGCGTCACAGCCGCGGGGTCGACGTCGCAGGTCCAGATGCTGCGACCGTGGGTCGCGACCACCAGCGTGCGGTCGTTGCGCCACACCAACTCGTCCATCGACACGATGGTCGGGCCGCCCACCGCGGGCTGCCACGTCTGCGCGTCGTCTTCGGAGTAATACAGCCCGAGGTCGGTCGCCGCGTAGTAGCGCCCGCCGATCGCGCGGTGCTGCACGATGCACGACACCGGCACCGGCGGCAGGATGTTGGCGCCGAAGCCCCAGCGCGGACTCCAGGTGGCGCCAGAGTCGTTCGTGCGCCACACGTTGTTCTGCGTGAAGCCCATGAACGAGACCGTGACGCGGCTGGGGTTGTCCTTGTCGATCGCGATGCGCGACACCCAGCGATCCGGCAACGCCGGCGAGTTGTCGTCGACCTTGATCCAGGTCGGCGCCGCGGCGAGCGCGTTCGTCGAGTAGAAGACCGAGCCGTTGTTGTGGCCCACCCAGACGATGTTGGAGTTCCCACGCGCCACCGCGACGGTCGAGACGTTGCACGGCGGGTTGTCGCTGAAGTGAGCCGGCTTCGGGCCGGGCGGCGCGGCGCCAGGGCAGGCCAGCGCCGGCTTGATCGAAGTCCAGGCGGGTGGGCTACCGGTCTTGACGTTGTTGGTGCGCCACAGCTGCGCGCCGCAGGCGTACATCCGGTTGCTGTCGTTGGGATCGAGATGGATGTAGGCCATGAAGTTGGCCGACGGCTCGTTGATCGCGCCCTTGATGTTCGTGCCCGAACTCGCACCGGCGTTGCTGCTGCGGAACATCGCCAGGTAGTAGTACTGCAGATAGAAGTAGTTCGGGTCGTTCGGGTCCGCGGCGCAGAACGAACCGTCGCCACCCAAGGGCGACGTCCAGCTGTTGAGGCCGGTCGTCGCCGTGGCCCGCACGGTGCCGTTGTCCTGCGCGCCGCCCAGCACAGTGCCCGAGGTCGGGCTCATGCAGCAGCCGTACAGCTGCGTGATCGCCATGTCGTTGTTGAGGTTGGTCCAACCCGACAGATTGGCCACGGTGTAGATGTTGGTCGCGCGCTGGATGCCGCCGTCGTTGCCGGTGTACACGGTGTTGTTGGTGGTACCGTTGAACTGCGGGTGCTCGAGGATGAGGTGATGATCGGCGTGCGCGCTGTTGCCCGGATAGCTCGACCAGTTCGAGATCTTGGTGAAGGTCACGCCGGCGTTGGTGCTGCGGTACAGGTCGAGCCCACCGGCGACGACGGTGTTCGCATTGGTCGGATCGACCCATAACGCGCCGGTGTAGTTCTCCAGCACGGTCACCACGTTGCCGGACTGCCGCACGAAGCCTTGGCCGCCGTTGGCCGAGCGCCAGACGGTGAGCGAGCCGAGCGCGTTGACCGCGGCGTACACGACACCCGGCGTGCTCTTCGAGTAGGTGAGTTCGATGCGGGTGGCGTTCGGGAACGGTGGGGCCGGAGTCCACGTGAGCCCGCCGTCGGTCGAGTACAGCGAGGTTCCGTTGGCCAGCCCCGCCACGTAGTTGCTCGAGTTGTTCGGGTCGATGTTGACGTCGAGCGCCTTGATCGTGGTGCGCTGCGACCACGTGGTGCCACCATTGGTGCTGCGCCAGACCCCCGAGATCGTCGACGCCAGCAGGATGGATGGATTGTTGCGATCGATCGTCAGGCGGCTGACGGCGTTCCAGGCCAAGCCCGCGGTGCCCGGCAGTTGGGTCCAGCTGTTGCCGCCGTCGGTCGACTTGAACACGCCGGCGCCTTCTGCCACCGCGCTGTTCGAGGAACCCTCGACCGCGAAGAAAAAGCACTGCTCGCCGGTGCCGGCGTACAGCGTGTCTGGGTTGACCGGGTCCAACACCATGCAAGTGATCGCGAGGATCGACGGCAGATCCGGCAGCATCGTCCACGAGCTGCCCGCGTTGGTGGACTTCCACGCGCCGCCGCCGACCGACCCGACCCACATGATCGATGGGTTGGTGGGATGGATCAGGATCGAGCGAATGCGACCGCCGATGTTGCCGGGCCCGAGCAGCGTCCAGTTGGCCGGTCCCGTGCTGGCGAGCGGCATCGACGCGAGCCGTTGTTGGAGCGCGACCGCTTCGCGATAGAGCGCGCCCTGCGGGATCGTGCCGTCATCGCTCTTGCGCGATTGCCAGCGCAGGACCGCACCCTTCGGTTGTTGCGCCGCAGCCGACTGCTGTGGATCAGCGCCGGCGCTTGCGCTCGGGATATGGCTACAGCCGCCAACGACCAGAACGGCCAGCACGGAGCCGGCCAGGAGATTGTGTGCAAGACGCATGAAGGGAGTCACTGCCAGGGCCGGGCAGCGTCGCGTGAACAGACTGAGAGAGGATAACCCGGCGTTGGCGGCTGGCCGCCAGGGGCGTCGCAACGCCGCCGGGCCGGTTGGGGCAGGCGGTGGGATGATCCTCAGGGGGACGGGCTGCGTCCAGTCCCATCGCGACGTGCTCGACGTACCCGCGCGACGACCTGGCCGCGTCAGCCACCTTCGATGGCGCTGGCGAACGCCGCCGCGCCGCCCACCACGGGCAACTCCAGCGAGGTTGCGTCCAGGTCCACCCTCAGTTCGGTGCCGGGCGGCGGCCAAAGCGTGAAGTCCCGATCGCTCGAGAACACCATGAGACCGATGCGTTCGCCTTTGGCGATCACTTGGTCATCGGGCTGCAAGTCGAACGTCAGCGCGTAGAACTCGCCCGGCACCAGCGGCTCGCTCTTGGTCAGCGACTTCGCGTTCTGTGGGTCGGCCCAGCCGCGGGTGATCACGTTGTCGGTGATGCGCCGCGTATCCTCGGTCCACGGCAACGACACCAGCCACACGGAGAGGTTGACCGCCGGCTTGTCGGCCGCCAGGCGGATCGTGAGGCGCGCCGTGCCCGACAGGTGCAGCGGCGTCTTCAACTCGGCCGTCGCGTACAGCAATCGATGCGGCGAGCCCTCGGCCAGCGCCAGCTTGGCGCCGCTCACGGCGACGTCGTCGATCAGGGTCTCGGTCTTCTGGTCTGGCTGGCGCACCGTTCGCAGCTCACCCCTCGTTGCGCCACCGCGGTTCAGATAGAGCGTCACCGGCGCCGCGTCGGGATGTGGGTAATCGGGGTATGCCGTCGGCTTGTTGCGCGGATCGCCCTCGCGCACGATCCAGCCGCGCGGGTCGTTCTCGACGCCGTTCTCGATGCCATACAGGTAGCGCGTGAACCAGCGGTTCATCAGCGCGAGCGGCGGTGGTCCGCCGTGGCCACCTTGGTGGAAGAACGCCATGCACGGCACGCCCTTCTGCTTCAACGCCGTGTAGATGCGCACGCTGTGCTCGGGCATCACGTTCCAATCGTTGAACGCGTGCGCCATCAGCGTGGCGGCCTTGTAGGGCGCCAGGTCGTTGAGGTAGTCGCGGCCCGCCCAGAAGTCGTTGTAGTCACCGGTGAGGCGATCCTGACCCTTGGCCATCTCTTCGTCGCGCACCTTCTGGTTGCAGTAGTCGCGCCGCGCGGGGTCGCCGCTGTTGATGAAGTCGTACAGGACGTCGATGTCTTCGCCCATGTAGCCGCCCGGGTGGCGGATCAAGCCGTGCGAGCGGTAGTAGTGGTAGTAGGAGGTGTTCGGCGCGATCGGGATGATCGCCTCCAGACCGTCGACGCCGGTGGTCGCCGCGGCGATCGGCAGCGTGCCGTTGTACGAGGTGCCCGTCATGCCGACCTTGCCCGTGCACCAGTCGGCCAAGACCTGCTCGTCGCCGTCGACCGACGTGTAGCCGGGCGCGCGTCCGTTGAGCCAATCGATCACCGCCTTGGGGGCGAGCGACTCGTTGTCGCCGCCGACCGTGGGACAGCCGGTCGACAGCCCGGTGCCCGGCGACGCCGAGTGCACCACCGCGAAGCCGCGCGGCACCCAGGTGCCGACCTCGCTGCCCGACAAGGTGGGGCGTTGGCTACGGAAGGGAATGGGCGGCAGGTTGGTGCGCTTGGGCGGGGTCGCGCCCACTTCGTGTTTGGGGTCCCAGAAGTACTCCTTGTCGGTGCCGCCGGTGCCCGAGAAGTACGGACTCGATTCGTACACCACCGGCACCTTGAGTCCCTCGGTGTCGGTCTGCTTTGGCCGCGTCACGCCGACGTGCATGCGGTCGGGCTTGCCGTCGCCGTCGGTGTCGAAGCCGGTCTCGACCCACAGGTCGTGCCGGATCCACTCGCTCGCCTTGGCAAAGCCGGGGACGACCTGCGCTTGGCCGTCGGTGAACACCGGCACGGTCTTGTCGCTGGCTTGCGTTGGGGCCTGCGCGAGCGCGGCGCTCGCACCCGGGATGGCGGGACAAAGGACGAGCAAGAGAACGCGACCAGAAGGGCGGCGGGGGAGTCGAGTCTGCATCGGCTTCACGCTGCGAGAAACGCGGTGGTTGCCGTCGGTGAGGGAAAGGCGCCGACGGGTGGCGGAGCACCATACGCTCGCTGGCGGCCGAATGCGGGCAGCAAGTGATCCGCAGATCGACCATGTGTCTGGCGGCACCGCTGACGGATACTCGGGCGCATGACACTGGACTCGACGCGTCCCCTCGGTCGTCGCGATCTTCTCAAGCTCTCGGCACTCGGTACTGCCACGTTCTTTGCGCACGCCTGCGCCAGTACGTCGGCCGTCGGCATGCGGCGCCACCGCTCGCCCAACGAGCGGCTGCGTCTCGCGGTCGTCGGTTGTGGCGGCATGGGCAAGGGCGACCTCGACAGCGTGATGACGGAGGACATCGTCGCGCTGTGTGACGTCGACGCCAAGATGGCGGAGGCGGCGCGCGCGCAGTGCAAGAGCGCCCGCTTCTACTTCGATTGGCGCGAGCTGCTGGACGCCGAGGCCGACCTCGACGGCGTCGTGGTCTCGACGCCCGACCACAGCCACGCGCCGGTTGCGGCGGCGGCGATGCGCAAGCGGTTGGCCGTGCGCGTGCAGAAGCCGCTGACGCACAGCGTGGCCGAAGCGCGCCTGCTCGCCGAACTGGAACGACAGACCGGGGTGGTGACGCAGATGGGCAATCAGGGCACGGCGATGGACGGGTTCCGCACCGGCGTCGAAGTGATCCGGTCGGGCGCGATTGGCAACGTGGGGCAAGTGCACATCTGGACCAACCGGCCGATCTGGCCGCAGGGCACGCCGCGGCCAGCTGGCGTCGAGGCGATTCCCGAACATCTGCGCTGGGATCTGTTCTTGGGGTCGGCGCCATATCGCCCGTTCCACGCCGGCTATCACCCGTTCGCGTGGCGCGGCTTCTGGGACTTCGGCACCGGTGCGCTCGGCGACATGGGGTGCCACATCATGAACCTGGCGTTCTTCGCGCTCGAACTCGGTGCGCCCGAGACGGTGCGCGTCGAGACGCAGACGGGCAACAACGACGAGACCGGGCCGACGAAGTCGATCATCCGCTACCGATTCCCAGCGCGCGGCAAGGGGGTGCCGGTCGATCTCGTGTGGTACGACGGCGGCACCAAGCCACCCGACGAGCTGCTGCCCGCGGGCCAGAAGTGGGGCAACGGCGGCTCGCTGTTGATCGGCGATGCAGGCGTGATGTTCGTCGACGACGACTACGGCGCGCGCCATCGCTTGCTGCCCGAAGCCAAGTTCAAGGACTATCAGCCGCCGACGCCGTGGCTCGCCCGGGTGCCGATGGTGCTCGACGCGGAGGGCAAGCCGCAGCCTGGCCGGCAGATCAGTGCGGAGTGGCTGGCGGCGATCCGCGGCCAGGGCACCACGTCGTCGGGGTTTGCTCGCTACGCCGGTCCATTCACCGAGGCCGTGCTGCTCGGCAACGTGGCGCTGCGCACCGGCCGCGAGATCGTTTGGGATGCGGCAGCGATGCAGGCCAAGGGTTGCCCCGAGGCCGATCGGTGGATCAAGAAAATCTACGCGCGCGGCTTCTCGGTGCACGCCAGCTGACGCGGGGCGTCACGGCAGGCGTTCGAGGATGGTCGCGGCGTCGGTCTTCATGACCACGTGCCAGTGCGCCACGAGTTCCGTATGGAAGTCGCGGTCGTAGTTGACCACGCCATACCAGTACGGTCCCGGTCGCTCGGGCGTGTTCTCGAACGGATCGAGCAGCAGCACGATGCGGCGCAGGGCGTGCGGGTCGGACAGCGGCCCAAACCACTGCGCGCGCACCAGCCGATCGCGACGCAGACGCGCGAAGACCACGCCGCCGTCGACCACCAGCGGGCGCGTGTTCGCCTCGATCTGGATCAGGGGATCCTCGACCAGCGTCGGCACTGACGGAAGCGAGGCCAGGGCGCGCGCCACGCGCGCGGCCGGAGCATCCGCCAGCGGCAGATCCGACGGCCCGATCAACTCCTCCCATGGCCGATCGAGCGCCAGCAACACCAGCAGAGCAGCGAGCGCACGGCCCGGCGACAACCACCCGGCCAGTCGCACGGCGGCGTGCAGCGCACAGAACAGCGCCAGGTCGAACAAGTGGTTGTAATCGGCGCCCGGGTTGCGATAGGCGAGCCACGCCTTGACGAAGGCCGCGGACGCCAGCCAGTCCGCCAGGTCGAGGCGCCAGCGGCGGATGCGTACGACCAGCAGACCGAGCGACAGCAACGCCAACGGCAGCAGGCCGAGGGCGTGCTCGTTCCAGGCGATGACGTCGCGCAGGCAACGCCAGGTAGTCTGGAACACGCCGCGCGGCTGGAAGGCCGGCTCGAGCAGCGCCAGACGAATGCCGTTGTCGAGAAGCTCGCAGCCGAATCCCCACTGCAGGATCGCGAACGGGATCGCGATCGCCGCGGCGGTGGCAAACAGGAACCGTATCGCCGCGGCGTGGTCGCGCCGGAAGGCGAGGTCGAGGGCGATCGCGACACACGGCACCAGCGGCGCGGTGAGCTTGGTGAAGAACGCTAGCGACAGGCACAGCGCCGCGACCACGATCGACCAGTGTCCGCGGCGCAGGTGTGCCAGCACTGCGAGCAGACCCAGCCACGTCGCGCGTGGGTCGTCGCGCATGGCCAACAGACAGAAGCCCACCGGGATCGTACACAGCGCCCACACGCTCGGACGCCAGCAGGCGGCGCGCGCGAGCCCGAGCCGCGCTGCCACGGCCGCCAGCAGGAGCAGACACAACGCCGCGTCGAACCCGCACAGGATGCGCATGGCCGGCACCTTGGCCAGACCATCGCCGGGGAGCAGCGCGTATGGGGCGAACGCCAACGGCTGGTAGAAGGTGCCGTAGACCAGATCGGGGCTCAGCTCGCGCGGGTAGAACACACCGCGCTCGAGCAGCTGCGCCAGCAGTAGGTAGATGCCGTTGACGTGCGACAGGCGCCACGACGTGTGCATGTGCAGTCCGATCGCAACGGCGGCCAGCAGGCCGAGTGCGATCGACAGCGCCAGCTCACAGCGAGCAGCGCGAGACCACCAGCTTGCAGCGCGGACGGCCATGCTTTCGGGCGGCATGCGCCTTTCGGCATAGCTCACCGGCCAGCGCTGCGCATCAATTGTCTGCCAGGATGATGCGCAGACCCTCGCTGGCCGCTGCGATGCTGAACACCGGTCCACCGATCTGCACCACGAACCACTGGCCGTGCAGCACGCCGCCGCGCAGCGACATCACGTTCGGGATCGGCAGCGGCACGGCCGCCGTGCCTTGCGCATCGGTGCCCAACGTGAGCGTGACCAGCGAGTTCAATACCAGCACGTCGCAGCCGAGGAACACCGGCGTCCAGCGATCCGCGATCATGAACACCGCCGGCACGCTCGGCGGCGCCAGGGTCACGCGCGCCTGGAACGCGGCATTGCCGAGGAACGGCGCACCCACGCCAGCAGCCCGCGGCGTGATCGACGGGTTGGTCCCGCACGGCACACCGATCGGTGCCGCTGCCGCCATGCTCGCCATGACCCACGGTTCGATGCCGGTCGCCCTCTCGAACGCCGTGCAGAACAACCGCGACCCGGCAAGGACTGGCTGACCCGGTACGCCACCGTACTCGCCATTCACGAACTCGTAGTGCAGCACCGTGCCCGCCGCGGTGCCATCCGTGCGCCACAGCTCGAGCCCTCTCACTCCATCACTCGCCTGGAGCAGCGCCCGCTGCGCCCCGGGCGGGCAGAAGATGAAGCCATCGAAATCAGGCATGCTCCCCGCCGCGCCTGGTGTGGCGTCGCGCACGATTTGCGTGCCGGCGGCCGTGCCGTCGCTGCGCCACAGTTCGAACCCGCGCACACCGTCGTCGGCGCCGAACAGCACGCCGTTGCCGAACGCCGTCAGATAGCGCGGGTACGAACTCGGGGCCCCCGGATTGATGTCGGCTACGCGCTGCGTCGTCACGCCGTCGGTGAGCCACAGCTCGCTGCCGCTCACACCGTCGTCCCACTCGAAATAGAGCAGACTGCCCACGGCGGCGAGGCTCAACGGCCCGCCGCCGGCGTGTCCGCCGAGGCCTAGGACGGGCACGGTTCCGAGCACCGTGCCATCCGTCGACCACAGGGTCACCACTGCGGTCGCGTCCGTCGCGGCGAAGAACACGCGCGCGCCTACGACGCGCAGGTCGGAAGGCTCGGATCCAGCCGCCCCCGGCAGGATGTCGCGCAGCATTTGCGTGCCCGCGACAGTCAAGTCACTGACCCAGGGCTCGGCACCGTTCGACCCGTCGTCCGCAACCATCAAAAGGCGATTGCCAAGCACCGTCAGGGAACGTGGCGCCAACGAGCTGGGGCCCAAGATGAGATCCAAGGGGACGGTGCCGGCAGCAGTGCCGTCGGTCGTCCACAGCTCGCGGCCGACACTGGCGTTCTCGGCCACGAACACGATCCGGCCCTCGTAGCGCACGAAGTACGCCGGGTCGGAGCTGCCGGCGCCCGGTTCCAGATCGCCGACCACGAACGTGCCCGCGACCGTGCCGTCGCTGCGCCATAGCTCACGCCCGGAGCTGGCCGAGGTCGCGGCGAAGTAGAACACACCCCCCACATCGAGGGCCTCGGATGGGTCGCTCGAAGCCGGCCCGGGGTTGATGTCGGCGAGCAGCAGCGTGCCGGCGGGTGTGCCGTCGGTGATGTACGGCTCCCGGCCATTGGCTGTGGTTTCCGCGCTGAGCAGGACCTTGTTGCTCGCCGCACCAGCGAGCGCAACCGGGAACGAACTCGGCGCGAAACCAGGATCGATGTCCCTGACCAACGCCGTGGTCGCGGCGGTGCCCGTCGTGATCCATGGTTCGAGGCCGACCAGCGTGCCATTGCTGGCCGCGAACAGCAGCCGGGTACCGACGACGCTCAACGGTAGGGCGCCTGAGCTACCGGTCGGATCGAGGTCAGCCACCAAGGTGGTCGTCGTGCCATCGCTGCGCCAAAGCTCGCGTCCGGTCACGCCGTCATCGGCGGAGAACCACACGAAGCCGAGGGCGGACACCAGGTTCAACGGCAAGCCCGGTCCACCGCCCGGCAAGATGTCTCGCACGAGTTGCGTGCCGGCCGGCGTACCGTCGCTTTTCCACAACTCGATGCCGCTCACCGGTTCCGACGCCACGAAGAACAGCGTCGAGCCCAGCGTCACGAACGACTGCGCGAACGAACCGGCGGCACCGGCGGCGATGTCGCGCATCAGGGTGGTGCCCGCCGCCGTGCCGTCGCTGCGCCACAGTTCCTCGCCGCTGACTCCGTCGTCGGCCTGGAAGTACACGACACCGCCGAGCGCGGTCAGCTCAGTCGGCAGCGAACTCGCCGTCCCAGGCGCGATGTCACTCACCAACACGGTGCCAGCCGGCGTGCCGTCGCTGCGCCAGAGTTCGACACCGGTGGCCGGATCGAATGCGTCGAACGCGACCTGGTTGGCGCCGAGCGGCACGATGTGCGAGCCAATGGCGCGGATGACCAGCACGGGTGTCGCCAGCGCGCTGTTCATCCAGTAGAGCCCGGGAGTCTGTCCGTCGTCGGCAAAGAACCACAGCCCGTTGTTCTGCACCGTCAGGGCAAACGGCGTCGAGTCAACCGGACCCGGGTTTATGTCAGCGACCAGCGAGGTGCCCGCGGTCGTGCCGTCGGTGCGCCACAGCTCGAGGCCGTTCACCGGGTCGCTGGCCTGGAAGAACACGAACGCGCCGAGCCGTACGAACTGCGGTCCAGGCACACTGTCAGCGAATCCGGGCGAGATGTCGGCGAGCAAGGTCGTGCCGTTTGCGGTGCCATCGCTGCGCCACAACTCCTGCCCGTGCAGCGCGTCCCTGGCGACCAACAGCACCGCACCGCCGAGCGCGATCTTGGGCTCCGCGTCCGACCAGGTCGGTCCGAGAAAGATGTCGCGCACCAGCGTCGTGCCCACCGCTGTGCCATCGGTGCGCCATAACTCGCGCCCGAGGCTGCCCTCGATGGCGCTGAACAACGCGAACGAGCCGAGGCTGACCGCCGAACTCGGAATCGAGTCGCCGGGTTGGTTCACGGCCCCGGGTTCGAGGTCGTTGATGAGTGCCGGGGCGCCCTGGGCCGACAGAACAGCGCACGAAAGGGCCGACATGGTGCAGAGCGAGAGAGAACGCATTGGCAACAGGATAGCCAATGTACGGCGCGGATCGCTCACCGCGCCCGCCACAGGTGGAACAACGGCCTGCCGTCGCGCTGCGTAATCAGCCCGCCAGGCTCGACGCGCACCCCGCGCGCGGCGGCGGCGGTGCGCAGCAGGTCGAGCGACGGATGCCACTGCCAGCGTTCGTCCCAGGTGACGAACACACTTTCGGCGCGGCGATCTAGCGCTTGCTCGATCTGCCCGCGCAGCGCCGCTGACCCGCGCTCGCGCTCGCGTGCATCGACTTCGCCGCTGGCCCCGATCGGATCGAACGCGATCTCGGTCGAGGGCCGGGTGCGCCCAGCGAATGCGATCCACTGCTGCTGCATGCCCCAGTCCAGGAACACCGGTCGTTGGCCCTGCTGTTCGATCTGGCGTACCAGCGTGACGCTCGCGTCCGACCAGGCACCGTTGCCGCCGTCGTGCACGTAGGTGGCGATCGTGCGCCCGCACACCAGCAAGCAAAGCGCGAACTGCAACCCGACCACCGACATGCGCAGCGCGCGTGCAGGGCGCAGGTTGACGACGACGAACGCGATCAGCAGTTGCGGATAGGGAAAGGGCAGGGGGAAGTGATGCGGCAGGCCAGTGCCGCGCGCGACGAACAACAGCCCGTAGTTGACCACACACGCCACCGCCACGAACACACCGACGCGGCGCTGCGCCGCATCGACCCGACGCAGTGCCCACGGCAGGAGCAGCAAAGCGGCCAGCAGGAGCGCCGGCATGAGCGTGCCGTGCAGCACGTCGAGGCGCGTGAACCACGCAAGCCACTCGGGTTCGACTTGCCCCTGCTCGTGCAGGCGCAAGCGGTCAGGATCGTAGGCGAGCGTCTGCAGGAAGCCTGAGCGTTGCCACACCGCGCCGGTCTGGAACTCGTGCAGCAGCCCTTCGCCGGCGAGGCCATCCCACAGCGCGTGCAGCTTGGCGATGCCGGGCAAGCCCACGAGCGAGCGGTTGCCGCGCAACATCATCCAGGCGAACACGGCGTAGCAAAGGGAGCACAGGCCGACCCCGAGCCAGGCCCAGACGCAGCCTCGGCCACGCAGGATGACGAGGAGATCGCGCCAATAGACGACCACCGCGGCGCTGAGCAGGCCGCTGACGTTCCAGGCAAACGTCAGCTTGTCGAAGAACCCGAGCGCGATCACTGAGCAGGCGGCGAACAGGCAGAGCGCGCTCTGGCGCGCCAGTGCCCGCTGCAGCAGCATCAGCGCGCTTACTCCGCACAGCACCGCCAGGACCAGCGGCCCGGTGTCGCAGCGGGCGTTGAACAGGTAGCCGGGATCGAGCGCGAACAACGCCGTCGCCAGCGCGCCGGCGCCACGACCGAGCGCGGTGCGCGCCGCCCGCCACAACAGCACGATGGTCAGCAGCGCCAACAGCACGGCGGGCAACCGGATGCTGGTCATCGACACTCCGGCGAGGCCGAAGATCGGCGCAAACAGCCATGCCTTCAGCGCACCGATGTACGGGAAGGTGCGGATCGGCAGCGTGTGGCCGCCGATGCTGATGGTCTGATGCACGAAGTCGTGCGGTGGCTCGGCGCTGCCCGACCACGTCACCAAAGCCGGGTTGATGAAGTAGGCCTCGTCGTACTCGAGACCAGGGCGCGCCAGGAACGGCAGCGTGATCGCGAGGAACGCCAACAGAATGGCCGGCAGCAGCAGTCGCCTCATGCTCGGCCACGCTCCTCGATCAGCTCGTGGTAGATGGCGAGCAGGCGGTCGCGGTTGCGCGCCGGCGTGTACAGCTCCTCGTAGCGCGCGCGCCCCGCGGCGCCGAGCCGTTCGCACAGCGAGGGCGACGCGGCGAGTTCGTCGAGCCGGCTGGCCAGCGCCACCACGTCGCCCGGCGGGAAGGTGAAGCCGGTGCGCTCGTGCACCACGACCTCGGCCAGCGCCCCGATCGCGCTGGCGACCACCGGTCGGCCGACCGCGTACGACTCGATCGCCGTGAACCCGAACGTCTCGAACCACAGCGACGGCAGGATCGTCGCGGTCGCGCCCGCCATCTCTTTCCACAGCCTGGCCGCATCGAGCTGGCCGAGGAACCTGACCCGTTGCTCGAGACCGAGCCGGGCCACTTCGGCGCGCAGCTGCGGTTCGAAGGGACCGACGCCGGCGATCACCAACTCGGCCGGCTGGCGCATCGTGTGCAGCGCCTGCACCAGCACGAGTCCGCCCTTCTCCGGCACGAGGCGGCTGGCGAGCAGGAAGCGCGCCGGGTGCGGGAACGGCCGGCTCGCCAAAAGACCACCCGGCGACGTGGGCTCGGCGACCGACAGTGCCTTGGCGCGCACCTGCTGCGACGAGAAGCCGGCGCGCAGGAAGTAGCCGCGGGCGAACTCGGTCGGCGTCAAGATGCGATCGACCCGTTCGAAGGTGCGCAGGCGGCGATGCAAGACGAGCGCGAGCGCGCGCGATGCACTTCCCGCGACCCCTCGGTAACAACGATGCCGGACCCCGGGCAGCGGCGCGCGTCCGACACAGTCGGTGCAGACCCGGCCATCGCGGAAGAAGATGCCGTTGAGGCAGAACAGGTAGTAGTTGTGCGCGGTGAAGACGGTGGGCACGCCGGCCCGCCGCAGGGCCGCGAGCACGCTCGGCGACAGCAACGGCCACAGGTTGTGCGCGTGCGCGACGTCGAGCCGTTCGCGCGCTACTACCTGGGCCACAGCGCGCGCCGACTCGCGCGACCAGGCGTTGGTCAGCGGCAGCGCGGCACGGCGCGCGAGTCCCATGGCCTTGATCGCGTCGTTGTGGCGCGTGAAGCGCACGACATGCACGCCGGGCGTCGCTTCGAGGAGGTCGGCCTCGCGTTCGAACGCGACATCCTCGCCGCCGCGGTTCTGGTAGTAGTCGTGCAGTAGCAGAACTCTCATGCGCGGCGGCGACCCGTGCGCAAGCGTGCGCGCAGTGCGCGCAGCAAGATCCAGAACTCGTAGCCGCGGCCGAGCGCGAACGCGAGGCCAAACACGCCGAGCGTGGCGTCGATCGGCACCCGATTGAGGCACAGCAGGTCGTCGTCGCGGCGCCGTGCGAACGACCACTCCGCCACGAAGGCTGCCTCGACGCCGCACGCAGCGGCGATCTTCTTGGCCGCGGGGCTGGTGTCGCCGTACGGCCAGGCCAGCAGGCTGGCGCCGCGCCCGCCGAGCGCCCGCAGAGTCGTCGCCGCGGTGGTGATCTCTTGGCGCACGATCGGCTCGGGCTCGTGGCCGCAGAACACGTGACCGTGGGTGTGCGACGCGACTTCGAAGCCGCGGGCCTGCGCCGCCATCCACTCCTCCAGAGACCCCAGCGGCTGGGCCAGGCACTGATGCAGCGAGTCGCCGATCTGCCGCCGCCGGTCGGCGCTGGCGTTGCTCCACACCTGCTGCATCATCGCCGCGATCCGCACGCGGTCGCGCTCCTCCCAGCGCGGCGCTGCACCCGCGTTGCCGGTGACCACGAACACGCTGGCGCAGAAGCCGTGCTTTTCCAACGCTGGCAGCGCTGTGTCGATGTTGTTGCGATAGCCATCGTCGAAGGTGAGCACCACCAGTCGCCGGGGCAGCACGGTCTTGGTCGCCAGCGCGCGCACGTAGGCCGAGGCCGGCCAAGTCGTGTAGCCGTGCTGCCGCAGAAAGCCGAGGTGGGCGCCGAACAGCGCCTGCGACACCGAGATCGGCGAGCCGCTGTCGTCGACCCCGTGATACAGCAGCACGCGCGGTCGCGGCCGCGGCAAGCACCAGCCGACGAGGTGCAGCACTCGCCGCGCCAGCATGCCGGGCGTCAGCATCCGTGGCACTAGGGCGCGCAGTCGAGCCATGCGGCCTCCATCTCGCGCGCCAAACGTGCGGGCGCGAACTCGGTCATGGCGCGCGCGTGGGCGCGCGCGCCGAGCTGTTGACGCAGCGCAACGTCGCCGTGCAGGCGCGTGAGCGCGGCGGCCAAGGCGCGGACGTTGCCCGCGGGTACCAAGATGCCGGCGCTGCCGTCGTCCAGCACGAAGCGCAGATCGCCGACGTCGGCGGCGACGATGGGACGCGCCAGCTGCATCGCTTCCAGCACCGCCAGCGGCAGACTCTCGCGCAGCGACGGGAACGCGAACACGTCGAGCGAAGCGACCAGCGGCGCGATCGACTCGACCGGCAGCTCGCCGGGAACCCAAACGCGACCCCCGGCGCGGGGCGAGGCCGCCAATGCGTTGAGCCGTGCCAGCTCGGGGCCAAAACCAAGCAGCAGGGCATGCATGTCCGGCACGCAGCTCTCGAGCACCGCCTCGGCGAGCAGCGCGTGCGCCTTCGATCGGTGCAGGCGACCCACCATGCCGACCAAGAAGACGTCGGCCGGAATGCCGAGTGCGGCACGCGCCGCCGCCGCGCGTGCGCGCGCGCCCGCCACCAAGACGGGGTCGGCAGCGTTGCGCAAGAGCCGCACGCGCTTGCTGCTGCCGACGCTGCGGCGCACGTCGCGCTCCGCCGAGTGGGAGCCGACCCAAACTTCATCGGCCCGCCGCACCACGCGGCGATCGATCAGCTCGAACACCTGATCCTTGGCACTGCCGGCGCGGCCGATCCAACCATGCACGTGCGCGACCCACGGCACGCCGAGACCCTTGCGCCCACCCGCGAGTGCGCACAGGAGATCGCAGCGCATGTCGTGGCTGTGCACCAGATCCACACGGTGTTCGGCGATCGCGCCGCGCAGCGCCGCGACCGCGTGCCGGGCCGACAAGCCGCCGGTCCACGGCACCTCGACGTGCGGCAAGTCGCGCCCGCGCTCCGAGGTGAAGCACACCGAGTGCGGACGCCCGGCGCGCGCGACGCTGCCGACCACCGGCAGCACGCGCTGTCGATCGACGTGTGCCAGCACGGTCTCGAGCAAACGCGAGGCGCCGCACACCGGGAAGTGGTTCGCCTTCAGCACGAGCACTCTCATGACCGCGGCGACGCCAGCGCAGTCTGTTGCTTGCTGGCCGCAGCACCAACGCGCAGCCAGGCGCAAGCGAGCCCGAGGCCGATCCAGATGACCTTCATCTCCTGGCTGTGCACGAACAGCGCCGCGACGGCAAACGCGATCGTCATGCACTCGAAGGTGATGCACAGCAGCCGTTCCTGCGTCCCGGGTCGCGTCCGCCGCGACAGCCGCACGAGCTGCCAGACCACGGTTCCACTCGTGCCACAGAACAGCACGATGCCGACCAGCCCCTGCTCGACCAGCACTTCGAGATACACGTTGTGGGCGCCGATGTCGTCGATGTCGATCGCCTTGCTGGTGTGGCCGAGGAAGTACTCGGCGGTCTCCTTTAGGTAGCCCTGCGCCTCGAGGTAGAACATCTGGCCGAACTGGCCGTAGCCGCCGCCGAACAGGCCGTACTTCTGCACCAGCTGCAAGCCGTACACCTGCAGCTCCCACCGACCGGCAATCGAGTCGCTCTTGCTGAAGTGGCTTGGGTCGAGCACGCGCTCGACCCATGTCGCCGGCAGCCATGGCAGCGCCACCGCGAACGCTGCAAAGGCCAACGCCAGGGCGAAGATCGGCCGCTTGATGCCGCCACGCATCAGCATCCAGACCGCGGCGGCACACATCGCGATGATCCCGAGCCGCCCATAGGTGAGCAGCATCGCCATGGCTTCGCACAAGGTGACCGCCAGCAACACGCCGCGGGCGCGCCGGCCCGGAAACCGCAGCCACAGCCATGGCTGCAGAAACATCGACCCGGCGAGGAACAGCGACAGGGTGTTGGCGTGCCCGAGCGTCCCCGACGCGCGCACGATGGCTCCGGAGCTCAACTCCTCGGCGTACAGCAGACCCATGCCCATCGATTCGCCCAGCGTGCTGCCCTCGGCGAGCGCATCGACCTGCAGGAAAGGCAAGGTGGCCTGCGCGATCGCGGCGAGCGAGCACACGCAAGAGCACGCTTTGAAGACGACCACCGCCAGCGTGACATCCGCGATGCGACGGCACGCCAAACACAGGATCGGCGCCAGCAGCACGGCATGCATGAGCTTCACGATCAGGACGGCGAACGACGCCTGAAACGGCGCCCACAACCCCGACGCGCAGGCATGCAGCACGAAACACAGACCGAGGGTCATGGCGAGCGGCCACGCCAACGGAATGCGACCGCGTGCGACCTCGTAGCCGACCGCGAACAGGGCGACGAGTTCGACGACCTTCGGCAAGTGCTCGCCCAGTCCCGGTAGACAGAGCAGCGAGCCCAGGGACAACAAGAGGACGGCGCTCATCGCCGCCAGTGCCCAGGACAGGCACGGCTCCGGCCGCATCCACAGCGGCCGCTGTGCCGCCGTGCGCGCCGCGACGTCGTGGCTCAGACCGGCGTACGCACCCATGTCGCGATTGCGCTCATCGGCGCTGCGGGGAAGGAGGCGCGGGGCTGCCCGCGGGTGGGGTGGGGATGACCATGCGGGCTGGATTCGGTGGACAGCTCAGGGACTGTGAATGCAGAATACAGGCTCCTCGCACAAGACTGGTGCCTACATCTAACGGGGCTCCGGAAAGAACCACGGAGCACACAGAGACCACGGAGAGGCACGGCCTTGATCTCTGTGGTTCTTTCTGATGTTGAGCCGACGTCCAACTTGACCCATCGCATTGACCACCTCGCATTCAATTGACTGGCTGCAGGGGATCGATGGGCTCGATCAGCTGCGGGCTGATTGGGATCGCCTCGCGGCCGAGTGTGCGCCGCGCTCGGTCTTCCATCGCCACGCGTGGGCGCGCGCTTGGCTCGCAGCGTATGGCGAAGTCGCGCTCAACATCCTCGTGCTGCGCTCGGCAAGTCGCGCCGTCGCCATCTTGCCGTGGGTGCGCTTGCCGGGCCGCTTCCTCGGCTTGCCGGTGCGCCGCTACGTGCTGCTCGGCGGCGTGCCGACCGAAACGACGCGCCAGTCGGGCACGGCGCGATGGCTCTGCCGCGACCTCCGCTGGGGATGGGGTGCCACGACCCCACTGCTCGTCACCCGCGACGACCGCGAGCGCGTTCTCGCCGCGGCGCTCGACGCGACCGTGCACGCGCTCCGGCCCGACCTGTTGCAGGCGCAGGGTCTCGAGCCCGAGCTGACATTCACGGCTGCGTGGCCGAGGGCCGTCATCACGTCGACAGAGCCCAACTGGATCGCGCCCAGCGGCGGCGCCGACACGGGACGCCAGAGGCTGGCGAAACCCACCAAGAAGCGCATCGCGAAGCGCACCAAGAAGCACCTCGCGAGCGGCCTCGCGGCGCTGCAGGCGCTGCCGGGCTACTCGTTCGAGGTAGCGCCGGGAGCAACACTGGTCGAGGCCGACCTCGAAGAGCTGGCACAGCTCGAGGCCAAGAGTACGAAGGCGCTCGCGGGGGCCTCGATCCTGACCAGCGGGCCGCGCAACCGCGCGTTCTTGTGGAGTCTCCTGCAGCACGAGAAATCCTGCCGCGTCGGGAGGATGCGCTCCGGAGGCAATCTGATCGCGTGGGCGATGGGGCTGCGCTGCGCCGATCGCGGCGAGGGCCTCGTGGTCGCGCACGACCCGGCGTACGACGAGCAATACCCGGGACTGCTCGGCTACCTGATGCTCGAAGAATCCCTCGACGGCGAGGCCCCGCTGGCGAGCTGGTCGTTCGGGCGTGGAGCCGAGTTCTGGAAGACCGAGCGTCTCCAGGCCCAGCCGGAGGCACGCACGGACGTCGCGTTCTACGCCCCGACCTGGCGCGGCAGACTGCTGCGCCTCGTGCACGCGCGGGTCGCCGCGCTCGCCAGCCGGCGGCGCGCGGCCCGCGAAGCAACGCAAGGGCCGACAGCGCCGACGCTGAGCGCAGCCACCGAAGAGGAGTGATGACGAAGACCGTGATCGACGAGTCCTAGCGAGGCTTCGCCTCAGACCAGTCTGTGTCCCTTCTGCTTTTCTGCAGAAAGACGGAGCAGAGAGGGGCAGATCGTCATCGATCGCACTCACGCCACACCGTGACTCTCGTCCCAACTCGCCGTCGGCGGCTGCTGCGCGCTGCCTGCCGTGTGCGCGCGCCGCGCCCGCACCGCGTGCAACCAGAACGCGCAGGCGAGCCCGAGGACGATGCCGAGCAGCGCCCCCTGCACCACGACCGCGACCCGGGTCGGCAGCCCGAGCGTGCGGATCGGCGTCGGCACGATGGTCGGAGGTACGATCACCGTCACGTTGGCGACCTGTATGTCGTCCAGCTGCTTGCTGATCCGCGCCAACTGCGCCGTGGTGAGCGCCTGCGCCAGGTCCTTTTGCACCTTGCCGTGCCTCACGTTCAGCCCCAGGAAGTGAACTCGCGTCGACTCGATGGCGACCGAACGCGCGGTCCAATGCGCGACGGCCTGGTCGGCCGATGCCAGCTCGGCCTCGAGCGCGCGCAACTCTGCCGTAGCCTTGATGAGTTCCTGGGCCGCGGTGGTGCGCACCGGGTTCTGCCCCTGCACGCGCGATTCGTCGCGCTCGCGCGGTAGTTGCTCGAGCAGCGCCCTCAAACGTTCGTAGGTCGTGCGCGCGCGCGCCAGGAAAGGTGACGTCGAGGAGTACTGCTGCTCGGCTTCGATCACGCCGCGCTCGGCATCGGCGACCCTCTTCTCGAAGTCATCGCGCACCAGACTCGCCTTGCGTTCCGATGTGGTCACGATCGTCTCGGGCTGCGCACCAAGGCTACGCTCGAGATCGGTTACCCGCGCGCGCGCCGCGGCAACCTTGGTGATCAGGCTGCGTTGGCTCGCCTCCGCCTCGCCCCGGCGCGTCAGCGCCAGCCCCTTTTCGACGTCGGGATCGATGACCCCGCTCGCCAATCTGAACTCAGAGAGGTCGGACTCGGCCGCTAGCAGCGCTGTCTCGAGCCGTGCGACTTCGCTGCGAAAGAACGGCTCGGCATTACCCGTGCTGTATGCCTGCACGTGCGCGTCGAGATAGAGCTGCACCATGCGCTTGAGCAGGGCCTTGCCAATCTCGGGCTCGTTCGTGCGGCAATCGATGCCGAGC
Source organism: Planctomycetota bacterium (assembly GCA_031423015.1). Classification (GTDB taxonomy): domain Bacteria; phylum Planctomycetota; class UBA1135; order UBA1135; family UBA2386; genus DATGPD01. Next base: position 14,375 of record JANPER010000156.1, on the reverse strand, counting down.
ACGTTGGAGCCCGCGACCGCGTAGACCGCCAGCGCCTGCGACCACTTCTCCAGCGTGCGATGCTCGACGGTCTTGGGCGACGTCAGCTCCATCGAGTCAGACAGCCGGCGCAGCCAGGCGAGAAAGCCCTTGGGCGGCACCAACGGAATGACCTTCTCCTGCACCAGCTCGTCGAAGGCGCGCTTGATCAACGCCGGGCTCGACAGCATCTCGGACTCCGTGTTGACGTCTTCGCGGCGGGGGTTCGCCTGCACCGACGCGTTCTCGCCGACCATCGTCGAACGCACGCTGCCGAGTTCGCGGCCGATCTGCAACAGGATCCGACCTTGCACCAGGTACAACTCGTCGACGCGCCAGGCGATGAACACCGCGGCCACGGAGCCGAACAGCAGCCCCGCGATCACGATCGCGCTCATGAGCAGGGGGGACGGGGCGGACTCGAGAGGCTTGTTGCGGGCGACCATGCGGGACAGATTCGCTGACCGGGCGGGTCAACCGGAGCGGGAGGGGTCACGTTCGCACCGCCGAACACGCGGTGCGTCGATCAAGACATAGCCGGCCCGAACGGGTTCCGACTCATGGTTTGATGACAAAGGGAGAGGGGGACCGGAGTGTCCCTCAGGTTACCATTACAGACAATCTCGTTTCCCAACCTTCGCGTTCGTTACCTCGTGCTCCCGCGACGCCCGGTCCCACTGCGCCCGATACACCGCACCAGGTGCCGTGGTGACTGGGCGCCAAGTGTTCGTCCGTCTCGGCGCTGGGCAGGACGGCCTCGCGTTGGAAACACCCAGGCATCATGACCAAGACCACGAGCCCCACGTTTTCCAAGCAGGACCTCCTGTCCGTCGAGCAGGAGCACTTCCGGCGCTTCCGGGACAAGGTCACCCGCTTCGTCAAGATGCCGAACCACAGCGTGCGGCGACTGTCGAACCGCGCCGTCAACTACGGCGACCGCAAGCTGCGTGGCAAGCCGAAGTCGGCGGCGATGCCGTATGCGATCCTGGTCGAGCCGACGACCGCCTGCCAGCTCAAGTGCCCGCTGTGCCCGGTCGGCAACGGCATGCTCGAGCGGCCACCCGTGTTCCTCGAGATGGACCTCTACAAGAAGGTCGTCGACGAGTTGGCGCCGTTCCTCTACACGATGAACTTCAACGGGTCGGGCGAACCGCTCCTGCACCCGGAGATCGTCGAGATGATCCAGTACGGCGCCAGCAAGGGGATCTGGATGGACGTGTTCACCAACTTCCAGCTTCTGCGCACCGACATCATCGATGGGCTGCCGAGCTCGGGGCTGAACCGGATCCTGATCTCGCTCGACGGCACCGACAAGGAGACCTACGAGAGCTACCGCATCCGCGGCAAGTTCGAGCGCATCTTGGGCAACATCGAGCGGCTGGTCGCCAAACGCAACGCCACCCCGGGCAGCCCGCTGGTGATCGACATCCAGTTCGTCGCCATGCGGCAGAACGAGCATCAGATCGAGGAGATCCAGGAGCTGGCGCGCAAGCTGGGGGCCGACAACCTGATCATCAAGCGCACGTTCCTGTTCCAGGGCACCGGCGACACCGCTAAGACGCTGTCCTACTTGCCGGAGTCCGAGGCGCTGTCGCTGTACAAGAAGGACCAGCTGCGGCCCGACGACGCCAAGAACCCAGTCGAGTTCAAGGGCGAGGAACACAAGATCTGTGAGCTGCTGTGGACCAGCTCGGTCTTGCTCGCCGACGGCCGCGTATCGCCCTGCTGCTTCGACTACCACGGCTGGGTGATCCTCGGCGATGCCAAGAAGCAGACCTTCAAGGAACTCTGGAATGGCCCCGCCTACCAGGCTTTCCGCGCCAAGGTCACGGCCGACTGGCGGAAGGTCAAGCTATGCACGTCGATGCTCGGCGGCTGTCCGACCATGACGCTCGAGCCCAGTGATTGGTACGTGCGCAGCAATTAGGCGCATGCGGCAGGGTGTCCGCCGATGACTGCCGATTCCGGCGTGAAGACCTGGGTGCAGTACCAGGCGCAGCCGCGCTTTCTCGAACTCGATGGCTATCGCGGGCTCGGCGTGCTGCTGGTGATCGGCCAGCACATGCGAACGCAGGTCGTTGGCTGGGCGAACCCGTACGGCGCGATGACCGTGTTCTTTTTGGTGTCGGGGTTCATCATCACCACGCTGGCGTTGCGCGAGGAACGCGCGCGCGGCGCGCTTTTGCTGCGCGCGTTCTACGTGCGGCGCGCGCTGCGCATCCTGCCCTCGTACTACTGCGTGCTCGGCGTCTACTGCCTGCTGATCTTCGGGCTCGGGGTCGGCGCCGAGAAGGCCGAAGCGCTGCGCAAGCTACTCCCGCCGTACTTGCTGTACTACCAGGAGCTGCCGTTCTTCTTGGCGAGCCGGTTTGGCGTCGGCGATTGGCAGAACGTTCCCTTCTATCAGAGCTGGAGCCTCGGCATCGAGGAGAAGTTCTACCTGCTGTGGCCGGTGCTCGGGTTCGTGTGGCTGCGCGGCCGCGGTCTGCTGCGCTTCGTCGCAGCGTTGGCGCTGGGCATCGGTTTCGCGTGCGCGCCCGCGGCGCTGGGTCAGGTGGGGGAGGTCGTGTTTCCGTACTGGAACATCCTCGCCGGCTGCGCGCTGGCCGTGCTCCTCGACGACCAGCGCGTCTATCGCAAGCTCGCGGTCCTGGCGCGGCCTGGCATCGGCGCGCCTGTGCTCGCGCTCGCGTTCGCCGTGCACCTGCTCGGCGCCTGGTATGAGTCGATCCGCTACGTGCATCCGCCCGCCGTAGCGGTTGGCATGATCGTCCTGCTGCTCAGCGACGGGCCGGTGCAGCGCGTCCTGCGCACCAGGCCGGCGGTGTTCCTCGGCTCGATTAGCTACGGCATCTATCTGGTGCATCTGTTCGGCATCAACATCGCCGAGGCGCTGCTGCCATCGAGCGGCCGCGGCACGCTGATGGCAATCCTGACCTTCGCGCTGGCCATCGCGTTCACTGTGCTCGGAGCTTGGCTGCTGCACATCGTGGTCGAGAAGCCGTGCGTCGCCCTGGCGCGGCGTTGGTCGCGCCGGCTCGCGGGCTGAGCACAGAGACGGCCGCGATTCAGCGGCGCGGCACCAGCTGGCCCGAGAACGGCGGCAGCGGGTTCTGACTGCCACGAGTCTGCGCGGTTGGATTCACCCGCACGGTCACCTTGGCGTACTCGCGCACGAAGATGCCGTCGTCCGCATGCGCCTCGCCAAGCGGCGCGCCGAGTTCGGTCTCCCACTCGGGATACCACGCCGGTGCGTCCTCGTTCGGGGCGTAGTAGAAGAACGAGCGCGCGTGCTTGTGCAGCAGGAACGCGCACAGGGCGTACAGCCGCAGCTGCGCGTCGTCAGCGGCGCCGGTGACCTGCAGCAAGAAGAACTTGTCCTGCTTGCGGGTCTGCACCATCGCGGTCGAAATCGCGTGCGTGAAGTACCAGCGCTTGGTGTCGTCGTTGTGGTCGAGTGGCCAGGCGATGCTGAACGCCTCGTAGCACGCGCCGTCGGTCGGCCCCAGCAGCGCGGCGTCGCCGGACAGGCCGCCGGCAGTCAGGGCGCCGCCGGGCGCCACCGACAGACCGTTGAATACGATCTTGCCCGCCGCCGGCATGGCGTCGCGAAAGCGCGCGATCAGGTCGTGTGCCGCGCGCGCCCACGGTTGTTCCGCGAAGTCGGCGCACTTGCTGCCGTCGGCCGCCAGTGCAAACTCCGGGTAGCCGAGTGAGAGCGTGTCGAGGAACACGCCGTCCAGGCTCTGCTCAGAGACCACCTGGGCGACCCAGTCGGCGAACGCCGTCTGCCACGCGGGCACGCGCACGTCCATCATGGTCGCCAAGTGCTGCGGGTCCATGCCGGGGTAGAGCGGGCCGCGGTACTTGATCGGTTGTCCCCGCCGGTCGCGCAGCACCCAGCTCGGCTCGACACGCTCGGGGTCGAGCACATGGTCCGGCCAGAAGCGCGGTCCGAGCGCGAAGTACGGATTGACGTTGGCGAGCACGATGACCTTGGGGTTGCGCGCGCGCAGCGGCGCCACCGTGCCTGGCGTACGACTAGCCAGCACCAGGTCGTAGCGCGCAAAGAAGTCCCATCGGTCGTCGCGGGCAATCTCGGCGCCGAGTTCCATCGCGCAGAAGATCTGGCAATCGCCGCGTCTTGGTGTCAGTGGCGCCTGATCCTGGCCACACGCCGCCAGCATGAGCGCGAGCAAGAACTGACCGCCCCGGCTCATGACGGCCGCCGCAGGTCGAGGGCCACGTAGACCAGGATCCACACTGCCTGCAGGGCGCGCATCGCCACGCGCACCCAGGCTGCACCGAGGCCGCCGTACTCCGGCAGCACGAGCAAGTCGGCGACGACGACGAACAGCAGCGACACGCCGTGCAGCGACACGAACCGGCCCGGACGGTCCTCGGCGAAGAACGACACCGACAGTGGGTGGGTCAGTGCGTTGAGCACGGTGCCCCACAACAGAACGACGTACAGCTCGGCGGCTGGCTCGTAGCCAGGACCGAACACCGACACGATCATGCGCGCCAGCGGCCAGGTCGCGAGCGCCAGCACGCCGACGAAGCCGGCGAGCCACACCGAGCGCAGGAGCGAGGCACGCCGCTCGGTACGGGTCACGGCGCGGGCGGCGCCCGGCGTGAGCACGACGATCACGGCGACGACCGCGAGCTCGAGCGCGGTGTTGATCAGCGACGCCACTCGGAACTGCGACACCGCGGCGTTGGCGCGAAACAACCCGACCAAGAAGACATCGATCTGCGCCGCGCAGGTGCCGAGCGTGGTGGCGACGATGACCGGGCGCGCATAACGAGTGAGCAGCCGGCGCAGGACGGGTTCGTCCGCCGCCCGCACGCCGCGCGCGGCGATCCTGCGCTCGGCGAACCACAGCGCGCCGAGCGCGGTCACCGCGCTGGTCGCGACGTGGGCCATGACGGCGCTCTCGACCGTGAGGGCTCCACCCGCATAGAGCAGCGCGTAGCCACACAGGCGCACGACGCCGCTGCCGACGGTCAGCAGCGAGTAGCCGAGCCAGTCCTCGCGCATCTGCGTCACCGCGAGTGCGTGCCACCAGTAGTTGGTCAGAAAAGCCGAGACGCCGGCCGCCAGGAGCGCCGCCCATTCGCCGGGCATCGCGTCTTGCGCCCAGGGTGCGGCCAAGAGGGCGAGCGGCGCGTAGACGACGAACATCAGCAGGCCGAACCATGTGTGCAGCCGCCGCGTGGTCGCGATCACCTCCGCCACGGCCGAGCCACCCCGCTCGCGGGCGCGCTTGGCCGCGATGCGCACCAGCGCCCACGACAAGCTCTTGCCGAGCAACTCTTGCGCAATCGCGAATGCCGCGAGCGAGCGCGCGATCACGGCAAAGCGCACCTCGCCCAGTGCTTGCGCCAGGAGCCAGTTGGAGACGAAGCCGAGCGCCGCGAACGCCAGGTTGCCGGCGGTGACGAGGCCCGCGCGCGAGGCGAGCCGGGAGACGCTCGCTTCGGGTGGCTCGTTGTTGTCCGTTGGCGTCGGATCAGGCATACGGCTGGGCAGGGGAGACCGAGTGCCGACGGCACCGAAGGTTGCGTGACCTGCTCGACTCGGCGGTCGGAGTCGTGTGGTCACGATCGTTTTGGATAGCTGTCCCGGATCGCGAAGTCCTCTACAATTCGCGCCGCCTGTCCGGATCGGCCCGCTCTCATGACTCTCGCTCTGTTGCGGAATCGACCCCAGATTCCGCTGATCAGCACCCTGCTGGGCGACCTGTTCGCCCTGTTCTGCGCCTGGGTGGCGACACGTACGCTCGGCTACGTCGAGGGCATGCGGGTGGTGCTGCTGAGCTTCCTCGGCTGCTACCTGGTCGCGCAGTTCGCCACCGGCTTGTCGTCGTCGCTGCGCACGGTGTCATTCGGCGAGTTGGTATCGCGCGTGTTCTGGGCATGGTTGCACACGGTGCTCGGCGTCGCTGGCTTGCGCCTCCTGCTGCCACACAGCATGGCCGACGAGACCATCTTGGTCCTGTCGGCCTTTGCCCTGCCCTGCTTGCTCGCGGTGCGCCTGGGAGCGATGGGCATGCGGCACTTCGTGCGCCGGCGTGGCCGCAACCTGCGCTGGGTTCTGGTCGCCGGCACGGGTCAAGACGCGCAGCGCGCCGCGCGCGCCGTCGCCGGCAACCCGGCGTGGGGCTACCGCGTGGCTGGTTTCTTGCACGGCGACGTGGCGCCGTTCGGCCTGGACGCGGACGGTCCGCCGCTGCTGGGCCCCTTCCGCGACCTGGCACAGATCGTCAAGACCCAGGTCGTCGACGAGATCCTGGTCGCGGCCCCGGAGGCGCGCGTCGAGGCCATTGACGATCTCATCGCGGTGGCGCAATCGATGGGGCTGCGCACGCACATGATCGCCAACTTCATCGCCGGCAACTGGCGCAGCGTGGAGGCACAGAAGCTCGACGGCCACCTCCTGTTGACGCTGACTCCGTTCCCCGACGATCAGGTGCGCTTGCTGATCAAGCGGTTGGTCGACGTGGTCGGCGCTGCCCTGCTCCTGCTCCTGTCGGCGCCGGTGATGCTCGTCATCGCCATTGTGGCCAAGACGACGTCGAGAGGCCCGGTCTTGTTCGTGCAGAAGAGGGCCGGCCTCAACGGCCGGCTGTTCAACCTCTACAAGTTCCGCACGATGCTCGAGAACGCCGAGCAAACCCGCTTCGCCTTGCTCGACAAGAACGAGATGAGCGGCCCGGTGTTCAAGATGCGCGCTGATCCGCGGGTCACGCGATTGGGCCGGGCGCTGCGCCGCTGCAGCCTCGACGAGCTGCCGCAGTTGTGGAACGTCCTCAAGGGCGAGATGAGCTTGGTTGGACCGCGGCCGCTGATGCCGCACGAAGTGGCCGGCTACGAGACCTGGCATCGCCGCCGCATGAGCATGCGGCCCGGGATCACGTGCCTGTGGCAAATCGGCGGCCGCAACCGCATCGACTTCCAGCGTTGGATGGAGCTGGACCTCGAATACATCGATCGCTGGTCCCTGCGCCTCGACCTGAAGATCCTGGTGCGGACCGTGCCGGCGATCGTGAGCGGGATCGGCGCCTCGTGAACGCGACGGGGCTGGTGGCCACGCGGTGCCCACTGTGCGGCAGCGGCGCGGCGACTCAGGTGGCTGCGGTCGCGGACCCGCTGGTAGCTGCTGACCTGGAGTTCCCGATCGGCGAGTGCACGAGCTGCGGACTTGCGCGCACGCTCGCCGAGCCCGACGCGGCCGAGCGCGGGGCGTGGTACGCGCGACACTACGGCGCGTTCCACGCCGAGGCCGACCGCCACCGCCATCCGCTGCGCCGGCTGTGGCAACGACTGTGTGGCATGCACCCGTTCGACATCCTGTCGCGCATGCCGCGCGGCGGCCGCGTGCTGGAGATCGGTTGCGGCGACGGCAGCGTGCTCGCAGAGCTGGCGCGTGGCGCGATCCGTGCGCTGGGTGTCGAGCCGGACGCTGGCTCCGCGCAGCGTGCGCGGGCCCGCGGTCTCGACGTGGTCGCAGGCCCGATCGAGACCTTCTCACCTGGCGCCGAGCGCTTCGACCATGTGCTCTTCGCATTCGTGCTCGAGCAGCTGGCGTCGCCAGTCGCGACGCTCACGCGCGCGACGAGCTGGCTCGCGCCGCACGGCCGCCTGCACGTGTTCTGTCCCGACTACGACTCGCCGTTTCGCCGCGAACTCGGCCGCCACTGGCAGCTCTGGCACGTGCCTTACCATCGCACGTTCTTCAACGCACAGACCTTGGCACAGACGTTCCAGGCGGCCGGCCTTCGACCGCGGCGGATCCGGCACTACTCGCGCGGCGGCGTGCATGCCCTCGGCGAATCGCGCGCCGCTGGCCACCAAGGCCTGGTACCGCATACCGGTAGGGTGCACGAGCTGAAGAACCGCATGCGCGGCCTGCTCGCGTCGCTGCGCGGACAAGGCGATTGCCTTGCCGCAGTCGCGACCGCCGCGCAAGATGGCCAACCGGTCGCATGAAACAGTTTCGCCTCGCGCTGGTCGCCCCGTTCACGCTGGTCGTCGTGGGGTGCTTCAGCCCCGGACCCGAGTTCCCGGCAGACGGTACGCTCCTCCTCTACGACCGACCGCTCGAGGTCGAACCCTACCGCATCGCGCCGGGCGACGGCCTCGGGCTGCGGTTTGCCTACCACGTCGAACGCAACACCGACGTCGCCGTGCGTCCCGACGGCAAGATCTCGATCCCGTTCGCCGAAGAAGTACACGCCGCCGGCAAGACCGTCGCTGAACTCGATGCCGAGCTGACGGTGGCGCTCGCCCGGCACTACAAGCATCCCGACGTGGCGGTGATGGTGATGACGTTCGCACCGCAGCGCGCCTTTGTGGGCGGGGAGGTGAATCAGCCGGGAGACGTCGAGCTGCGAACCGGACTCACGGTCATGCAGGCGCTTGCTGCCCGCGGCTGGTTCAAGACGACGGCCGCCACCGACTCGGTCGTGCTGATCCGCGGCGCCGGCCCCGGCCGGCGGGTGGTCAAGAAACTCGACTTGTCGCCGGCCAACATCGCCAAGAACGACGTCCCGCTGCGCCCCTTCGACATCCTTTACGCGCCGCAGCGATCCATCGTTCGGGTCGGCGAGTGGGTCGATCAGAACATCAACGCGCTGGTCCCGCGCATGCTGTCGTTCGGCGCCTACTACAACCTCAACGAAATCAAGTTCCAATGACCGGGGCGGGTGCGCCCGTTGCCGCTGTTGGCCGGCCACCAAGGATCGCATTGCTCGGCGGCCGTGGCATTCCGGCCAACTACTCTGGCTTCGATACGCTGCTCGAAGAGGTGGCGATCCGGCTGGTCGAACAACACGGCATGGACGTGACCGTGTATTGCCGGCGGCGCTACTACCCGTCGCGGCCACGACTGGTGCACGGCGTGCGCTGTGTGTACTTGCCGGCATTGCCCGGCAAAGGCATCGAGAGCATCTCGCACACCTGCATCTGTGTCGGCCACGCGCTGTTCCGGCGCTTCGACTTGGTGTTCGTGGTCGATCCCGCCAACGCGCCGTTCTGCTTGCCGCTCAAGTTGCGCCGGTTCCCCGTGGTCTTCCACACCGATGGCCTCGGCTGGAAGCGCAGCAAGTGGAGCCGCCTGGCGCGGGCCTACTACAAGCGAGTGGAAAGCCTGTGCGCCAAGACTGCGACCGCGCTGGTCACCGACTCGCGCGCGATGCAGCGCTACTACACCGAGACCTGGCGGGCCAGCAGCACGTTCCTGCCGTATGGCGCCATCACGCGCGGCGGCAGCAACACCAGCGCACTGCAACGCCTTGGCCTCGAGCCGCACCAGTACTGGCTGGTGGTGACGCGGATCGAGCCGGAGAACAACACCGACCTGATCGTGGCCGGCTACCTGGCGGCGCAGTCGCGCCACCCTCTCATCGTGGTCGGGCACGCGCGCTATGCCAGCGACTACAGCCAGCAGCTGTTCGCGATGGCTGGGCCGCAGGTCCGCTTTGTCGGCGGCATCTACGACGCGCCGGCGCTGAACGGTCTGTACGCCAATTGCCTTGCCTACCTGCACGGCCACGAGGTCGGCGGCACCAATCCGGGTCTGCTGCGGGCGATGGAAGCCGGTGCCTGTTGTGCCGCGGTCGATGTCGCATTCAACGTCGAGGTGCTCGAAGACACCGGGGTCTATTTCAGAAAGGACGCGAACGTGATCGCGGCTGCGCTGCAGGCCCTCGAACGGGATCCTGATCGCGCAAAGGAGCGCGGGGCCGCTGCGCAGATTCGCGCCCGGTGTTTGTATCGATGGGATGCGGTCGCCGCGGGTTACGCGGCACTGTTCAGAAGTCTGGTGGCTACCGGCAAGCGCCGGGACGCAGTCGCCCGCGTGGCGCGCGATGAGTTCTACTTTCCCAAGCGCTTTGCCGAGGCCGCAACGCCGACCTCGTCGGCGTGAGTCGAGGTGCGGGCGCGACTCTGCGGGGGCGTCGAACGCACCCTCAGCGCATCTCCGCCAGCGCGGGCGTTGGTCCGTGAACGTGCCCCAGGCCAGGGCGGCGATCGGAACGCAGGTCGCGGCCAACAGGCGCGAGTGTGCGCAGGTTTCGGTCTCAGCTCGGAAGTTCCAGGGTCAGTGCTCCAGCTTCCGGTGCGCCGGGCAAGTGCACCACTTGTCGCCGGGGTCCGGGCAAGTGTTGGCGAGAGCCACGTCCGCCTCGCAGCTTCCCTCGGGGAACGGGCCGGCCAGGCTGACGGTCGTGTCACCCATGAAGTGGTCGTCGACGAACTCGATCGTCCAGGTGCGGCAGGCCTCGCAGAAGAACCAGGACCGGACCTCCTCGTCGCCCTGTGCGAACGCGGCGAGGAACGCCTTGCGGCGCCTGGTCGGGCCGAGTTCGGTGCCACAGCCCTTGCAGGAGACCGAGTCGCTCATGCCGCCATTCTCGCATCCCGGTCAACGCGGGTCCGGCGCGATCGTGATCACGCGTTCGTCTGGCGTGAGGTCTTGCACCAGCAAGAGATGCCGACAGCGGAGCCCGGCGCCGGTGCTGCCCTCGATGGTGTGCTGGCCAGGAAGCAGGCCGACCCCGCTCACATGAGGGCCCTACTGGTCGACGATCGACGGCGCCAGGTTTGTTCGCAGCAGACCTGCCCGTCAGCGCCCGCATGGAACTGCAGCCAGCATGCATCCTCATCGCTGACATCGCTCGGCACGGCAAGTCGGAACAGTCGCGTCGTACCCACGGACACACGGAGGTCGCCGGCCTCCGGGTCGGCGTGCGCGTGCGTGGGCAGCGTCGACCTGGGCCGCTTCCCTCAGCCTCCTCGAAGCGATGTCCCCGCAATCTCCTAGTCTCCTCCGCCTTGCGCTCCCCAAGGGCCGCATGCAGGAGGGTGTGTTCGCCTTGTTGGCTGCCGCTGCCGAGCGACGCGGCACTCGCCGATACCGAACTGGCGGCTGGAGCGAGTTCCCCGAGAATGTCACCCGACAAGGCTCTCGGCACTCCACGGTGCGCCTCCCGCCAGCTACAACGCCGCGATGCATCCGGCCCGTTCGCTTCGCCACCGCGCGTTCCCGTCCGTTGCAGGAATCATGCTGCTTGCCCTGGCATCCCCTGGCCACGCCCAACAGCCCTCGCCGGCCGCTGTCGCCTATCTGGAGAAGGCACTCGACTTCGTCGAAAAGTCGGCGATGCAGCGCGACCGGGATTGGCCAGCATGGCGCAAGCAGGCGATCGAGGCGGCGGGCGCGGCGGTGACGCTGGCCGACACCTACCCAGCGATTCGGGAGGCGCTGACCGCGCTGGGCGATCGCCACACTTCTCTCCTCACTCCCGAGGAGGCGAAAGGGCTCGCCGCCGGACGGGCGGGACGGGCGACCGGGCTGTTGGTCTTGCATCCCGAAGCCATCGTCGCTCAGGTCACGCCGGAGAGTCCGGCGCAGAAGGCCGGCGTCCTGGTTGGCGACCGCATTCTCGCGGTCGAGGGCGTCGACCTCGCGGCGGAGTCGGGTCCGCGGTTCTCGCGCCTGTTCGGCAGCGGCCTGCGCGCCGATGGCTCGACGGCGCCGCTCGCTCTCACGGTGCAGACCGGCAAGGCCGGCCCGCGCACCGTGCGCGTCGACCTCGCGGACTTCGACGCCAATCGCCCGCCGACGGGAATCCGGCTCGAGGGCGACGTCGGCTATCTCGAACTGCCGGGACTCGGCGGTGGCCCGCTGGCCAAGACCTATGCCGACATCGCGCAGGGTCTGATCCAGAAGATCGACAGCGTGCCCGTGCGCGGCTGGATCCTCGATCTGCGGCGCAACACCGGCGGCAGCATGTGGCCGATGCTCGCCAGCATCGGCCCGATCGTCGGCGAGGGCGTGCTCGGCGCGTACGCGAGTAAGGCCGGTCGGACGGAATGGACCTATGCCGAGGGCCAGGCAATGGTGGGCGACCGGGTCGCGGCATCCGTGACGTCACCCTACAAGACCGCGCCGCCATGGCCCCCGGTGGCAGTGCTCACCAGCGGCCTGACGGCCAGTTCGGGTGAAGGGGTCGTGGTGGCGTTCCGCGGCCGCGCGCAGAGCCGCACCTTTGGCGCGCCGACGCGGGGAGTGCCGCCCGCCAACACGCAGATGCGGCTCGAAGACGGCGCGCTGCTCGTCGTCACCATCATGCTCGGCGTGGATCGCACCGGCAAAACGTACGACGACAGCATCGCGCCGGACGAACCGGTCGCGATCGACTGGACGAAGTTCGGCGCGGGTGATCCGGTGATCGTGGCCGCGAAGCGCTGGCTTGCCGAGCAGAGGCGTTGACGGCCGCGCAGGGGCCGGGGGATCGTAGCGTCGTGGGTTCCGGGCGGTCCCGGACGCTGCTTGAACCATCGATACGCCGACCGCGATCTCATCGCATGCGCTCGTTCGCGCGCTGGAAGATGCCGCGGATCACGTCGCCGTCGGACGGCTCCTCCGCCAGCGTCTCGGCATGGCGAACACGGTCAGCGTCTTGGAGCGATGGAATTCGCACGCACACGACATCGTGCCCGCGTGGCGCACGAAAGAGCCGCCATGGTGCAAAGCGAGAGAGCGCATCGGCACGGGACAACCAACGGGCGGCGCACAGGCGGACGATTGACGATTGCCCCCGCTTGACAGCCGCGCGCCGTTCGGCATAGTCCGCGCTCCTTTGTCGCAGCGCGCGCTTCACCACCAGCATCACCATCGCCATCCCTCGTCGCGAGGGCTGGTCGTCGGCGATGTTGTGCGCGGTTTGCTGCGCTGAAACCTCCCCAACGCCGGCCTGCGGGTCGGCGTGCGCGTGCGTAGGCAGCGTCGACTCGGGCCGCTTCCCTGAGCCTCCTCGAAGCGATGTCCCCGCAATCTCCTGGTCTTCTCCGCCTTGCGCTCCCCAAGGGCCGCATGCAGGAGGGCGTGTCCGCCTTGCTGCGCGATGCCGGCTTGCCGGTCGACCTCGGCAGCCGTGGCTACCGCCCGCGCCTGCCGCTGTCCGACTGCGATGTCAAACTGCTGAAGCCGCAGAACATCGTCGAGATGCTGCACGCCGGCACCCGCGACATCGGCTTTGCCGGCGCCGATTGGGTCGCAGAACTTGACGGCGACCTGATCGAACTGCTCGACACCCAGCTCGATCCGGTGCGGCTGGTGATCGCGGCGCCGCCGAGTCTCCTGCGCGAGGGGCGTCTGCCCTTGCACCGGCTGCGCATCGCGACCGAGTTCGTCGGTTTGACCGAGGCGTGGTTGCGTCGCCACGACGTCGCCGCCGACGTGGTGCGTTCGTACGGCGCGACCGAGGTGTTCCCGCCCGAAGACGCCGACCTGATCGCCGACCTCGCCGCCTCGGGTTCGACGCTGCGCGCCAACAATCTGGTCGAGGTCGACACCGTCATGCCGTCGTCGACCCGGCTCTACGCCAACGCGCACGCCATGGCCGACCCCAGCAAACGGGCACGCATCGATGCGCTGGTGTTGTTGGTGGGATCAGTACTGGAGGCGCGCCGGCGCGTGATGTTGGAACTCAACGTCGCCACCGATCGACTCGAGGCGGTGGTGGCGGTGTTGCCGTGCATGCGCGAGCCGACCGTCGCCACACTCGCGCACGGCGCTGGCTACGCGGTGCGTGCCGCGGTGCCGCGGCAAGCGTTGCCCGAGTTGATCCTCACCCTGAAGCGTTGCGGCGGCACCGATCTGGTGGTCACCCCTTGCGCGCAGATCGTGCCATGAACGAGACCCGCACTCGTGCGTCGATGGTGGGGCCGACCCCGCTCGCGCGCGTCGCCGGCATCACGCCGTACCAGGTACCACCACCGCCGTGCCCAGTCGACCTTCGCCTCGACGGCAATGAGGGCTCGTGGCCGAGCGCGGCGTTGTTCTCGACGCTCAGCGCTTGGGGTCCGACGCTGCTGCACGCCTATCCCAGCGTCGCCGAGTTGGAAGCGACGCTGGCTGATCGCTTCGGACTGACGCCGGCCTGCTGCCTGGTCACCGCGGGCGCCGACGAGGCGATCGATCGCATCTGCCGAACGTACGTCGACTCGACGCGCAACGTGGTCTTGCCAGAACCCACCTTTGCGATGCTGCGCCGCTACCTCGCGTTGACGGGCTCGGTGGTGCGCAGCGTGGCGTGGCCAGGTGGCGCGTATCCGGTCGACGACGTGTTGGCGCAGGTCGACGACGCCACCGGCGTGATCGCGGTCGTGTCGCCCAACAACCCGACCGGCGCCGTCGCCCGCGCCGATGACCTCGTGCGCCTCGCCCACGCCGCGCCGCACGCGCTCGTGCTGTTCGATGCCGCCTACGCCGAGTTCGCCGACGACGACTGCACCGATGTGGCGCTGCGCTTGTCCAACGTCGTCGTCGTGCGCACCTTGTCGAA
>JANPER010000155.1:0-28013 GCA_031423015.1 Planctomycetota bacterium | reverse complement strand
GTATCGAGCTGCCGGTGCGCGTGGCGGCGCGCGCTCGCACCGGCGCGTTCGACCGCCATGGCCTCGTGGAGGGCTCGGTCACCGGCGGCGTCGCCGGGCGCGCGCGCGAGCTGCGTGCGACCTGGCCGCTGACCTATCGCGAGTGGTTCGAGCGCGTGATGCTCGACGACGAAACCAGCGGCGGCCGGGTGCCGCGCAAGAGCGCAGTCACGAGCGACGCGACGGCGGCGTTCACGATCGGCGTGCCGCGACCACGCGGGCACATGTCGCTCGCCGAGCATCGCGTCGATGCGGGCCGCAGCGTGCTCGACGCGGCGTTCGTGGCGTTCGATCGGGCGCCGGTCGAAGGCAACGTCGAGCGCTTGGCCGGCGCGTTCGTGCGCGCCGATGCGCGGTTCAGCACCGCGTCATCGACCAACCCCGACGCGCGCATCCTCGGCAATCTGGTGGCGGATTGGGGCCTGCGGAACGCGAGCGGCACGATTGCCGATGTGACCCGCGGCACGATTGGGGTCGCGCTGAATCTGTCGAGCGGGAGCCTGACGTTCGATCTGCCGCCGCTCACCGGCGAATTCGCCGGCGCGCGACACCAGGTGTGCGTGCGCGGCGCGGCGACGAGCGGCGGCGTGTCGGTGGAGCAGCGGCAGGCGCTCGCGCTGACGACGCCCACCACCAACGCTGCGGCGCCGCTGCTCGCGGTGCCGACGCTGACCTCGCCGGCGCCGGGCTCGCTGGTGAGCGCCGACGGCTTCAGCGTCGAGTTCACGCCGCCCGACGACGCTGACTTTGTCGTGGTGCGCCTCAGCAGCGACAGCGGTGGCGAGCTGCGCGAGTGGACCGCGTTGCTGCCGCCGACGGCGCGCAGCTTCACCTTCCGCCGCTTGCCAACCGAAGTGGCGCAGGTGCTCGCTCCTGGTCGAACCTGGCAATTGCAGGTGAAAGCCTTCCGCGCGCTCTACGGCCCCTTGCGGCAACAAGACCGTCCTTATCAGACGGTGATCTCAACCTTCGTGTCGCTTGGCCCTGCCGAGCTTGGCGTCGATGCCCTTGCCAGTCTGTCGATCTCGGTCAGCACGCCGTAGCGCGCTGGTTGCCGGGGCGTTGGCTCTGGCGCTGCTCGGCTGCAACGGGCTTGGACGCGGCAGCGCGCGCTCGCCCGCCGGGCTGTTGCACGCCACGCAGCAGGCGCTGCGGGCGGGCGACGTGCTGGCGATGGAGAGCCTGCTCGCGCGCGCGCGCCAGCGTTTCCCGGTCGACTGCGACGTGCTGCTCTACGACGCGCTCCTCGCCGACATGCGATGGAACGACGACATCGCGCTCAGCGACCTTCGCAGCGTGGTGCAGCGTGCGCCGGCGACCAACATCAGCCGGGCCGAGGCCGAGGGGCGTCTCGGCGACAAGCTGTTCGCGCTGGGCTCGTGGGCGGAGAGCGAGCCAGCGCTGCGCGCCGGCGTCGCCGGCGGCGATCCCGCGGGGCGGGCGCGGCGCAACGCGTGGGCCGAACTCGCCGCGGTCTTGCCCCCGGTGCGGCGCGACCCTGCGAGCGTCGAGGCAAGGGTGGAGATCATCGCGGCGCAGGTGCCCGAACTCGTGATCGCGGTGGGTGATCGCGGTGGCGCCTTCGTGTGCGACACCGGCGCGACGTTCACGACGGTGTCGGAAGCGTTGGCGACGGCCTTGCGCGTCGACGTGATGGTGCCAGGCGGCGAAGTGCACGACGGCGCGGGGCGGCCGTTCACGGTGCTGTTCGGTCGCCTGCCCGAACTGTCGCTCGGCGGCTTGCGGCTTGGTCCGCTGCCGGTGCTCGTGGTGCGCGACCAGACGCTGTCGATGCGCGACCTGTTCGGTGGCCCCGAGCGCGGCGTCGATGGTCTGTTGGGCCTCGACGTGCTCACGCGCTTTCGCGTCGTGCTCGACCCCAAGGCGAAGGCGCTCACGCTCACCACCGCGACTGGTCTGTCGGCCGGCAACGCGGCGCCGTGCCTGCGCGTCGACGGCGGCCTACGCGTGCCGGTGATGATCAGCGGCCGCAGCCTGTGGTTTCAGTTGGATACCGGCGCGAGCCACACGAGCCTTACCGACGCTGGGCTAGCCCTGGTGCCTGCGGGTGCTTCGCGCGCGGTGGCGAGCTTCCGGCCGGTGCACGCCCCAGGTGGCGCGCGCGTGTCGGTGCGCGAGTTGCGCAACGTCGACCTGCGCGTGGCGGGCGCGCTGTTCGCCGACCTCGCGTTGCCGGTGATCGACCGCCCGCTCGGCCCGAGCGGCTTCCCGCTGCACGGCGTGCTCGGCGCCGATCTCGTGCTGCGCTGCCGCGCGATCCTCGACTCGGGACGACTGTTGCTCGAAGTGTTGTGACGCCGGCCGAGCAGCTACGATCACCGCCGGTGACACCCACGCAGCCCATTCCCGCAGCGGCGCAAGCGCGGTTCTTTGCTGGCGTGCGCTTCGCCGAGGAGTTCTTCATGGCGCAGTCCAGAGTCCATCGCGCCCTCAGAAAGCTCACGCAATCGCTCGAGCAAGCAGGGATCCCATACGCGATCGTCGGGGCGATGGCGCTCAACGAGTACGGCTACCGTCGCGTGACCGAGGACGTCGACGTGTTGTTGACGATGGCGGGCCTGACCGCGTTCAAAGCCGCCTACTTGGGGCGCGGCTACGTCGAGCGCTTCGCCGGCTCGCGCGGCATGCGCGACACCGAGCACGAGGTCGCGATCGATGTGCTGATCGCTGGCGAGTTCCCAGGCGACGGCAAGCCGAAGCCCGTGGCGTTCCCCGACCCGAGCGTCGCCAAGGCCGGTGCGCACGTGCGCTTGCTGCCCTTGGCGAAGCTGATCGAACTCAAGCTCGCCTCGGGCATGACGGCGCCGCATCGCCTGCGCGACCTCGCCGACGTGCTCGAACTCGTCAAAGCCGGGAGCCTGCCGCGGACCCTGGGCGACCAACTCGACCCGAGCGTGCGTGCGAAGTATTTCGAACTCTGGCAGGCGGCGCAGGTCATCGACCCGCATCAGTGATGCGATCGGCGCGCTCGGCCGAATCGGCAGACTTGATCCGCGGCGCGGGGACACCCACCGCAAACTGCACCTGGTGACAAACCAGCCGGTGATGAGGTCACCGTGACGATGGCGGTCCATCCCTTCAAAGGGATGGCGCTGCAGAGTCTGATTGGTCCGAAACGGCGCCAGAAGCGCTGACGCCCAACTGGGCTGCCGGTTCGATTAAGGCAAGCGGATGCGCAGCGCTTCGCTCGCGTACCAATGATCGACGTTGTTGATCACCAGGCCGGCCAAGAACTGCACGCGCATATCGAGTGCGGGCAGGGGACTTGGCAAAGGCACCGACCAAGAGCCGCTGCCATTACTGAGTACCACGGGCAATGCTGCCGCCAGATCCGTGCGTAAGAGGCACTGGGTCGGTGGCAGAACCAGGTTCAAATCCTGGCTGCCCACACACAGGAAAGTGTGGGGAGTGGCTGGCGCCCCCTGCACGGCCAATTCCAGTCGATAGCCTCGGTTTTCGATCAGTCTGCCGATCAGCATCGCTCCACAGGGGGCGCCAATCAAACCCACGCGCCCGGGGCCGGGGCGAAAGTCGACATTGACATCCACACCGGCCCTTGCTGAGCCAAAGGGGTCCGGATTGTAGGCGTGTTGGCCGATCAGTATGTGCAACGGTATGGAGTCCAGAGTCACCGGCATCTCGAGAAACGCCGTGAGGGTCGGCGGGAAACCAGCGTCGCCCTGAAGCTCAACCGATCGGTCATCACCGACATCGACCCGAAAGTCGGCGCCGCCGCCCCAACTAGAGTATCTGAAACAGGTCGCGCTGATGAGTAACGACCCGGCCAGGGGCTGGGTCGATGTCAAGCTGACTCGGATCGAGTGGCTGCCGGCATCGACACTTCCACCAGTGCAAGGGCCCACTTGCCCAGTGCTCACCGCGGATGCGAAACTAGCGCTGGGGCTGTTGCCGCCGCTGAAGGTCACATAGGCAGTGGCACTCGCGAAGCAAAAGCCCGGATTGTAGGTCGATGTTACCCCCTGCCCGTTGTTGAGCAGAACCCCGCTGGCAATAGTTTGGGGCCCACTCGCGGTGCGGGCTAGCATGGGGGTAACGGTACGCACGGCGACGTTGACCTGCGCAGCGAGGGTGGCACTCAGAATGGCGAACGAGAACCGGATAGTCCAGTGACCCATGATGACTCCAATGGGAAGAACTGCAAAGCACGGCTGGGGGAGCCGTCCTGCACCCGCAAGTATATGGACACGTGGCGCACGCCAACAGGGCCTGGAACGTCGTGGCCGGGATCCACGTGCGGTGGCGAGCTTTCGGCCGGTGCACGCCCCGGGTGGCGCGCGCGTGTCGGTGCGCGAGTTGCGCAACGTCGACCTGCGCGTGGCGGGCGCGCTGTTCGCCGACCTCGCGCTGCCAGTGCTCGACCGTCCGCTCGGCCCGAGCGGCTTCCCGCTGCACGGCGTGCTCGGCGCCGATCTCGTGCTGCGCTGCCGCGCGATCCTCGACTCGGGACGACTGCGCCAGCCCCGGTCAGCCAGGCCATCTCGGCCGCGTGCTTGGCAGCGGCGGCGTCTGCGTCGGTGGCGAAGGCGAGTCCGGCGCGCTGCGCGAGCCAATGTTCCGGCGCGTCGAGCGGCAGGCGCGCGGCTACCTCGGCGAACGCCGCAGCGCGTTCGGCCCGCGGCAGCCACACGCCGCGCAGGAGCTGCGCGATGGCGTCGTCCGCTAGCGCTGGATCGGCAAGCATGGCGCGCAGCATCGGTTCCGCGGCCGCGGCGGCGTGCGCGGCGACGAGGTGCAGGCGACGCGTGGTGGCTGTGTCGGCATCTCGCAGCAGGGCCAGCGCGGCGTCGGCATTGCCTTCGAACAGCGCATGCTGAACTCTCGCCATGGTCGTGGCGGCGGGCGCAGGTTCGCTGTCGTCACCGAACAGTCGACGGCGTTGCCGTTCGTCACACGCTGACAGCCAGGGTGGTGCACTACAGGCGAGCGGCCAGGCGTGGTGTGTGAGCACGAACGCTTCTTGGGCGAACGGCAGTGCGGTGTCGTCTCCGGCCGCGATGGCCTGTTCGGCCAGCAACAGCGCGCGTGACCACTGGCCGACCGTGAGCAGCTGCGCGAGTCGCGCGCGCGTCGTCGCCGGATCGATCGCCGCTGGCGCACTGTGCTCGAACGCGGCAGTGCGCTCTGCGTCGACCGCCGGACCGAAGAAGCGTAGTGTGACCATCGTGCAGACCACGCCGAAGGGCAGCATCGCCGCGGGCGGCAGCCAGACATGCCAGCTCTTGCGCGCCTTACGCACCGGCGCGGGCGCGGCCGCTGCCGGCACCGCCTTGCGCACGGCTGCCGCGAATGCCGCAGCCGACGGCAGGCGATCCTGTCGCTGCTTCTGCAGCGCCTGAGCCACGACAGCATCGAGAGCAGGCGGAACTTGCGCGCGCAGCGACGACGGCTTCTGCGGCACGAGCGACTCGACGAGCTTGAGCGCTTGGAACAGATTGGCGCCGTGGAACGGCGAGCGCCCCGTCAGCAGTTCATAGAGCAGCACGCCGAGTGCGTGCACGTCGGTGCGTTCGTCGGTTGCTTCGGGACCGTCGAGCAGCTGCTCGGGCGCCATGTACTCTGGCGTGCCGAGGATCTCGCCGGTGCGCGTCAGCGGCGCGTCGTCAGTCATTGCGCGCGCGATGCCGAAGTCGAGCACGCGCACGCTGCCCTCCCGCGTCAACATGACGTTGTCGGGCTTGATGTCGCGGTGCAGCACGCCGTGCGCATGCGCCGCCGCGAGCACGTCGGCAGTCGCCGCGGCCACGCGCGCCGCTTCGACGACGGGCAGTGGGCCTTGGTCGAGGCGATGGCGCAGCGTCTGGCCATCGACCAGCTCGAGTACGAGGTAGGGGCGGTCGCCTTCGACGTCGCAGTCGAGCACGCGCACGACCCCGGCGTGCGGTACCCGCGCCGTCAGCCGGGCTTCACGCGCGAACCGTTCGCGCACCGACGCGGCCGCGTCGAGCGGCATGGCCGGCAGCAACTTCAACGCGACCTCGGTGCCGAGTTCGCCGTGCCGGGCCAAGTAGACCTCGCCCATGCCTCCGGTGGCGATCAGCCGTTCAGGCACGAACGGACCGACGTGCGTCGGCACCGACGCCCCGGCACAGTGTGGGCACGCGGGCGGCAAGGCGCCGGTGGGCGCAATCGCGATCGTGCGGGTGCAGGTTGTGCAGCGGATCTGCATGCCGGCGCTTAGTAATCGCGGAACCGATCGACGTAGCGCTGCAACGTGCGCGCGTGGCCAGCCGCGATTTCGCGCACGCGCTGCAGGTCGGCATCATCGCCGGGGAACAGGCGCTGCGCGCGGTCCTGAGCGAGTCGCAGGGCGCGATCGGCGTCGGCCCAGCGGCGTGCTGTGCAGGCTTCGGCCATGTCGCTCAGGCCTTTTGCCAACACGGCGATGGCGAAGTTCTTCTGCACTTCGAGGTCGACTTCGCGGTGGCCTTCACCGTCCGAGTCTTCGGCGCGCAGCGACAGTTCGGCGTGCGCCACCTCGCGGGCGCGTTGACCGGAGCCCGCACTGTCGAAGGCGAGCGCCGCCTCGGCGCGCAGCCCGCGGCCGTCTTCGTCGTCGACCCGGCACGTGACGATCACGACGCCGGTGGCACCGGCGTTGAGGTCGGGCAGGTCGAGGGACAAGCCGTCGCGGCGCACCTGCGCGTCTTCGTGCAACACCTGCTCGATGCGCAGGCCGCGCGGCAGCGTCACATCGAGGTGCGGGCGCCGAGCGGCGGGCACCAGCAGGCTGTCGAGTTCTTGCACGAAGACCTTCTGCACGTCGGTCGCGTCGGCGACGAAGTGGAATAGGCCGCGCGCACCGCGCGCGAGCCGTTCGAGCAGTGCCACGTCGAGGTTCTCGCCAACGCCGATCGTCGAGAGGTCGATGCCGCTGCGCGTGAAGCGTTCGGCGTCAGTCAGGATGCGCGCGGGCTCGGTGATGCCGGCATTGGCGATGCCGTCGGTCAGCAGCACCACGCGGCGCGCGCGCGGGCCCTCTTCGGCGTCGAGTTGGCGCAGGCCCAGCATCAGGCCGGCGTGCAGGTTGGTGCTGCCGCCGGGCTCCAGTTCGTCGATGGCGTTCGCCAGCCAGCGGCCGTCGCGGCACGGCCGACGACTGGCGACGAGGCGCGCTTCGTTCGAGAAGGCGACGAGCGCCACTTCGTCGTCGGGGCGCAGGCGGGCTGCGAACTCGCGCAACCCGGCACGCACTTGGTCCATCTTGCCGGCCTCGCGCATCGAGCCGCTGCAATCGACGACGAGGGCCACCGAACATGGCGGCGACAGGGCGCGGTCGCCTTGCGGTCGCGTCGTGTAGCCGATCTGGAGTACTACGGTCTCGCCTGCCCTGGCGAAGCTGCGGTCGAACCGCAGGTCGAGCGCCACGTCCTGCGAGGCGCGCGGCAGCGGCAGGCGGTGGCGGTGGTAGTTGACGATGTCGCGCACGACGATGTCGCGCGCCGTCGGCAGGCGACCGAGTTCGGCCAGTTCGCGGGCGCGGGCGTGGCCGAAGGTGGAACCCCCGTCCTGGGCCACCGGGATGGCGGCCAGGGCCAGGGCGAGCAGGGGTGAAGTGAGCGAAGGGAAGTCCGTGCGCATGATCGTCCTCGTGGGTCAGGGTCTGCGCGAGGGACCCGTGAGCGGCTGCGACCTTACAGGAATCGGCGCGGAACCCGGCGGCAACCCCGGCCGCCTTTCGCGAGCTCGCGATCATCGCGCCTCGAGGTTGCCGCCGACCCGTCGCGTTTTCTGGTCACCGTCTGGCGCCAGTCCGCACTCCGCAAGAGCCTCGCCGATCGGCCGATCGACCTTCGCGCCCGCGCTGCCGACGATCACGTTTGCCGGCACTGCCGCGCCGACGATGATGCGCGCATGCCCGCCTGGTTCTGGTGGCTCGCGCTTGCGGCCAATGTCTTCACGCTCGTTGTCTTTGGCTGGGACAAGTTCATGGCGCGCCTCAACCGTCGTCGCACCGCCGAGCGCACGCTGCTCTGGCTCACCTTCCTCGGCTGCATTGGCGCGTGGTGCGCGATGAGCCTGTTCCGCCACAAGACCCAGAAGGCGAGCTTCCGCTGGCGCGCGATCGCCCTGACCGTGGCCAATCCGTTGTGGCTCGCGGTTTGGTGGCAGCTGAGGTGATGCCTGGGCTGTCAGGGCCTGGCGCACACCAGCGCGCGCTCACGTCTTTACGCGCTTGAACGTCATGCTGAAGTCTTGCACCGGCGGCGCGCTGCCCATGCACGAGTGCCTACGCCCCGAGGCCCAGTTCGAGCCCGCGGGTGAACGCGATGCCTTGCGATGCGCCGGGGTCAGCAAACGCTGCCTGTAACGTGACCGTCGAGCCGCACAGGCTTGGGTGATCGGGGATCGCAAACGGCACCTGCAGGCCGTTCGCGGGCACGGCGAGCGGGAGTTGCAGGACGATCTGCACCAGCAGGGTGCCGCCGAACGGCGTTGGAACATTGGTGCGCGCGGTGCCCAGCAGCAGAACTGCTGGCAAGGTGCTCGTCGTGGTGTTGCCCACCAGCACCTCGACCGTGGTGCCGAGGCGCGGACTGTTCAACGCGGTGAGGCTCGGCACGCCGCCGGTGCCCGGGTGACCGTTCCCGTAGTTCACCTGGAACGCGGGCGCGCCCACCATGGTGCGGAACCCCATGTCGAACGACTGCGGCCCGGTGGTGCGGCGCAGGAACGTGGTACCCGACGCGTAGCTGCCCGGTGCGTCGCCCGACCACGCGTAGGCGCGCGCGACCGTGGTCGGCACCGTCAGTTCGATGCCGATCACTTGGTTGGTGAACACCATGGTCGGCTGCGTGAAGCGCACCGGCACCAGCGCGTACGCGCCGGTGGGGATCTCACTCGGCGCGAGCTGCGCACTGGCGAGCACTTGGTTGGTTGGAACGCCACTGGCGTCGGTCGCCAAGATGTTGACGTCGAGGGGCGTGATGACGCCGCCCACCCAATGACGGATGTCGACGTCGACGCGCAGCAGCATCCCGGCGCGCGCGCAGGTGAGAGTCTGCACGGCAGATTGGCTGCCGGTGATCTCGAGGCCGTTGCCGCGGCCCGACGTGTACTGCTGGTCGAGGCAGCTTTGGGCGGTGGAGACGCCGGCGAGGGAAGCGACGGCGATTGCGAGAAAGAACGTGCGGCGGAGAGGAGCGACGTGCATGGCTTGATTGTGGGCTCGAAGGGAGGTTGGGCGCAATCAGGGTGACGGACCAACTGCCGTTGCGTTGGCCGTTGCCGTCGTTCGACGGCGCGCGCCGTCCGGCTACACTCCGGCTGAGACCAGCATGCAACGTCTACTCCTCGCCCTCTGGATCGCGTTCCCGTTGCCCGCACAAGCGGCTGAACCTGCACCCTCTCCCATCGACCAGCTGCGCCAGCGAGTCGCCGGCGAGTTGGCCGAACTCGGTCAGTGGGCGCTCGAACAGCAGCTGTTCGCCGAGTGTTCTTCGGTCGCGCGCCTGGCGCGGCGCGTCGCCGAGTCCGCGTCCACCAAGTTCACCCAGGGCCTCGCCAAACTGGATGTCGATGGTTTTGGCATCCTCTACCGCCGGGCGCGTCAACAGTCGGGGCCAGAGTTCGACAAGCGACGCGACAAGGTCGTCAAGTCGGCGGCGAAGGAGTTTGTTCAGCTCGCCAAACAAGCGGAGGAAGCTGGTGACGAGCCGACAGCTGAGGTCGGGTATCTGATCGCGCATCAGCTCGACGGTCGCGCGGACGCGGCCACCGCGTTGCGCAAGCGCGACTTCGACGTGGTCTTCAACTACGGCGCGATCCCGCGCGCCGAGAAGCAAGCCGTGCGCAAGCACCTGCGCGCGTTGGGTGGCAAGCTGTTCGAAGAGGCCGACCTGAAACCGGAACTCAAGTTCTGGCGCGACGCGTGGGGGTTGCAGACCAAGCACTACCGCTTCGTCACCGACGCGCCGCACGGCACCGTGTTCGCCTTCGCGCAGGCGTGCGAGGACCTGCACGACGCCTGGGAACCCATGATGCAGCAAGCCGGCTTCTCGCTGCGTCCACTGAGCAAGCCGGCGACTGTCTACCTGTTCAACAGTCCGGTTGCCTACCAGATCATCTGCCGCCTGGGCGGCGAGGATCCACCGCCGGACACGCTCGGCTTCTACTCACCGCAGTCGCGGGTGGGGTACTTCTACGACGATCCCGAGTTCTACGAAGGAAACCTCGGCTTGCTGTTCGAGACCTTCTACCACGAAGGCACCCACCAGCTCCTCGACCATCGGTTCAAGGCCGGGCGCCGGGGCGACATTGCCAAGCACCCGCTGGTTTGGGTCGAGGAGGGTTTCTGCGTCTACATGGAAACGATGGTCGTCACCGAAGAGGGCGACAAGCGCATCAAGACCTTCGGGCGCGAAATCGATGATGACTGGGGCGCTGGGCTGGCCGGGCTGGCGCGCGGCAAGTTGATGCCGCTCGACACCTTCGTCCACATGAAGAGGCCCGCATGGGACGGCTACGACGCCAGCTATCCGCACGCCGCGCTGGTGATGCACTACATGCTGGAGAGTGGCGAGCCCGAACTGCGCGCCAAGGGCTTCGCCTTGCTGCGCGAGGAGATCACGCAGGGCGGCCTGCGCAAGGTTCCGTTCTTCGAGTGGCTGGGCAAACCGGCCGCGGCGTTCGAAGCGGGACTCCAAGCATTCGCCGAGCGCAGCGTCAAGGACTTGAAGGTGCGCAGCTACAAGAAGAAGTAGGCGACTCTGGCGAGCGCGAGCAGGAGTGCTCTCGTGGAACGTCGAAAGAAATGGCTACCGTCGATCTCTTCGACGGCGCGCTCTCTTGTGATTCCGGGATGATCGAGGCCTGCCGAGTTGCGCCTCGCGCTTGCAAACGCCCCGGCGCCGACCTTCTCATCCCGATCGATGCGCGACCTCGAAGCCAAGCCACCAACTCACACCGACCCCGACGCCCCCGCCTGTGAGTTCGCCGACCTGCACAAGGCGTTCGGCCGCAAGGTGGCCGTCGACGGGCTGTCGCTGCGGGTACGGCGCGGCACGTTGTACGCCTTCCTCGGCCCCAATGGGGCTGGCAAGACCACCTCGCTGCGCATGCTCGCCGGCTTGTTGCGGCCCGACCTCGGGTGCGCGCGGATCGGCGGCGTCGATGTGCATCTGCACCCCGAACGCGCCAAACAAGAACTTGCGTACGTGCCCGACGAGCCAGCGCTGTACGGCAAGCTCACGCCGCTCGAGTTCTTGGAGTTCGTCGCCGCGCTGTGGTCAGTGCCGCCTGACGTCGCGCGCACGCGCGCGCGCGAGTTGCTCGAACAACTCGGGCTGCTCGACCGGGTCGCCGATCGCATCGACGGCCTGTCGCGCGGCATGAAGCAGAAGGTCGCGCTGGCGGCGGCGTTGGTGCATGCGCCGCGTTTGCTCATGCTCGATGAGCCACTCACTGGCCTCGACGCCGCGGCGGCGCGCCACATCAAGGACATGCTGCTCACCTATGTGCAGCAGGGTGGCACGGTGCTGCTGACGACACACATCCTCGAGGTCGCCGAGCGTATGGCCCAGCGGATCGGCATCATCGCGCAGGGCAAGTTGCTGGCCGAAGGCACGCTCGACGAACTGCGCGCGCAGGCGGGCATGCCCGGCGCAACACTAGAGGACGTGTTCCTGCGCCTCGTCGGCTCGAAGGAAGGCATGGGCAGCGCATGAGCGCGGAACGTTCGCTGGTCCGCACCATCATTGCCAACGACCTGCGCTTGTTCTGGCGCGCCGGCTCGAGCAAAGCATGGTGGGTGAGCACAGGCGTAGGCCGAAGCCTCTTGCTGGTTCTGATGCTCGGCGTCGCGTGGATGATTCTCGCCCAGTCCAGGGACAACCACGGCGGTGCCGCCTTCGCCTGCGGGTTCTTCACTCTTCTCCTGTTGATGTCCTCGGCGCAGCGCAGCCTGGAAGTGCTCTATCACCGCGGTGACTTGCAGCTGTTGCTGGCCAGCCCGGCGCCGCAGCGCGTCGTGCTCGTTACGCGCATGATCGACATCGGCGTGACCACGCTGCTCAGCACGGCGGGGCTGGTGCTGCCTTTCGTCATCGTCGCGGCGTGCATCCTCGACGCACGCTGGGCGTTTGCCACGTTGGCATGGATCGGGGCTGCGCTCCTGTTCACGCCCCTGACTCTGCTGGCCACCGTGTTGGTCGTTCGGCGCTTCGGCGCTGCGCGCGCACGTACCGGCTTGCAGGTCGCTGGGATATTGGTCGGCCTCAGCGCCATGGTGCTTGCACAGTTGCCGTCGTGGATGGCGCGCAGCGCCGGCAAACCGCGCGACGCGGGTCTGAGCGGACGCCTCGGCGACACCTTGCAAGTTCCGCCGTTCGCGCAACTGGCCGCCGCCGCCTATGGCGATCCTTTTTGGCTGGGGATGCTGTTCGCGTCGGGCGTGGGCGCGTCGTTCGTGGTTTGGCGCTTCGTGGCACGCGAGTTCACCATCAGCGCACAATCCGCGGCCAGCGATCTCGGCTTACCGGCCGCAAGCGCGCAGCACACAGCGCACGCGTGGAACACCGTGTTTCGTGGCAGTCGCCTGCGGCAGCTCGTGCGCAAGGATCTGCGCTTGGTGCGCCGCGACCCGCTGCTGATCGCGCACAGCGCGATGCGCGTGGCCACGTTGTTGCCGTTGCTGGTCAGTCTGTTCGCCGTCCACAAGCTGATCGGCTTGGTCGGCTTCTGCATGATGGCCGCCACCATCTTGTCGCTGCTGCTTGCGTCGTTGATGACGACCAAGGACGACGGCCGCGAGTTCGTGGCTGCAAGCCCACTGCCGCCTGAACGCGCTGCAAGGGCGCGGGCGCTGGCGGCGGCAGTTCCGGGCCTGTTGCTCGGTTGCATCAGCGCGCTCGGCCTCTCGGCCTTCGGCCACCTCGTCCTGGCCTTGATGACCGCCGTCGGCAGCAGCGTGATGGCGCTGTCGATGGGTTGGCTCGGCGCCTGCACCACGCCGCTGTTCACCGCCGAGGAGATGGCAAAGAACAAACAGCCGAGCCTGGTGTGGCAGACGGTGCTGGGCTTGTTTCTTTGTGGCCTGGCCATGGGTGGCGTGGGTGCCTACGCGAAGGGCGCGGTTGGCGTCGGCCTCATCTTGTTTCCGGTCGCGATGGGGCTGACGTCCCTTCTCTTCTTGGTGCGCGCGCGGCCCAGTTGGCACATCCCGGGCTGACAGAGGCCTGCCTCCCGCACGCTCACAACGGCTGACGAATCGATGCAAAGCGGCCGCGCGCTGTGCGGTCCTGGCGCGCCTGGTATTGGAAGGGCATTGCCATGCGCACCATCCACTGCCTGCTCGTTCCTCTCTTCGTGTTCGCCCGCGCCAGCTTGGCGCAGGGGGACGCCACCCCTTGCCAACCGACGCTGGCAGCGTGGCAACACGTTCAACGTGAACCGCACGGTCAACATCACGATCGGCACCGACGAGACCATGGTGGCGCAGTACTGGACCTACACCTCAGGCAGCACCGTGACGTTCGGCAGCGGCTGCCCCGGCAGCGGCAATCAGGTTCCTGGCCACCGCGTGACCGGCACACCGGAGATCGGTCAAAGTCTCAGCTACGAGATTCGCCATCTGCCGAGTGCCAATCTGCTTGGCTTGTTACACATCGGCCTGCGCGCGCCAGTGCCGATTTCGCTGGCTGGCCTGGGGATGGGAACCTGCACGCTGAACGTGTTCCCGCTGGCGCTGAACCTAGGGGTGGCGCTGGATGCGACTGGCGGCATCGCGTTGCCGAGCAACGTGCCGAACGAAATCGGTTTGATCGGCTCGGCGCTGGCGTCGCAGGCGGCGGTGTTCGATCCGGGCACCTCGACGCCATTCAAATGGGTCGAGTCGCCGGGGTCGAGGTCACGCTGGGCGGACTCGGGTACTAGACCAAGGGTCAGCGTGCCAAGGTGCAACGGCACGTCACGAGTTTGTCTGCGCGTGTCTGCGCCGTCGATCGGCCCGTTGCGCGGCAACCCGTCTTGCGTAGGTCCCCGGTGCCGCTCGGCGCCGGCGAGCCTGACCCTGACAACGACCCCGAACCAAGCCATGAAACAGCATTCCCGCATCCTGATCTCTGCGACCCTTGCCACCGCCGCCGCTGCGCAGGGTCCGTCCCTCTCCACTCAGACCACCGTCGGCGTCTTCGCGCGCAGCGGCGCCCGCGTCCAAGTCGACGCCATCGCGCCGAACACGCCGATCATCGCGGCGCGCCGGATCGAGGCCACGATCGACGTGGCTGCGGCCAGCCTGGGGGCGGGCCCCGGACCGACGCCGGACAGTTTTGCCTTGGGCATGCAGGGGCATGCCAGCGCCGTGGCGGCCGTGCGCGTCGAGGCCGGAACCACAACGACGCCGTTGAACACGCCGCCAGCTCCGGGGCCCGTGGCCTTCCTGCTGGCGTGGCGCGGCGCGGCTCGCCGCTTCCACCTGAACATGGACGGCGATGCCAGCGGCGGCGGCGCGGCGAGCGTGGCCGTGGACGTCGGTGACAATGGAAGCGTCGAGTTCCGGCAGGCGGTCGACGGCAGCGCGCACACGTTCGCGTTCGATTTGGGTGGTCTGGGCGGCGCCACAACGGCGAGAGTCGTGCTCAACGGTCATGCGCAACCCGCGGCCATGTCGCTGCGCGGCGTCTACCAGCTGGGCGTCGCGTTGAATGCCGACGCGCTGGCCGAGCAGCCGTGCCAGTTCACCAACTACGGCGCCGGCTGCGACGGGCTCGGCCTCGGCGGCGTCGACCGGATCGTGGGCATGACCCACAACATCGAACTCAACGTGCGCGGCGGCTTCCCGAACCTGCCCGTCGTGTTGATGTTCGGCGAGCGCCCTCTCGACCTGCCGATCCCCGGCTTCCCCTGCCGGTTGCTCGTCAATCCTCTGGTGACGGTGGCGATTCAGGCCGATCAGAACGGCAACCTCGACAACACCTTCTTCGTCGGCCCCGGCCTGCAGGGATTCGTGTTCTTCCAGGCCGTCGTGCTGCGTCGGACCACCAGCAACACGCTCGAGCTCAAGACCAGCAACGGCGCGCGCATGGAGTGCGGCCGCTGACGCGAAGGAGCGGAACAGTGTCTTCGACGCTACAGACCGACTGGCGCGCGCGGGCGCGCGGCGGTCGCTGCGGCGACGCCGGCCTGTAAGCGCGCGGTGCGTTCCCGGTCGAACGCCGCGTCGCCGAAGCGCAGCTCCTCATAGGCGGCGAACGCGCTCGTCAACGCGGTCGTGTCGACATCGAGCACGCAGGCGGCGCGGGCGGCGAGCGCGGCCAGGGTTTCGTGCCGCCGACGCGCCACGCCGAGGGCGGCGAGACGTTGCAACGTGCGTGTCAGAAGCGCGCGCGCTGCGTGGGTCGCAGGCAGCGTGGAACGGGTGTGCTCGACCGACAGCGCGACGGGGCGTCGCAGCAGTGGCAACAAGATCAAGCTGGCGAGGAAGAGCGCGGGCAACAACCAGAGCGGCAGGGTTGAGTTCGCGTCGTCCGGCTCGGCGTCCGACGTCATGCTTGGCTCGGGCACGTTGGCCGTTGCGTCGCGGCCGAGCGCTGCGCGCGTTGCCTCGGGCGTCGCGTCGAGTACGACGAACCCGCGCGACAGGCACGGCACCTCGACCCATGCGTGCGCGTCGGCTTGGCCGTACACGCGGTCGCCCGGTCGGTCGGCATCCGGCCGGCCACCGTAGAGGCCGGCGCCAATGCGGCAGGGGATGCGCTGCAAGCGCAACATCACCGCGAGCGCCGAGGCGAAGTGCATGCAGTAGCCGGCGCGCGCGTGAAACAAGAAGTTGTGCAACACGTCGGGTCGCGGCCCCGTGGGATCGCGTCGCGTGTACGCGTAGTCGCGGCGTAGGCCGCGCACGATGGCAAGCGCGCGCGCCGTGGCGTCTTGCCCAGCGTCGCGCACGTAGTCTTCGGCCAACTGGGCGATGTCGCCGGTCATCAACGCTTCCGGCAGACTCAGCAGGTGCATGGCGCGCAGATCGATGCGCAACGGTGTGCTGTCGGCGGCGACGGTGAACGCGCGGTAGGTCAACGGCTCGTCGCTCGGGCTTCGTTCGCGCAGTAGACCGTGGTCGGCGTGACCTTCGAGTCCGTGTACACCGTGCACGCGCCACGTTCCCTCGGGCAACAGCAAGTGCCCGTTGCCGAGCCGTTCGCGCTCGATGGTGTAGCTGCGACCGTGCGCCGTGGGCAGCGGCGCGAACAGGGTCCACCCGTCGGGCTCGGGCTGCGGGTAAATCATCGTCTTGCTGGTCGCCCAGTGATTGGCGCCCGCGAGGTCGAAGTGCGTGAAGCGCAGGTAGAGGTCCAAAGGCGCCGGGCCGTCGTCGCAGCGCACGGTGGCGAGCGCCGGCGCCTGGAGATCACGCACGGTGTCGAGCCAGCCGTCGGCGGCGCTGAGGTCGAACTGTGTGCTCAGGCCTTGCGTTGCGTGCCGCGCGCGGTCGGGGTTACCTTCGGCTACCACGTTCCGGCGGTAATCAGGCACCGGAGCGATGCTCAGGATCTGGAACAGGCTCACCGCGGTCAGCACGCAGAGTGCGGTCATCGTCAGCATCTGCCGCGCGCGCTGCATCCAGGGCGCCGTTGGCCGTCCTGGTGAGACGCGGGTCCGGCGCGCCAGGGCGCTCGCGTCTTGCGCCAGCATCAGCGTGGCGCAGATCGCGAAGGCCAGCGCACACGGCCGCGCGCGTGCGACGTCTAGTACGCTGGCGATGACCAACAGGCACAACAGGAGGAAGACCGCGTAGCGCCGGTCGATCGGTGAGCGGCGCAGAGCAAAATACGTGAGCGGCGTCACCAAGATGCACGCGATGGGGGCGGCATCGGTCGCTGGCACGGCAACTCGCAGGACGGCGCCGACGCAGAGCAACGCCAGCACCGCGCCGACGACGCCCGCGATGGGCTGCTGCGGTCGCCAGCGTTGGCTCAGCACCAGGACGACGCCCGGCAGTGCATGCCCAGCGAACCACGGCCACGGCACGATGGCGGGCGGCAACGCGTACAGCGCAAGCGCGGCGGCGCAGGCGAGCGAGCCATCAGCTGGACCGAGCAGCAGCGCTTTCACGCGACCCACTCCAACCACTGCACGCGCCCGCCGGCGCGCTCGCGCTCGTTGGTGGCGGCGAAACCGCCGGCCATGATCCAGAACACGTCGCCGGCGCCAGCCGCCAGCCACGCCAGGGTGGCCTCGGGGGCCGGCGCGTAGCCGTGCGGGCGCGCGCTCGCGAGGTGTTCGAAGAACGCGCTGGGCGGCGTGCGATCGCCGAGCCCTTCGAAGCTGACGCGGTTCTTGCCCAACACCACGACGTCGCAGGCGCGCCCGTGGCGCGCGAACTGTTCGACCAACGTGGTTGCCGCGCTCAACGCCCACTCGAAGGCGTGGTCTTGGTGTCGGTGGGGCAGCCGCCCCGGCGGCGAACGCAGGTCGAGCAACAGGCGGACGTGGTGCTGCGCCGCGCCGCGGCGCACCACGCGCACCGGCGTGCCGAGGCTGGCGGAGCGCAGCGCGTGCACGCGGGCGAAGTCCTCGCCGTCGCGTACTTCGCGCAGCGCGTAGAAGGCCTCGGCGTCGCGACCGCGCACGCTGTCGTGGGCGTCTTCGTTGTCGCGGCCGTGGTCGCCAATCGGCATGGGCAAGGCGATGCGCGCTGGCTCGGCGATCACGAGGGTCGCAGGGTTGACCGGTGTCGACAGTCGCACCAAGCCGAACGGATGCTGCGTGGTCAACACGAACAAGCGCGTCGAGGCGCGCCCGCGGGTGCGCGCGCGCAGGGTCAGTTGGAGTTCACGGGCGCCGAGGCTCGGCACGTGCTCGACGTGTGCGCCTTGGCCGCGCGTGCTGGCCAACAAACCATGCTCAGTCACGTGCACGTGCCACAGCGCGCGGCGGCCGCGATGTTGCAGCGTGATCGCCTCGTGCAGCACGGCTCCGGCGCGCGTGCGGCGCTTGCCGACGCTGATCGTGACCCCGTCGAAGCGTCGCAGCTTGCACACCCAATCGGTGAGCAGCGGCGCGAGCAGCAAGCAAGCCGCCACGCGCGCCGGTTCGCTGCCGGTCGTCCAGGCGGCACCGAGGGCCAACGAGGCCAAGATCACCACCGCGCGTCCAGTTGGCGTCAGATCGAGCACCGGCCGCGGGGTCTTGCCGCTCATTCCGGCACCGGCGTGGTGGCGAGGATCTCGTGCACCACAGCCTCGGCGGAGCTGGTATCGGGCAGTCCGCTGAGACGATGCGCGAATGCCAGCGCGGCCAGCGCGTGCACGTCATCGGGCGAAACATAGTCACGGCCGAGCAGCAGGGCGCGCGCTTGGCAAGCACGGTGCAGCGCCTGCGCGCCGCGCGTGCTCACGCCAACCCGCACGTCGCCGTGCGCGCGCGTTGCCTGTGCCAAGGCAACGATGTAGCGCACGAGCGAGGCATCGACGCGCACGCTGCGCGTCTGCCGTTGTGCCGCGCGCACGGCGTCGGCGCTGGCGATCACCGGCAGCGTGTCGAGGTCGCGGAAGCTGTCGGCGCGCGCCACCACCTGGGCCTCGCTTTCGCTGTCGAGATAGCCGAGCTTGATGCGCAGGGCGAAGCGATCGAGTTGGCTTTCGGGCAGCGGATAGGTGCCGGCGAACGTCTGTGGGTTTTGCGTGGCCACGACGAAGAACGGGTCCGACAGGTCGTGGGTTGTGCGGTCGATCGTCACCTTGCGTTCTTGCATGCACTGCAAGAGCGCCGACTGCGTGCGCGGCGGCGTGCGGTTCAGTTCGTCGGCGACCAGCACCGAGGTGAAGACCGGCCCCGGCCGGAACACCACGTCGCCGGTGGCCGGCTGATACACGTGGCCGCCGAGGATGTCGGCGGGCAGCAGGTCGGCCGTGCACTGCACGCGTTGGAACGGCAGGTCGAGCGACTTGGCGAGGGCGCGTGCCAGCAGCGTCTTGCCGACGCCGGGGTTGTCCTCGATCAGGAGGTGGCCGTCGGCGAACAGCGCGATGGTCGCCAACTGGATCGCATTCTGTTTGCCGAGCAGCACCCGGCCGATGTTGTCGGCCAGCCGTTCGCCCAGTTGACCGGTCGGGGTGGAGACGGACATAGCGACGGGATCGTAGCGAGTGAGGCGAGGTTCACCCGCCGGTCACGATTCCGGTCGCTCGACCCATCGCGATCTGTCGCGCCTTCGGCCTGCCGTGTTCGGGCGATGGGGTGCGCGATGGTCGGCGTTGTGGGGACAGCTGCTTGATGTTCGCGATGCGAAGGGTAAAGCTGCCCAGTAGCGCATGAACTTCAAACGCGACGGGATCGCTCCGAACGCCGGGCGACTTCTATGGGCCGGCTTCTTCGCGATCCTCGCCGCGGGGGTGGGCTTCGGCATCCGGACCGGGATCATCGACACCTGGCGCCGGGAGTTCGGCTTCACCGACGAACAGATCGGCAGCATCAACGGGGCGATGTTCTCGGGGTTCTGCTTCGCGATCATCACCGGCGGCCTCGTCTGCGATCGGCTCGGCTACGGCAAGCTGGTCATCGCCGCGTTCCTGTTCCACCTGATCTCGGCGGTGAGCGCGCTCGGCGCCTCGGCGGACAACACGGACCTCGCGTTCCAGCTCATGTTCTGGGGCACCTTCGTGTTCGGGCTCGCCAACGGCACGCTGGAGGCAGTCGCCAATCCGCTGGTGGCGACGCTGTTCCCCAGCAACCGCACCCACTACCTCAACATCCTGCACGCGAGCTGGCCCGCGGGCCTCGTGTTAGGCGGATTCGCCGGCTGGTGGATCGGCGACGCGTGGCCATGGAAGGCGCAGCTCGCGCTGTTCTTGATTCCCACGTTGTTCTACGGCGCGTTGTTCCTTGGGCAGCACACGCCGATGTCCGAGGCGAAACAGAAAGGTCTGAGCTTCGCCGAGATGTTCAAGGACGTCGGCATGCTGGGCGGCCTCATCGTGTGCGTGCTGCTGAGCCAGTTCTTCCTCGGCTCGCTCGGCTTTGGCGCCGGTCTGGGCTACGGCATCGCCGGCTCACTGCTGATCGTCGTCGGTGTCCTCACGCGCTTTTCGCCCGGTGCCTGGCTCCTGTTCACGCTGTTCGTGGCGCACATGCTCATCGGCGCCGTCGAACTCGGCACCGACTCCTGGATCAGCAACATCACCGGCAACTTCCTCACGCCGGACCAGGGCAAGATCCTGTTCGTGTTCACCTCGGCGATCATGTTCAGCCTGCGCTTCTGCGCCGACTTCATCGAGAAGCGCCTGGGCCTGTCGCCGGTGGGGATCCTGCTCACCTGTGCTGTGCTCGCCTGCGTCGGCCTCAACCTCGCGGCCGGCATCGAGACCTTCTACGGCGCCATGTTGGCGCTCGCGGTCTACGCCGTCGGTAAGACGTTCTTCTGGCCGACGATGCTGGCCGTGGCCAGCGATCGCTTCCCGCGCACTGGCGCCATCCCCATCAGCATGATGGGCGGCATCGGCATGCTGTCGGCCGGCGTGCTCGGCGGCCCGGGCCTCGGCTACGCCAAGGACCGCTTCGCCGGCGCCGAGCTGCGCGCCGCCGACGCCGCGGTGTACGCGAGCAACGAGTCTCCGACCCCGAGTCGCTTCCTGATGTTCGCCGAGGTGAAGGGCATCGACGGCAAGAAGCTGGGCGCCGTGCAGGAGAAGCTCGGCAAGCTGCGCAAGGACCTCGCGACGACCGGCGTCACCGATCCGAAGGCAGCGCTGGACAAACTCGCGCCCGACGAGCGCAAGCTGATCGAGGCCAGCATCGCCGGCGACCGCCAGACCCTGCGCGCCGACTCGGTCATCCCCGCGGTGATGGCGGCGATCTATCTGCTGCTCGCGCTGTACTTCAAATCGATCGGCGGCTACCGCGCGCTGCGGATCGACGAGCCGGCGAAGTAGAGGCCGCGCCGCTCACTTCGGCGTCAGCTGCAGCTTGCGGAACCGCACCTCGGTCGGCCCGCCCGAGTGCACCTGTAAGCCGATGACGCCGCTCCGGGCGCCCGGCTGATCGACGATGTCGACGCACGCTTGACCGTTGATCCACGTCCGCACGTGCGCGCCTTCAGCGACGATGCGGTAGCTGTTCCAGTCGCCCTTGCGCACGTGCCGCTCGCCGGACTCCGCGGCCAGCAGCGCGCGGCCGTTCTCCTCGTACAGCTTGCCCCACCAGCCCGGGCCGATGTCGGCCTGATAGCCGCGCATTTCGCCCTTCGGCATGCTCTCGCTGCGAAACTGCACGCCGCTGTTACCCCGATCCCCGACGAGCTTGACCTCGAAGGTCAGCTCGAAGTCGCCCACCTGCTGGTTGCTGATCGCGAAGTCGTTGTGGGCGAGCCCGCTGGCGGTGCGGCCCACGATCTCGCCGTCCTGCACGCCCCAGACCTCGGGGTCGGCCGTCCACCCGGTCAGATCCTTGCCGTTCCAGAACTGCGCGGCGGTTGCGGCGGTTGCGCGCATGGGCACCTGCTTCTGTGCGCCGAGATAGGCGACGAGATCGCGGACCTCGTCGTCGGTCATGCCCTGCAGCTGGCCCGGCGGCATCAGCGACTGCTCCAACCGCTCGATCTTCTTGATGTCCCGGCGCACGATGACCTGCGAGGAGCCCTGGTTGCGCAGGGTGACCGCGGTGTCGGTCTCGTCCGCGAGCATGCCCGACGCGATGCTGCCCGACTCGAGGTGGACGACCGCCAGCATGTAGTCGCGCGCCACCTCGGCGTTGGGGTCGAGGATGTTGCCGAGGATGTAGTCGAGGTTGGCCCGATTGGAGCCGGTGATGTCCGGACCCAGCTCGCCACCCGTCTCGAACAGCTTGTGGCAGGCGACGCAGGTCCGGGCGAACAGGGCGCGGCCGTTGGCGAGGTCGGCGCCTTCGAGGACGGTCGGCGTCAGCTTCTTCTTGTAAGCCGCGACCAGCTCGCGCATCTCGCCGGTCGGGATGCGCGTCCGACCCCACACCCTGGCGAGAGACGTATCCACCTCCGGGTCCGCATGGCGTGCAATGTCCTGCCGCGCCGTCGCGTCGAGGGCTTCCTTGGGCAGGCCGCCGCGCTCGACGCACGCGAGCAACTCCTTGGCCCACGCCGCGCGACTGGCGAGCGTGGTGATCGCGGCGCGCTGCGAGTCCTTGGGCAGCCCGGACCAACGGCCGAGCAGGAGTTCGGGGACGGCGGGGTCCTCGAACGAGGCCAGGCCGCGGATCGCGCGCGCGCCGAGGTGTTCGTCGGTGATCAGCGCGCGCACCGAATGCGCCGCCGCCGTGCCCTTGGTTCGCACCAGCAAGTCGAGAGCGCGTTCGCGCCGCTCGAGATCACCGCTGGCGTCGGCAGCCAGTCGTGCCAGCTCCGGCTGCGCGCGTGGATCGCCGAACGTGCCGCCGAGCCAGACTGCGAGTTCGCGCACCTCGCTGTCGTCGATGCGCGCGATCGCGTCGTACGCCTTCGACCAGTTGTCCGGCATGTCCGCCTCGCCATGCCGCTCCAACGCGGTCTGCGCCGGTCGCAGCAGTGCCACCGCATCCGCCGCCGTGCGGGTCGCGGCCACCGCATCGATCACCGCAGCCAGCGCCGCACCGCCGGCTTCGGTGAGCCGGCGGATGATGAACTCGTGCATCTGCGGCAGCACCGTGGTCCGCGCCAGCGCGAGCGCCCGGCCTGGATCACTCGGGATCGCCGCCTCGACACCGAACCACACCATGAGCGGCAGGTTGTGGTCCTCGGCATCCTCGGCGTGCGCGCCCAAGCGCTCGGCGAGCGAGAAGCGCGTCGCGTGCGGCAGGCGCTGCATCGCTGCGGCGAGGTACAGGCGCACCACCGGGGAAGGGTCCTTCGCCGCCAGCGCTACCAGGGTGCGCACCTGGGCGTCGGTCACGGCCCGGTCCTCCAGCGCGAGTTGGATCGTCCAGGCCCGCACGTACTCCGAGTCGTTCACAAGCAGCGTGTCGACCAGGGCATCGTCGAGCCCGGCGGTTACGTGCAGGGCCCACAGCGCGCGCAGCCGGCGCGTCTCGTCGGCGTCGGTGAGGAACGGACGCAGCGAGTCGGCGACGCCGATCGCCTTGCGCTCCTGCAACAGTCGCCGGGCGCGCCGCCCGTAGAACTCGTTGGCGTCGAAGAGTAACGCGACCAACTCGGCGTCGGTCTTGCTGCGCAGGTCGACCGTGGGCACCGCGCCGGCGCCGTAGCTGATCTTGTAGAGGCGACCGTTGCTGCGGTCCCAGACCAGGGGGTCCTTCTTGTGACAGCTCTGTTGGTCGTACCAGTCGATCAGCCAGACGTTGCCGTCGTGGCCGTAGTCGAACGCCACGCCCATGAACCACTGGTCGTTCGCCACCAGGAAGTCGGGACCGTGGCTGCCCACGTACCCCGAGCCCGACCGCCGTAGCACGTCGGTGATGATGCGGTGGCCATGGATGTTGTCCATGAACAACACGCCGTGGTACTCCGCCGGAAAGCGGCCGCCGCGGTAGATCATCCCGCCGCAGTGCGCATGCCCACCGCCGACCGAGTCGGACAGGCTGTTGCCGTCCCACGGATCCTCGCCGACGTAGTGGAGATGGTCGGCGATGGTCGTGATGTCGCCGTACACGTACGGGTTGAAGTGCTTGCCCGACTGCCGGCGATACCTGCCGCCCTGGACGACGTGGTAGAGGTGCGGAATCACGCACGCGGTGATGAAGGCCTGGCCGCGGTCG
Organism: Planctomycetota bacterium; assembly: GCA_031423015.1. Classification (GTDB taxonomy): domain Bacteria; phylum Planctomycetota; class UBA1135; order UBA1135; family UBA2386; genus DATGPD01. The sequence continues at coordinate 4,277 of JANPER010000155.1, read as the reverse complement.
TCGAAATCGATGCCCCACGGGTTGCTCGACCCGTGCGCGAACACCTCGAACTCCTCGCGCACCGGGTGCAAGCGCCACACGCCGGCGTTGATCGGCGTGCGCTCGGCATTGGGAGTGCCCGGCTTGCCGACGCGCGAATGGGTGAACACGCCGTGGCAGCCGTAGAGCCAGCCGTCGGGTCCCCACTTGAACGCGTTCAGCGTCTCGTGCGTGTCCTCGTAGTGCCAGCCGTCGAGCACGATGCGCGGCTCGCTGTCGGGCACGAGATCGCCATCGCGATCGGGGATGAACAGCAGATAGGGCGCCGCCCCGACCCACACGCCGCCAAAGCCGACCTCGAGTCCGCTCACCAGGTTCAAGTCGTTCTTGAACACCGTGCGCTTGTCCATCGTGCCGTCGCCATCCTGGTCTTCGAACACCAGGATTGTGTCCTTGCCCTCGCCATCGGGTTGTCGGCGCGGGTAGGAGAACGCTTCGGCCACCCAGATCCGGCCGCGTTCGTCGAGCGCGAGCGCGATGGGCTGGCGCAGGTCCGGCTCGGCAGCGAACGCCTGCACTTCGAAGCCGCTGGGCACGCGCATGCGGAGGGTCGCCTCCGACGCTGAGTAGCCCTGCGTGTTCGCCGGCGTCCCCGGCGCCTCGGCGTGCACGCGGAAGTCGTCGAAGTTGACGTGACCCCAGTGCCCGGTCGCGTCGTCGACCACTCGGAGGAAGATCTGTTGGCCGACGTGTGCCGCGAGTTCCGCGATCACCAGCAGCATCGCCTCGTCGTCCTGGCCCGACGCCTTGAACACCACCTTCCCCGTATCGGCGCGGACGACCTCGACGCGGGTCGCCCGGTCCTTGTTGCCGCCGCCCACCAGGAAGCTGACGAACGGCCGGTCGAGGGTGAACGTCACCGAGGTCAGGGTGCCACGCGGCTCGTCCGAGGCCGCCGACGCGAAACTGCCCACCCAGTAGCGGCCGGCGTGGGCGCTGCGCATGTCGTTGCGCCGGGCGGCGACCGCGTCGCCGTCGACCGGCAGCGCCGCAAACGCGTCACCGGCGGCCTGCCAGTCGCGCAGGTCGCCGGCTTCGAAGTCCAGGTTCAGCGCCCGTCCGTCCGCCGCCTTGGGCAGGCTGCCGCCGCTGCGGTCGGCGCCGGACCTGGCCCGTTGGCGCGCGATCTCGCGCCGCTCCGCGCTGCGACGCTCGCTCGACGAGACCTTGCGCACCTGCTGGCGGTGCACGAACGTCCCCATCTTGTTGCCGACCACGACATCGGCGTGGCCATCGCCGTCGACGTCGCCGACGACGACCTGCGTGCCGACTCCCGAGTTGCCGTCGACCTCGTGCGGCGCGAAGCTCACTACGCCGTCGATGTGACGCAGCTCGAACCAGGTCACGCTCGGGCTCTCGCCGTCGGCGCGGTCGCGGCCACCGTGCGCGAAGTAGCGATTGCCGGTGACGAAGTCCATGCGCCCATCGCCGTTCATGTCGGCAGCGCACAGCGCGTGCAGGTTGCCGATCACCAGGCCGTAGGGGTTCTCGCGCGCCTCGCTGCCCATGATGCGGTGCTTGGTGAACGCGATCTTGCCCGTGGTGCGCGCCTGCTCGAACCACGCGAGCCCATAGCCGTGTGCGTTGTCGCTGGTCACCACGTCGTTGTCGCCGTCGCCGTCGACGTCGAACACCAGCATCTGCGCGCCGCCGTTGCCCGCGAAGTTGACGGCGTGGCCCTCCCAGGTCGGATCGCTTGCGAGCGACTCGGGCTGCCGCCACCAGCCGTGCTTCCACAGCACGTCCTTGCGGCCGTCGCCGTCGATGTCGCCGATGCCGAGCCCGTGCGTGAAGCGCCCGCCGATCCCGGCCACCGAGATCGGATGCCACGTCCATGGTTTGGTCGGCTCGCTCCAGTCGACGACCGCGTAGCCGAGCCGGTCCTGGAACTGGCACACCAGCTCGGGCTTGTCGTCGCCGACGAGGTCGGTGAAGTCGGGCGACTCGTTGTCGACGCCCTGGAACACCACGTGCTTCGTCCAGTGCCGATCCTCGCCGCGGGGGTTCGCGTACCACGCCGCGTCCTGGCCGGGGAAGCCGATCACCAGCACGTCGTTCCAGCCGTCGGCGTCGAAGTCGCGCACGAAGGCGAAGAAGTTGTCGGAGTAGACCTTGGTCTCGAACGGCGTCGGCGCGTAGATCTCGCGCGCCGTCTTGAACTCGGGCCCCGCGTACCAGAACGGGCCGGCCACGATGTCGGCCTTGCCGTCGCGGTCGAGGTCGCCGAACGTCGCGCCTTCGCAGAAGAAGCGGGTCTCGATCTGCTGCTTGGTGAAGGAACGGACCTCGTGCTGCGCGGTCAGGACCGCACTGCACACCAGAAGGATCGCGAGGTTTCTCATGCCAGGGTGAGGGCGACGTTGATGGGACGGTCTCGCATGGTCCGAGACAGGACGGTAGCGCTGACCCCGCGGGCGCGACAGGACACGCCCGGCCCGAATTGGCCAAGACCGCGGCGCGCGGGGCAATCCCGCAACACAACCCGCTCCCAGATCGTTGCCTGACTGAAGAACGACAAGACCTAGCGAGGCTTCGCCTCCGACCAGATCCGTCACGTCTTCGATCACCCAAGGCCTCTGCCCGGTCCCGAACGACAGCGACGCGCGGCGCGAGTTCGTATCATGCGCGCCACTCGGATCTCTGCGGTCACGCCCAGAGCCCGTCACCGACCACTTCTGTTTCATGTACGCACCCACTCTCGTCGCTCTCGTTCTCGCCGCCACCGCGGCTGCGCAGGTCGCGCCCGGAACCGCCATCGTCGCGTGGAAGCCGCCGGGCGGTGCCGCCGGCGGTCTCAAGCTGGTCGATCGCGCTGGTGCTAGCACCGACATCTCGGGACTGGACCCAGCCACCATCGGTACCTCCGAGTTCGACGGCGCCCGTTCCGTGCTGATCACCGACACCGGCGTGCTCTACGTTGGGCTCGGTCTCGACAACCGCGGCAGTCGTACGGCGCGCCCGCTCGACCTGCGCCGCATCACGCTGAGCGGCAACGCTGCGACGAGCGACCAAACGTTCGCGACCGTCATGGTGGTCCCGGCCAACGAACTGTGGCATCTGTCCGACGTCAAGGAACGTCCCGACGGCAGCCTGCTCGTGGGCGCCACCGAGACCGTCTTCGTCGCCAACCCGATGCCGCAGACCGCGGCCTTTCTTGTCGACTCCATGCGCGCCGTGACCGCGCTGTCGACCGCCGGGTTTCCCGCGGGCAGTCTGCGCGCGGTCGCTGCCGCCGGCGATCGTTGGGTCGGCGCGTTCGAGCAGAGTTTCTTCATCGTCAACCTCGAAGTCGTGTCGTTCCCCGTTCTGCCGACCGGACCCGCGCCGTTCCAGGTGCATCAGTTCGTGCAGGTGTCCAGCTTCGGCGGCCTCGACGTGGACGCCGACGGCACGTTGATCGTGTGCGCCGCGTCGCGGCTGGGAAGCGGCTGCGTCGCTCGCCTGCCGCACGCGCCGAGCGCGACGCCCACCCTGGTGGCGGGCTCGCCCGCCGGCGTCGAAGCGTCGGACGCGATTGCGGCCGCTGGTCTGGTGGCGGTGTTCGCGTTGCCGCGCAATCCGCTCTCGCCGCTGTTCCTCGTCGACACGCTGGCTGGCACGTCGACGCCATGGAGTGCGGGCGTCGTGTTGAATCCGATCGACATCGCCGTGCGGCGCAACCCGACGAACTACGGGCCCGCGTCGCCATCGGGGCCTAGCCTGCCTTTCCTCGGCACCTTCGGCGGCCTGCCCCGCGCCGGCAACGCGCAGTTCGGCTTGCGCATCGGCGGCACGCCCGGCAGCACCGGGGTGCTGTTGGCCGCGATGGGCCGAGCGCGCGTGCCGGTCCCGTTCGGGCTGTTGCTGCTCGACCCCGCCCGCGCGCTTGCCGTGCTGACACCGGTGAGCATTCCCGCATCCGGCGCGTTGAATCTGCCCGTGCCGCTGCCGGCCAGCATCCGCGGCACCGTGGACCTGCAAACCGTGCTGCTCCCGAGCTTCAGTCCGCTGATCGGCGAGATGTCCCCCGGCCTCGAGATCACGATGCAGTGATGCGCCGCGCGCCTTCTCACCGTGCGGCATAGCGGGCTTTCGCTCGCTCCCTCGTGAATGGTCCGGGCTAGGAGTCTGCGTCACGGGACGGCCCGGAAAGTCCGAAGAAGAGCCGGCGACTTGAGCCAGTGGTGACCGCTCGCGCGTAGGTGCAACATGGGCGCGTTCCGGAAATGCGACGATGTGAACCAGGGCCTGCTGCTGCC
>JANPER010000154.1:0-16578 GCA_031423015.1 Planctomycetota bacterium | reverse complement strand
CACGCGGCAAGCTGATGGTGTTCGGCGGCGACACCGGCGGCGCGACGCCGGTCCTGTTGGGCGACACCTGGGAATGGGATTCGACCAATGGCTGGGTCAACGTGAACCCCCCGACCACGCCCTCGGCCCGGCGCTTCGCCGCGATGGCGTACGATCCGGGCACCGGGGGCATGCTGCTGTTCGGCGGCGAAACGGCGATCAGCACGCCAGCCACGCCACCGTCGAACGAGACTTGGATCTTCCTGGCCGGCACCTGGACGCTGTTCAACCCCGCGTCTTCGCCGCCCGCGCGCCGTCTGCACAGCCTCGTGACGCGCGCCGACTGCGGCGATGTGTTCCTGTGCGCCGGCGATGACGCGAGCGTGACGCCCAACGTGCGCCACCTTGACGCGTGGCGCTTCACTGCCAACAACTGGGTGCTCATCACCCCGATCACCAACGTCATCCCGCACGGCACGACGGGCAACCATGCGGTCTACGATCAAGCGCGCCGGCGCGTGGTGCTGCAAGGCGGCCAGGGCATCAGCGTGCCGAACACCGCGGGCGGTGGCGGCTACGGCAACGACTACGGCGGCTCGCCGTCGACCTGGTGCAGCGAGTTCGACTCCGTCAGCAACGAGTGGCTGCTCTACGGGGCCGCCGCATTCGGCACGGCTGACCCGGTGATCGGCCGCATCAGCCGCTACTTCGGCGCCTACATTCCTGCGCTCGGCAAGGTCTACAAGGTGAGCGGCCAGAACCCTTCGGGCACCGGCACCATCACCGCGACCTGCGAGTATCAGGCGAACCCCGTCGCGGCCGCGCCGGTCCTCGGCAACGGCTGCAACGGCCTGACCCTCAGCCCCACTGGGAAGGACAACCGCCCGTGGGTCGGCCGCAACTTCACGACCACCGCCAGCGGGTTGACGCCCGTCTCGATCGTGCTCGTGCTGTACGGCATCAACTCGATCCCAACTCCGTTGTCGGCGCTGCATCCCGCGGGCGTCGTCGGTTGCGACCTGCTGTCGACGTTCGACATCATGCTGACAGTGACGAACACCACCGGCGCGGTGGCCACCACGATCCCGGTGCCGAACAACCCGCGCCTCGTGCTCGCCAGGCTGTATCACCAAGCCCTGCAGGTCCAGTTCAACGGCGCTGGGATCACGGCGATCACGTCGACGAACGGTCTGAGCCTCGGGTTCGGCGTCCCGTAGGCGCGACGTCGACCGGCTCGTTTGGCTAACCTGACGGCATGTCGCTCGCACCGCGCTCGTCGCTCTCGTTCTCGTCGCGGCCTGGCTACGGTTGATCCGGCAAGCCGAGCGCAGCGCGAACGTGCACGTCTGTGCTCAGCATCTGCAAGTCCTCCGTCTTGCGGACAGCGAGCAGAAAGGTAGCGACGTGAATCGCGTCGAGCGAGCGCAGCGCCAAGTGTGGGGTCACCTGCGCGGCGAGGTCACAAACCTCGCGCGTGATCTCCCAAATCGTCGAACGTTGCCAGAGTGCGTTGATGTCGCGCTCTAACTGAGCAAGTCGCGGTTCGGGAAGACGCCGTTCGCGGCGCACGCGGTGCAGCGCACGAGCCACCTCGACGAGCGACAGTCGCGAGGTGACGAGGCGGTCAGCGCGCCGCAGATCAGACTCGATGCGAGGGCTCGTTCCTGACTCGATGGTCGCCCGCAGCACCGCCGAGGTCTCGACATAGATGACCCCACCCATGCTCAACGCTCGGCGCGCAGATCGTCGAGAATGCCCTGAGCCGATCCGGCGGGCAGGCCCAAGCCGCGCACGCGCCACGTCCAGCGCTTGGTCTTGCGGATCTGCGGCAAAGTGACGTGGCCTTGACGTGCTAGCTCCTCGAAGGCGTCGCTCTCACCTTTCGGCAATTGGCGCTTGAGTCGAGGCGGAGCCAGTTCGGCCACAACTTCGTCGCGGTCGAGAATCAGTACCGTCTCACCGGCCTTTGCCAGGCGTACGAACTCCGACAGACGCGCCTTGAGCTGCTTGATGCCGATGGCTTTCACAACGCCAAGGTAGTCACCGGTAGTTACCTAGTCAAGAAGGGGACGTGCCCACCGCATTACGGGATCGGACGCGCGAAGTCGATGCGGCAGGAGTGTTGCGGCGAAAGCCTGGTCAACGATCGCACCATGATTCGTGACGACTAGCTCAGCTCGCTTGCCGCGCTGCGGCATCGCGCTTCTTCCGCCGCCACCAGACCGCCGCCAGCACGACGACGAGCACGAGCACCGGCTTGATCATGAGCCGAACAAGACCGACGGCCGGCCGCGTCAGCGCAGTGATGAGCGCCGCCAGGCCGTGTCCGGCACGGCGGTGCCGCAGCGGGTCGTGATCTTCGTAGCGACGGCCGAGGGCGAGTTCGATTCGCGCCAGAACTTGCTGGCAGTCGGCGACGATCTTCTCTGGTTCCTTCGCCGCGGCAACCGCCTGCAGCACGAGCACGCCGTCGGCTGCAAGGATCCTGACGTCGTAGTTCAACGTGGGCGCGGTCGCGCCCTCGGCCTGCAGCAGGCGCCCCCACGACAGCTTGCGGGCGTCGGGGTCGTAGGCCGGCGGCTGGGCCCAACGCAGGAGACGCACGGCCGGCTGGCCGGCGCGGCGAGCCGCGGGGTTGGCCGCGTCGAGGCTTTGCTGCAGATCCCGCATGATGCTGTCTGAATCGATGCTGCCGCTGTCGTCATCGGTCACGAAGCCGCGCGGGTCGTACGACACCAGAAGGCCGCCCCACGGCGTCGGTGGCAACACCAGCCCAAGCGTGCTCGGGTTGGGGCGATTGCCCCAGACCTTCTCGACCACATACCGAGCGCCAGCCGGCTGGAGGTAGCGCCAGCCAGCAGGCAGGTCGATCGTGGCGATGCCGCCCTCCACCGTGACGCGGCCGACCTCATACTGCAGTTGGGGCGCGGGCCCGGCGTCGGAGCTCGCTGGGCACAGATCGGCGCGGCGGCCGCGGTGCTTGCCCACAGGCAACCCGCGAGGCCCCACGCGGCTCGCGCGCTGCGAGGGTGCAGCCGGCCGCCATGGATGCAGTTGTCGTGTCGTTTCGAGCTCACTCTTCGTCGGGTCCGCGGGCGGCGAACGGAGCGTAGGGGAGAGCGGTCGCTGGTCAACGGGCGATGGACACGCCGTGATCGATCTCCTGTTTGAGTTGCGGACCCCCGCGATGAGAATTCGCATGACACACGCGCTCTGGTTTGGCGATCGTCGGTGTGATGCGTTCCCTGTGGCCCGTTTGGATTGCCGTCGGCGTATTGGTGCGCCTCGCGATCTGGTACGGCAGCATCGGCAGCAATGACGTGCTCACCTGGGCGAGTCACGGCGATCACGTCGGCAGACTCGGGCTCGCCGAGACCTACCGCACGGTCCAGCTCTACAACCACCCGCCGCTCCTCGGCTACTACGCCATGGCCGCGTGGGACTGGGCCAACCAGGACATCGCTGCGTTTGATGTGCGAGCAGGTCGCCATCGTGAGCGGGTTCTTCCTGTTCTTCGCCCCGGGGTTCGGCGTCCAGTACGTCGCCTTCGTCGCGCCGCTGTTGCTCGCGGTACACATCGGCGCGGGCGTGTTCTGGGGCGTCAGCTCGGGCCTGTTCATCGGCTCGCTCTACGCCGTGTATTTGGTGCGCGGCCCGCAGTGGTACTCCGCCTTCTACGCGCCCTTCCCCGGCTGGACGCCCGAACTCGGAGTCATCGCGTGGGCCGGCCTGGGAACGTGGCTCTGGTGGCATCTCGCCGACGCGTGGCGCGCGCCAAGAACGGCGCGCGTGAACAGCGCTTGACGCCGGGTAGGATCGACTGGGTTCGGTGGCGCATCAGACCAGGCGATCGCGAATCGTGAATTGTCGGCAACGCCCCGGAGTTCGACTGCGCCTGCTCGCTACCATCCCCGCCCCGTGACTGAGCTTTCCCTGATCCGCAACTTCAGCATCATCGCCCACGTCGACCACGGCAAGTCGACGCTCGCCGATCGCCTGCTCGAACTGACCGGCACGGTGCAGAAGCGCGACATGACGGCGCAGCACCTCGATTCGATGGACCTCGAGCGCGAGCGCGGCATCACCATCAAGGCGCACCCGGTGGCGATGCGCTACAAGGCACAAGACGGCAAGACCTACCTCTTCAACCTGATCGACACCCCAGGTCACATCGACTTCAACTACGAAGTGCAGAAGTCGATGCAGGCGTGCGAAGGCGCCATCCTGTTGGTCGACGCGTCGCAGGGCGTCGAGGCGCAGACGGTGGTGAACGCGCACCTCGCCGAGCAGAACAAGCTCACCATCATCCCGGTCATCAACAAGATCGACCTGCCGCACGCGCGCCCCGAAGAAGTCGCCACCGAGATCGAAGACGCGATCTGCCTGCCCGCCGAAGACGCGATCCAGGTATCGGCCAAGACCGGCCTCAACGTCGTGGCCGTGCTCGAAGCAATCGTCGCCAAGGTGCCGCCCCCGACGGGCGATCCCAAGGGCTTGCTCCAGGCACTGATCTTCGACGCCAACTACAACGACTACCGTGGCGTCGTGGTCTACATCCGCGTGCTGCATGGCACGATGAAGAAGGGCGAGATGGTCTGCATGCTCAGCACCAAGATGACCTACGAGGTGCAGGAGGTCGGTCGCCTGGTGCCGGGCAAGATGATGCCCGAGCCGTTGCTGCACGCTGGCGAGGCCGGCTACCTGATCGCCAACGTCAAGAAGCTGCAAGACGTGACGATCGGCGACACGGTGACGCACGCCCAAGAAGAGCTGCGCGCGCCGGCGTTGCCGGGGTTCAAGCAGCCGCAGCCGATGGTGTTCTGCGGCATCTATCCGACGAACACCGGCGACTTCGAGAACCTGCGCAAGTCGCTCGACAAGCTGCGCCTCAACGACAGTTCGTTCGTCTTCGAACCCGAGACCAGCGACGCGCTCGGCTTCGGCTTTCGCTGCGGCTTCCTCGGCCTGCTGCACATGGAGATCATCCAGGAGCGACTGGAACGCGAGGAAGACCTCGACTTGGTGCAGACGGCGCCCAACGTCACCTACCGCGTGCGGCAGCACCCCCGGCCCGGCGAAGAGCCGGTCGAACTCGAGATCCACTCGCCGTCGATGCTGCCCGACGCCTCCACGATCGCCGACTATCTGGAGCCGATCGCCCAGGTGAACATCGTGGTGCCCACTGACTGCATCGGCGCGGTGATGAAGATCGGCACCGAGCGGCGCGGCATCTATCGCAAGACCGAGTACTACGGTCGCGAGCGAGTGATGATCAGTTGGGAGATCCCGTTCGCCGAGATCATCTTCGACTTCCACGACAAGCTGAAGTCGCTGACGCGCGGCTACGGCACCATGGACTACGAGGTGATCGGCTACCAGGCGAGCAACCTGGTGCGCTTGCGCGTGCTGGTCGCCGGCAACGAGGTCGACGCGCTGTCGGTGATCTGCCACAAGGATCAGTCCGAGCTGCGCGGGCGCAAGATGCTGAAGAAGCTGCGCAAGGAGATCCCGCGCCACATGTTCGAGGTGGCGTTGCAGTGCGCGATCGGCGGCAAGATCATCGCGCGCGAGAACATCGCGGCAATGGCAAAGAACGTGACCGCCAAGTGCTACGGCGGCGACATCACCCGCAAGCGCAAGCTGTGGGAGAAGCAGAAGGAAGGCAAGAAGCGCATGAAGTCGATCGGCAGCGTGGACATCCCGCAGAAGGCGTTCCTGGCGATCCTGACCAGCGACGAGGACGATTAGCGATGACGGCGACGACCATGGCGCCGTCAGCGGCTGGGACCAAGAAGAAGGTCAAGTCGACGCGTCCGGTACGCGACAACATCGAGGCCTTCGCGATCGCGATCCTGTTCGCCGTGCTGCTCAAGCCCTTCCTGCTGGAGGCGTACCAGATCCCGACCCCGTCGATGCAGCCCACGATGATGGGCTGCCCGCCTGCTGGCGTGCACGATCGCCTCATCGTCGACAAGCTGCGCTACGCCCTCTTCGAACCGCGGCGCTGGGACATCGCGGTGTTCCGCTACCCGATCCGGCAGATCCAGAGCTACGTCAAGCGCATCGTCGGCATGCCGAACGATCGCTTCATCATCGCCGGTGGCAACATCGTGCCGGTCGACCAGGACAACAAGGAGCTGGCGCCGATCCGCAAGCCGGCGAAGGTGCAGCGCGTGCAGTGGAAAGAGATCTTTCCCGCGCGCATGACGCTGTTCGGCAAGACGCGGGCGTTCGATGGCTACTTCTCCGGCCAGCCGAGTCAGGGTTGGACCGAGGACGGCAGCACGCTGTCGATTCGTGCCGAGCGCGGGCGCAGCGTCACGCTGAGCTACACCGACGAAAGCAGCGGTGGCCTCAGCGACCGTGTCTACGACGGCTATCCCACGGCGGTCGCCGATGCGATGCGCAAGGATCAGGGGACCATGGCATCGGCCTTCGAGGCGGTGACCGACGTGCGCGCCGCGTTCACGCTCAGAGCCAGCGCCGCGGTCGAGTCTCTGGCGGTAGAACTGGACGTGCGTCCGCGCGGTAAGAAGGCGATGCGCTTTGCACTCCTGGTCGAAGGCGACAAGGGCAAGCTGTCGATTCGCGAGGCGTCGACGGAAGTGAAGGCGAGCGAGTCGTTCGCGTTCCCGCTCGGCGCGGGTATCGCGGCCGACGTCCACTTCACGCATGTCGACGGCGTGCTGATCGCCGAGCGCGACGGCGATGTGTTGGCCGAGCTTGCCTGCCACCCACACCTCGTACTCGACGACATCTCGGTCAACGACGCGACGCTCACGATCGTGGTGCGCGGCGGCGAGCAGGTGAGCTTCTCGGACTTGGTGGTCGAACGCGACGTGCAGTACAAGCGCGGTTCGCTCGACAAGGGCGTGCCGATCGTTGTGCCGGACGGCCACTACTTCATGATGGGTGACAACCCGGAGCAGTCGGCGGACGCGCGCGAGTGGCGCGCGATCACGCTCGGCGTCGACGGCGACCGCTTGGTTGACCCAAAGCGCAACCCGTCGGCCAAGAAGATGGTCGGCAACCTGCGGCCCAAGGGCCTGAGCGATCCGGTCGACGCCGACGAGAACCCGGTGTTGGTCAAGGCTGACGGCCAAGACGCGGTGGTGTTCACCGACTTGCTGGGCGAGGTGCACGTGCTGCGCGGCAAGCCCAACCTCGACCCCGCCGAGAAGAGCTACGGCCGCGCGGTGTGGTTCGAGGGCGACGCGGGGCCGTGGGAAGCCGCGATCTCGCGCATGCAGTTCGTCCCGCGCGCCCACGTGTTGGGCCGACCAGTGCTGAACTTTTGGCCGCTGTGGCCGGTTGGCCCGCAGCGCTTTGGCGTGATCCGTTGAGCCGTTCCGCTTCCTAGGAGATCGTTTGCACGATGGTCGCGCTGCTGACAACGCACGGACTGACCAAGGCCTACAAGCGGCGGCGCGTCGTCGACGACGTGAGCGTGCACGTCGACGAGGGCGAGATCGTGGGGCTGCTGGGTCCCAACGGCGCCGGCAAGACCACGACGTTCCGCATGGTGGTGGGCATGGTGAAGCCCGACACGGGACGCGTGTCCTTTCGCACCAAGGACATCACCAAGATGCCGATGTATCGCCGCGCGCGCACCGGCATCGGCTACTTGTCGCAGGAGCCGTCGGTGTTCCGCAACATGACGGTGCTCGACAACGTGCTCGCGGTGCTGGAGGCACGCCACGTCGGTCGCGCCGAGCGCTACGAGCGCGCGCTCGAACTGCTCGAGGAGTTACAGCTGTCGCGCCTACTGAACTCGAAGGCGCACTCGCTGTCGGGCGGCGAGCGCCGGCGCCTGGAGATCAGCCGCGCGCTGGCAACGCGCCCGGCGCTGTTGCTGCTCGACGAGCCATTCGCCGCCATCGACCCGATCACCGTCGAAGAGATCCAGAAGATCCTGATCAGCCTGCGCGCGCGCAACATCGCCATCCTCATCACCGACCACAGCGTCGAAGCCACCCTGCGCATCGCCGACCGCTCCTACATCCTTGACCAAGGCAAGGTGATCGCCGAGGGCGACTCGCGCTCGATCATCGAGAACGAGACCGTCAAGCGCGTGTACCTCGGCAGCCGATTCGAGACCGGCATCACCCGCGAGGAAGAGAAGGGCCTGGAGCTGGACTGAGCGGGACGAATGTGTCTGACACATTCGTCGTGGTCAGACGCTGTCGCACATCAGGGTCCACAGCGCGGCTACGTCGGCGCGCTCGGTGGTGTGTGAGCCGAAACTCACGCGGCACATCCAGCGGTCTTCGAGCGTGGCGGGGGTGAGGTAGGCGGCGCCGCTGCGGTTGATGCGGTCGACCCAGGCCAGCGTGTGGCGATCCAGTTCATCAGGCGTCATGCCGGGTGGCTCGTGCCGCACGCACACCGTCTGCAGCGGCACCGGGGCCAGCACGCGCCAACCTGGTTGCGCACGCACTTGCTCGGCGAACCAGCGCGCATGCTCGAGGTCGCGCCGCAGACGCGCCTGCAAGCCGGCGACGCCTTCGAGGCGGATCAGCGTCCACAGCTTGAGTGCGCGGAAGCGGCGGCCGAGCGGGATGCCCCAATCGCGGTAGTTCTTCACCGAACCGTCGGCCGCCGTCTGCAGGTAGCTCGGGTTGGTGCCCATCACGCGCACCAGATGCTCGACGTCGCGCACGTAGTACGCGGTGCAATCGAACACCGCGCCGAGCCACTTGTGCGGGTTGAGCACGAGCGAATCGACCCCGTCGATGCCCTTCCACATCGACCGACACTCCGGAAGGATCATGGCGCTGCCGGCCATCGCCGCGTCGACGTGCACCCAGGCACCGTGACGTTGCGCAATCGCCACCACCTGATCGACCGGATCGAGGGCGGTAGTCGTGGTCGTGCCTGTCGTCGCCACCACGGCACATGGCACACGGCCGGCGGCGGCGTCTTCGGCCATCGCCGTCGCCAGCGCGGCAGGATCGAGCGCGAACGCTGCATCGACGCCGATCGCGCGCACGTTGGCGCGGCCAAAGCCCGCGAGCAGCGCCGCCTTCTCGACGCTGCTGTGCGCGTACTTCGACACGTACACCACGAGCGGCTTGGCCGCATCCTGCAAGCCGCCGCGCGCCAGTGAGAACCCCGAACTGCGTTCGCGCGCGCAGATCAGCGCCAACAGGCTCGCGGTCGACGCAGTGTCCTGGAGCACGCCGCTCCAACCGGCCGACAGACCGACCATCTGGCGTAGCCAATCGGTCATCACTTCTTCGACTTCGGTCAGCGCCGGCGCCGATTGCCACGACAGACCGAGCGCGCCGAGGCCACTGCTGAGGTAATCACCGAGCACGCTGGCGAGCAGCGCGTTGGAAGGGAAGTAGCCGAAGAAGCGCGGGTGCTGAAAGTGCGACAAGCCAGGCACGACAAACTTGTCGAGATCGCCGAGCACGCGCTCGAACGACTCTGGCTCACTCGGCGGTTCCTTGGGCAGCCGCGCGCGCGTGTCGCCAGGCTGCGCCCGCGACATCACCGGTCGGCTTGCGATCCCGGCACGAAAGTCAGCAACCCAATCGATGAGACGATGACCGTCGCGGCGGAAGTCTTCGATGTGCATACAGGTGCGAGCCTACATGGTCAGCGGTGTGGGTTGCGCATCGCGGCGGGCGCAAAGTCCGTGCGCGCGGCGAGCATTCACTACGCTCGCCGCCTAATGTCCCGGCCGCCGATGACACTCGCGCCGTTGCTGATTGGCTGCTTGGCCCTGTTCGCGCTCGCATACGCGATCTACGGCCGCTGGTTGGCGCGGCGGTTCGGGTTGAACGCGCAGGCCACGACGCCAGCGCACACGCACTGCGACGGCGTCGACTACGTGCCGACCGGCCGCTTCTACCTGTTGTCGCAGCACTTCTCGGCGATCTCCGCCGCCGGCCCCATCGCCGGACCGATCTTCGCCGGCCTCGCGTTTGGTTACGGCCCCGCGCTGCTCTGGATCATGATCGGCTGCATCGTGATCGGCGCCATGCACGACTTCGCCGCGCTGGTCGGCTCGGTGCGTCACGGCGCACAGTCGGTGGCGGCGATCATGCGCGCGCACCTGAACACGCGCGTCTACGTCGCGTTCTCGCTGTACATCTGGCTCGCGCTGGTCTACGTCATCATCGCCTTCACCGACGTGACGGCGCGCGCGTTTGTCGAGACCCTCGACGTAGCGGTACCCGACGCCGAGGGCGGGCGCTTGACCGTCGCAGGCGCTGGCGTTGCCACCAGCTCGATGCTCTACCTGGGCATCGGCGTGCTGATGGGCGTGGTGACCAAGCTGTGGCGGCCCCCGCTCTGGCTGTCGACGCTCATCTTCGTGCCGATGGTCGGCGCCGCCATTTGGCTGGGCCCGCAGTGGCCGCTCGACTTGCACGCCGCGGGCGCCGTGCCGTCGGTGCACTGGGCGCGCATCATTCTGCTGTATTGCGGCATCGCCTCGGTGCTGCCGGTCTGGCTGCTGCTGCAACCGCGCGGCTACCTCGGCGGCTTCTTCTTGTACGTGATGCTGTTTGGCGGACTGCTCGGCATCGTGCTGCAGAACCCGGTGATCGAGTTCCCGGCGTTCAAAGGGTTGGTGGCGACGAACGGTCAAACGCTGGTGCCGTTCCTGTTCATCACCATCGCCTGCGGCGCGTGCAGCGGCTTCCACGGGCTGGTGTGCTCGGGCACCACGAGCAAGCAGCTCAATCGCGAGTCCGACGCGCACTTGGTGGGCTATGGCGGGATGTTGCTCGAAGGCGTCGTGGCGCTGATCGCCTTGGCGTGCGTGATGGTGCTGCCGGCCAACTCGGCGGTTGCCGGCATGAACCCCGACAAGATCTTCGGCTACGGCGTGGGTCGCTTCCTCACCGCGCTCGGCGTGCCGCTGGAGCTAGCGGTGACTTTCGGCATGCTGGCGTTCGCCACGTTCGTGTACGACACCCTCGACGTGTGCACTCGCCTGGCGCGCTACCTGTTCTGCGAGTTCACGGGTTGGCGAGGCAAGGGGGCCGGCCTGGTCGGCACCGTGGTCTCGCTCGGGTTGCCGCTGTGGGCCGTCGCACAAACTGCGACCAACGCGCGCGGCGACATCGTGCCCGCCTATCAGGTGATCTGGCCGTTGTTCGGGTCGAGCAACCAACTGCTGGCCGGACTCACGCTCACCGGCCTGCTGCTGTGGCTGTCGCGCACGCGCAAGCCACGCGCACTGCAGGTGGCAGTCGGGCTCCCGGCGCTGTTCATGCTGGCCATGACCATGAGCGCGCTCTGGTTGCAGATCAGCAATCCGCAGGCAAGCCCGGTGCTGCTGATCGTCGGCGCCGTGATGCTGCTGCTCGCGCTGTGGACCGCGATCGAGGCGGCCTTGGCGTTCTGGCGGCGACCGACGCCGGCGTAGACGTACGACTCAGTTCGGTTGCCGCGGGCCGACGTGGGAACCCGACGTCGCGTTCTTGTAGATCAGCCGCAAGTTGCGCGCGTAGATCACCACGCCGGTGGTCTGCCCGAGCACACCCACGATGTCGCGCCGCCAGATGAAGTAGACGAACAACATGGCGCCGCCGATCAAGCTGTACCACCAGAACTGCACCGGCACGACGCTCTGCTTCAGCCGCTCCGACGCCAGCCATTGCACCAGGAGGCGCGCAAAGAACAGCGCCTGGCCCAAGACCCCGATCGCCACCCAGGCAAGGCCGGCCCAACTGCTGATGTTCAGCACACGGAACGCCCAGTCCAGCTCTGGCTCGGTGACGAGGCGAACGCCGGTCTCGCCCAAGACGCGGCGCAGGTCGGCTTCGCTCACTGCCTCCGCCGGACGCGCCTCCCCTGGATAGCGAGGGCGGTACTCGTGGCCGCCGCCGGGCAAGTCCTGCACTTCGAGCCAGCCCTTGCCGGTACCGACGCGGATCTGCACCGCGTGTGCGCCAGGGGCGACCTCCAGGCGGTCTTCGGCGGCGCCGAGCACCAGCCACGACGCCAGCGCGAGCAACGCCAACATCGCGGCGACAGGTTGCCACTTCATTCCGGCCGAAGTGTAGCGACGGTCGTTCCCCAGCGCCCGCACGCTTTGCCGAACGCGGGTCGAGGCCTACGCTCGACACCATGAACAATGCCAAGGCCAAGGCTCTCGTCGACACCACGTGGGATCGTTCGATCGTGCCGACGCTCGTCGAGTACATCAAGATTCCGAACAAGTCGCCGGCCTTCGACGCCGAGTGGCACGCGCACGGGCACATGGACAAGGCCGTAGATCTGATCGCCGGCTGGTGCAAGGAGCAGAAGATCGAGGGCCTGAAACTCGAGGTCGTGCGCCTGAAAGACGCCAAGGGCCACGCGCGCACGCCGTTGATTTTCATGGAGATTCCTGCGACGCAACCGGACAAAGCGAACAAGCGCGGCGCAGACGACTGCGTCCTTCTGTATGGCCACCTTGACAAGCAACCGGAGATGACGGGTTGGTTCGAGGACCTCGGCCCATGGAAGCCGGTGCTGAAGGGCGACAAGCTGTATGGCCGCGGCGGCGCCGACGACGGCTACGCCGCGTTCGCGTCGCTCACCGCCCTGCGCGTACTGCGAGAGCAGGGCCTCCCGCACGCGCGCTGCGTGGTGCTGATCGAGGGCTGCGAAGAGAGCGGCAGCTACGACCTGCCGTTCTACATCGATCACCTCAGGGCGCGCATCGGCACACCGAGCCTCGTGGTGTGCCTCGACTCGGGCTGCGGCAACTACGACCAGTTGTGGTGCACCACGTCGCTGCGCGGCATCGCCGCCGGCAACCTCAAGGTGCAGGTCCTCGACGAAGGCGTGCACTCGGGTGACGCCAGCGGTGTGGTGCCTTCGAGCTTCCGCATCGCCCGCCAGCTGCTCAGTCGCCTCGAAGACGAGCTGACCGGCGCCATCAAGCCCAAGGATTTTCACGTCGCGATCCCGGCCGAGCGGCAAGAGCAAGCCAAGGTCGCCGCGCGCGTGCTCGGCGAGTCGATGCGCACGCGATTCCCGTTCGCCGGCAAAACGCAGGCGATGGTGCAAGACTTGGTGGAGCTGCTGCTGAACCGCACGTGGCGCCCCTTCCTGGCGGTCACCGGCGCCGACGGCTTGCCTGCCCTGGGCAACGCCGGCAACGTGCTGCGGCCCTTCACCGCGCTGAAGCTGAGCCTGCGCTTGCCGCCCACCTGCGAGCCAAAGCAGGCGACGCAGGCGCTGCGCGCCCTGCTGGAGAAGGACCCGCCGTACGGCGCCAAGGTCACCTTCGACGGCGAGAATGGCGCCGCCGGCTGGAACGCGCCGCCGCTCGCGTCATGGCTGCAGGAGAGTATCGGCGGCGCATCACAAGCGTGGTTCGGCCGCGAGGCGGTGTACATGGGTGAGGGCGGCACGATCCCGTTCATGGGCATGCTCGGCGCGAAGTTCCCCAAGGCGCAGTTCATGATCAGCGGCGTCTTGGGGCCGGCGTCGAATGCGCACGGTCCCAATGAGTTCCTGCACATCCCGATGGGCAAGCGGCTGACCGGCGCGGTGGCGCAGGTGGTCGCCGACCACCTCGAGCGCGCCTGAGCTTCGGCCGTCGGCCGAGTCGACCGGCAAGCGACGCAGAATGCGACAGTGGGAACGGGCGTTGCCGTCGTCATTCTGTGCATCGCGCGCCCGAGTGTCGAAGATGTAGTCAAGCGCGCGCGCCCCGTCGCCGATGACGGGCAGACACCCTCGCGCCCTGGAGACTGACATCAAGATCCTCATCGCAGACACCGACGTTCGCCACGCGCAGCAGCTGGGGCGCCAACTCCGCATGCTCGGCTACGACGCCGTGCTGGCCAGTGACCTAGAGACCACGCTCGAGTTGGCCGAGTCGCGCGCGCCCGATGTCATCATCGCTTACGTGGGGATGTGCCCAGGTGGCGCGCCGCAGCTCACGCATGCGCTCGATGCCCTGAACCTAGATGTCGCGGTCGTGCTGACGGCCGACACGCCGACCGCCGAGATGGCGATCGCCGCGATGCGCGAAGGCGCCGCGGATCTGCTCCAACGCCCGGTCGAACAGTCCATGCTGATGCTGGCGTTGCAGCGGGTTGCGAACATGACGCGCATCAAGGAACGCACGCAGGAAGCCGCGATCACCCACCTGCGCGAGGGCATGTCGCGCCAGCACATGGTGGCGTTCATGATCGGGCTCGCCAACGTGATCGACGGCAAGTCGCAATACACGCGCGAGCACAGCGACCGAGTGGCGCAGCGTTCCAAGGTGTTCGCCCGCTATCTCAACCTGCCGAGCGACGAGTGCGACGCAATCGCGTTCGGGGCCAAGCTGCACGACGTCGGCAAAGTGGCGGTGCCCGATGCCATCCTGAACAGCCCCAACCAGCTCAGCAAAGAAGAGCGCGAGATCATGCAGCGCCACCCAGGCGACGGCGCGCGCATGCTGCGGCCAGTGCAGGTGCTGCACGACATCATCCCGATCGTCGAACGGCACCACGAGAACTGGGATGGCACCGGCTATCCCGACCGCATGCGCGGCGAGGAGATCCCGTTCGGCGCCCGCCTGGTGAAGCTGGTCGACTACTTCGACGCGATCACCTCGAAGCGACCGTATCGGACGCCGATGACGGATGACGAAGCCTGCAAGGTCTTGCTGTCGGAAGCCGGGCGACAGCTCGATCCGGGGTTGACCGAGCAGTTCGTGCAGATGGTGAGCAGCGGCCTGTTGACGATGAACAACGTGAGCGCGGTGATCCCGGCCGAGCACCGGTTCGCGTTGCGTTAGCTCGACTCGCATCGATAGGGCAGCGGTGCGGCCGGCAGTACGGGAACGGACGGATCGGCGTGAGAGATCGTCTCGACGGGTCGGCCGGCTGAGCTATTGTCCTGCGTGCGCCGCCCCAGCGCTCTGACACATGAAAGTCCAGCTCATCCACCCGCCGGTTTACCTCAATGTGCACGCCATGACGGCGCTGCGCCCAAGCCTGCCGCTCGGCCTGGCGTACATCGCGGCGGCGTTGCGGAAGGCCGGTCACACGGTGACGGTGATCGACGCGGTGGGCGAGGCGCCCGACCGAGTCACCCAAGGCGCACGCAAGCAACTGTTCGCGCTCGGCCTGACGGTGCCCGAGATCATCACGCGGCTCGACGACGACGCCGACGTGATCGCGGTGACCAACATGTGGTCGTTCTCGTGGCCGCTCGTGCGCGACCTGCTGTCGGCGATCAAGCACGCACGCCCACACACGCCGCTTTTGTGCGGTGGCGAGCACTTCACCGGCTTGGCCGAGTACTCGATGCAGCAAGCGCCGATCGACGTGATCGTGCTGGGCGAAGGCGAGGACGGCGCAGTCGACGTGGTGAACGAACTCGGCAAGGAGAAGCCCGACTTCGGCGCCATCCCGAGCGTGGTCTACCGCGACGCCAAGGGCCAACCGGTGCGCAGCCTGCAGGTGCGCGCGCGCAAGAAAGCGGTCGACGAGATCGCTTGGCCGGCGTGGGATCTGTTCAGCGTCGACACGTACAACAACCACAACTACGTGAATGGCGTGAAGATGGGCAAGACGATCCCCATCCTCGCCACGCGCGGCTGCCCGTACCAGTGCACGTACTGCAGCTCGCCCAACATGTGGACCACCAAGTGGTATGCGCGCGAGGCCAAGGACGTGGTCGACGAGATCGAGCACTACTACAGGGCGTTCGGCGCCACCAACTTCCCGTTCCAAGACCTCACCGCGATCGTCAAGCGCGACTGGATCATCGAGTTCTGCCACGAGCTGTTGGCGCGCAAGCTGCCGATCAACTGGCAGTTCCCGTCGGGCACGCGCTGCGAAGTGATCGACGACGAAGTGGCCGGCCTGCTGGCCAAGAGTGGCGGCCGCTCGCTGGCGTTCGCGCCGGAGAGCGGCAGCGAGCGCACGCGGCAGTTGATCCAAAAGCGCATGAAGACCGAATCGCTGCTGAACGCGGCGCACGCGTCGGTGCGCAACGGCCTCAACATCACCGCGTTCATCGTGCTCGGCTTTCCGCACGACACGCACGCAGACTTGCTGGAGACGGCAAAGCTGGCGCGCAAGCTGGCGATGATCGGCATCGACGACATCGCCGTGGGCTTCTTCTTCCCGATCCCGAACACGCAGCTGTACCGCGAGCTGTTGCAGCGCGGTCGCATCCGCCTCGACGACGACTTCTTGTTGACGCCGATCTTTGCCAACGAAGAGAAGCTGCTGCCCGAGAACTGCTACTGCGACCACCTCGACGCCAAGCAGCTCACGCGCTGGAAGTACCGCATCCTCGCCAACTTCTACGGCACCTCGTTCGCCCGGCGCCCGTGGCGCGTGGCGCAGATCGGCTGGAACGCGCTGCGCGGCAAAGAAACGCGCAAGCTGGAGACGTTCTTGGTCGATGCGCGCCGCAAGGCGGGGATCGCGATCAAGAACCGCGTACGCGGGGTGTTCGGCAAGAAGAAGGTCGCACCGGCAACGAGCTAGCAGGACGAATGTGTCGTGTCCTTCCGGTGAGCGTGTGCAGCGGCGAGATTCTGCATCGAAACGCCACCGTGGCGTGATCGCGGCTGAGGTTCGCCGGGCAGTCGCCAGCCGATCAGCCTGTCGTGATCTCGGCAACGGCAGCAGCACGCGCAGC
>JANPER010000153.1:0-9003 GCA_031423015.1 Planctomycetota bacterium | reverse complement strand
TACGACGTCCGCGATGGCGGCAGGCTGGCCTTCGGCGGGGCTAGCGAGGGCGACACGTGGAGCGCCGACGGTCTCGACGGGGACGTGATCGCGCGCCGCGTCGTGCGGCAACAGTGGGTAGGGTGAGTTGCGCGCACGATCCCGTGCCAACCGACCTCTTCGCCAGCGCAACGCACTCGATAGCCGCCGTTTCGCGTGCTTAGCAGGCTCTTCGAGCGCGTATCCGCGCGATCGAGAGCCGAATCGATCGATCGCGGTGCGTAGCGGCGATCACAGAGTGCTTCGCCGCGTGATCAAAGGCCGAGAAGCGCGCACGAACTCTCGATCCGCGCTATCGCGGGTCTATCCGCGCCGCGCGTCTGCCAATCTGGCAATTCGCGTCGCGCGCCACGGGATGCAATCGTCGCGCAGCGCGTCGCGACGCGGATCTGCGGCATCCAACTCTTGTCGTGCGCGCGCCCTTCGCGGCAAGCCGCACGGAATGCTAAACAGAAACTTCATGCTGCGGTGAGCCGGCGCTCTCCGAGCTCTCGCGTTCAGGGGCACGTCGGCGCAGCCGGCATTCGCCGGCTGTCGATTCACCCTTGCGCGCGGCGCGTTGCCGACGGGCGCGCTGCGCATGATCACAACGAGGAGCATTCCGTCATGAACCAGAATGGATGCGGCAGTTGAGCGAGCCACTTGCGAACCAGGTCGTCAATGCGCTTGGCCCCGAGCTGATCACAGATGCGCTGGAGTCTCTTGGGGTCAGCGCATGAGGCGAAGCCGTTGTCCAGAGCTTCGAAGGCGATGCCCGCTTTGCCAGCCTGTCGCTTGGCCCACTCGTTGCCGTTGATGCAGAGCTTGGCGCTGTAGGGGAAGTAACTGCAGAACTTGATGAAGAGCCTTCAGTGCCGGTGGTTCCTTTGCCGGTTTGCCGGTCCGGACCTGGTCCACTGGATCGCTTGACGTGGTTCTTCTTGCAGGGCTGACCCAGTTGGCGTGGTTCTTTGCTTCCGGATCGGGCAGTGCAGTTGCTGTGGTTGCTTGGTGGCAAGCACGGTCGGTGCTTTGCGATGGCGCGCCGAGATCAGTCGAAACAGGAAGTTGGTCGCGCGCGCATCGAAGGGCTCGTATCCGAACTCGTCGCACAGCAACACCGAGGGCCGCTCATAGCGACGCAGGACTCGGCGATACGTGCCATCGGCGAGGGATGCCTGCAGATCCTCCAGCATCTTCGCGGTGACGACATAGAGCGCGTCGAAGCCTTTCTCGCACGCGGCGCGTCCGAGTGCCTTGAGGATGCGCGTCTTGCCGAGGCCAGGGCGGCCGACACAGATGATGTTGCGCGCCTCCTCGATCCAGCGGCAGTCCACGCGCCGACGCGCTCAAGGCCTACGACGGGTTCGTCGCCAAGTCTACGACTTCCCGGCCGAGCACTGGAAGCACCTGCGCACGACCAACCCCATCGAGTCGACGTTCTCCACTGTGCGCCTCAGGCACAATCGAACCAAAGGCTCGGGCACGCGCGTCACTTGCCTGGCGATGGTCTTCAAGTTGGCTCAGGCAGCTCAAGAAGGTTGGCGCAAACTCGATGGCTCAAACCTCCTGAAAGAGATCCTTCAAGGAGTTCGGTTCAAGGATGGATCCAAGGTCGACGCCGCATGAGCGCTCGGATCTCATCCACAACAATGGACCATTGCTCCGCAAAAGGTCGGCCCAGGAGTAACGCTTGCGTGAGGAGCGGGGTGGCTCGGTCAGCGGGGTCGTCGGTTTCGTGGGTGCTCGTTGTGCGCACGCGGAGTCATCGTGCGGGACGGCGTCGTCTTGCTGCGGCGGCGGCACTACGCGATCACGGAGCGGTGCCGCTGGCGCGAACATCCCGTGGTAGGTGACGAGTCGAATCAGTGGTCGCGGTACGAGTGTGGCGAGGCGCTCGATCAGGGTGAGCGGATCCATCACGACATGCGAGGAGCCATTGCGGAACGTTCGCTTGAACTTGTAGACCCCCAAGTTGCATTCCGCGGCGAGGCTCGGACGCGCCGAAATGGTCGCTTCTCACGGTTTCCGAATAGCGACTCGCGCATCGCTGCATGACGACGGAAGTCACTCGATGTGAATTCCTCGCGCAGAGCCGAAGGCAATGAAAGAGCCTGACGATCACGTTGTTGGTGAGTTGGAAAAACAAACAACCGCCAACGGAGTCAGGCTCACTTGCGATCTTCTCGGAAGCACATCTCCTCTGCAAGCCACGCGTTGCCCGAAGTTCGATTCGAGGACCAGGACATGACGTCCTTCGGTGGCCTCGTGGTGTTCCAGGCGCTCATTCAGGGGCTCGACATCAAGCACCGGTTGCGGGAGTGCGTGCGACACCTGAAGACCTCGGCAGCGTACAGCTACAGCCGCATCCTTCTTGTGCTCGTCGTGCATGTGCTCCTGGGGTGGCGACGGTTGCGTGACCTCGACTACTACAGCGACGATCCTCTCGTGCAGCGCGTGGTCGGTCTGCGGCGCCTGCCCGACGTCTCCACTGTCTCGCGCCGTCTTGGCGAGTTCGATGCGACGGCCGTGGACAATCTGCGTGGGCTTGTGCGCGATCTGTCTGGGACGCGAGCATGCGCGGCGTCGCCAGCACGGTTGACGCTCGACTTCGACGGGACGACGCTCAGCACCAAGGCCCGCCGCATCGAAGGAACCGCGATCGGCTACAACCCCAAGCACAAGGGGTGTCGCAGCTACTACCCGCTGTTCGCAACCATCGCCCAGACTGGCCAGGTCTTCGACGTTCTGCACCGCCCCGGCAATTGCCACGACTCCCGCGGCGCCAAGGAGTTCATCCTCGAGTGCTTCCGACACCTGCGAGAATCGGGCTTCCGCGGCCAACGCGAGGCGCGCATGGACAGCGCGCACTTCAGCGACGAGACATGCACCACCCTCGACGATGAGGGAATCGAGTTCTCGGTCTCCATGCCTTTCGAGCGGATCCCCGAGCTGAAGACGATCGTCGAGAAGGGCCGATCCTGGCATCGCATCGACGACGACTGGAGCTACTTCGAGTGGACGTGGCGCGCATCCAAAAAGTCCGATCGCATGTTCAACTGCGTCGTGTTCAGGCACCGCATCGCCAAACCCCAGCAGGGTCCGATCCAGCTTGACCTCTTCAAGCCCGTCGAACGCGAGTACGAGTACAAGGTGGTTCTCACCAACAAGGTCGCCGACGCCGCGACCATCCTCGCTTTCCACAATGGGCGCGGCTCGCAGGAGAGCACGTTCGGCGAACTCAAGACCGACCTGGTCATGGACTACTTGCCCTCGCGCCGACTTGTCGGCAACCAAGTGTGGCTCCTCGCCTCCGTTCTCGCCCACACGTTGACTCGCGAGATGCAGATGCGCGCCGAGCCCCCACGCAGCGAGAAGAACACTCCCACTCGCGCTGCCCTCTGGCTTCTTGACCGTGTCGCCACCGTCCGAAAGCGTGTCATCCAACGCGCCGCTCGCATCACACGTCCCGCCGGCCGACTTGTCCTCACCCTCGCCACAAACAAGGTCGTCCAGGATCACATCAACAGGCTACTACGACCTTGGGCCCGCTCTGCCTGAACCGCCGCGCGGTTTGCAACATCAGGGTTCCCCCTCGGCTACGAGGTCTTTGCGGGCAACACCGTCGACACGACCACGCTCCAGAAGGTCGTTGGCGAGATGGAGGGCCGCTATGGCAAGGCCAAGCGGGTGTGGGTGATGGACCGTGGCTTCGCGAGCCAGGACAACATCGAATGGATGCAGTCGGAGGGTCGCAGCTATCTGATTGGCACTCCCAAGGCCGAGCTGAAAAAGTGGGAGCGCGAACTCGTCGAGGAACGCGGTTGGCAGCAGATCCGCGATGGCCTTGAAGTGAAGCTTGTCAATGGACCAGGGGGCACGGAGACGTTCATCCTCTGCCGTTCTGAGAGTCGACGCGAGAAGGAGGAAGCGATGCATGATCGCTTCACTGACCGCCTCACGGGCGACCTTCAGCGGCTGGCCAAGCGCTTGGAAACAGCGAAACAGCCGCAGGATCGTTCGAAAGCTGAGCGGCAGATCGGGCGGATGCTCGAGCGCAACAGCCGCGCGGCAGCAAGGTTCAACGTGCGTATCATCGACGACGCCAAGCGAGCGTCAGGCCTCAGGCTGCAAGTCGAGGAAGACAAGAAATGGACCGACTGGGCCAAGCTCACCGACGGCACCTACATCCTGCGCACCAACGTCGCGACCTGGGATCCCAAGGTGCTGTGGTCGACCTACATCCAGCTGACCGAAGCCGAGGCAGCGTTTCGGATCCACAAGAGCGACCTCCGCATCCGCCCGGTCTGGCATCAGCGAGAGGATCGCGTGCTGGCGCACATCCTGGTCTGCTTCCTCGGCTACGCGTTGTGGAAGACCGTCCAAGGCTGGATGCGCAAGGCCGGCCTTGGCTCCAGCCCAAGGACCCTGATCGAGGAGATGGCGCGGATCACCAGCGTGGACGTCGTGGACCCGCTCGAGTCTGGGCCCGAGATGCGGCTGCGATGCGTCGTGCGGCTCGACCAGAGCCAGAAGGACCTCCTCGATCGGATGGGACTGCGTCTGCCCCTCCGGCTCAAGCAGCCGGCCGCTGCCAAATGTAGTGACAACCGAAACTGAGTTTGGCCTCGTGACCCGCCCTACGATGCCATCTGCGCTCGCAGCCCTTCAACTTGGGCTAGTCGCCGGGGATGACGTCGCGGGCCGGCGCGCGCCATCGGCGCGATTCTCGAAATGCCGCGAACACGGGCCCGACGACGTCGCTGCCCGGGTGTCCGGCTGCAGGCGCGCGCTGCGCCAGCCGGCAACGGAGTCCCCAATGTTCAAGAGACTGTTCCCAAAGCTGTGCCTCATGGCCCTCACCACCGGCCTCGTGCCCCACGATCTTGCTGCCCAGGCCTGGTTCGTTCGCGCTGGCGCCCAGGATGGCGACGGCTCGCAGCAGCGGCCCTTCCAGGACCCCTGGCAGGCGTTCGAGCGCTGTCAGGCGGGCGACGCCATCCACATCGCCGAGGGCAAGTACTTCGGCAAGCTCGGCGTCGGCATGTGGGAGATCCCCTTCGACCGCGTGCAGGTGATCGGCGGCTACACGAGCGACTTCTCGGCGCGCGATCCCTGGGCGCACCCGACCCAGCTCCTCTGGGACAAGACCTCGAAGAACCGGCCGAATACCGCGCGGCTCAGCTCGCGCTCGAAGGACGTCGTCATCGACGGCATCTCGATCGACATGCGTGACGAGAACGCCTACGCCGACGAGCAACAGTCCGGTCGGGTCGACAAGGCGGTCGAGGAGGCGGCGATCTACCTCTGGCATCCGGGCACGGTGCGCAACTGCGTCGTTGTCAACCCTCGCCAGGAGTGTCTGGTGGCGCGCGCCGGGGCGCTGATCGAGAACAACCTGCTGCTCAACGCGCTGGTCTACGCAATCAAGATCGATCGCGGTCCGGAGCCCAAGTCGATCGCCGTCATCCGCAACAACACCATCTTGTTCCCCTGGGACATCAAGTCGCCGGGCACCGGCAACTACCGCGGCTGCGGTATCTTCCTCGCCCAGGCCACGCACGCCGAGATCACCGGCAACATCCTCGCGCACTGCGACAACAACGCCATCCACAGCGTCACCGACCTCGGCCGCTCGTCGATCACCAAGAACCTGTTCGCGATGAACCTGTTCAGCAACCTGATGGTTGGCGTGGACAACAAGAACGCGGCCATCGACGACCAGACGATGGAGCTGCTCGAGGAGGTCGGCGTCAAGGCCTACGACGGCAACGAGGTCGCGGCCACCGGCCTGCCGCTCGACGCACAGTGGCTCGACAAGTACTCGCAGCGCACGTCGTCACAGCCGGGCAAGGTGGTGATGGACGACTGGAACAAGTTCCGTCAGGTCGCCGGCCTGCCGCTCATGGGCACGGGCTACCAGCTCGCCACCGGCGTCGCTCCGCCCTACCCATTCGACAAGGCGCTGCTGCTCGTCACCGGCCGCAAGGACAGCCACAAGGCCGGCGCGCGGGTCGTGAAGCTCGAGGTCAAGCTCGGCACGAAGGCGGCGGCCGCGGTGGCCAAGACGTATACGAGCGCGGACATCGCGCAGTGGGCCGGTCAGCCCGACACCGTGAACGGCCAGGACCTCGAGATGGTGGTCGCGATCAGTGGCCCCGCGAACATCAGTTCGATCCCCGCCGCGTTCGCGAAGGAAAAGCACGAGGGTGTGTTCCTGCACGACACCGAGAACAAGGGCACGCGGGTCGTCGGCTTCTTCGCCAAGGGCAGCAACGCCGCGCGGGTCGTCGGCGCCGACAGCGGCTACTACGGCGGCAGCGGCAAGCCGACGCGCCTGCATCTCGTGCGCGGCACGGCCTACGCGGTGGAGGGCGTGCCGAAGGCGGCGTTCTTCATCGCGAGCATCGAGCGCTTCGAGGGTGCGGCGGCGACCGCGGCAGCGCCGGCGCGTCCCAAGGGGCGCGACTGGTTCGTGCGCGCCGGCAGCACCGGTGGGGACGGCAGCAAGGACAAGCCGTTCCGCGACCCGTTCCAGGCGCTGGAGAAGGTCCAGGCCGGCGACAGCGTGCACGTGGCCGAGGGCGAGTACCACGGCAAGATGCGCGTTGGGCGCTGGAAGGTGGAGACGCAGTACGTTGCGCTCATCGGCGGCTACGACGCATCGTTCACCGAGCGTGCGCCGTGGGCGCACCCGACACGCCTGCTCTGCCCCGCCGACTTCAAGGGCACGCGTGGCGGCTACACCCTGGAGGGTGACGCCGATCACACCGGCTGCATCGTCGACGGCTTCGTCTTCGACAAGAAGCTGAACAACAACTACGGCGCCGATGGCAACCTCATCGACCAGTTCACCGACCACAGCGAACATCTGTGGCTCGTCAGGCCGGACTGCGTGGTGCGCAACTGCATCTTCCTCAACGGCGCGGAGGGCGCGGTCATCGTCGCCAACGGTCAGACGCTGGAGAACAACGTGTTCATCAACCACATGAACGCGACGATCGCGATCAAGAACGGTCACACGACCAACCCGATCGTCGTGCGCAACAACACGATCCTGTTCAGCTGGGAGCGCGCCAACCGCTTCGGCAAGGGCATGGGCTACGGCGGCGAGGCGATCAGCACGGTGTCGGCGGTCCGCGCCCGGATCGAGAACAACATCATCCAGTTCAGCGACAACAACGCGATCCGCTTCAACACCGACCCCAAGGACGTCACGCTGACCGACAACGCGTTCGCGCAGAACCTCTGGTCGATCCTCTACAAGACCGAGAACATCGTCGACGACGGCAACTTCACGCAACTCGGCGACTTCGGCCTCGCGAAGTGCACGGGCAACCAGCTCATGGTCCCGGGCATCCCGCTCGACGCGCAGTGGTTCGAGGTCTACCTCAACCGCACGGCCTACGTGCCCGGCAAGGTGAAGATGGACGACTGGAACCAGGTGCGCGAGATCATCGGCCAGCCGCTGCTCGCGACGGGGGGCTCAGCGGGTCTCGGCCGGGCGCCCGCCTACGACTGGAAGCAGGCGCTGGCGATGGTGCCGAAGAACGCGCAGTGCAAGGCCGGGGCAAGGCCGGTCAGCGAGGCGGCGACCTTCACGGGCATCACCCGCGTGACGGAGTCGCACGACTACGCCGAGACGACCTGGGACGTCGCCAAGAACGGCGACGCCTGGGCGGGGCTCGACGGCAAGCGCGTGGCGCTGAAGTGCGCGGTGTATCGCGTCGACAACCAGTGGAAGCTCGACGACATCAAGAAGGAGGAGTACGAGTGCTTCCAAGTGGTGGGGCCGCTCGGCTCGGACAGCGGCGGCCAGCCTCTGCGGCTGTACGCCAAGCGTGGCACGAGCGTGGAGCGCATGCTGAGCAACGCCAAGCTGCAGGAGCGCGGCGTCCCCGACGAGCTGCACGTCGTGAGCGGCATCGCGCGGCAGAACCGGGCGATGGTCGTCGAAGCGGCGGTCAAGTCGGACTGAGTTCCACAGCCGAAGCATCTTCGCGGAGCGCGAAGATGTTCCGGCTGTGGAAAGCCGTAAGTCGTTAGCCGTAAGACGTAAGTCCAGATCGCGGACAGGCGGCGTTGGTGAGGCCGTCGGACCGGGGTCTTTCACTTTGGGCTTACGTTCTTCTTCGCGTTGCCCTTCGGCGCGTCGGCGTTCTTCTCGCCGTCCTTCTCACCGTCGTCCACCTTCCAGGCCACGACCCATTCCTCGCTCACGCGCTGCAGCCCGACGTCCTTCTCCAGGCGCTGCGCCATGTCAGGCATGTGGGCGGCGCCATAGAAGATCGCCAGTTTGTGCTTGCCGGCCTTGATCTCGCGCTGCAGCACCTCGATCGCGCGCTTGTTGCGCTCGCCGATCAGCACCGAGCCGCTGCCCTTGTCGTCGTCACCGAACATCGCCAGCATCTCTTCCATCGGGCCCAGTTCGCGCGCCAGGTTCCACTTCATTGCGCGCGCAATGGCCTGTCGGCCGCGGGGCTTGGGCAGCTCTTCGGGTTCTGTGCCCGCGGCCTCGAGCTTCTCTGCCGCCTCCTCGTAGCGCTCCTGCTGCATCTTGGCCGAACTCATCATCATCTTCAGCAGGGTCGACATCAGCGACTCGCCGCGCTCGCGCCACAGACGCGCGATGTCGTCGGGCGACAGGTCGGCGTGCACGAAGTTCTTCTGCTGGTAGCCGATGGCTTCGAGCTGGAAGTCGAGCTGCAGCATGCGCTTCATGCCCTGCTGCAGTGCGGAGATCGGGTTGAAGCCGCGCTCCTTGGCAGCCGGATCCGGCACGGTGTCCGCGGGCGCCACCAGCTCATACAGCACCGCGTCATAGCTCTCGAAACGGCGCACCAGGTCGGCGTAGTAACCGGTCTCGCCCACGTGCACGGCCGACACCAGGTCGACCTCGATCTTCTGTTTCGCGTCGGTGTAACGCGCGATCGACACCTCCAGGCGGCCACGGTAGTCGCCCAGGTCAATGAAGCGCGTGAACTC
>JANPER010000152.1:0-13196 GCA_031423015.1 Planctomycetota bacterium | reverse complement strand
GCCGTAAGTCCAGAACGCGGACAGGCGGTCAGACAGGTAGGCAGCGGTCTGGGACTTAGGGCTTACGTCTTACGGCTCACGACTCGCGGCAGAGCCGTTCATGCAGCCGCCCTCGCCTCTCGTTGGTTGCGGCTCTGCCGCACTGAGGGTCAACTCGGTCGTAGAGATGCACAACGCGGTTGCGAAAGGCGAAGAGCGGCGCATAGCGCTCCGCCGTTCCTGGCGGCAAGGCGCCGTCGTGCTCGAGCGCGACGAGGATGTCGCGGCTGGTGTCCGGAGGCGGCAGCCCACGGCGTCCCAGCTTATAGCTGCCCACGTCGACCAACGCCTGGATCGAGGTCTGCAAGCGATGCAGCGCGCTGTCGACGTTGCGGAAGTCAGCTACGAAATCGGCGAGGCTCGCTTGCGGGATCTCCGCGAGGCGAAGCAGGTTGTCGCGCAGAATGCCGAGCTTGGTCTCGATGCCCTTGCCGTTCATGGTCGTTACCGCCGCGCGAGCCAGCGTCGCATTCCGGCCGCCTGTTCCTTCGCGGCGATGTCCCAGGTGGGCTTGAAGTCGAGGTACCAGACGAGGGCATCGGACTCGAAGTCGGCGCGCCGCTCGTCATCGTTCACGACGATGCGCTTGCCGTCGCGGAGGGCGGCATGCACGAACACCGGACCCTGCTCGTCGAGGGCGACCACGTCGACGGGACGCGGATGCGTTGCCGGCTCGAGCCGCGACGCCAGATCTGCGAGCGCTATGGTTCGCGCGCGCGGGCTGACGCCGCGATCGAACAGGATGGCGACGTCGACATCACTGTCGGGGCGCATCTGTCCGCGGGCGGCGGAACCGAACAACCAGGCCGCGGCGATCCCAGGTTGCTGCGCCACGAAAGGGCCCATGCGCTCGATCAACAGGTCCGCGTGCATGACAGGACGATACCGGCGCGCGGCGCTGCCGTCAGCAGCGCCTGTGGTGTCTTCGAGGTCAACGCCGCGAGCAACGCGCTGCGTTTCTAAGTGCCGCCAGCCGGCGCTCGCCTCACCGGGGCCGCTACTTCACCGCCTCCAGCTTCGCCCGCCACTGCGCGGCCTTTCCGTCGTAGCCCTTTCCCGACTCCGCCTTGTCCCACGCGGCGTAGAACTCGACCACGGCTTGCGTGCAACCGCGGGTGTCTTTGTGGGTCTCGCCGCTCGTCTTGGCGAACAGGGGTTGCGCCTCCAGCAGGTTGCCCTCGGCAGCCGCGAACTGACCGAGGCCGGCGCGCGCCCGACCGAGGTTCAGCAGCAGCCGCGCCAGCCAAGCTCCGTACGCGCCGGTGAATGCCTTGCGCGCGATGGCCTCGGCGGGTGCCAGCAGCTCCACGCTCTCAGCGAACCGGCCCTGCCCTTGCAGCACGGTGCCGGTGTTGATCGTCGTGATCATCGTGTTGGGGTGCTCGTCGCCGAGCACCCGCCGGCACTTCTCCATCGCCTCGCGAAAGTACGGCTCGGCCGCCTGCAACTTGCCCTGGGCCTGCAGCAGCGCGCCGAAGTTGTTGATCGAGGTCAAGGTGTCAGGGTGCTCCTCGCCGCGCAGGCGGCGCTTCTTGTCGAGCGCCTCGCGCAGGTAGGGCTCGGCCTCGGCGTGGCGTGCCTGCGCATTCAGGAGACGGCCGAGGTTGCCGATCGAACCCAGCGTGTCGGCGTGATCCTCGCCCAAGACAAGGCGGCGTGAGTCGAGCGCCTGGCGCAAGAAGGGCTCGGCGTCGGCGAGCTTCTGCTGGTCTTGCAGCAGGATGCCAAGGTTGTTCTTCGCCGTGATCGTGTCCGGGTGCAGATCACCGAGCACGCGCTGGTACTTCGCCAACGCCTCGCGCAGGAGCGACTCAGCCGCCGCGAGCTGGCCTTGATTCTGGATCGCGAAGCTCAGATTGACGACGGCGGTGATCGTGTCCGGATGGTCCTCGCCGACCACGCGCCGCGAACGCTCGAGCAAGTCCCGAAAGCAGGCCTCGGCTTCCACAAATTTGCCCTGGATCATGAGCAGTTGACCGAGGTTGTTGGCCGCGATCCGTGTTTGCGGGTGGTCCTCGCCGAGGGCGTGCCCTGCCTTCAGGAGCTCTTCCCGAAAGCGGACCTCGGCCTCGACGAGCTTGCCCTGCGCCTGCAGCAGGCGGGCGAAGTTGTCGAGCGCCGCGAGCGTCTCGAGATCCTCGGCGCCCAGCACGCGATGCAGACCATCGAGCGCATCGCGGCAGAGCGGCGCTGCATCGTCGAGCTTGCCCTCGAGGAAGAGGAGGTATCCGAGGTTGCTCTTGGCGATCAGTGTGCGCGGATGATCGGCGCCCAGTCCGTGCACGCCGTCCTCCAGCGCGTCGCGGGCCAGGGTTTCGGCCTGGTCGAGCTTGCCCTGCGCCAGCAACAGCCCCACGAGCTTGTTGAGTGAATCGAGAGTGTCTGCGTGCTGCCGGCCCACGAGGCTCCGGCGCGTCGCGAGCGCACCTTCTTGCAGCGGCAGGGCCGCGTCGAGGAGACCCAGGTCCTTGTAGAGATCCGCCAACGTCTGACGCAAGCGCGCCGCGAGGGCCGGCTGCTTGCCGAACTGGCTCGCGATTGCGACGGTGGCAGGCTGCAAGATCGCTTGGTCGATCAGCGCGCGCGCGCTGTCGGTCGCGTTGACCCGCGCCCACTCGGCGGCGAAGGTTTCGATCCGCCGCGTGCGCTCGTCCGCCGGCAGATGGTCACCGTCCAGCGCCTGCTGAAACCTCGAACCCACGTCGGCGCGCAGACGCATCCCGACGTGACTCGGATCGATTTGGGCGAGCATCTGCGCCTGGAAGTCGGACACCTTCTGCAGCTCGTCGGCGCGCAGTGCCGTCTCGGCCTCGGCCAGCAGCGCGCGGTCGCGCTGCCGGCCGGCAACGTCGGCTTGCCAAGCGAACGCGATCAGCCCAAGGAGCAGCGACGCCGCGATGGCGGCGATCGCGCCGACCAGGCCCTTGTTGCGGCGCACGAATTTGCGCAGGCGGTAGGTCGTGCTCGGCGGCGCGGCGACCACGGCCTCGCCGCCGAGGTAACGCTGGATGTCCAGCGCCAGACCGCTGGCGGTCTCGTAGCGGCGCGCGCGGTCCTTCTCGAGCGCCTTCATCACGATCCAGTCGAGTTCGCCGCGAATGATCGTGCCGAGGCGCCTGGGCTCGACGCGGCGGCGCGCGGCGATGCTGGCCAGCGTGTCGTGGGAATCGCTGAGGCGCGTCGACGGTCTGGGTGGGTCGACCTCGCGGATCAGGCGCTGCAACTCGCCGTACATCGCGTTGTGCAGCGTCCTGCTGTCGAACGGCGTGCTGCCGGTGAGCAGCTCGTACAGCAGAACTCCGAGCGAGTACACGTCGGTGCGCGTATCGATGTCGAGCGAGCCCTCGGCCTGCTCGGGGCTCATGTACACCAGCGTGCCGATGATCTGTTGGTGCTCGGTGAACAGCGTCTTGTCGGTGAGTTTGCTGGACGTTGCCTTGGCGATGCCGAAGTCGATGACCTTGGCCTGCGGCTTGCCGTCCTGCGTGCCAACCAAGATGTTCGACGGCTTGATGTCGCGGTGGATGATGCCCTTGCTGTGCGCGTGCTGCACCGCGCTGCACACCTGCGCGAACAGCGCGAGGCGTTCGTCGATGGTGAGGTTGTTCTTGTCGCAGTACTCGACGATGGGGGACCCCTTGACCAGGTCCATCACGAAGTACGGGCGGCCGGTAAGGGTGGCCCCGGCGTCGAGCACGCGCGCGATGTTGGGGTGGTCCATCATCGCCAGGGCCTGGCGCTCCTGCTCGAAGCGCGCCACCACCTGGCGGGTGTCCATGCCGAGCTTGATGATCTTGAGCGCCACCCTGCGCGCCACCGGCTTCTCTTGCTCGGCCATGAACACGACGCCGAAGCCGCCCTCGCCGATCTGTTGCAGCAGCTTGTAGGGGCCGATGCGAGCACCAGGGCCTTCGGCCAGCGCAGCCAACGCGCGCGGCCCCAGCTCGGCATCGTCGCGCGCCGCGGCGAGATTGCGCGACAGCGCGTCGGCGCCGGCCGCGCCGCGTTCGTCTTCTGCCAGGAGTGCGCGCACCGCGGCCAGCACCTCGGCATCGTCCGGCGTCTGGCGGTTGACGAACTCGGCGCGCTCGCCTTGCGGCAGGCGACAGGCAGCGTCGAACAGTTGCTCGACGCGCGCAAACTGTTCTGGCGTCAAGACGGTGGGCCCTCGCGCAGCCGCTGCGCCAGCCAGGCGCGCGTCATCCGCCATTGCCGCGTCGCCTCGGCGCGCGACATGCCGAGCGACTCGGCTGCTTCGGTTTCGGTCATGCCCGAAAAGAAGCGTCGCTCGACGAGTTGAGCCTTGGTCGCGCTCAAGTTGCCCAGCTCTTGCAGTGCTTCATCGAGGGCCAGCACCTCGAAGCTCGCGTCCGCCGCCGCGCCCGGCACTTCGCTGATGGAGACGCGCTCACCGCCGCTGCCGTGGCGGGAGGCGAGCTTGCTGCGGGCGTGGTCGACCAGGATCTGGCGCATGACACGAGAGACGAGAGCCGCGAAGTGCGCGCGGTCGTGGATGGCGCCGCCACTGTAGTTGGCGAGCTTGACAAAGGCCTCGTTGACGAGAGCAGTCGGTTGCAGTGTGTGCCCCCGCTCGCCGACCAGATGCCGGCGCGCAATCTGGTGCAGCTCGGAGTACATCGCGCCGATCAGGTCCTTGGGATCGCTCGGCCCCTGCGGAGGCCCCTGTGGAGGCCCCGGCGAACGATCCTGATCTGGGGCTGACGCCACGCTTCGAGTCTAACGACCACGAGCTACCCAGAATCGCTCGAGGGGCGATGCGACCGCCGCCGACCATCCGGCGGCGGCCTCACGCGCGGCCACGTTCGAAGATCCGACCTGGGCTGCAAGTGCCGCGAATCCTCGCGTGGCGCGCGAAATCTGCGCCTCACGTAATTCGCCACGGCCGCCCAATTCGCCACGACCGAGCGGCACTGGAAGCCCCAAGGAGTAAAGCGGCCTTGGGCCCCTGTGGTCGGCGCTGCGCTGACATGCAACCCGCGGTTGCGGCCCAAGGCCGCGATGGGGTCAGATGCCGAACGTCCACTCCGTGCCGTTGGTCCACGCCAAACCGGTTGGGAAACTCGGCGTCGGCGCGACCAAGACAATCACCTGCCAGGTCACCGTCGATCCGCACACGCTGGCCGACCTGCCCAGCCTGAACGGGCCAATCGCGTTGGCACCGAGCGTTGGCGCCGGCAGCGAGAGCACGGTGACCATGTCGCCGATGTAGAACGTCCCGTTGAAGAGCGGGATGCTGGTGCGCGACAGACCCAGCACCAACGCCATTCCAGCCGCGGTCGCGTCCGGGTTGTTCAGCGTGAGGCCGGTGCTGTTGCCGAGCTGCGGCGGGAACGTCGTGGTCAGGCTCGGTACTCCAGGAGCAGAACCCGCGCCGGTGCCATAGTTGGTCGCGACGGCAGCCGCGGCATGCGAGCAACCCGTGAGGGTGATCGTGTAGGCACCGCCAGCGGCCACCGTGCCTGACCAACCGACGATCGGCAGCGCGCCACCTGGGCCGGTGGGGCCGTTCTGGCCAGACGAGCCGTTGGGGAAGATGAGCCCGCCGAGCGAGACCGGGTCGCGGTCGTAGTTGCTGACGGCGAGGTAGTAGACGCCGGCCGTGGTGACCAGGGCGTTGGTGATGGTGGACTGGGCTGCGCAGACATCGTCGTTGCACGCGATGCCGCGACCATTGGCGTCCAGCAGGAACAGTTGGGTGTCGAAGCCAGCCCCACCGCAAGTCGAGGCCGAGAACGAGGCCGGCGTATCGATGGTGATCTTGTAGAGGTCAGCGTCGTTGGCGCCGTTGGTGCCGGTGATCACGTGCAGGGGGCCGACCTTGCAT
The DNA here is from genome assembly GCA_031423015.1 of Planctomycetota bacterium. Lineage (GTDB taxonomy): Bacteria > Planctomycetota > UBA1135 > UBA1135 > UBA2386 > DATGPD01. Next base: position 7,312 of record JANPER010000152.1, on the reverse strand, counting down.
GGCGCCTGGGCGAAGTGCAGCACGTCGCCGGCATCGCCGAGCTCGGCGTGGAGCGTGAGCACGAACTCACAGCCGGTCAGGATGATGGCGTAGGTGCCGGTGGTCGAGGAGCCTGTGGTCGTGCCATTGGCCGGCCCAGCGTTAGGGTTGGGCGCGATCTGGCCGGCGCTGGTGTTGGCAAAGATCAGCGCGCCGTTGTTGGTGACGTCGCGGTCGTAGCCGGATACGGCCAGGAAGTAGTTGCCGTTGGCGGTGACCAGGCTGCTGTCGATGGTCGAACGCGTGCCGGCGCCCGCATCATCGTTGCAGGCCACGCCGTGCCCGGTGGCGTCTAGCAGGAAGAGTTGGGTGTCACTGAGGGTCGGGGTGGCGCCGACGGTCGTCGCCGAGAACGCCGCTTCGTTGACGATCCTGATCAGGTAGATGTCGAGATCGCCGCTCGTGGGCACGGTCCCCGAGATCGACGCGAGCGGGCCCGCGCCGACCGGCGCTTGCGCGGTGGAAGGGATCGAGCCGGCGTCGCCGACTTCGGCCCACTGCCCGCCGCCACCACCTGGATCACTGAGACACGTGCGCGTGTTCTTGAACGCGACGATCGTAGCGATCTCGCCGGCGGCGAAACTGGTGATGGGGCCGCAGCCGCCGATACTCGAACACATGATGTTGCAAGGCGGCGCTGCATTGCAGTGCCCGGCGTTCCAGTTGTGGCCGATTTCGTGCGCGACCAGGCCGGTGTTGGTGGCCAGGGTGGGGCTGTAGGCCAGGGAGACGCCGTAGCCGAAGGTCTCGCAGATGGCGCCGACGAACGCGAGGCCGATCGTGCCCGAGAATGTGCCCTCGCCGGTGAACAGGTGCGCGACGTCGCGGACGATGCCGCCATGGTTGGCGTTCCAGTGGTTCCGGAAGTCGGTGAGCAACGCGTTGATGTCGGTCCAGGTGTAGATGTTGGTGGTGCGCACGATCATCGCCGTGACCATGTAGTCGATCTCGACGTCGCGCAGGTAGATCACGCCGACGGCGTTCATCACCGACGTCACTTGGTTCTGCACCTGCGTCAGGTTGCTGCCGTAACGGTTGAAGTAGGCGAGATCGACATCGAGGGCGATCTCACAGATCTTCACCGCGGCCGGGGCGACGCCGCCGTGGCCGTGGTCGATGTCGCGGCCTTGCGCGGTCACGCCGCAGAGGCTGCGCGGCTGGATGACGTCGGAGCCGCGGTAGACCACGTGGCTCTCACGCGGCAGCGCCGCGTTGAACGTGCTGAGCGGCTGCACGGCCCACAGGGTGCTCTGGCCGAGGGTGCTGCCTTCGAGGTGGATGGTGGCGGCGAGCTGACCGTCGACCAAGGAGGCAGCGACCTGGCTGTCGGGGAGGCCGACCACCTGGCCACGGTAGGTGATCGAGGCCGGCGTGGGCACCTGGCGCAGGCGGATGCCGTCGTCGACGAGGAGCTGGAAGCCCGGCGCGCGCACGTCGTGTGGGGCCAACGTCAGGGTGCGAACCACCCCGGCGATGACGACGCGCACGTCAAAGGGCGCGCCGGTGGTCATCGGCAAGGACAGGTTTTGCACCGCGCCGTCGCGCAGCTGGAAGGCGGTGAGCACTTCGGGAGGAGCTGGGAAGATCGTGGGGGCCGACTGGGCCGACACCACACCAACGAGGGTCGCTGCGAGCAGCGGGAGGAAGCGACAGAGCATGGAACTCCTGAGCAGGGGACGCCCGCAGCCCGCGCCCGAACGGGTCGCTGAAGCCACGGTCACAGACAGCATCACGGGGCGGGAGCGCAGACTGCATCAGAATTCTGGCCGGCGCGGAAAATACTGGAGGCGATCCGCCGACGAAGCACGCAGGGGCCTGCCGGTGCTTGCAGTGTTCGCGCAAACGCGTAGCCAAGCCAACGCGGCGGCTGGACCGCGTGTGCGGCGGCAGGCTCGGCGCTCATTGAGTGAGCAGGACGCGCGCGGGGTTCGAAGGGAAGTTGAGCGACGGCGTCAGCAGCACGTAGGCGAAGCTCACCGCCTGGCCGGCAAGCGCCGAGGCGATGCCTGGCGGCAGGACGAAGCGCGCCGTCGCGTTGCCGGTGCCGTCGAGCACGCCGAACGTGTTGACGAACATGGCGGAGTTCGTCAGCGACAGACTCGCGGCGAGGAGCCCATCGTAGTTCAGCGGCAGGGTGAGCCCGCCCACGGTGAGGCCGGGGAAGGTGCCCGAGAGCGATGCCAGCACGAGGTACTGCCGGCCGGCGTTGGCCGAGCCGGCCAGGAGATCGAGCTGGACCGTCCCGCCCGCGCTCGCGCTCAGGGTGTCGCGGTCCCATGTGAGTGGCGACTCGCGCAGCACGACCGGTCCGCCGCCAGCGCCGTAGGCGACCCAGCCGCGATCGAGGGGCGAGCCTTCCGCCGGCAGGCTGAATTGGGTGGTGGTGAGCGTCGTCGTCATCCGGCCATCGAAAAGTCGCAGCCCGTTGCTGCCGAGCCATGCGGCCATGCCGCCGCGCAGGCGGAGGTCGGCGTGCCCGTCGACGCTGGTGTCCAGCACGCGCGTGGTGCCCCCGTCTTCGAGCTGCAGGTCGAACAGCCCGCTGCCCACGTACGGCCGGCGCGAGTACGCGACTTGGCGGAGATGCGCGTCGTAGCGGTAGGCCATCGCCCCGAGCCCCGCGTCGACGACGATGCGCGGGAAGTTCGTGAAGTCGTTGAACCACGTCCGCGCCCCGCTGCTGAGGCCACCGTTCAGGTACAGCACGCGTCCGGCCTCGTCGATGCGGGCGTCGGTGCTGTCGGCGGTCGATGCCGAGGCCAGGCTCGTCGTACCGGTGCTGCGGTCGTAGCGGTAGACGTTGTAGTCGGTGTAGCCGGTGCCGGTGCGGCGCTGGTAGACGACGTAGCGCCCGTGCACTCGCGGCTGGTAGGTCGTCGCGGTACCGGCCGCGAACGACGTGTAGGACGTGCCGCCGGTGTACAGACCGAAGCCGGCGTAGCCGGGCAGGGGGAACACGGCGGCGTTGCCGTCGGTGTGGAACGTGTCGATGGGGTTCGACTGGAGGCGGATCCACTGGCCGTTGCTGGAGTCCCAGACGTTGTAGCCGTAGTACGGGCCGCCCTGCACGGTGAAGAAAAGGCGGTTGGGGCCGATGAAGCCGACGCTGCTGACGACGTTGCCGCTGGTATTGAGGGACCCCAGCGTGCTGCCGTTCCAGAGGAACACGACGCCGCCGCTCGACCACGCCACCTGCCGGTGCGCGGTCACCGGCAACGCGCCGGCGTTCGAGCCCGCCGCCAGCGTTCGGGTGCGCTGCGCGCAAAGCAGACCAGGGAGAAGAACGGCGCTTGCGAGCGCCAGGAAAAGCCGCGGATAGTAATTGTGCATATGGGACAACTCGACGGTTCCAGCGCAGTGCAAGGCGCGACCGGTCGCGAAATCTCTCGGGACTCCGCGGAGCATGCGTCTTGCCTGGCGAGCCAGCGTTTACCAGGCGGTCGACTGCTAGCATCTGCGACCGCATGGCCTGGCTCGACAGCATCCGCGGCGGCGTTCTTTGCGCCCTGACCATGATGGGGGTCGCGCCAGCGGCACCGCAGGACTCGGTCGCCGCGCTGCCTGACGTCGAAACCATCCTCGCACGCTGCACCGAGTGCCACGGGCAAGGCCGCCAGCGCAAGAGCCTCCGGCTCGACAACCGCGCCGCCATGCTGCGCGGCGGGCGGTCGGGGCCGGCGATCGTGTCGGGGAACGCGGACGCGAGCCTGGTCGTGCAGCGAGTCTCCGGCGTCGGCAAGCGCATGCCACCGATCGGCGAAGCGCTGACCGCGGCGCAGATCGGCACGCTGCGCGCGTGGATCGACGGCGGCGCCCCCCGGTTGCCCCACGAAACGACAGATGATCCGCGGCCCTGGGCGCAGCGGCCCATCGTGCGGCCCGCGGTTCCTGCCGGCGCGGCGCAGCCGATCGACGCGTTCGTGCGCGCCAGGCTTGCAGGCGAAGGTCTGACCGCGGCCGCGCGACAGGAGGCAAGCAAGCTGTTGCGGCGCGTGAGCCTGGATCTGATTGGCCTGCCGCCCAGCGTCGTCGAGCTGGACGCGTTCCTCGCCGACCAAAGGCCCGACGCGTACGCGCGCGCCGTCGATCGCTTGCTGGCGTCGCCGCACTTCGGCGAGCGCTGGGCGTCGATGTGGCTCGACCTGGCGCGCTACGCCGACACCAAGGGCTACGAGAAAGACGACCGTCGCTCGATCTGGCGCTACCGCGACTACGTGATCGACGCGTTCAACCGCGATCTGCCCTTCGATCAGTTCACCATCCAGCAGATCGCCGGCGACTTGCTGCCGACGCCGACGCAAGACGAACTGGTTGCCACCGCGTTCCATCGCAACACGATGACGAACGACGAGGGCGGCACCGACGACGAGGAGTTCCGCGTGGCGGCGGTGATCGATCGGGTCAACACCACGATGGCCACATGGATGGGCACGACGATCGGCTGCTGCCAGTGTCACGACCACAAGTACGACGCGTTCTCGCACCAGGAGTACTTTGCGCTGTTCGCGTTCTTCGACAACACCGAGGACGACGACCACGCGAGCGAGCGGCCGACGGTCGCGGCGCCGACCAGCGAGCAGCGCGATGCGCTCGCGGTGCGGCACAAGCTGCGCACGGAGCTGGTCGCGGCGACGCAAGCCTGGGACGCGGAACGGCAAGCGGCGTTTGCTCGCTGGCTGCAAGTGCGCAACGAGCTGCGGCCGCCGGTTGCGCCCATCGAAGCGGATCCCGCGCGGTTGCGCGCGCTGTATCGCGACACCGCCCCCGAGCTTTTGCCGCTGCGCGAGGCCATCGTTGCCGTCGACGCGCAGATCGCGGCGATCAAGGTATCGACGGTGCCGATCCTACGCGAGCTGCCCGCCGAGCGCGCACGCGTGACGCGGCTGCACCGTCGCGGCAGCTTCCTCGACCAAGGTGACCCGGTGACGCGCGCGGTGCCCGCGGCGCTGCACGCGTTGCCGGCCGACGCGCCGCGCGATCGACTCGGCCTGGCGCGCTGGTTGGTGGCGCCAGACAACCCGCTGACCGCACGCGTGGTGGCGAATCGCTTCTGGGAGCAGCTGTTCGGCGCCGGCTTGGTGGAGACGAGCGACGACTTCGGCGTGCAGGGCGAGCCGCCGAGTCACCCGGAGCTGCTCGATTGGTTGGCGAGCGAGTTCGTGGCGCGCGGCTGGTCGATGAAAGAGCTGCTGAAGGTCATCGTCACCTCGGAGACCTACGCGCAGGCCAGCGACGTCACCGCCGACGGGCTCGCGCGCGATCCTGGCAACCGCTGGCTGGCGCGGGGGCCGCGCGGCCGTTTGTCGGCCGAAGCCGTGCGGGACCAGGCGCTGCACGTCGCGGGGCTCCTCAGCGAAAAGATCGGCGGCCCCAGCGTGATGCCACCGCAGCCCTCGGGCCTGTGGACGATCATCTACAGCAACGATGCGTGGCATACGTCGCCGGGCGAGGATCGCCACCGCCGCGCGCTCTACACGTTCTGGCGGCGCACCAGTCCGTATCCGTCGCTCATGATGTTCGACGCGCCGAGCCGCGACATGTGTGTGGTGCGGCGCCTGCCGACGAACACGCCGTTGCAGGCGTTGGTGACGCTCAATGACCCGGTGTTCGTCGAGGCGGCGATCGCGTTCGCGACGCGCATGCAACAAGAAGGTGGACCCGATGCGGCGGCGCGGCTGGTGTTCGGCTTTCGCGCCTGCACGGGTCGGACGCCCAACGCGACCGAGCTCGACCGCCTGAATCGGCTCTACCTCGATGAACGCCAACGCGGCGACGGGCCCTTGGCCGACGAACGCGCGTGGCGCGTGCTCGCCAACGTGCTGCTCAACCTCGACGAGACCTTGACCAAGGCATGAACGATCCCGGCTCCTTCGTCGACGCCTCGCCGCTCACCCGCCGCTCGCTGCTGGCGCGCGCCGGGCTCGGTGCGCTCGCTCTGCGCCAACTCGCCGGCGATGGCCCGCTGCGCAACGCCCCGCGCACCAAGCGCGTGATCTACCTGCACATGGAGGGCTCGCCGCCGCAGCAGGAGCTGTTCGACTGGAAGCCCAAGCTCAAGCAACTCGATCGGCAGCCGTGTCCAGCCGAGTTCTTGCAGCGCGAGCGCTTTGCCTTCATCAAGGGGCATCCCAAGCTGCTCGGCACGCCCTATCACTTCGCGCAGCACGGCGACTGCGGCGCCTGGGTGTCCGAGTTGATGCCGCATCTTTCGCGCATCGTCGATCGCTTGACCTTCGTCAAGTCGATGCAGACCGACGAGTTCAACCACGCGCCCGCCGAGTTCTTCTTGCACACCGGCGGCGCGCGTCTGGGTCGGCCGTCGATGGGGGCGTGGGTGGCGTATGGCATCGGCTCGGAGAACAGCGACCTGCCGGCGTTTGTCGTGCTGCTCTCCGGCGGCAAGACGCCGAGCGCTGGGCGCAGCGTGTGGGGCAGCGGGTTCCTGCCGGGGCAGTACCAGGCGGTGGAACTGCGTTCCGCCGGCGAACCGGTGCTCTACCTGTCGGATCCCGAGTTCATGGATCGCGCCGGCCGCCGCCGCAGCCTCGACGCGCTGGCTGATCTGAATCAGATGCGCGCCGCGGTCGTGGGCGACCCGCAGATCGAGACGCGCATGGCGCAGTACGAGTTGGCGTTCCGCATGCAGATGGCGGTGCCGGAAGTCGCCGATCTGAGCCGCGAGCCCGAGTCGATCCGCGCGCTGTACGGCGCCGAGCCGGGCCGCGCCTCGTTTGCCAACAACTGTCTGTTGGCGCGGCGGTTGGTCGAACGCGGCGTGCGCTTCGTGCAGATGTGGGACTCGGGCTGGGACGCGCACGGCACCGGCAAGAGCGACGACATCATGCATCAGCTGCCGAAGAAGTGCCGCGAGATCGACCGCCCGATCGCGGCGCTGATCGTCGACCTCGAACAGCGCGGGCTGCTCGACGAGACGCTGGTGGTGTGGTCGGGCGAGTTCGGCCGCACGCCGATGAACGAAGAGCGCGACGGCTCGAAGTTCCTGGGCCGCGATCATCATCCGCACTGCTTCACGATCTTCATGGCGGGCGGCGGCGTGCGCCGCGGCTACGTGCACGGCGCGACCGACGAGCTTGGCTATCACATCGTGCGCGACAAGGTGCACGTGCACGACTTGCAGGCGACCATCCTGCACCTGCTGGGCATCGACCACGAGCAGCTGACGTATCGCTTCCAGGGGCGCGACTTCCGACTCACCGACGTGCACGGGCACGTGGTGCAGGCGCTGCTGGCATGACGATCGGCAAGGCGTCGG
>JANPER010000151.1:0-6595 GCA_031423015.1 Planctomycetota bacterium | reverse complement strand
ACCGTCGGCGAGCGAACCACCCCGCTTTCCTGCCACTCGCCGCGACACGACACCCAATTCTGACGCGCGCGGCATCTCGTCGGCGCACCGCACGCCCGCTGGACAGTCGCCGCTCGCTCTTGATGAATAGTCCGGGCTAGCGCCGCAGTTCGACCTCGATCTCGATCGCGCCAAGCTCGGCGATTTCCGCGGCAAGTCGTTGGTCCAGACGGCGCCATTCCATTCCCAATGCGTATCGCGTCCGCGAGCGAAGTCGGTGGCCTACCCCACCGTCGCGGCCAAAACGACGCTCCCTCGCACGCCACGAGCCGCGTTCGGCTACCTTGTAGCCAGTCGCCGGCAAGCGACAGCACCACCTAGCCATGCTCAAGGCCCACCTTTCCGTCTTCCTCGCGCTCGCAATTCCCTCGATGGCCCAGACCGACTGGACGCAGCTCGCGCCCACGACCTCGCCGCCGGCGTTCACCGCGCACGCGATGGCCTACTTTGCGCCCGCCGATCAAACCGTGCTGTTTGGCGGCGTGGTCAGCAGCGTGCGCACGGCAGAGACCTGGCTGTGGGACGGCACCAACTGGTCGCAGGCAAACCCATCGGTCAGCCCACCCGCGCGCGTTGCGCACGCGATGGCGTTCGACGCGAGCCGCGCTCGTTTGGTGATGTTCGGCGGCATCCCGGCAACAGGCGGCCTGCTCGGCGACACCTGGGAGTGGGACGGCAGCAACTGGCAGCAGATGTCGCCCGTCAACTCGCCGCCGCCGCGCCGCTCGCACCCGATGGCCTTCCTGCCGAGCCGCGGCACCGTGATCTTGTGGGGCGGCTACGACACCGGCGACCTCAACGACACCTGGGAATGGAACGGCGCGAACTGGACTCAGCTGGTGACCGCGAACAGCCCGACGCCACGGCGGGCGAGCGACATGGCGTGGGATCCGATGGGCGGTGGTTTGGTGTTGTTCAGCGGCTACTTGATGGCGGCCGACACCTGGCGCTTCGACGGCGTCAACTGGACGCAGCTCGCGCCGGCCACGTTGCCGCCGGCGCGCTACGACCACTCGATGGTCACCGACGACGCGCGCGGCCGCATCGTGATGTTCGGCGGCCTGCTCGCTGCGGACACTTGGGAGTGGACCGGCAGCGATTGGCTGCAGCGCTCGCCAGCGACCTTGCCCAACGGGCGCTTCGACACCTACCTGGCCTACGACAGCCTGCGGCGCGAGGTGCTGATGTTCGGCAGCTCGATCAGCGCCGAGACCTGGCGCTACAAGCCGAACCGCCCCGCCCGCTTCGTCACCTCGGGCATCGGCTGCGCCGGCAACCTCGGTGGGCCGCCGTTGCTGTCGAGCAACGGTCTGCCTTGGCTCGGCGAAGTGTTCTCAGTGGCGACCGCGCCGGTTCCCAACAACACCGTCGCCGCGATGCTGCTCGGCGGGAGCGACACCGTGTCCGCGCTCGGCCCGTTGCCGATCCCGCTCGCAGCGTTGGGCATGCCCGGCTGCTCGCTGCAGGTGGACCCGGTGTTGAATCAGACGTTTGCCGCCGCCGGCACGACGGCGACCTGGAACCTCGCGATCCCGGCGAACCCGAGCCTGGTGACCGTGCGCCTGTTCAATCAAGCCGCCGTGCTCGCACCCGGCGCGAACGCGTTCGGGCTGCTGATGTCGGACCACGGACAGATCGTGATTGGCGGGAAGTGAAGGGCTGAAGGGAACTCAGCAGCATGGAGGCAGAGGGAGCCCGCGGGCGTCACTGAATCAGCACGCGCAGCGCATTCGACAGGTCGATTGGGAACAGCGTGCACGCGGGCGTGGCGAGGTCGATCGTGGCCCACTGCGTGAACAGCGGCACGCCGATGAGGGGCGAGGCGGCGGGGATCGCGGCCCGCAGGGCCACTTCGCCGCTCGCGTCGGTGTTGAGCACGAGGGCGATCTCCGCCGGGTTGGGCACCAGCGTGCACGGACCGCATTGGAGTCCGAGCTGCGTGGCGGCCATCAGGAACACGGTCGGTGCGCTGGGGATCGAGTCGCGCAGCCGGTGCGTGAAGACAGGATTCGGGCTGCGCGCACACGTCGCCCGGTTGGTGCCACCCTCGCCGCAACCACCGCCGAGCGAAGCGGTGCCGCCATCGACCGTTTGCCACCGTCGGATGATGATGTCGGTGTTCGTGCTGGTCACGTCGTTCTGCGGCCACGCCATCAGGACGTCTTCGCCGGTGCCCCCGGCGGAGACCGCCGCGCACGCGAACGGGGTGCGCTCGATGCGGGTGTTGCTGCCGATGGGGAACTCGGCGCCGAACTGGGCGGACGACTCGCACACGCTGCAAAGGAACGGGTCGTACGAGCGGACGAGCGCTTCGCGAAACGACGGGTTGGTGGCCAACGTTGACGAATAGCCAAACAACACCGAGTCCCCGATCCAGGTCACGCTCGGTGGAGTCGGGCCGCGGTAGCCACTGTCCAGCGGGATGGTCGTGTTGGTGACGAACGTGCGCGTCCTGGCATCGAAGGAGAACGAGGCTGCGAACGCCGCGGGCGCGTTCAAGAAACCGAGGCCCAGCCAGCCGACGACCCAGGTCGTCCCGTCGCCGTCGACTTCGAGCATCTCCTCGTCGACGGCCGAGTTGGACAACGTCAGCTCGCTGCTGATCGGCACGCCGTTGGCGTCGACGATCACCATGACCTATCGGCCCAGCTAAGCGGAGGCGAGCCCGGTCACGTGCTGGGAGTCGGCGGCCCGCCGAGCCTCGCGACCGCGCCCTCGTTCGACGTCAACGGCATCGCGGCCCAGCTCCGCAACTCCGCCAACCTGGTCCTGACCAACAACTCGTACTCCGGTTTGAGCTTCGGCAATGCGGGCGCCGGCACCGGTTTCGTGACGTTCCGCGACGGCGACCTGCGGCTCTCCGGCACGACGCGCGGCGCCGGCATCCTGGTGGTGACGGGCAACCTGGAGCTGGTCGGCACCTGTCGCTTCGAGGGCGTCGTGATCGTGCTCGGAGGTCTCGAGGTCGGTGGCGGCACGGCGGAGATCTACGGTGCCTTGGTGCTCGGCCCATCCGCGACGCAGCTCCGCGCGCAGGGCAACTTCACGCTGCGCTACTCCGCAGAGGTAGTCGGGTTCGCCAACTCGATGGTCGGCCGCTACACCGCGTTCAATGGCTGGCAGGAGCTCGCCCGATAGCTGCGGGCCGCGGGCCACGCAGCCGATAACCTGCCCAGACCGGCCGGCGCGCGAACATGACTCCTCACCCTCGCCAGCTGCCGAGCTGCCCACGCAGCGTGCGCGCCCCCGGCTCGAGCGAACCGGGGGTCGATCGTGGGGACGTCGTCGAACGTCACAGGCGCAGCCCGGCTTGGGGCGCGGCATTGGCGGGGTTGCTGTTGGTCACGGGGTGCCGCAAGCCTGCGCCACGCCCGCCGCCGCCGCCGGTCGACGTTGGCGTCGAGGTCCGCGCTGCGCAGCTGCAACTCGTTGGCGCGTTCCACGCGGATCAGAAGCGGGCGGCTCTCGCATGCCTGCGCGCCGGCCTGCCGCAACTGGGACGCAAGATCCTCGCGGTACTCGGCGACCGCGGCCATCCGGACTTCGTGGCCGCGGCCGAGCTCGCCGCAGAGCTGGGGTTCGAGGACGCGACGGAGGCGCTGCTCGACGCCGCGAGCGACGCTGCAGCGCCGAACCGCGCCGCCGCCATGGCGGCAGCCAATCGGATCCAGCCGGTCCCGACCGAGCGTCTCGCGGCCCTGCTCGGGCATGCCGACGTGGACCTGCAGCGCGTCCTGCTGGCAGCGATGGTGGATCGGTCCGATGTCCCCTTCGACGCAGTCGCGCCGCTGCTGGCAGCATCCGATGCAACGGTGGCGAAGGCCGCCGCAACCGTGCTGCCCACCGACCTGACGCCCGAGCAGTCGACGAACGTGGCTCGCACCATGTTCGCGAACGTGGACGCAGCGCGCATCGCGATCGAACAGCTGGCCCAGCGTCCGTTGCCCGAGCTGTTCTTCGTGTCGCTGCTCGACCTCTTGCCGCGCGAGAGTGCGCCGGTGCAGGAGGCGATCCTCGCCGCGGTGGCTGGACGCAAGAACGTGCCGTTGCAGCAGCCGCTGCGCGAGCTGGTGCGCGATAGCCCGGCCCCGTCCGTCCGCTTCGCGGCCCTGTACTGCCTGCTCGCCGCCAACGCGGCCGATGCCGACTGGCTGCTCGCGCGTAGCTACGATCTGCCGCGCCCACACCGCGTCCTGTGTGCGGTCGGACTCCTGCGAGCTCGGCGAGTCGAGGGTGCACGGCTGCTGCACGACCTGGCGTTCACCGCCGTCGATGATGACAAGGTCGACGCGGTGGCTCTCGCCGCGCGTCAGATAATGTCGCGCGCCGCGGACCTGCCGCTGCACCGTGGCGCGGCCGCCTTCGCGGCCTGGTGCGAGCTCCCGATCGTGGCCCGGCCGGAAGCGCTGGCGTTACCCGAGCGGGAACTGCGCGTGCTGGCTGGCTTGCCGGACTGACACCCAGACCGCGAACGCAGCACACGGTACCACTCCGCACCAGGCTGCCCTCGAGAGTGTCGCTCTCAGTGGCACACGCGCGCAGTACGGATGTGGTGTGTCGTGCGCGGCAGTCGAGATCGAGGGTGGATTGCTCGGGCTCTGGTGGCGGCGGGCAGCGCTCGCCCCGATTCCTTGTCGTAGATGAGCAAGTCGATTCCGTCGTCGTCGGCGATGGCGGTGAACGGAAGGCTGGGGCGAACCCCGTTAGTAGTCGATGCTCCCGGCGACGGCGACCGTGACCGCGCCGCCGCCGAGCATCTGACCGGAGAGCGTGGACGAGCCGGTTGCGTCGAGGAAGCGGCCGGTGCCGCCGACGTAGATCACGGTGGCCGTGATCGAGCCCGTCAACGTGTTCAGCTCGCCGCTGAGCAGTCCGCGCAGCTCGTCGCCGTTGGCGGCCGTGTAGGTTGCCCAGCCGCTGACGGCGAGCACGACCGGGTTGCGGGTGGGCGTGAACGAGACGCGGCCCACTTCGGTGTAGCGACCGAGGTGGGTCGCGTGCCCGCCGCCGACGAAGTCGTTCTGACTGACGAACTGGGCGCCGCCGCTGGCGAAGTGCGGCACGGCCTGGGCCGCCACGCGTTCCGGAAGTGCCAAGGCGGCGATGGCGACGAAGAGGACGGAGACGAGACGGGAGGTGAGGAGGTTCATCATGCCCATGCGGACGCAATCGGCGGCCGCCGACCGACACGCCCGCGGCCTAATTTTGCTGCCGCGCGTTGCGGGACGCGCGCAAGGACCCCGCCGCTTGCGCGATGCCGAGCACCACGCTCGAGACCTTGCTAGAAGCTGCCACTGGCGGCGAAAGTGCCGCTCGCATGCAGCCGGCGATGGGCCCTACTGCGCGGCAAGGTCACGCGCTCGCGTACGACGTCGTGCGCCAACGGCGCCAAATGCTCCCGACCAACCGGCCGGCGCCGCGTGCGTCGTGCGCGATGGGCGTTCGACGGCCTGCAGCGCGTCGTGCTGTATGGCGGCAGGGACCGGCTGAACTCGCTCCAGGATACCTGGCTGTGGAACGGCTCGGCCTGGACGGTGATCACCACCGGATCGTCGCCGCCGGCGTCGACGCGTAGCGCGATGGCGTACGACTACTTTCGTGCGCGCCCCGCCCTGTTCGGTGGCCTCGATCCCGGCACCGGAGCTTCCAACACGACGTGGGAATGGGTTGGCAACGCTTGGGCGCGGTGCCGGGACCGGCCATGCCGCAAGCACGCTTCGATCACGCCGTCGCGTACGATGCGTCGGCCGCCCGTGTCTGTGTGTTCGGCGGCAGCGGGTCGGTGGCGCGACTCGGTGACTTCAGGTCGTTCGACGGCACGACGTGGCAGCAGCCGCCCGGTGCCAACCAGCCGTCTGCGCGCGCGCGTCACGCCATGGCCTACGACCCCGAGCGCCAGCAGTTGGTGCTGTTTGGCGGCGACGCTGGCCACCTGCTGCAAGACACCTGGCAGTGGGGTGGTGGTGGGTGGACCGAGATCCTTGGGCGCGAACGCGCCCGTGGCGGGGGGGCTGGCGCCTCGATGATCTACGACCGAGCGCGCCAGCGCTGCGTCTTGTTCGGGGGCGACGGCCCGGTTGGCGTGCGGCCTTCGACGGGTGCGTCCACTTCGCGGCGACCAGCGCGCGATACCAGCGTAGCAGGGTGTCGGGCGTCACGATCGTCGCGACGGCCTCGAGCAGCGACCGGCCGAGTGCCTTGGCCTTTGAGAAGGCGAGCAGGCACGCCCGCCGCAGTCGCAGAGGAGGACGTCCATGTGGAACACGCCTGGCCTCCGGCTCAAGTTGTGTCCAACGTCGAGGTTCGCGTCTCGCTCGCCCTCCATCCCGAACTCTCTTCCCAACCGAGAGCGGTTACGAAACCCGTCCCGCTCGGGGAGCCATCTTCGCGCGCAAGCGCGAAGATGGCAGCCCGAGGCGGAGTTGGGCATGCCGCGTTTGCCGCCGGGGGGCGGCAAACGCGGCAGCGGCAAGTCCTCCGCGGGGCGTCCGCGTGGCGGCGGCGCCGAAACTTCACCGTCTGGCGATTCGGCCCACTCCCGCGGTGGCTCGTCGAT
>JANPER010000150.1:0-80207 GCA_031423015.1 Planctomycetota bacterium | reverse complement strand
ATCATCCCGACGACCGCCGTCGAGCAGATGTCGGCGACGCTCGCCAAGTGGTTTGGCGTGTCGCCGGGGGACATGGCGGGGTTGTTCCCGGGGCTGTCACGCTTCGCGCGCGCCGACTTGGGATTCATGGGCGCGTAGCTGAGCAGGAAGATGAGCCTACTGGTCGCTACGAATGGCGCAGCTTGGTCAATTCGACGCGCGATAGATGTCCTGCACGGCGTGCAACAGCTTGATCGCGTCGGCCTTGGGGCGTTGGAACGCGTTGCGGCCCATGATCGAGCCAAACGAGCCGCCGGCGGCGAGACCCTTGATCTCGTTCAGCACGTCGTCGTTCGACTTGGCTTCTCCACCGCTGAAGATGACGATGCGGCGCCCACCGAACGAACTCTGCACGACGTGTTTGGTGCGCTCGGCCAGCGTCGACACCGGGATCTTCTCGCTGTCGTACACTTTTCTGGCCGCATCTTGCTCGATGTGGTCGGTCGGCGGCTTGACCTTGACGATGTGCGCGCCGAGTTGGCAGGCAATCTGCGCGGCGTAGGCGATGACGTCGATCGCGGTCTCGCCCTTCTTGCTCAAAGCCGCGCCGCGCGGATAGCTCCACACCACCACCGCGAGGCCCGCGTCCTTGGCTTCCTCGGCTAGCTCACGCAACTCGACGTACATCTCGTTGCGGTCCGCGGAGCCGGGATAGATGGTGAAGCCGATCGCGGCGCAACCGAGGCGCAGCGCGTCTTGCACCGAGCCCGTCACCGCCGACTTCGGGTTCTCGCCGCTGAACAGCGTGTCGCTGTTATTGAGCTTGAGGATGGTGGGAATGCGACCGGCAAACTGGCGCGCGCCCGCTTCGAGGAAGCCCAGCGGAGCGGCGTAGGCGTTGCAACCCGCGTCGATCGCGAGCTGAAAGTGATAGAGCGGGTCGTAGCCCGCGGGGTTTTTGGCGAACGAACGCGCGGGGCCATGCTCGAAGCCTTGGTCGACAGGCAGGATCACGAACTTACCCGTGCCCGCGAGGCGTCCAGAGTCCATCAGCGAGCGCAGGTTCTTCAGGACGCCCGGATGATCGGATTGGTACCAGCTCAGAATCTCGTCGACGCGATTGCTCATGGTTTGCTGCTAGGAAAGACGGGGCAAGCCTGCGGCCGGCGCTCTATTTCGCCGACGCCTGCCGCGACCGCGGGCCGCGGTGCGACAGGGTATCGGGTCGCGCCGGCAGTTTCCTTGGTTGCGTAGGGCGGATGGCACGGTCGGGTTGGCAGCAGTCGCAGCCGCTGCGTCGGCACAGCCAACCCGCGCTAGAATGCGGCCCGTCATGCGTCGCGAGCTTCACCAGATCCCACCAGCCTTGCGCGTCCCGCGTTGGCCGCCCGTGCTCTGGGCGCGCTGGCCGCTCGCGTTCTTGGCTTTCCTGGGCGCAGTCTACGGCGGCGTGATCACGCTCATGTTCTTCTACGTCTGGAGCGGGCAGCCGAGCGACGATCGCCTGCTCGACGACGTGGGCCGACCCGCGCTGGGCCGCGTGACCGAAGTCGAGATCGGTGGTGTCCGCGTGCAGGGAAAAGCGCTCGCACGCGTGCGCTACAAGTTCGACACGGAGCCCGGACAGCCAATGGAGGGTCAGCTGTTCGCCGAGGCGGACAACTACGCGGTCGACCAGGAAGTGAGGATCGAGTTCGCGCCTGATCTGCCGCACAAGAATCGCATCGTCGGCGAGCGCTTGAGCCGCATCAGGAACCTGTCGCTGCCGTTGTGGCGGTGGTTCGTGTTGCCGGGCCTCGGTGCCTTGCTGCTGTGGTTCATAGGCGTCTTGCGCACGCGCCAACTGCTGCGCTGCGGCGACATCGGCATCGCTGAACTGCTCGAAGTGCGGGGTCTGCCCTTTGTGTTGCCCGGCATGCTGCGCGTGAGTTACCGCTTCCGCGACCACCAAGCGCGCGAACGGCGCGGTCAACACTGGGTCCGCGCGCGGTCACGCCTGGGCATGAAGCTGGTCTCGGTGCCGGCCCCCAGGTTTTCGCCGTTGGTGCACGACCGCGCACGGCCGTGGCGCAACCGCGTCGTGACGGTCGACGATTTCGTGCTGGCACCGACTGCGCGCACCACGCACGCTGCTGATGCCGCGACGCCGTGGACCCACGACCCGTAACCGCCGACTCGACCCTACCGCCGTCGCCGCGCGAGGTGCGCACGTGGTCGGCGTTCGGCCGGCGCGCGATGCTCGGGGTGTTGGGGGCGCTCTTGTTGCTGACCGGCGTGGCGGCGACCGTGAGCTTGCTGGCGCTCGGCGCTGGGTTGCCCTTCGACGATCACGCCCTCGACGCGGAGAGCAGCACGACCGGCGGCGAGGTCGTGAAGCGAGAACTCACTGGCGTGCGACAGTCGGGCGAGGAGGTCGTTCGCTTGTCGTATTCCTATCGCGTCGGCGAACAGACTCTCCAGGGTTCGTGCTACGCCGTGGGTGAGGTGGCGCCGGCCGGGGCCTTGCACCCCGTCGAGTTCCTGAGTCGCCAGGCCGAAGTCAGTCGCTTGCGCGGCACGACGCGCGCGATGCCGGCCGCGTTCCCTTGGCCGTGGGCCGTCACGCTCGTTTGCTCGGGCGTCTTTCTCTGCATGGTCTGGCTCCGCGCCGGCATCGGCCAGCGCCAACTCCTGCGCGACGGCACGCTGGTGACAGGCGAAGTGCAGAGCGCGCGCCGCGTGGCGTTCGTGCTGCCCGCGCAGGTCGCCGTCGCGTTCACCTTCCGCGATCGCGAGCGGAAGGTCTGCCACGGGCGTCAGTGGTGTGCGGCCAGTGGTGACCTCGGACGCGCCTTGCTGGCCGGCGAGCGCGCGGTGCCGGTCGTGCACGACCCTGGACAACCGCGTCGCAACAGCCTGGCAAGCCCCGAGTGCTTCGAGGCCGCGCATGACCGCGGCTGACGACGTCGGCTCGCTGCTCGGCCGCGACGGAAGGGTCGCGCAGCGACTCCAGGACTACGAGGAACGACCGCAGCAGTTGGCGATGGCAAGCGCCATCGAAGGGGCACTGGCCGCCGGTGAGCACCTGGTCGCCGAGGCCGGCACGGGCGTCGGCAAGTCGTTCGCATACCTGGTGCCGGCGATCTTGCACGCGCTGCGCAACCGCGGCGCCGGGCCGGTGGTGGTGTCGACCCGCACGATCGCGTTGCAACAGCAGCTCGAACAGAAGGACGCGCCGTTCTTGCAGGCGGTTCTGCCGCTCGAGTTCACGGCGGTGACTGCGCTCGGGCGCAGCAACTACGTCTGCCTGAGGCGGCTCGACCTGGCGCGGCGCGAGCAACGCGCGCTGTTCCAAGACGCCGCGCTGGGTGAAGACCTCGACTTGGTTGCGCAGTGGGCGCTCACGACGCGCGACGGCACGCGGCAAGAGCTGCCGCGGCCAGTGCAACAAGCCGTGTGGGACGAAGTGCAGGCCGAGCGCGGCAACTGCTTGAACAAGGCCTGCCCGCACTACGAGCGCTGCCCTTACCAACGGGGCCGCCGCCGCATGGCATCGGCGCAGGTGTTGATCGTCAACCACGCGCTTTACATGGCGGACATCGCGCTGCGCATGGCCGGCGCGCGCTACCTGCCGGCGCATCGGGTAGCGATCTTCGACGAGGCCCATCACCTGGAGCGCGTGGCCTCCGAGCACCTGGGCCTGCGGCTGTCGCCGAGCACCGTGCGTTGGCATCTGCGCCGTTTGCATCCGCGCCACACCGACCGCAGCCTCTTGACGCGCTACGGCAGCGACCGTGCCCGCTTCCAAGTGCGCCAGGTGGAGGAGTCGGCAGACGCCTTCTTCGGGCTGCTCGAAGCGCGGCTCGCAGACGTGAGGGAAGGGCAGGTGCCACTCGACCAAGAGCCCCTGCAAGACCAGTTGTCCGATCCGCTGTTGTCGCTGACGCAGGAACTCGGCGCCTGCGCCGCGGCGATCGAAGACGTCAGCACGCGCACCGAGATGCTGGCGCGGGCGCAAGGGCTCGATGGTCTGCGCGCCGCCGCGAGCGCGCTGTGCCGCGGCGGCGACCCGAGTACCGTGCGCTGGATCGAGCGGGCGCGGGCTGGGCCCGAGCTGCACTGTGCGCCGTTGGAAGTGGCGCCGGTTCTGCGCCAGCACCTGTTCGGCGCGTTGGGCAGCGCGATCTTGGTGAGTGCCACGCTCGGGCCCGGCGACGACGGCGAGTTTGCCTGGCTGCGACACCGCCTCGGGATCGAGTCGGCGCGCACGCTGCGCGTGGGTTCGCCGTTCCGCTACCGCGAGCAAGTGGAGTTGGTGGTGGAGGCCAAGTTGCCCGATCCGGTGCGCGACCCGGCGGGCTTTGCGACCGCCTCGACGGCGCGCGTCGTGGACTACGTGCTCGACAACGGTGGACGCGCCTTGGTGCTGTGCACGTCGTGGTCGGCGGTGCGACAGATCGCCGAGGCGTTGCGGCCGCGCCTGCCGGAGGCGAACATCCGGCTGCTAGTGCAAGGCGAAGCCGCGACCGCGCAACTGCTGCGCGACAAGCTGGCCGATCCGACCTCGGTGTTGGTCGGTACCGACACGCTGTGGGAAGGGATCGACATCCGCGGTGACGCGCTCACGCTGGTGATCGTCACCCGCTTGCCGTTCGCGCAGCCGGACCACCCCCTCACCAAGGCGCGGCATCGGGCGATCACCGCGCGCGGCGGCGACGCGTTTGGCGAGGACAGCCTGCCCGAGGCGATCTTGAAGTTCCGCCAGGGCTTTGGCCGGCTGGTCCGTTCGGCCACTGACATGGGGCGAGTGGTGATCCTGGATCCACGGGTGAGCACGCGGGGCTACGGCCGGCGGTTCTTGGCGGCGCTCCCGTTTGGGCCTGACGAGTCCGCTGAATAGACCCAGAATGGACCCTGGACACGCCGGTATCTTGGAGCTATCTTCTTGATATCATCCAGAAACCAGGCTTCGCATGACCAACTCACTGACCAAAGCGCCTTCGCAAGAGCGCGTCCTCACCGTCCTGACCCCCGGCCTGCCGGTCCTCCTGCTGGGCTTCGCGCTGGCGCTGCCGGGGGCGATCACCTGCTGGGGCATCGCTGGCAGCAACCGCGGCCAAGTGGAAGCGCCGGTGTTTGGCATCCTCGGCGCCCTGCTCATGCTCACGGGTTTGATCCTGCTGCGCTCACCCACCGTGGTCAACCCGAACCAAGCCAAGGTCATCCTGCTGTTCGGCCGCTACGTCGGCACCATCCGGCAAGCAGGGTACTTCGCCGTCAATCCGTTCTCGGTGCGCAAGTCGGTGTCGCTGCGCGCGCACAACTTCAACAGCGAGAAGCTGAAGGTGAACGACAAGCTCGGCAACCCGATCGAGATCGGCGCGGTCGTGGTGTGGCGGGTGGCCAACACCGCGATGGCGTCGTTCGACGTCGAGGACTTCAGCAGCTACGTGCAAGTGCAGAGCGAATCCGCGGTGCGGCACCTGGCCGCGAACCACCCCTACGACCTCACCTCCGACGATCACGCCACGTCACTGCGCGGCAGCATGGATCAGGTGAACGAGGAGCTGCAGCTCCAACTCGCCGAGCGGTTGGCGCTCGCCGGCATCGAGGTGCTGGAAGCCCGCCTGAGCCACCTCGCGTACGCGCCGGAGATCGCTGGCACGATGCTGCGGCGGCAACAAGCCGAAGCGATCATCGCGGCGCGGTCGAGGATCGTCGACGGCGCGGTCGGCATGGTCGAAATGGCGCTCAAGCAACTCCAGAGCAAGGGCATCATCGAGTTCGACCCTGAGCGCAAAGCGGCGATGGTGAGCAACCTGCTGGTCGTCCTGTGCGCCGACCACGACGTCACGCCGGTGATCAACACCGGCACCCTGCACAACTAGCAAAGGGTGTCACGGAACTGAGGCGATGGACGACGAACGCAAGCCCTTCTTGTTGCGCCTGAGCCCGCGCGTGCACGACGCGATGCGCAAGTGGGCCGAAGACGAGATGCGCAGCCTGAACGGACACATCGAGTTCGTGCTGCGCGAGGCGCTGAAGCGTGCTGGGCGTTTGAAGGGCGACGGCGACGCGGATGGCAAGCGACGGCGCGATTGAGCGCGCCGTCGCCCTAGCCGCGGAGCACTCAGGCGTTGTACTTCTTCAGCGCGGTGTCGAGCTTCGGCAGGAGGAGCCCGATGATCAGGGTCACCGCCCCGGCGAGCGCGGCGAGCACCATGAAGAAACTCGTCGGTGACATCCGCGACTCGAGACCGCCGAAGAAGCCGGAGAAGTTGTTGCCGAACGCGGTTGCCAAGAACCACCCGCCCATCGTCAGCCCCACGAAGCGACGCGGCGACAGCTTGGTGACGAGCGACAGGGCCATGGGGGACAGGCAGAGTTCTCCCACCGTGATCACGGCGTAGAAGAGCACGAGCCACAACCACGACACCTTGGCCGCACCGTTGTCGCCCACCACGCCGGCGAGCACCATCACCAGCAGCGACAGCGTCGTCATCGCGAGCCCGACGAAGATCTTGCGCGCCGTGCTGAAGTTGGAACCGCGTCGCTGCAACCGACCGAAGAACAGGATGATGAGCGGCGTGAAGCCGATGACGAACAGGGCGTTGAGCGACTGGAACAACTCGGAGTTCGCGACCTGCAAGTATTGACCAGGCGGCAGCTCGGGTGGGTTCCCGGTGTACATCGTTGCGAACAGACTCGCGTCTACCATGAACAGTGGCAGCTTGCCCTCGGCGCCACGGTCGCGGACGAACACGACCCGTCGCGTCGCCTTTTCGCCCTGTGGCACCGCAACGCTGACGATCGGGGCACCATGCGAATCCACGGCCGAACTGACGGTGACGTTCGTGTACACGTCGGCGCCGCGGCCGCTGAGCACTCGTTGCTCCGGACTCCACGTGGTGGCATCGAGCGGCAGGTCGACGACGCTCACGCCGGCCGGCAAGGTCGTCGCCAGGCTGTCGACCGCGGTCTGCGACATGCGGTTCTGGCCGAACATGCTGGCGACCTCGGGGTCAGACACCGGCAACAGGTTCAGGCGGTTCGGCCTTGGCGTGCTCGGCGAGGCATTCGTGTAGTAGGACGGCAGTGCATCCTGCTTGAAGCCCGCGGGCACGATGGCAACCTGGCGGTCGGTCTTGTCGAGCGCCCACGCCGTCATGGCGCTGCCATTGAGGTGCAACACCATGAAGAAGGTTGCACCGGCCAAATACACCGGCAGCAACGCTAACAACCCTGGGCGTTCGTCACCGGTGGCGCGGGTGCCCAAGCGAACAAAGAACACCACGATCGGGACCATGCCGGCAAGGAAGCCGCAAACCGCTGGGCGCAGGGCAAAGTCTACCGGCAGGAACTGCTTGGCGAGGAGGTAGCCAATCACACCGAAAAAAAGCGCCGGCAGAAGGATCTTGCGACCGATCTCGCCAAAGCTGGCGTCGTCCGGTCGGCGCTCGGGTTGGCGATCGGCAGGCTCGAGTACCCGCCAGCTCCACAGCAGGATCAGGACTCCAATCACCATGCCGCCAGCAGCACACAAGAAGACCGCTGGCCAGCCGCCCAGGTTGTTGCGCGAGTACGCCGCCAGGAAGTTCGCGGCGAAGGCGCCGATGTTGATCCCCATATAGAAGATCGAGAAGCCGGCATCGCGCTTTGGATCTCCTGGCTTGTAGAGGTTCCCCACCATGACTGAGATGTTCGGCTTGAAGAAGCCGTTGCCCAGGCACAAGCACACGAGGCCGCTGACGAACGTCACCTCGCCGTAGAGGCTCATCAAGAAGAAGCCGAGCGCGAAGAAGCATCCCCCTATGAACACCGCCCGGCGATAGCCGATGAACCGATCCGCGATCAGCCCGCCCAGGTATGGCGTGAAATAGACGAAGGCGAGATACAGACCGTAGATCTCGTTGCCCACGACTCGCGATAAGCCGAGACCACCCGTCTCGGTATCGATCGTGTAGAGCAGCAGGATCCCCACCATGGTGTAGAACGCCAGGCGTTCCCACATCTCAATGAAGAAGAGGCGGAACAGGCCGCGGGGATGACCAGTGAACATGGTTCAGGCGCGCTTCACGACGTAGGACCTATCACTTGATGCCATGCATCAATCGGTTGATGGGTCGCGACAGGAGAATCAAGACGACGCCGGCGGCGACCGCGGCGTAAAAGATCGGCTGGTAGACACTGGCATAGCCGCTCAGAGGCACGCCTGTTCGCTCTTCGGCTTGCGCGCCGGCCATCGCCGAGAGGAGGCCCGCCATATGGTTGCCCATGGAGATGGAGAGAAACCACGCTCCCATGACGATACCGGTCATATGGGGCGGCGCGAGTTTGGTCACCATCGACAAGCCGACCGGTGACGAACACAGTTCGCCCATCGTGTGAACCAGGTAGAGCAGGACGAGGAAAGTGAACATCCCCCAAGTCCGCGACTCGAAGTGTTGGGCGGCATACACGATCACCGCGAAGCCAATCCCCACTTGGACAAGCGCTAACCCGAACTTGGCCGGAATCGACGGGTTCTTGTTCCGACGCGCCAGCCACACCCAAAGCCACGCGAAGACGGGCGCCAACAGGATGATGAACACCGAGTTCACGGACTGGAACCAACCTGAAAAGAACACCAGCGAGGCGTCCGCTGGCCTCTGCGGATCCCCGAGGATGACCTTGTCGCCGACGTGCGTATCCGCAAAGAAGTTCAGCGAGTTGCCTGCCTGCTCGAAACACGCCCAGAAGAACGAGTTCGCCGTCAACAGGATGAGGAGGGCGATGATGCGGTCGCGCACGACGTTCCCCAACTTGATGCCGGTGTACAGCAGGTAGGCGGCGATCGACGACGCGAGCACAAGCAAGATCACCTCGACGACGTCCTTGTTGGCGAGGAGCGAATACACCGCCGGCACCGTGCAAGCGCAGCCAAGGAGCGTGGCCAAGAAAGGCACCAGCCCGTCGCGCCCTGGTGGTGGACCGCCAGCGCCACGCAGAGCCCGCCCGCCAAACAAGAAGGTAACCATCCCTAGCAACATCCCGGCGCCGGCGATGCCGAATCCCCAACGGTAGTCGGGCACGATCGTGCCGTCCGCACCCACCGCCCCCATCGACTTCGAAGCCCATACGCACACCAAGGGCGCCAGCAGGGCACCGATGTTGATCCCCATATAGAATATGGTGAATCCGGAGTCGCGGCGGCTATCTCCCTCGGGATAGAGCTTCCCCACCAAGCTGGAAATGTTCGGCTTGAACAAGCCATTGCCGACGATGATCATCGCCAATCCCCAATGAAACATCGTCTCGTTGGGGACTAGCAGCGTGAACTCGCCGGCGGCCATGATCGTGCCGCCAAGCAGGATCGAACGTCGAAAGCCGAGCACATTGTCGGCAACGAACCCGCCGAAGATGCCAACCGCATAGACCAGCGCGGTAAAGGCGCCGAACGCAAGGGACGCTTCCTCCTGCGTCTTGCCGAACTGCTGCGCCACGTAGAAGACCAGGAGCGCTCGCAGGCCGTAGTAGCAGAAACGCTCCCACAGCTCGGCGAAGAACAACATGTAGAGGCCAGGTGGGTGGCCCCGCTCGGCAACTTGAGCTTGCGTCAACACAGTCTCCGAATGCTAGGTGAGCTGGCTATGGAAATCAGAGTAGGTCAATCAAACGAGGTACGCGGAGCCCTACAACCTCTCGCGCACGAAGTCGGCCATCATCTGGTACAGATGCACCTGCTGCTTGCGGTTCTCGACGCCATGCCGCACACGCGGGTAGACCATGAAGCGGAACTGCTTGCCGGCACTCTGCAGCGCGTGCGCCAAGGCCAGCGAATTTTGCATGTGCACGTTGTCATCCATGCTCGCGTGTACGAGCAAGAGCTCGCCGTGCAGGCTGGCAGCGGCTTCGATCACACTGGCTTTGTGGTAGCCATCGCGGTTGACCGAAGGCAGCCCCATGTAGCGCTCGGTGTAGATCGAGTCGTAGAACTTCCAGTCGGTCACGGGGTTGACCGCGATCCCGAGCTTCCAGACCTTGCTATGGGTCAGACAGTAGGTCGTTTGATAGCCGCCGTAGCTCCACCCCCACAAGCCCACGCGTGCCGGATCAGCGAGCCCCTGATCGACCAACCACTTGACCCCATCCTCGAGATCTTGGGTCTCGACCTGTCCCATCTTCTGGAAGCAGGCCTTTGCCGAAACCCGGCCCTTGCCGCTTCCGGATCGATTGTCGCAGACCCACACCATGATGCCTTTTTGCGCCAGCATCTGGTGATAGAGGAAGTTGCGCCCCCCCCACCGGTGGCGAACTTGCGGGGTGTGTGGGCCGGAGTACGTGAAACAGAGGACGGGATACCTCTTCCCCGCCTCGAAGCCCCGCGGCTTGATCAACATCGCGTCCATGGCAAAGCCATCGCGAGTCTGCACCGTATGGAACTCAGTGGGACACGGCTCGACCTTCTGCCAGAGACTCATGTCGCTGTCGGCGATTCCGCGCACGACCTCGTCGTCCATTTTCTTCAGCTCGACACGCCGCGGCATGTCGATCGCCGACATCGTGCCAAGGAACGACGCGAAATCGGGCGCCAATGACACGCCATGAGTACCAGGCGCCTTGGTGATCCGCGCCGCGCCTTGGGCGTCCAAGCCGATGCGCCACAGGTGCTGCTGCTTGAAGTCGTCCTGGTCGGAGATGAAGTACACGACGCGAGCGCCTTCATCGACGCCGACGAGTTCATCCACCTCGAAAGCGCCCTCGGTCAAGCGCTTGATCAGCTTGCCATCGCGGCCGTAGTGGTAGAGGTGCTTGAAGCCGTCGCGCTCCGACAGCCACAGAAACGACTTGCCGCCGTCCAGCCAGTGCGGGTTGGCGTCGGCTTCGACCCAACAATCGCTGCGCTCTTCGATGACCACGCGCACCCGCCCATCGCGTGGATCCCCGGCCAGCAGATCGAGCCAGCTCTGCACGCGATCTTGCACCTGGAAGTAGACCTCGCCGCTGCCCGGATGCCATTGCACGCGGCTGATGAGGAGTTCTTGATTGCCGTAGCGCGACAGATCGAACCAGCGCATCGCGCCGCCGCGGACGTCGACGACGCCCAGGTCGACGTGTGGGTTGGGATCGCCCGCCTTTGGGTAGTTCTCGACCTCGACGATGGGGCGGGTGGGCGTGTCGCTGACGAGGGTGAACTCGGGCACCGGGCTTTCGTCGAGACGCAGCAACGCGATCCGCGTGCTATCCGGCGACCACCAGAAGCCCTTGAAGTTGCCGCGGCCGTACAGTTCCTCTTGGTAGACCCAGTCGAGACGGCCAAAGAGCAGGTCGCGATGGCCGCCGCTCGTGAGCGCCCGTTCCGGGCCGCCCGCGGTGGGTGCTACCCACACGTTGTAGTCGCGCACGTAGGCCACCAACCTACCATCCGGCGACATCTCCTCGCCCACCTCAGGCATCGGCGTGTTGGTCACCCGCGTGACCTTCGCGCCGTCGACCGTGACGAAGAACAAGTCGTTGGCCACGTTGAGCAACGCGTGCGCAAAGGTCGGCGACCACTGGAACACGGTGCGGTCGTTGGCCACCGCGGCAGCCAAGCCCGGCGAGAACCCCGGGACATCGGCGATTGCGCGCTCGAGCGCCTTGCCATCGAGCCAAACTTGCGCCTGGCCAGAAGCCGCGTCGACGGCCAGAAACCCCTGAGTCTTTTGCTCGCCGCCGTTGGGGACCACACCCCAAACCAGGTAACGCTTGCCATCGATCCAGCCGAGCGGCAACTCGGGCTGACCGACGATCTTGTCGGTCAGACCAAAGACGTCGTCGAGCGTGAGGTCGACCGGCTTCTGCGCGACCGCAGCGTCCTGCGCGGCGAGCAAGCCGTACGACAATAGAGAAGCAGCAACGACGGCAACAACGCGCGACATCCAGGTCACCCTCGCATTCTGCCACGCGGTGCGTCAGTTGCCACCGCGCGCCGCAGCAATCGTCCCAGGTCGGTGAGTGCCCCGCGATCCACCAGCACGACCGGCGGGATCGCGGTCGATGCCTGGGCGCGTGCGGCTGGAGTGAAGCGTGATTGGGTGACGACGGCGGCCAACGAACACGCGTGATGGCCCGCGCCCGCGATGGCTTGTTGCACTGCGCCGTTGCCGACCGGGCCCTCGTAGCGCTTGGCTTGCACGCCGACCCTGCGACCGGAGCGGGCGGCGATGAGATCGATGCCGTAATCGTGACTGCGCGGCAGATTCTCGCAACGAAAGCCGCTCCTGGCGAGGCTGCGCACGACCCAGCTCTCGAACGCGTCACCGGACATTCGATCGAGCTCCACGAACGACCGGCCATGCAACCGCCAGCGCTCCAGGGCGCGCCGGCCAACCAGCCGCAACACCGCGGCCAGGGTCAACAAGATGCTGGCCAGGGCCAGGGCGACGACGACCGGCCCCCAGAGTCCTTGATATTGCACGAACCAGGCAAGCGCGGCCAACCCGGCGAGCGCTGCGGCGCGCCCCAGGACACCGACGACGCCAAGCGTCCGCGGCTGTCGCGAGCCTGATCGCCCTGGGTGAGTAGCGAGCATCTGATGCAACCCGATGAATAGTCCCGCTACGGCTGACCTCGGCCACCACGGGCGACGGTGATGGGTCGAGGATACGCGGCGCCGGGCTCGGCGCATGTCGCTTCTCGACTCTCCTGCTGGTCAACTGACGATTAGCGCAACTTGACCTGACGCGGGCCGACGCGGATGGCGGCAAAGCCCGCGCGATCGATCTCCTCGATGGCGTAGTTCTGCGGCAGGTGTTCGCGCAGGAAGCGGATGAAGAACGGGTTACCGGTGGCAAGCAGTGCCTCGTGCGCCGAACGCGTGATCAACACCACGCGCCCGAGTCCGTGCAAGAAGGCGGCCTGCGCGTCGAAGGCGGCGCAGAACGCGGGATAGCCCGCCTCGCCCACGTCAGCGCTCGCGAGCAAAGAATCGACGCGCAACACAGGAATGTCGGGGAGCGACCGCGTGATCGGCTCTTGCTCACCGACGTCGCGGCAAATCAACGCCACTGGAGACTCATGCGAAAGAGCGACCAGGCCGGGCAGCCATGCTGCGGGCGTCGTGTGATCATGGGCGCGCACCTCCGCGAACGCCGTCACCAGAGCGATGAGACCGGCGAGGGCAGCAATTCGCGCCCCGCAAGCCTGCAACGTCAGCCACGCCAGCGGAAAAGCGAGCGGCAGCAAGTAGGCGCCGCGTTCGTTGATGTCGTCGAGCAACGCGAAGGCAAACCCGAGATACACGCAGACGCAGGCGAGGACCGCGACGCCGAGCGCACGCGTCTGGCGACGACAGATCGCGACCAGGCTCGTGACCGCCAACGGCATGAACGCAATCAGCCATTCGTCGCGAACAACCCGCCAAACACTGCTGAGCGAGTGACCGTCGCTGTCAAATTCGAAGAGGAACGCGACCTGATCGGCGAACGGCGCTCGCCCGCGCCCGGGCTGAATCCAGGCTAGCACGGTCGTGACCCCCACGTGCGCCAGGGCGGCGATCACCAGCCCACGCCACCGCGACGCCGATCGCCAGCCGCCGACGGCTAGTGCGCAGGCCCCGAACAACACCACCAGGGCGTGGCCGGTGGCATGCACGCTGGCCGCCACGCCCGTGGCAATGCCTAGCCATAGACTCCACGTGATCTGCGATCGCAACGGCGCAATCTGTGTGTCGACGCTTGCCGTGGAGCCTGAGACCGCAGCTCGGTCCATCGCGCGCACAAACCTCGCCCATACCCACCAACCTGCTCCAGCAAACGCCGCGAACACACCATGGATCTCGGCGACGGTCGCGAAGAACACGGTCGCCGGCACGACCGCGCTCATCGTTGCTACCAAGGCCGCGTGGCCACGCGACAACTGCAGCTCGGCGGCGGCGCGGTGAATGCACAAGACACCGACGACGGTGCCCAACGCCGACATGAGCCGAAGCGCCTCGATGGGTTTGAGGCCGAGCGCGGCCAATGCCGGCCAGATCAAGCCAACGATCCGCAGGTACAGCAAGTGCAACGGATGCTCGAGATGGCCCTGGGTCAGAAAGAAGACGTGCACATGCACGTCAAGACCATGGAGAGCGTCCTGCGCCAGCAACAGGTAGAGGCCCAGGCTCGCCAGTGCGACGGCCAAGGTGTCTCGCCACGGCAACGCGCGCGGCGCGCCTACGCTGACGTCGTGCACGTCACAGCGCCTCCTCCTTGTGGTCGCGCGCCATCAAAGCCATCACCGCCGCGCGGGGGGCGACGCCATCGTAGAGCACGCTGCATACGGCCTCGGACAGCGGCATCTCGATGTCGAGTTCGCTGCTTCGCTGCCGCACAGCGCGCGCGGTCCACACTCCCTCGACGACCTTGGGCGAGGAGGCCAAGATGGCCGCCATCGACTCGCCGCGGCCGATCCGTTCACCAAATGCCCGGTTGCGGCCATGCCGACTGAACGCTGTGACGGCGAGGTCGCCGATGCCAGCCAGACCGTAGAACGTCGCACGCCGAGCGCCCTCGGCCACGCCGTAGCGCGCCATCTCGACGACGCCGCGCGCGAGCACCGCCGCCTTGGCATTGTCACCGAAGCCCAGGCCATCGGCGATGCCGGCGGCCAGCGCCATGACGTTCTTGAGCGCCCCGCAGAGTTCGACGCCGAGCACGTCGGTGTTGCGATAGATGCGCAGGGCGGGGCTGGACAGCGCCGCCTGCAGCTCCTCGACGCGATCGGCGTCAGCGCCAGCGAGCACCACGGTGGCAGGTAGGCCGAACGCGAGTTCTTCGGCGTGGCTCGGACCCGACAGCACCAAGATCGGCGTTCGGCCAGCCGTGAGTTCGGCAAGGACCTGCGATGGCCGCTTGCCGCTGGCCTGCTCGAGCCCCTTGCTCAGCGACACCATGGGCACGTCGGCAGCAAGGACCGCAAGCATGCCGGTCACGGTGGCGCGCACGTGCTGCGTCGGTACGGCCACCAAGACCACCTCGGCACCAGCGAGGGCGACGGAGGCGTCGGCCGTGACGACGATTTCGGCGGCCAGATCCGCCTCGGTGAGGTAGCGCGGGTTCCGTCGGGTCTGCGCGATCGTCGCCGTGTACTGAGCATCGTGTCCCCACAGACGCACATGGTGTCCCGCGCGCTGCAACACGATCGCGAGCGCGGTTCCGAATCCACCATTGCCAAGGATGGTCACGTTCACGACGAGGTGCTCTTCGCCAAGCTCTGGCGCAGGTTGGATCGGTGCGTGAAGAAGAAGAAGCCGGCCACCGCCAACGCCGACCACGTCACGCTAGCGCGCGCCCCGAAGGCCGTCGCAGGATCGCGCACTACGACGGCGATCGCCAACGCGATCCCGAGCGTGAGACTGCCGACGAAAACTTTGCGGGTGAGCGCGTAGGCACAGCCGAACGCGACGAGCGCGACGAGGAGCGCCCAGGGTTCGATCGCCGCGAACACGCCACAACCGGTCGCCACGCCCTTGCCCCCGCGCAACCGCAAGTAGGGACTGAAGCAGTGCCCCAGCACGGCGCAACAACCAACCGCCACCGCCGCGCTAGCTGCCGCCCCGTGGATGAGGGGTGGCAGAAGGAACGTGGGCAAGAACCCCTTCCCAAAGTCCAGGAGGTAGATGACGGCGAAGGCGGCCAGGCGCTTGGCCTTGCTGTCGAAGGCCCGCGCAGCGTTGGTGGCGCCGATGTTTCCTGAGCCAACCAGGCGGATGTCCACCCCTGCCACGAGTCGAGCCAGGATGAGGCCAAAGGGGATACCACCGAGCAGGTAGGCGGCCAGACAGGCGAGCGCCAGCAGCATGCGAGGTCGCGGATTCTAGCTAGCACCGAGAGGGCACCGACACAGAACATTGGGCTGCAAGTGCCACGACTCCTGGCATGGTGCGCGAAATCTGCGGCCCGTCTGATTCGCATGGCTGCTGGCGGGGCCGCACTCCCATCGGGTGGCCGCGGCAGGGCGATCGCTCGACACGGCAAGATTCGACCCACGGTCGACGCGTCTCGGAATCGAGACAACCTGAGGTCAAGAAATCCGCCCTGAGCAAGTTTTGATGCAAGGTGAATCCTTGACTTGCCTGAAACTACGGCGTAACTTCCTTCGAACTGAATGGGGCTCACCCAAGCAGCAGCAGTATTAGCCGGGTTCTTGTCGCGCAAGCGGGGAGACTCGGCCGGAGAACACGTGCCGGGGGTTGTCCGCCATGGACGCAAAAACTTGACTCTCCTTCTTCCCCTTTTCCCGAAGTTTACCCTCCGGCATTTTTCTTCGTGGTGTCGGCGCGCAAGCGCCGAGCGAGTTCCGCGCGCGCCGTACCGAGTTCATCCTGGGGCGCCCGATCGTCTGGCGTGAGGTCGACGACGCGCTCCCAGTCTTCTACCGCGGCCTCGAGCCAGCCACGACCGTAGGCCACGAGCGCCCGCTTGCGCAACAGGTTCGCAAGCATGACCCGGATCTCGAGATTCTCTGGGTGGTCGGTGTGAGCTGCCGCCAACTGGGCCGCCGCGCGCGCCTGATCGCGGCCTTGGATCAACGCCCGCAGCGCGGGCATGTCGGGCGTGGCCACCGCCGCACGATTCTCAGCGTATGCCGCTCGCCCACGTTCGCGCCCGAGCGGCCGCGACGCTGATTGCGGAACGCCGGGATCCACCGATAACGGCTGGCCCACAACTGGGTCGGTGGCCATGCGCGAGAGGTCGATCGGCGGCGTCCTTTCGGCTAGGACCGCCGGGGGACTTGGCACGCGCGGCGGCACCGGCGGAGTCGACACAAGTTCTGGGGAGAGCGGCTCCGGCTCGAGCGGCAATGGGGCGGCGCCCGCCGTTTGCCCTGACGGCGCGACCGACAAGTCGCCTTCGGGCCCAGGAGGGACAGATGGCGCTGGCGGTCGCAGGGCGGAACCATCAAGCCCTGACACGAGCAGTTCTGAAACACCAATCACCGACGGCCACAGCTCGCGCGCCCGAGCAAATGCCATCATTGCAGCCTGCTCATCACCCTTCGCCCGCCATTGCAAGCCCTCGACGATGCAGCAGTGACTGTCACTGATCCGCGATTCGACGATCGCTGCGAGTTCCCGCGCCGCGGCGTGACGCCAGTGCGCCACCGGCACTTGATCCAAGTAGGCGATGGCGCGCAACAGATCACCTGCCTGCGCGGCACGCTGAGCCGCCGGGAAGGGGTCGAAAGGCGCGACGACGCACCCCGCCGCGCCGCCGGCGAGGAGACACCACAATCCGCGCATCACTCGCGCGCCTCCCGATCGTCGTGCATCACCTCCAGATCCTGCGACGCGGCTTCCAAGACCTCTTCCTCGTCGAGGCACGCGTCGAGTTCACGCTCGAAGGGCGTCGGCTCGGTCACCTTGTAGGGCACCACGCCCTGCGGCGAGATCACCAACATCCGAACCGGCTGATCGGGCATTGGCGTCGCCTCGATTGCCGCCACGAACAGGTCGAACAACCAAGGATCGAAATGCTCGCCGCGGTCGGCCCGCATACGCTCGATCGCCTGCGACCAAGCCAGCGGGTTGCCATTGATGCCCCGACTGGTCAGCACGTCGTACGCGTCGGTGATGGCGAGGATGCGGGCGCCCAACGGGATGCGGTCGCCGCGGAGGCCCTCGGGGTAGCCGGTGCCATCGTACTTCTCGTGATGGTGTCGGATGATCTGGGCAACGAGCTGCAAGCGCGGCACGCCGGCAAAGAAGCTCGCGCCACGGTCTGGGTGCTGCCGCAGCGTGGCGCGCTCCTCCTCGGACAGCGGCCCCCTCTTGTCGAGCAGGGCGGGACGAATCGCGACCTTGCCCACGTCGTGCAAGCGCGCCGCGAGCTCGAGATCGCGACAGTCCTCGTCACACATCGACAGCCGTCCCGCGAGCAACGCGGAGTACTTCGCCGTGCGCTCACAGTGACCCGGTGCAGTCTGGTCGCGGCGCTCGACTTGATCGACCAGCGCCAGGCCGAGTTCGATGACGCTCTCGCGCACACCATCGACCCCGTTCTGCATGGCTTCGGCAACCTCTGCGAGCGCATTCTGCAACTCGCCAAGCACGCCTGGCGCGGCAGATCCGGATTGACCGGTGAGGTCGCCCTTCGCCAATCGGCGCGCGGTTTCGGTGACTTCGGCAACCCGCGCCAACCAATGGTGACACGCGGCGACCGCCAAACATACGAGACTCAGACTGGTGAGGAACACTAGCCCGAACAGGCCCCACGCGAAGCTCGCGAGTGTCGGTGCCACGGCGCGCGAAATGCGGACCTCGCCCACCGTGCGGCCTTCGACGACGCAGGGACGCGTCACCGTGGAACTCAGCGCTACCTCGCCATCGCGCGACGCGACTGTGTCGTGACCGTCAAGCACGGAGCTATCGAAACGCAAGTGGCCGCGTGCATCGACGACGCGGACACGCGCTGCCGCACCAAGCACGTCCTTGGCGGCGGTCGCGATGAGCGCAAGGCGGAGATCGTCTTCCACCGAAAGGTGCTGCGCGGCACGCTCGGCGAGCTGTAGCGCGCAACGCTCCGCGTCGAGCTGTGCGGCCCCACGGTGCTCGCGCGCGTTGCGGTCCGCGACCTCCAGCGTGACCAGGAGCGCCACCACCACAGCGGCGCCAAGCATCACGGCCAGCAAGCGATAGCCCAGCGGAAACTGGCGCAGACGGAGTCTCGGTACGGGGATGTCCATGCGACATCCTTGTTATCGGCGCGAAGCCCCCCCCGAGCTTCAGTCGCTTCTGCGACGGACCGTCGGAAAACCCGACAGGCTGGTGGCAAGGCGACGATGCGGATCCCGCCTTGGGCTGCAAGTCGGGTGGACCGACGGAGCCCGCACGAGCCGCGGGCCAACGGCACAACCCAGACCTACTTGACCAGACCTACTTGATGACGTCGACCTCGTCGGCGTGCAACTGGTAGATGTCGATGCAGTAGCCGTCTTCGTAGGCCGCCACGACCTTGAACTGGCCGGTGACCTTGATCGGGTCGTACTTGAAGTTGATGCGCTTGTCGCCCTTCATCACGACACGGACGATGCCGTTGATGTCCGGTGGCTGGCCAAAGCAGCACGACCACATCGACTGCACGAGCAGGAACTCCTTGATGTTCTCGACCTCGTCGATCGGCAGCATGAAGCCGGTCATCAAGACCGTCTTGCCGTCCATTTTCTTGACCGGCTCGGGCATCCCCTTGAGCCCATCCTGATACGGCCAGCTCGAGATCTCCTCGAAGGTCAGGATCTTCTCGATGCCGGGGATGGCGCCCTTCTCGAGCAAACGCTTCAGCCGCGCCTCCGCTCGGATCATGTTCTGCGCACTCTGCATCGCCGCGATGTCGGCGGGGTCGGCAGACTTCGGCAACTGAGCAGGAGCCGGCAGCGCTTCGTCGTCTTCCTCTACCTCGTTGGCCGGCTTCGGCTTGCCGGCCTCCACCTTGGCGGGCGCGACGGGCTTGGCCTTGTCGTCCCTCGAGTTCGGGTCAGCGGGGTTGGCGGTCGGGGGCTTCGCCGGCGTCGCCGCGTCCCCAGGCTTGGTCTCCCCGGTCGCCGGCTTCTTGGGCACCGGCACGATCGGTCCGGTCTGGCCGCCGTTCACTGGCGCCTGACTCGGCAGCAGGCCCGCGAAGAGGAGAAGGACGGTCACACTGGAGAATCGCATACGTAGTCTCACGAAGTCGGTGCCAAGTTGTCGGCGACCTGCGTGCGCGAACCTTTGAGCGCCGGCAAAGCGCCCGCCAGTCCGCCGAGGACACCCACCGCCAGGATAAGCCCCAGCTCCTGCCGCGTGAAGGCTGCCCAGTCGATGAAGACCCCCGTTCGGTCCAGCACCACGTCGGCAAGGCCCCAAGCCGCGACGTGGCAGGCAAGCACACCAAGGACGCCGCCAATCAGCGCGATCACCACCGCCTCCAGGAGGATGATGGCAAGGATCTGACCGCGACGGGCACCCAGCGCGCGCATGATCGCGATCTCACGCCGCCGTTCGTTCATCGTGTTGTAGAGGGCCACGGCGATGGAGACCGCCGCCACCAACAGCACGAGCCACGACACCACGCGCAACACGTCGGTCGCGTTACCCACCAGACGCAGAAGCTCACTCACTTCGAAGGTCGTCCACGCTACCTGCGCATCGGCGCGCGTCTGGAACTCGCGGCGCAGCCAGTTGGCGCCGAGATGCGCGATCGAGTCGACGATGATCGCCGACAACGCTACCTGCGCCTCACCATTGGCTTGGCGCACCGCGTCGTCGTGTCTGTCCATCGTCAAGAACGTCGACAGCGGGATGAAGATCGAGGCATCGAGCGGCGTGCGCGTGGGCGCCAACACTCCCACGATCTTGCACTTGCTCTCTTCGTGCACGTGTGGGTCGGGGTCGTTCTCGGCGCCATGCACCGGCGTGATCCAATCGTCGATCCCCAGCTTGCCGCGGCGTGCAACTTCAGCCCCGATCACGGCCTCGTGCCACGGGTCGTCGTGCGTGTGCCCAGGAACCGAGTGATCGTGCTCGTGGTCGTGCGCATGGTCGTGCGCGTGCCCTGGCTTGATCTTGCCGGAGGCCAGGTCGGCAGCGACCTGCATGAACTCCTCGTGCCCCAACTTGAACGGTCGGCCCGCCGCGAACTTCAGCTCGCCGTACTCGCCGCGGCGGAACTTGCTGAACATCTCATCGGTGGTGCCGATGACCGGGAAGCCCAGATACGTGTCGCCGCGCGCCTGCGGGATCGCGTAGCGCAGTTCGCGCCGGTCGTGCAACTCCTTGTAGACCGAGACCGGCACGATCCCCGGCGAGATGCCGAGGTTGTAGACCGTGTTGAGCACGAGCGCGAGCGGCGCCCCCTCCTTGGGGCCGACGATCGCCTTGAACCCCGCGGCGCTCGCGTTGTAGCGCCGGTTGGTTTGATCGATCAGCAACCACAGCGCCGCGAGCAACGCGGTGCCCAGCAAAATCGACAGCGTCGTCAGCGCGGTCGAGACGCGCCGCACGCGCAGGTTGCGCAGGCTGATGGCGAACAGCTTCATGACGCGGGCCTCAGCTGGTGCAAGTCGACGGTGCGTTGCATGAGTCGCGCGCTGTCTTGATCGTGGGTCACCATCACCACCGTGCTGCCGCGTTCGCGGGCCAACTCCAAGAGCAACCCCAACGCCTCGAGGCCCGTGGCCTTGTCCTGATTGCCGAGCGGCTCGTCGGCCAGGATCAGCTTCGGCTCGTTCACCAACGCCCGACACAGCGCCACCCGCTGCGCTTGCCCCACCGACAGCTCGGACGGCCGATGGTGCAGCCGGTCGCGCAGACCGACGCGTTCCAAGAGGCTCTGCGCGCGCGCCTGGGTGGCAGCATTCGTGCCACGCGCAAACACGGCACCGAGCAGCACGTTCTCCAGGGCGCTGAACGGCTGGAGCAGATTGAACGTCTGAAACACCAGGCCAATGCGCTGACCGCGGAAGCGGTCGCGCGCGCTCTCACCGAGAGTGCACACCTTGACGCCATCGACGTCGACATCGCCGGCATCAGGCAACAGCACTCCGGCAATGATGTTGAGCAACGTCGACTTGCCAGAGCCGGAGCGGCCGACGAGCGCGACTTGCTCGCCGACGGCGACATCGAGTGCATCGACCTGACAAGCGACGACCCGTTCCGGACCGCGGCGATAGGTCTTGACGAGGTTGCGCACCGAGATCATGGGAGGAGCCAAGGTCCCCTGTCTACGACCAAGAGCCGGCGCGAGCGAGACACTCTCGCACGAAAGTCAGCTCCTGCGCGAGGCCCGTCACGACCGCGTCGTCGCCGCCCGCGAACCCCGGCAACACGCTCCAGGTGTATGTCTCGGCCTCCAGCAGCGGAAACGGCGGGGTCAGCCCAGCAAGAAAACGCTCCACCTCAGCGCGGGTCGAGCCAAAGCTGCCGGTCTCATCCCAAAACAGCGGCACGTGAAAGTGCGTGCGCACCCGCTGCGCTTTTTCGAACTCGCCCCGACGCGCCGGCAGTTCGCCGAGGTCGAGCGCGCGCAGGCGCACTCCGCTCGACAGCTCGGCTACCGTCTGATGCAAGTAGCGCGCTTCGTCGTATGCCAACAGGCGGTCGAGGCCCTGTGGCGCGCGCACTTCCAAACACGCCGAGACTTGCACCTTCGGCACGGCGATGCCAGCCGTCCGCAGCGCTTGCAGGGCACTGAGCGGATCCTCGCCAACGACCGCCAGATGACAGAGGTCGATGCAAGCGCCGAGGTGACCCACGATCGCGCTGTCCTCGCCATGCTCCGCTCGCACGGCGCGTATGCACGTGATCGTCTCGGCGACGGTCTCCACCAGACAGACAGGCTCGGGCTCCAACGCCAACACACAGCGCACGCCGGTCTGCTCGGCCAGCGCCGCGAAGGTCCGCGCCACATGCGCCAAGTTCCGGCGCATCGCCACGAGGTCGCCGCCGCCGAAGCCGAGCGGCAGAGTCGAGATGGCAACCTCGGTGTCCGGCGCCGCCAGCGCGCAGGCGGCGCGCCCGACGTCGAGCGTGAACGCGACGCGCGCCGGATCTGCCCAGTCCGGTCGGTACACCGCAGTCTTCACCACGGCATCGTGGAAGCCTGCGTAGGGGAACGCGTTCACGGTGCCAATGCGGAGGCGATGGCGCTCGAGCACTTGCCGCGCGCGCATCTGGGCGCTGACGTCGTGCGCCAACTGACGTGCCACCTCGACTGGCCACCACACGCCGAGTTCGAAGTCAGATGCGGCGCCGACTCGCTCGGCCACGCGGGCCGCGTAGCGCGGCAGGGTGTCGATCCACTCCGCGAGCGTCCCCGCCGCGTGCACGTTGCCGCAATACGTCAGCCGTGGCACGGAACGCCACGCGGGGCGCAACTCGGCTGACGTGGACATCGGCATGCCGCGGATGGTCCACCCGCACGCTCGCCCCTGCAACTCGGCGGCGCCGGAACCGCGGCGCTAGGCATCAACATCTTCCCGGGACGCAGGTGAATCGCGGCCTACCAGTCGGCACCATGCGAGTGCGGCTTCGACCGCCCGCTCGCGCTGGCAGTTCAACGCCGGCTCGAGAATCGGTCGATAGCACCTATCCGCGACCCTCGTCGCTCGGCAGCGCTCACGCACACGCAATGACTCGACCTCACAAACGTGACACCAACGGGGACCGCGCCGCGCGGGTCAAGGCCATGAAGGAGTCACAGTCGTACCGACAGGCACACGTCGACCCGGACTTCATGGGCCGCGTCGAACTTCGCCCCGTACGCCTGCAGCTCGAACTCCTGAAGCCCGAGTTGACGCTGAAAGAGCACGACATCCACTCGACCATCGTCGTGTTTGGCGGCACGCGCATCATCGAACGTAAGGACGCCGACGCCAAGGTTGCCGCAGCGCGCCACGCCCTTGCCGAGGCGCCAGGAGACCCGATCCGGCAGCGCGACCTCCGCATCGCCGAGCGGCTGCTGGCCAAGTGCCACTACTACGACGAGGCGCGCCACTTCGCCCAGTTGGTGAGCACGCAGGGCGGACGCCACGAGTACGTCGTCTGCACCGGCGGCGGCCCGGGCATCATGGAGGCTGCCAACCGCGGCGCCTACGACGTCGACGCCAAGAGCATCGGGCTCAACATCACGCTGCCGTTCGAGCAGGAGCCCAACTCGTACATCAGCCCCGAGCTGTGTTTCGAGTTCAAGTACTTCGCCATCCGCAAGATGCACTTCTTGATGCGGGCGAAGGCCATGGTCGCGTTCCCCGGCGGCTACGGCACCATGGACGAGCTGTTCGAGACCCTGACGCTCATCCAAACCAAGCGCATGGACCGCATCCCGATCATCCTGTTCGGGAAGGCCTACTGGGACCAGCTCGTGCATTGGCACGTGTTCGTCGACGAAGGCACGATCTCGCCCGAGGACCTCGAGTTGATCTCGTACGCCGAGTCAGCGCAGGAAACCTGGGACCTGATCCGCGACTACTACCGCGACAAGCCGCCGCCCGTCTTGCCGCGCGGCCACTGAGCCAGACACTCCGCGGCGAGCGCCGCAGCCCCTGAAACGACGCGAGCCCCTTCCGGGGCTCGCGTCACATTTTGGAGCGGGTGATGTGGCTCGAACTCACGACCCTCACGTTGGCAACGTGATGCTCTACCACTGAGCTACACCCGCGCCGTTGAGGACGGACACTAGTAGAGGCGTGTTCTGGACGAGTCAAGACGCTGCTGGTGCGGAAACCGGTTTCTCGGCGATCCGGTGCCAGGGCCTGACGGCAGCGCCAATTCCGCGCGTCAGGGCCAAGCGCAGCCAAGCGACGGACCGCGCCTAGCCCCCCAGCGTGCCCACGGTCACGTCGTCGACACCCATGGTGCGCTGGATGTTCTTCTCCAACCGACGCTCGAGGCGCTTCAGCGTGCGGGCGTCGCCGTCGGGTAGCTCGACCGAGCCCCCCGCCACCGAGCCATGTCCGCCGAAGGAACCTACGCCGTCGAGGGCGCCACGGATCAGGTCATAGGCGTCCCGATCCTCGAGGTCGGTGCGCACGGACACGTAGTAGGTCTTGCCCGACAGCCCGCCGCAGAACACCGACCGCTTGCCCTCCATGCGCAGCAGCAGGTCGGCCACTTCGGCCACCATCTCGGGGGCATCCACTCGGCCAAGCGAGCAAAGGATCACGCTGTCGTAGAAGCGGACGTTGTTGAGCGCCGCCCGCAACGCGCGAAAGTAGTCGATCGGCACGTCCGGCGTGGTGATGCGCGCGAGCTTCACGCGGTCGACGCGCGTCTGCAGGAAGTCGTAGGCGGCGAAGTCGAGCGGGCTGGCGTTGCGCGACAGGTCGGCGGTATCGGTCTTGACGCCGTAGAACAAGGCCGTCGCTACATCTGGCGTCACCTCGACGCCTGCGCTCATCAGGTAGTCCGTCACCATCGTGCTGGTGGCACCGACGTCGGTACGCACGTCGAAGTGCGGCACGTTGTGGCCGTTGTTCGGCGGCGGCTTGTGATGATCGATGACGACGTCGATCTCGACTCCCTTGGGGATGCGCGTATGCCCAAACCCCGGCTGGGTGTCCACCACGGCAAACGCGTCGTAGCGCGACAAATCGACGCTGTCTTGCGGCAGCATGCGCAGGTCGACGGAGCGCACGAGTTCGCGATTCTCGGCGCGCATCACGCGGCCGCTCAACGCGATGTCCGTCGGCAGGCCGAGCTTGCGATCGACGAGCAGGCGCAGCCCCATGGCGCTGGCCATCGAGTCGGGATCCGGGTTGGTGTGCGTCAACACCAAGAGGCGCTTGCACGGGCGCAGCCGGTCAAGCAGCGCTTGCGTGCGAACGAGAGACTGCGTCCGGATCGGTGACTGAGTGCGAATGTCGCCTTCGGCGGCGTCCATCGGGTGAAAAGCCCTTCGTGGGCGTGGGCCCTAGTCGGACCAGGAGTAAATCGGCTACGCGGAGGCCGCGTCTAGAGGCCGAACTTGTCGAGAAAAGCGAGCGCACCTGGCAGCTCCGTCGGCTCGATCCCGGCGTCGAGTTCGAGCACGACGGGCAGCGCCCGCGCACGGCGTAGTTTGTAGGACCCCAGGAGGGGGTAGTCCACCCTGCCAGAACCGGGCAGAGCGTAAAGGCTGCCCTCACAGCTGTCGGAGACCGTCATCCCCACGAGGCGGTCGGCGAACGCGTGCAGCCACTCCCCTTGCGCCACGCCGAGCAGCTCCTCGCGGCGCGCCGCCACGGGGGCGTCGTGCCAGTAGCCCAGACGCAGGCCACGCAGGTCGGCGAAGATCGCAGCCAGCGCCGCGGGATCGCCCAAGGCCAGCAGGTCCGCGCCGCCAACGAGGCAAAACTGCATGTCAGGGAACGACTTGCACAACTTGTGCAAGAAGCGACAGGCGGTGTCCAGCGAGCGATCACGCACCGCATTGCGACGTGCCACCCAGGCCGCGGCCTTCTCGCGCGTCCAGCCCACGGTTGAATCGGCGAGATCGGTTGGCCCTGGCTCGCCGGGCACGCGGACCAAGCCTGGCTCGAAGATCACCTGCGTGACTCCGACCGCCACCGCCAGGTCGACGGCGTTGCGCAGGCCGGCAAACGCCAAGTTGCGGTCGCTCTCGTTCGCAGAAGCGAGCCCGCCCTCGGGCCGATCGCGTAACGGCGTGGTGGTGCCGCCCACGGAAACCGCCACGATGCTCGCGGGCAGGCTGTCGCGCGCCGCGGCCAACGCGCGCCAATCGACCGACCGAGGGCCCGGGCTCGGAAGCACGCCGCGAAACCCGCGCTCCAGCAGCCACAGCCACATCGCCTTGGGCTGACTGGGGGCGTGCACAGAAAGCCAACCACCCCCCACCGCGCGCAGCACGCTCAAGAGCCATCCCTCCGGTTATGGCTAGCTTCGCCGCCGGGAACGCGCGGCTGTCGGTTGACGCTGACACGGCGGTTGCCGATGGTGGGCGACTCGGCTGCCCGCGGGCAGATCGAGCAAGGAACGACCATGATCGACACGGCTTTCGCGCGCACTTGTTTGTCTCTGGTACTCACGGCGGTTTCTTCGCTGTCGGGGCTCTGCTGCCCGGCGAGGGCGCAGGATACCGACAAAGTGCGGGACACCGTCAAGCGTCTCGAGGCCGCGTTGTCGAAAGTCGACGCCAGCCTGGTCAACGTGATGACGGCACAGACCGAGACCGACCAGCTGCAAGCCGTCAACGAGACGCTACGCCAGCAGCTCACGGTAGCGATGACGCAACTGCGCCAGCGGGAACGCGACCTCGAGTCCGCACAACAGGAACTCGCCGCCGCCCGCGCTGACCTGGTGACGAGTAAGCGCGAGGTCGACGGCATGCGCCAACACGTTGAGCAGCGCGCGCAACACGAACGCGAACTCGAAACAACGGTAGCGCGCCTCGAACAGCGCGCAGCAGCGGACGCGGCAGCCCAAGAAAAGCGCGGGGCAGACGCGGCGCGGCGCGAGCACGCGCACGCCGCCGCGCTCACGACGCTGCGCACCGAATTGGCCGCGAGCCGCGCCGCCGCACAAGGCGCTGAGCTGGCGCAGAGTGAGCAGACAGCGAAGGCCCACGACCTGCGCGCCCGTCTGGCCACCACCGAGACCACCGTCGGCCAACTGCAAGCCCAGGTCGCGGCGCAGATCCAGCGCGCCGACGCGGCTGCTCGCGACCACGCGTCGCTCACCGCGCAGGCGCAAACACTCGCCGAGGAACTCGCGACCACGGTCAGCGCCCGCGACAAGTTGACCGCCGAACTGGACCGAGCCGTGGGCGCGGGCAAGGCCAGCGACGCGGCGTGCGAACAAGCCCGCATGCGCGCCGAGGCTGCCGCCGACGAGGCCGAACACCTGCGCGCGCAGGTCGACGCGGCCCGCGTTGCGCCGACGCGCGAGGACGCCACCCCAGTGCAGATCCACCACCACGGCTCCGGCAACATCATCTTGCAGATTCCGGCGCGCGCGACGCGCGTCGAGGCCAAGGGTGCAATCGAGGCCTCTCCCGACAGGCAGCGACGGATCGACGAGTGAGCGGCTCGGCTGCACGCCCCCGCCGTATCGGCCTGGTCGATGTCGGCTCCAACGCCGTGCGCACACGGGTCATCGAAGTCGCTGACGACCGCACCAGCACGCTGCACGACGAGCGCACGCCGATCCGCGTTGGCCACGACGTGTTCGTGTCGGGCGCTCTCACTTCGACCACGATCGCCGGCGTCGCGCATGCGCTGGGGCTGTTCCGCAGCGTCTGCGATCGCCTCGGCGTGACTGACGTTCGCGCCGTCGCCACGTCGGCGGCGCGAACGGCGCGGAACGGTGCCGAGCTACTACGCGCGGTGAACGCGGCAGGGGTCGATCTGCAGATCATCGACGGCGATCGCGAAGCCGCTCTGCTACACGCGGCGGTCGGGCGGCGCTTCGACCTAAGTCGGGGACGCAGCGCGCTCGTGGACCTGGGCGCCGGCAGCCTCGAGATCGTCGTGATCGACGCTGGCGCGCGCGTGAGCAGCGCGTCCTACCCGCTCGGTTCGCTGCGCCTGCACGACGCGCTGCCACCGAGCGACAGGAATCGGCTCGGCGCGCCCTTGCTCGCGACCCTCGACGCACTGATCGCACAACGCGGCGCCATCGCCCATGACCAACTCGCCGACGCGCGCGTCGAGCGCTTGCTGGGGATCGGCAGCAGCATCGACATCGTCGCGGACCTCGAGGCGGGTGCTGGCCGCGGCGTCAGCTTCGAGGGCGTCGACGCGGTGCCCGCCGCCGTACTGGCGCGCTGGCGCGTACAACTCGCGGAGCTGTCGGCGAGCGAGCGCACGCGGCAGTTCGGGCTCAGCCAGGACCGCGCCGATCTGGTGGTCGTGGCGCTTTCGGTCTACGCCTGGCTCTTGCAGCAGCTTGCCGTCGGGGCCGTGCTCGTGCCGCGCGTGTCGCTGCGCGATGGCCTGCTCGCGGAGTGGCTGGCCGAGTCAGTCTGATCAGCAGCGCAGCCTTCGAGCTTCGAGACTGGCCAACCAGCTTGGTAGCATCGCGCCCATGTCGCATGCCATTTCCCGGGTCCCTACCCCGATCAACGAACCCATCTTGTCGTACGCCAAGGGCGCGCCCGAACGGCAGGCGCTGCAGGCACAGTTGCAACGGATGCGCGCCGAAGCCGTCGAGGTCCCCCTGATCATCGGTGGGCAAGAGGTCCGCACTGGCAAGACCGGCAAAGCGACTTGCCCACACGAGCATGCGCACGTGCTGGCGACGTTCCACCAAGGTGACGCCGCCCACGTGGAGCGCGCCATCGAAGCCGGAAAGCTGGCATGGCCAGAGTGGTCGCGCATGGCGTGGGAAGACCGCGCCGCGATCTTCTTGCGCGCCGCCGACCTGCTCGCGGGCGCGTGGCGCAACGTGCTCAACGGCGCCACCATGCTGGGCCAGAGCAAGTCGGCCTTCCAAGCGGAGATCGACGCAGCTTGCGAACTGATCGATTTTTTCCGCTTCAACGTCGACTACATGACCCAGCTGTACGCGGAACAACCGATCAGCAGCAAGGGTTGCTGGAATCGCGTCGAGCAGCGACCGCTCGAGGGCTTCGTGTTCGCGGTGACGCCGTTCAACTTCACGTCGATCGCCGGCAACTTGCCGACCGCTCCAGCCTTGATGGGCAACGTCGTCCTGTGGAAGCCGGCGTCGAGCGCGATCTACTCAGGACACTTCATCATGCAGCTGCTGGCAGCCGCGGGTCTGCCGCCAGGCGTCA
Organism: Planctomycetota bacterium; assembly: GCA_031423015.1. Lineage (GTDB taxonomy): Bacteria > Planctomycetota > UBA1135 > UBA1135 > UBA2386 > DATGPD01. The sequence continues at coordinate 51,042 of JANPER010000150.1, read as the reverse complement.
TCAACTTCGTACCGGGCTCCGGCGCCACCATCGGCAACCCCGCGCTCGCCTCGCCCGACCTCGCCGGCATCCACTTCACCGGCTCCACCAGCGTGTTCAACGGCATGTGGAAGACCATCGCCAACGGCATGGATCGTTACCGCAACTACCCGCGCATCGTCGGCGAGACCGGTGGCAAGGACTTCGTGTTCGCGCATGCCTCATGCGACGTCGACGAGCTGGTGACGGCGTTGGTGCGCGGCGCCTTCGAGTATCAGGGCCAGAAGTGTTCCGCCGCGAGCCGCGCCTACGTCCCGGCCTCCCTGTGGCCGCGCGTCAAGGAACGCTTGGTCGAGACGGTGCGCGGCATCACCATGGGCGGCCCCGAGAACTTCGACAACTTCTTCAACGCGGTGATCGACGACAAGGCCTACGCCACGATCAAGGGCTACATCGACGAAGCCAAGAAGAGCCCGAACAGCCAGATCCTGGTCGGCGGCGAGTGCGACAGTCGCACCGGTTGGTTCATCCGACCCACCGTGATCGTGTGCACCGACCCCAAGGCGCGCACGATGTGTGAGGAGATCTTCGGCCCGGTGCTGAGCGTGTTCGTGTACGACGACGCCCGCCTCGACGAGGCGCTGGCAACCTGCGATAGCGCGTCGCCTTACGCGCTCACCGGCGCTGTGTTCGCGCGCGATCGCACCGTCATCCGCAAGATCTCCGACGCATTGCGGCACGCGGCGGGCAACTTCTACATCAACGACAAGCCCACCGGCGCAGTGGTTGGCCAGCAGCCGTTCGGTGGCGGGCGCGCCTCGGGCACCAACGACAAGGCCGGCAGCAAGCTGAACCTCACGCGCTGGACGACGGTGCGCACGATCAAGGAGACCTTCTTGCCCGCGACCGACTATCGCTATCCGTTCATGGGTGCGTGAACGCGATCCGTCCCGCTACGGGACAAACGTGGCTCGGCCGGCGCACGAAACTGCGCTGGCAACGGGGCGCAGCGGCTATGAGGTTGCGGACTCGGCACGAGCCATTCTGGCGCCGACGTAGGCTTCCTCGAACCCACCCGCTCTCGTGACTTCCTTCGTTGATCGCTTGCGTCGCGCCGTCGCGCGCCGCTTCCTCGTGGCCTTGCGCCGCGCGACCCACCGCATGCCGTCGCGCCTACGCACGGTGCAGAAGGAGCGCGTACTGGTGATCGCGCCACACATGGACGACGAGGCGATCCCGTGCGGGGGCACCCTGCTGCTGCACGCACGCGTGGGCAGCACGGTGCATGTGGTCTTCACCAGCGACAGCAGCGGCGGCAGCCAAAATGCCGACGCGCGCGAGCGTGTGCGCACCGCGCGCCTGAACGAGGTGGCCGCAGCCCAGAAGGTGCTTGGCTACGCCAGCCAAGAAGTCCTCGGCTTCCCGGATGGCCAGCTGGTGCAGCACGAGCGCGCGATGCGCGAGCGCTTGACCGCGGCCGTCGGCACGTTTGGCCCAACCCAGATCCTGTGCCCGTTCCCGGCCGACTCGCACGCCGATCATCAAGCCACTGCGCTCGCCACCGGCCAAGCCGCCACGGCCGCGTCGTTCCGCGGCGAGGTCTGGGCCTACGAAGTCTGGACCCCATTGTGGCCCAATGTCTGCATCGACATCACCAGCGTCGCGGCCGAGAAAGAGCGCGCGATCGCCTGCTACGCCTCCCAGCTCGAAGACCGCGACTACGTCAGCGCCATCATGGGCCTGAACAAGTATCGCGGCCTTCGGCACCAAGTCCCCTTCGCCGAAGCCTACTATGCCTGTCCCCCCTCTGAGTTTTGCAACCTCACGGCCAGTCTGGACCGTCTGGCTTGAGCCACGCCCCCTCACATCGATGCACGTCCTGAAGTCGATCGCCCAGAACGCCCTCCTGGGCCTTGCGCCTGTCCGGCGCTACGCCACCGGCAAACACGTTACCGGGATCGACGGCGACCCGCGCCGCGCGCGCGAGTTGTTCGAGTTCTATCGCAAGCACGGTGACTGCAAGGACCAGGACATCCTCGAACTCGGGGTTGGCAAGACTCTCGACGTGTTGCGCATCGCGCGGCACGAGGGCGGTGCCAAGTCAGTCGCGGCCGCAGACGTCACGCGCTACCACGCCGACTCGGCGGCCGCGCGCGACGGCATCCAGTACCGCATCTACGACGGCCACCAGCTGCCGTTCGCCAACGCCAGCAAGGATCTGATCTGGGCGTGCTACTGCATGCAACACTTCCGCTGGCCGGAGGAATCGGCGCGCGAGATCCTTCGCGTGCTGCGGCCGGGTGGCCGACTCGTGTGCCGTGTCGACCTCCGCGACCACTACCACATGTTCGACGCCGGCAAGCAGTACGACTGCCTGAAGTACACCGCCGCGGTGTGGCGCCTGATGGCCTGGAACCGCAGCAGCTACGTCAATCGCCTCAGACTGTCAGGTTGGCTCAACGTCTTGGCTGGAGCCGGCCTTCGGTCGATCGAACTGGTGCGACACCAGGATCGGGCGCTGCTCGAACAGAACCGCAAGCACGGCTACCTGCGCACGTACGACGACGAAGATCTGCTGACGTATCGCTTCGACGGCGTGTGGCAGAAGCCTTAGGACTTAGGTCTTAGGGCCTGATACTCGATCATTGCACGGTCACGCGATCGACGTTGGTCGAAGCGTGGATCTGGCCGGCGTTGAAGTAGAACCCCACCGCGTCGAGCGTGCGACCCTGGAGGATCGTGACGATGAAGCCGGGGAACACGAACGGCGCGTTCGGGAACACGCCGGCGCCGGCAGGCAGAAAGTGAAACACGTTGCCGACGGCAGCCGGGGAGGTCAGGCTCGACAGCGCCAGCGCATCGGCCTCGAGGCCCAGGAAGTTGCCCATCGCGTAGGGCAACGTGGTCGCCAGCGAGAACATCACGTAGCCATCCGTGTAGGTCGCGGGGTTGTTGGTGATGCTGAGGGTCAGGGTGCCCGGCCCGGTCACCAGGTCCAACACAGGGCCGGAACGATCGCGACCCGCGGCGATGCCACTCGCGACCAGGGCGAAGTCGGCGTCGACGGCCGGCGTCTCGACATGCTGGTCGAGCGCCACTAGCGGCGCACTCACGTCGAGCTGCCACACACCGTGCTGCGGCGTCCGCACGTACACGTTCTCGACGGTATCGAGGCCGTTGGGCGAGCCACCGGGCGTCGTGTACAGGTTAGCCGACGTCATGGTGGTCGGCGCCATGCCGTTGTTGCCGTGGTAGACGACGCCGTTGGGGTCGCGCACGCGCAGGTTGAGGTCGTTCACGCGGTGCGGCGACAAGAAATTCGGCGCCGTCGGCAGGTCCGCGTACACCATCGTGGCACGGAACTGCGGCGTGCCCGGCTTGACGTGCACGAAGTAGGTGCGCGTCTGGCCTTGCCTCAACACGTCCAGCTCATTGAGCACGAGGATGTTGTTGCGTAGGTCGTACAGGTCGTTGAGCGCCGGGAAGCCCCAGCCCTGGCGGAAGCGCGACGTCGCGCCGGCGCCGTTGATGGCTGGGTCGTACTGCCGCGCGGTGTTGATCAGCAGCGCCTTGGCCGTCGAGAAGTGCGGCTTGTAGGCGAAGCGATCCTGCCAGGTCGGCGCGGCCGGGTGGCCGAACAGGCCGTCGGTGTACAGCTCCAACATCAGGCCGAGATGGCCCGCGACCATCGGCGTGGCGCCCGACGTGCCGCCGAAGCCCGTGGTGTAGGTGGTGGCGCCGTTGGTGGTGTGGATGCCGTCGTAGTAGGCGCAAAGGTCAGGCTTGATGCGCAGGTCGGTCGCCGGCCCCATGCTGGTGCCACTCTGCGTGTCATCGTTGGGGCTCGCGGTGTTGAGGTGGTTCAGCGCGCCGACGCTGATGATGTTCTTGGCCCACGCCTGCGGGCGCGAGGTCTGGTTGCTGGTGTTCGACTGGCTCTGGCAGATCGGGATGTCGAACTGGTGAATGACCCAGTCCATCTCGGCCGAGCGCGCGTCGTAGGTCGTGATCTGCGGGAAGCCCCAGGAAGCGGTCTGGAACATCACCTTCCACTGCTTGGTGGGATCGGTGATCTCACGCACCACGCCGTAGCGGCTGTTCTGTGCGTTGCTCCCCGCCGCGGTGGCGAAGATGTAGTTGTAGTCGGTGAAGTAGCCCTGGCCGTCTGGACACATGCCGCGCGCCGCTGGCAGCACGCCGGACGAAAAGATCTCGCCGAACGTCGAGTTGCCGTGCGTGGTCGCCACGCCGCTGAACACCGCGACCGGCGCGGTGCGATACGCGTTCGCCGCGAACTCCGGATGCGTGTTGTAGATGCCTTCCATGATGTGGCCGCGCACGCCCTTGCCGGTGTGACCACCAGCGGCCTGCACGTAGTTGCCACCACCCTGGACGCGGGCGTTGTCCATGTCGGTCTCCGGTGCCGTAGCCACCTGCATCCACAGCACGGAGTCCTCGTGCGCCATGGCGACGGTCTGGGCTGCGGTCAGCTTGGCCTCGATCAGGATGTTGCCACCGGAGTAGCGCCACATCTCGCCGCCGACGCGGGTGACGGCGGCGACGATCGCCGGCTCATCGGCGCGAGGATCGACCAACACCAGAATGTAGGTACGGCGTTCGAGGGTTGCTCCGCTCGTCAGCTCGGCCAGCAAGGACGGTTGCAGCTTGTAGGCCGGATGCATGGCACCTACCCAGCGCACACCAGACAGCGCCGCGAGTTCGTGGTGCTTGGTCGCGTCGTGCCGCACGACGTAGGCCTGGTGGGGTGCATACCAGTGCACCTCGGCGCCCGCGCGGCGCAGCGCGTCGCGGTGCGCGTCGGTCGGCTCGGTGTTGAACTGCACCAGGCAGAGCCGGCTGTCGGCGTCCGCGCTCAGCGCGCCGGCGACGGGGGGTTCCCCCACCAGCGGGTCGAACGCGGTGTAGTGCAGCTGGATCAGCGGGCGGCTGCCGGGTTGGACAGCACCCACATCGTCTTGGGCGCAGAGCGTGACGCTCAACGCCAAGGTAGAGAGAAGCGAGAAGCGAGAAGATCGAGGCATGAGGTTGTGTGAGTTGGCGCCAGTGGGCGCGGCCACGGAAACGGGACAGGCAGAGAGGAGACGATAACCAAACTCCGGGGCCGGTGCCGCCCACTGTTTCGTGGTCCAGCACAACTCCATCGCTCCGTTTCTGATGCGTCCGAGAGAAGTTGCCGATGCCGTCGGCCGCTGAAACCCCTGGTTGGGCTGGGTCACTTGCGGCGCAGGGCACCACGAAATGGACGGTGGCACCTCGACCCTCCCTAACAGGCGCTCGATCAGTCGGCCACTCGCCCTATCCTGCAAGCCATGCTGGCCACTCGGCTCTTTCTCGGTTGTGCGCTGCTGTCGGCGAGCCCCGCGGCCCCGCCTCAATCGACACCACCGGTCAAGCTCGACTCGCCCTCCCGCGCGTCGCTGCCCAACATCGTGCTCGTGTTGGTCGACGACCTGGGCTACGGCGATCTCGGTTGCTTTGGCCACCCGACCATCCGCACGCCGCACCTCGACAGCCTGGCGCGCGACGGGGTCCGTTGCACCGACTTCTACGTCAGCCAGCCGGTGTGCTCCGCGTCGCGCGCTTCGCTGCTCACCGGCTGCTACGCCAACCGCATCGGGATTCATGGCGCGCTCGGCCCCAACGCCAAGCACGGCCTCCACCAAGACGAGGTCACCCTGGCCGAGATCTGCAAACAGCAAGGGCACGCCACCGCCGCCTTTGGCAAATGGCACCTCGGGCACCTGGCCCCGTTCCTGCCGCGCCGCCACGGCTTCGACGAGTTCTATGGGATCCCGTACAGCAACGACATGCACCCGGCGCATCCGGAAGCGCCCAAGTCCTACCCGCCCCTGCCGCTGATCGAGGGCGACGCGATCGTCGCGCGTGACCCCGATCAGGATCGCTTCACGCACGACTTCACCTCGCGCGCCATCGACTTCATCACCAGAAGCGCCGCGCGCCGCCAGCCGTTCTTCGTGTACCTGGCGCAGCCGATGCCGCACGTGCCGCTGCACGCCGCCCAGGATGCGCGCGGTCGCTCGGCAGCTGGCCTGTACGGCGACGTGGTCGAGGAGATCGACCGTGAGGTCGGCCGCATCTTGGAGACGCTGGATCGCCTCGAACTCGCGCGCGACACCCTCGTGCTGTTCATCTCCGACAACGGCCCTTGGCTCAGCTACGGCAACCACGCCGGCTCGGCGGGGCCGCTGCGCGAGGGCAAGGGCACCACGTTCGAGGGCGGCGTGCGCGTGCCATGCTTGCTGCGCTGGCCAGGTCATCTGCCCGCGGGCCACGTCTGCCGCGCGCCGGCGATGACCATCGACGTGCTGCCCACGCTCGCGCGGCTGCTGGGCGCCGAGCTGCCGCCGCATCCGATCGACGGCACGGACATCTGGCCGTTGCTCGCGGGGGAACGCGACGGACGGACCGCGCCGGACGCCCTGTTCTTCTGGTACCACGACAACGACCTGGAGGCGATGCGGACCGGCAAGTGGAAGCTGCACTTCCAGCATCGCTATCGCTCGATGCAGGACCGTGCCCCCGGCGACAACGGTCGACCCGGGGCGTACGCGCACGGCGTGCCCACCGGCCTCGCGCTCTATGACCTGGAGGCCGACCCGGGTGAACGCTTCAACCTCGCGGCGACCCTGCCACACGTCGTGCTCGCGCTCACGGCACGGGCCGATCGCATGCGCGGCGATCTCGGCGATCGCCTGACCCAACGGCAAGGCAGCGGCACCCGTGCCGCTGGGCGCGCGCAGTGATGCGCGTTGCGTCACACGGCGCGTTGTTGGCGCTCGGCACAGTTCTGAGCCTGCCCGGTCAGGCTCCGACGCCGGGTTTCGCCACCGCTTCGCGCTACTCCAACCTCGGGGTGCAGCACGACATCGTGGCGATGGCGCCAAGCCGTGATGGTCGGACGATCTGGGTCGCGCACCGCGACTCGCTGTTTGCCGTCGACGCGATCGGCAACCGCTCGCTCGCGTACGTACTACCGGGCGGCCAGTGGATCGGCGCCTTGATCGTCGATGCGACCGGCGAAGTGCTGTTCACCAATGGGTCGAACCAAACGCTGCTGGCGCACGATCCGGTCACGCGCCAAACGCGGCACCTCGGCGGCGTCCCCGCCAACACCTTCGACCTCGCGGCGGTGCCCGGCAGTTCGACGCTGCTAGCGACCGCGAACCCCGCATGGCCCAGCCCCGGCGCGCGCCCCGGCGTGTGGCGCCTGGAGCCCACGCTCGGCACCCACCGCGAGATCGTGCAGCTCGTCGGTGCCTCGGGTCCGCTTGGCTTTGCGGGCAACGGCGATTTGCTCTGTGCGACGGCGAGCGCGACGTTCCCGGCGCCACCCGGCAGCAGCCTTCTCCTGCGTTTCGCCGCCGGCCGGGTGGCGTTCACGTTGGCCGGTGGCCCAGTGCTGACGATGCAGGACGCGACGCCGATCGGCGCCCCGCTGGATGCCGCGTACGATCTGGCGATCGACAACCGCGAGCGCGCCTACGTGACGGGTGGCTTGCTCGGCTACGTTCTACGAGTCGACCTCACGTCGGGGGCACGCGCGGCCACGCCTTGGCTCAACACCGGCAGCGCCGGCAGCACGCAGATCGCCTGGCTGCCCGGCGGCACGCTCGCGACGTTCGATGCGTTCCAGCCCGCGGACGGCGGGCGTCTCTTGGTGACGATCGCCGATTGGATCGGCATCCGCAGCGACGTCGTGCAAGTCGAGCCAGCGCGTCCGCACCTGGTGATCGGACCAGCCAACCCGGTGCCGCGCGGCCCAGCCAGCATCGTGTTGCATGGCTCGATCGCGGCCGCGCCGTGCGTGCTGTTCGTGTCCGAGCTGACAGCGATCGGCGAGTTCCCGCTGCTCTCTTGGCTCGGCGTGCCGATGTTCGTGGGCCTCGACGTGCGCGTGCCGCCGTTGGCCCTGCCGCTGGTGACCGACCCGCGCGGGCAGGCCACGTGGGCCTTCACCCACGTCGGCCTCGGCGGCGTGTCGTTGCCGGTGCAGGCGCTGAGCCTGACCAGCGCCGCGGGATGCACGTCGGCCGTCGTCACCGTGCAACTCGGGCGCTAGTCAATCGACCGCACCGATCAGTCGACGACCAAGCGCAGCGTCTCGCTGGCCACCATGCCGAACGGCGCGCGCGGGTCGAAGACGACGTAGCCGGTCATCAACGTCAGGCCGCGCAACTCGGCGAGGTTGGGCAACGCGATCGCAGCGCTTGCCGCGCCCGCGCCGTCCAGCCGGCCGAGGTAGCCGGCGAACACGCTGGGCCAAGAACCGCCCGCCGAGGTGGCGAGCAGCGCGTCCGCGGCCAGCGCCAAGTTCTCGTTGCCGATGATGATCGGGCCGAGGCCGAGCGAACTGGCGGCGGCATACATATGGTTGGCGAAGTCGGGCGCGCGCAGCAAGAGCGGGGTCACGCGGCCCATGCCGAGCGACGTCATGGTGCTGAGCGTCACCGGCGCGCGGTTGCGCACCGCGCGCACGATCACGCCAGCGCTCGTGCACGTCCAGTACACCGTGTTGCCGTCGGGGGACACCGCCACGTCGAACGGCTCCGGGTCACCGAAGTCGATGAGGGTCAACGTCTGCGTCGCCGGCACGTAGCGGCTGACGCGATTGCGCCCGCCGTTCATCGCGTTCATGCCCGGCGTCGGCACCTCGGTGAAGTAGATGGCGCCGTGCGCGTCGACCGCGATCCCCGACGGCTTGTCGAGCCCGCGCAGCAGCGGCGACACCATGCCGGTGCTGGCGTTGCGCCACAGGATCACGTTCGCCGACTTACAGGTCCAGTAGAGGTTGCCGTTGGCGTCGACCGCCACGTCGCGCGGCTCCGGCTCACCCATGGTGATGGTCTGCGTGCCCGCCATCGTCCATGAGTTCACGGTGTTGCGGCCGCCGTTCATCCCGTTCTGGCCGGGCGTCGGCACCTGCGTGAAGTACACCGTGCCGCTGGCCCCCACCGCCATGCCGGACGGATTGGCGAGCTGGTTGATGAGTCTCGTACGCATGCCATTGGCAAAGCGTTGGATGACCCCCGCAGTCCCACACGTCCAGTACAGGGTGCCGTCGGCGTGGCGAGCGATGTGCGTTGGTTCGGGCTCGCCCGCGACCAACACCGTTTTGGCGCCGCCAACGGCGATGCGCGACACCATGTTGTTGCCGCCCATCTGTCCGGGCTGGGGCACCTCGGTGATGTAGAGGGTGCCGTCGGGCGCCGCCACGATGCCCGTGGGGCGCATCAGATTGCGGACCAGGACGGACATGTTGTAGGCCTGTGCTGGGGCCAACTGGCTGACGATCCCGACCAAGGCGGTGGTCAGGAGCGGCGTGGGGAGAGTGAGAGAGCGAAGGAGAGCGTGAGTCTGCATGCGATTGAGGAGAAGAGAAGGACGCGGCGTCGGGGGCCCGCCGTTTGGCTTGTCCTTCCTAGCCCTCGCGAACGTTGTGTTCGTTAGAGTTCCAGCTACGAATCATTCCACAAACTAGAATGACCTCCGAACCCCTCGACCGCCTCCGCCGCCTGAGCACGCTGTGGAACTGGCTGCCGGCCTTCCGGGCGGTGGCCGAGCACTGCCACCTGCCCAGCGCCGCTCGCGAGTTCTACGTGTCGGCCCCCGCGCTGTCACGCGCGGTGAAGCTGCTCGAACGCGACCTCGGCGTGCAGCTCTTCCAACGCGCCGGCCGACGCATCGAGCTGAGCGAGGCCGGGCGTGGGTTCCTGGACGCGCTGCGCACGGCGATGCGCTCGGTCGACGAGGCGATCCAGCACCTCGCTGGACAACAGCTCAACGGCCCGGTGCACATCGCCAGCGCCGGCGCAATCACCACCGCGGTCTTGGTCCCCGCGTTGGCCACGATGTGCCGCGAGCATCCTGGCCTCGTGCCCAAGCTGTCGACGCCGGCAGCGAGCGACCTCGGCCACGCACTGCGCCGGGGCCGCATCGACATCGCCTTCCACGGACCCGATGCGGCGCTGCACGGCGCCACGGACCTCGATTGTGTGCCGGTGGGCGTGGTGCGCAACTTCGTCTACTGCGGCCAAGGCCACCCGCTGTTCGGTCGCCGCCAGGTAGCCAAAGAGACTCTGCTCGAGCACCGCTTCGTAGCGCCGCCCCTCGATGCCGCCGGACGACCGCTCGACGGCTGGCCGACCGAGGTTCCCCGCCACGTCGCGCTGCAAGTCGACCAACTGCGCGTGGGGCTCGAGATCTGCCTGCACGGCGAGCTGTTGGCCGTGCTACCAGAGTGGCTGGCCGAACAGTCGCCGATGGAGACGCTGCTGTGGCGTCTCCCCTTCGCGGGCATCACCGACGACGCCCTGTTCGCGACCCGCCGCCGCAAGATCGAACAGCAGACGCGCGCCGACGTCGTGTTGCGCTACGTCCAAGCGGCCTTGCTCGGCCTGCGCTCGGCGACCACCGCCAAGCGACCGCGCCCCGCGGCGGCGACTTCCAAGCGCCAGCCGTCGGCAGCGCGGCGTCCACCTCGCCGACGCAAGGTGCGCTAGAGGCCTTGGTTGATCGAAGACGTGACGGATGCACCAAGTTTCGAGGTCAGTCTTCCGGGACCATGGCATCGCTCGCTGGTTCGTCACGTAGGCGCAGCGCCAGCTTGCCCTTCGCCGCGCGCATCGCGACGCCGGTCACCTTGCTCACCAACCAACCGGCACGGTTCGCCTTCGCCTTGCGAAACGCCTTCACCCCGCGCACGAAGATCTCCGGTGCTTTGCTGTCGCGATCGATGACCCACGCTTCCTCGACGCCGATCTCAAAGTAGAACGGCAGTTTCTCGTAGCTCTCGTCACCGGGCGAACGGATCTCGACGATGACGTTGGGGCCGCCAGCGAAGTGGGTTCTGCGGCTGTAGGCAAGGCGTTCGGGCTTGATGAGGAAGAGATCCGGCACGCGGTAGTTGTCGGTCCATTTCCTCAAACCCGTCGGCGCCACGTTGCAGTCGCCCAGCACGCGCCCGCCACACGACTTGGCCCAGTACCGGCGCAACCACACCTCGAGTTGAAACACGGCCTCGTGGTGGTCCTCAGTTGGAGAAGGCCCCATGTGGACCACTCCTTCCCAGACTTCGTCGCGCTGATCGGCGCCCGTGCGCTTGCGCCATTCTTCGATGAACGGCGGCACGTCGACGATCACGAGACGGCGCGGCGGGGTTTGGGTCATCGGCTGCATAGCGTAGCTCGGGTTGAATGAACGCGATTCGTCGCATGCCCAGGAGTGGCAACGAAGTCGCGTTTGGTTACAGGCGAAGTCGAGCATCGAGGTCACAAACACGCGCCCCGAAGTCGAGGTGTGCGGCGGCGAAGACGTAGACGTCGTCGCCACCCACGCGCACGTCGGCGCGGGCGCGCGGCGGAGTCGCCACGTGCGCCTGAGTCGCGGACGTTGCATTCGCCGTCGGCAACGCCGCAAGCTCGACGTCTTGGAACTCGATCACCCGTTGGCCGCGCAGCGACCAAGCCTTGTAGATCGCTTCCTTGGCACAGAACACGCGCAGGGCTGCGTCGGCACGTTCGGCCGCGGGCAGCGCGGCGAGTGCGGCCCGCTCGTGCGGCGTGAGGACGCGCGACCACAAGTCGGTCGTTAGGCCACGCGCTACTTCGACGTCGACGCCGAGACCCTGCACTGCGTCGGCGCGAGCCACCGCGGCGATCGCGATGCCTTCACAGTGGGCGATGCTGCCGACGAACCCAGCCGGCCAGCGCGGCGCGCGATTGGCCCCAGCCAGAATCGGCCCGCTCGGCGCCTTTGCCCGGGTGAGCGCGCGGTGCGCCGCGCGCCTGCCGAGCGCGAAGGCGCGCACGCGGGCGGGCACGGCATCGCGCACCAGGGCCCGCTCGGCCGCGACCAGCTCGGCCTCCGCGGCAGCGCCCTCCGCATCACGCACACACGCCACCTCGACCCGCAGGCCAGGAAACAGCAGCTCGGCCCAGCGGCAGTCCTCGATCAAGCGCGGGCTCCGGTCGGCACCCCAGGTGCGACCGGGGCGCGTGTGCCGTGCTGCGGCGGCGCGGGCGGCGGCGTCTTCTTGGTCATGCGCTGGTTCGCCTCGTCGAGACACGCGCGCACCCGATCCGCGAGCACGCGAACGTGCGGCTCCTCGCACATCGAGTTGTGGTCGCCGGTCACCTCCGCCACCGCCAACTCCTGCACCAGGTGTTGCCAGCCGAGGTCGTTCTCCAGCTTGATCCCGCTCCACTCGATGGCGTCGTCCAACCGCGCGCGGAACAAGTGCGCCCGCCCGTTCCACGGTTTGGGCTCGTAGCGGGTGAACGCGTCGATCCACGAGAACACCATCGATTCGCTGCGGAAGTGGTACGGGAACAGCTTCGACAGCGGCTTCAACACCAAGCGACGCAGCTGCCAGAGTTCCCTGCTCACCACGCGCGCCTTGAGCTTCTCGAAGGCATAGCTCGGGCCCTGCGCCACCAGTCGCCGCGCATGCAGACGCATGCGTTCGAGCCGGCTGCGCGTCGGCATCTCTGGGCTGTGCGAGTCGAGGAACACCAAGGCGGCGACCTCTTCGCCCATCGCGTGCAGCTGCTGCGCCATCTCGAACGCGGCCGTGCCGCCGCCCGAGTAGCCGCCGATGAGATACGGCCCATGCGGCTGGAAGCGCCGGATGTCGGCGATGTACTCCGCCGCCATCGCCTCGACGGTCTCGTGCGGCTGCATGCGTCCGTCGACGCCGCGCGCCTGCAAGCCGTAGAACGGCTGATCCTCGCCCAGATGCACCGCCAAGTGACGCAGGTTCATCGCGTTGCCACCCTGGCCCGCAGCGCAGTAGAACGGCACGCGCGCGCCGCGCGGCTGAATCGGCACCAACGTGCTCCAACCCCGGCGCGACGACCGCGGCACCGGCTTCCCCGCCGCGGCGGCGGACTCCGCGTCGGTACCGAGTTCGGCTTGCACCACAGCGGCGAGCTTCTCGACCGTCGGCGCTTCGAAGAACGTGGCCAACGGCAGGTCGACGGCCCACAGCTTCTTCATCTTCGACAGCAGACGCACCGCCACCAGCGATTGACCGCCGAGCTGGAAGAAGTCATCGGCGATGCCGACGCGATCGACGCCGAGCACTTCCTGCCACAGCTCGGCGAGCTGCTTCTCCACCGCGGTGCGCGGCGCCAAGAAGCTGCTCTCGAGTTCGGGGCGCGCGAACTTGTTGCCGCCCTCGACCTTCGGGGCGGTGTCGCGATCGACGCGCTGGCGCAGCGCCGCCAAACGCAACGGCGACACCATGATCGTGGGGCCCACGCGGTAGGCGAGCACGCGGCCGAGCGCGTCGGTGCCTTCTGGCGGTCGGATGCCGTGCCGCAGCGTCTCGCGCAACAGCTCGTCGCCGCCGCCATTGCGCGCGTCGGCCGACTCGGCGGGGTCGCGCACCGTCGCCGGCCGCCGCGCCGAGATGCCAGCGCGATCGTGCATGCGCCGCACGACGAAGCGCTCGATCTCGACCAGCACGGTGCCATCCTCGCTCGCGAACGTGACGTCAAAGGTCACGATGTCGTCCGCCGCGCGGCTGCTCTTGGCAAGTCGGACGTAGCTCAGCACGCGCGCTGGCAGCGGCCGGAACACGCGCACGCGGCCGAACGACAGCGGCACGAACAGCGCATCCTGTTGCTCGTAGCCCTCGATCAACGGCAGACCGAAGTGACAGCCAAGATCGAGCAACGCTGGGTGCAACGGCACGTTCGCCACGTCGTCGGCGTATTCGCGGCCGAGTTCGAGCAGCGCCAAGCCCTCGTTCACGCCGAGCTGCACCTTGCGCAACACCTTCCAGCGCGGGCCAAAGTCGAGGTGCTTCTCCTGCCTGGTCTCCTGCGCGTACGCGCCGAAGGTCTTGGTGCTCTTGTTGCAGCGCGCGGCGATGGCTTCGATGTCGAGCGGTTTGGGCGACACGTCGGTGCCGAACGCCAGGTGCCCGCGCGCGCACTCGCGCCACGCGGTCTCGCCCTCGGCGCGCGCACCGACGGTGAGTTCGAACGTACCGCGATCGCGTTGCAGATCGACGCGCACGTCGACGCCACCCACGTCGTCGACATCGAGCGGCGCCAAGAACGTGAGGTCCGACAGCTCGAGCGAAGTGTTGGGTGCGCCCTTGTGCAGCGCGGCGCGCGCGATCTCGAGGTAACCCGTGCCAGGCACCAACGCGCGGCCGCCCTTGATGCGATGCTCGTCGAGCATCCACAACTCGTCAGCCACGTAGCGCGCCTCGTAGCGCGTCATCTGCGGCGTGTCGCACACGATGCGGCCGAGCCAAGGGTGACCGCTGTCGCGCGCATCGACCGGCACGCCCTGACGTGCAGCTTGCACGGCCATGCCGACCTCCGCCCACACGCCCCAACCGAGCGCGAGGAAGTGCGGGCCGTCAGCGCGCTGCCGCGACTGCGCAAAGGCGTCTAGGAAAGCGTTGGCCGCGATGTAGTCGATCTGCCCCGGCAAGCCGAGCACCGTGCTGGTCGACGAGAACGCGACGAAGAAATCGAGCGGCTCGTCCGCGAGCGCAGCCTCGAGATTGAGCGTGCCGCGCACCTTGGGCGACAGCACGCGCGCTGCCGACTCCGGCCGCTTCTGCGCGATCAACGCGTCGGCGATGACGCCAGCGCCGTGCAGCACGCCGCGAATCGGCCCCAACGCCGCCCGGGCCTCGGCCACGGCGCGCACCGTGTGCGCCGGGTCACCGACGTCACCGCGCACGATCACGACCTTGGCGCCCGCCGCTTCGAGTTCTTCGACGGCTCGTACCGCAAGCGCGACGGCGTCATCCGCGCTGTTGCCGCGATAGCCTTGCCACTCGGCGCGCGGCGGCAGCCCGGTGCGCGACAGCAGCGCGATGCCGACCTTGGCCTGGCCGGCGAGCCACCGCGCGCACGCGAGGCCAATGCCACCCAGGCCGCCCGTGATCAGATACGCGCCGCCCGCACGCACCGGCAACGGCTGCGACACCGGCGGGATCGCCACGGTCTCGATCTCTTGCACGAAGCGACCGAGCGGCCGCAGCGCCACGATCTGCTCGTCGACGGTGGCGACCAGTTCGGCCGCGAGCTGCTCGACGAGCGTGCGGGCCGTGGCTGGCCGCGGATCGAAGCGCCGCTTCCACCGTTGCACAGGAATTTGCACGTCGACCCAACGCGCGCTCACTTGGCTCAGCTCGCGCGGGATCGTCTGCACCGGGCCGAGCACCATGGCGCGCTCGGGATGCGGGAGCGGCTCATCGAAGACGCGCTGCGCACCCTCGGTCACCACCGTCAGGCGCAGCTTGCCGTCGGGGTCTTGCTGCGCCAAGGCCTGCGCCAGCGACAGCAACGCGTAGAAGCCGACGACCTCGGACGTCTCCAACGCCTTCGCCGCCGACTCGTGGCTCGCCTTGCCGCGGGCCAACCACAAGTGCACGAAGTGCTCCGGCACGAACTCGATCCGCGCCAACTCTTCGAGCAACGCATCGTAGTCGCTGCGCTCGGCTGGATTGAGCACGTAGCGCTGCTTGCCGACGCTCTGAAACGACGGTCCCCGCATCACGCGCACGACCTGGTGGCCACGCGTGCCGAGCTTCTCGGCGAGCGCTTCGCCCGGACCGTCCTCGTCGAGGAACAACACGAAGCGCGTGCTTGCCGCCACGCCACCCGGCGGCAACGCGGACGGATGCCAGCTCGGCCGGTGGAACCAATCGCGTACGTCGCCGATGCGCGTCAGACTGAGGTCGGTGTTGAGTCCCGCCAACGCGCGCTTGCCCGGCTCGATGAAGTAACGCTGGTGATCGAACGCGTAGGTCGGCAGCGACAGGCGGCGCCGCGGCGCTTTGCCGCGCAGCATGCTCCAGTCTGGGTTCTTGCCGGCGCACCACACGCGCCCGAGCGCCGTCAACAGGAACTGCACGTCGTCGGCCGGCTCCTGCGGATGCCGCAAGCAGGCGATCACCTCGTGCGTGGCGGCCTTGGCGCGCTGCATGCGCGCCAGCGTGCACATCGTCGTGCCCGGCCCGACTTCGAGGAACACGCGGTGCTTGTCGGCCATCAGCGTCGCCATGCCGTCGGCGAAGCGCACCGTGTGGCGCAGGTGGCGCACCCAATACTCCGGCGAAGTCACCTCGCTGGCCTCGGCCCAGGTTCCAGTGAGGTTGCTGATGAAGCGACGTTTCGGCGCCTGCAACTTCATCTTGCGCACCCCGGCGCGGAACTCGTCGAGGATCGGGTCGAGCATCGCCGAGTGCGCGGCCACCGAGATCTTCAGCCGTCGGCCCTCGACGTCGCGCGCGGCGAGCACGGCTTCGAGCGCCGCCACTGCGTGTTCGGGGCCTGACACCGCGCACAGCTCCGGGCCGTTGACCGCCGCCAGCGACAACTCCACGCCCAGCAGCGGTCGCACTTCGCTCTCCGGCAGCGGCACGCTGAGCACCGCGCCGGTCGGCACCGTGGTCAGCAGGCGCGAACGCAGCAGTACCAGCGCGAGTGCGTCGGGCAGCGACATGACGCCGGCCAAACACGCCGCGGTGTACTCGCCGAGGCTGTGGCCCGTCATCGCTGCGGGTTCGATGCCCCACGACATCCACAGCTGAGCCAGGGCGTACTCGGTGGCGAACAACACCGGCAACGCCAGCGGGCCCTGAATGCGCTCGGCGGCGTCGCCCTCGCCCGGCGCCGCGAAAAGCAGCGGGCGCAGATCCTCGGGCAGCAGCGGTCGCAGCACGTCGAGGCACTGGTCGATCGCTTGCCGGTACACCGGGTAGCGCGCGTAGAGGTCGCGCCCCATGCCCACGTACTGGGCGCCGCCGCCGGGGAACATGAACACTACGCTCGGCTCGCGCTCTTGCGCGGCGCCGGACGCGAGCACCTTGGCGTCCTTGCTCTGCAACACCTCGACGGCGTGCGCTGCATCGCGCACCGCGTACGCGCGGCGCTGAACGTGCGCCTCGCGGCCGCTTTCCAACGTGAACGCGACGTCGGCGAGGTTCAGCGTCGGCTGCGCTTGCAGGTGCTGGCGCAGACGCTCGACGTTGCCCTCCGCCGACCGCTGGCTCTTGCCCGAGAACAGCAGGAGCTGCCATGGCTCAGCCAACGCCGTCGTCTTGGCGGCTGGAGCCTCTTCCACAATCGCGTGCGCGTTGGTGCCGCCGACGCCGAGCGAACTCAGCCCCGCCCGCCGCGGCGTCGCACCCCGCGGCCACGCCGTGCACTCGGTGTTGACGTAGAACGGGCTCGTCGCAAAGTCGATGATCGGGTTCGGCTGGTCGAAGTGCAGACTCGGCGGCAGCTCCTTGTGGGTCAGCGCGCTGGCGACCTTGATCAAGCCGGCAACGCCAGCCGCCGTGTCGAGGTGACCGATGTTGGTCTTGAGCGAGCTGATCGCGCAGTAGCTCGTCTTCTTGGATTGCGCCTGATAGGCCTGGGTGAGGGCCGCGATCTCGATCGGATCGCCCACCTGCGTGCCGGTGCCGTGCGCTTCGAACAGCGTGATCGTCTCCGGGTCGATCCCCGACAGCGCCAACGCCTCGGCGACCACCGCCGAGTGGCCATCGACGCTCGGCGCCAGGTAGCCCACCTTGCCGGAGCCATCGTTGTTGACCGCGGTAGCCTTGATCACCGCGTGGATCGGATCGCCGTCGCGCAGCGCGTCGGCCAGGCGGCGCACGGCCACGACACCGAGACCGCTGGTGAGCACGGTGCCCTTGGACTCGGCCGCGAACGCGCGGCAGTGTCCGTCGGGCGACAGCACCTCGTTCTCCTTGAACAAGTAGCCGTGCCGGTGCGGCTGCTCGATGGTGACGCCGCCGGCGAGCGCCATGTCGCACTCCATCGCCAGCAGACTCTGGCAGGCGAGGTGCACCGCGACCAACGACGTAGAGCACGCGGTCTGCACCGACACCGACGGGCCGCGCAGGTTCAGGCAGTACGAGGCGCGCGTGGCCAAGAAGTCCTTGTCGTTGCCGGTGTGCCGCAGCAAGAACAAGCCCACGTTCTCGAGCAGGTCGGGCTGCGTCAGAATGTTGTAGGCGAAGTAGGCGCCCATGCCGCAGCCGGCGAACAGACCGATCGCGCCCTTGAAGCGCGCCGGCGGCAAGCCAGCGTCTTCCAGCGCTTCAACGCAGCACTCCAAGAAGTGCCGGTGCTGCGGATCCATGATCGCGGCGTCGCGCGGTCCGAAGCCGAAGTAGCCGGCGTCGAACATCTCCATCGCATCGAGCGAGCCACCGGCGCGCACGTAGTTGGGGTTGGCGAGCAGCGCCTCCTCGACGCCGGCGGCGCGCAGTTCGTCGTCGGTGTAACGCCGAATCGACTCCACCTTGCCGCGCACGTTGGCCCACAACTCGCGCGCGTTGTTGGCGCCGGGCACGCGGCAGGCCATGCCGACGATGGCGATGTCGGTCGCGGCCGCATCAGCGGCGGCGCTGCCGTCACCTGCGTGATGTTCAGCCATGCATTCTCATCCCCGTCCCGGCCGCACGCGTTGCCGCTGCGCCAAGAGCGACGCCCGCCGCGCCTCGCCGCGCACTTCGCTCTCTTCCACCCGCTCGCTCGGCTTGCCAGCGTTCTGCAACGCCGTCGCCAGCGCGCGCACGGTGGGAAACTGAAACAGCGCGGTGATCGAGAACTGTCGCCCCACCGCCGCCTGCACGTCGCGATGCACCTTGACCGCGAGCAGCGAGTGGCCGCCGAGATCGAAGAAGTTGTCGCCGGCGCCCACGCGCTCGACGCCGAGCGCGGTGCGCCACACCTCGGCGATCGTCGCTTCGAGTTCGCTGCCGGTAGCTTCGAACGGCGTGCTCCGCGACGGCCCGGCGTGGTCGGGCGGCGGCAACGCCTTGCGGTCGACCTTCTTGTTGGGCGTCAGCGGGAAGCGCTCGAGCTGCACGACGTGCGCCGGAACCATGAAGTCGGGCAAGCGCTGGCGCAGCTCGGCGCGCAGCGTGTCTTGATCGCAGCCGGCGACGGTGCTGGTCGGTAGCACGTAGGCCACGAGACGCTTGTCGCCGGGCGTGTCCTCGCGCGCGATCACCACCGCGTCGCGCACACTCGCGTGCGCGCGCAGGGCCGTCTCGATCTCGCCCAGCTCGATGCGGTAGCCGCGCACCTTCACTTGGTGATCGACGCGGCCGAAGAACTGCAGCTCGCCGGCCTCGGTCCACGCCGCCAGGTCGCCGGTGCGATACATGCGCGCGCCACGGTTGGCGTCGACGAACGGATCACTGGCAAAGCGCTCGCGCGACAGATCGGTGCGACCGAGGTAGCCCCGCACCACGCCGTCGCCGGCAATCCACAGTTCGCCCTCCACGCCCATCGGCAGCGGTTGCTGCGCGCTGTCGAGCACGTAGGTGCGTTGGTTCTTCAGCGGCGTGCCGATGCGGATGTCGCCTCCCTTGGCGGTGTCGTTGGTCACCAAGGCGCACGTTGACCACACCGTCGTTTCGGTCGGTCCATACATGTTCCACAGCTCGCCGCGCACCAAGGTAGTGAGCTCGCGCGCCATCGACGCTGGCAGCGCTTCGCCGCCGACCAGCATCTTGTCGAGGCGGCGCAGAGCGTCTTTGGCGCGATCTTCCATCAACAGCATCGAGGCCATCGACGGCGTGCATTGGAAGTGCGTCACGCGGTGGCGCTCGATCAGCGCCGCGATCGTGCTGTCGTCGGCCGCGAGCGCTTCCTGCGCCGCCGCGGTTTCCGCGTCGCACGCTTGCTTGAGCTGCAAGAGCTGCTGCAAGTGCAAGAGCGCCTGCGCCGACGGCACGCCAAAGTCGACCAGACAGGCCAGCTCGTCGATCTCCAGCTCCTTGAGCCTTCGCACGATGCCGACGCACGTCTGCGGCGTGCCGAACAGGCCGCTGGTCTCGTAGTAGCGTTCGAAGGCGTGGTCGAGCAGCGCCTCGGTTTCTTCCGCCGACAGACCCTCGGCGAAGATCTGGTCCATCGACTGGCCACCCGCCGCCTTGTCCTTGAACGTCGGGAAGCTCCACGCGGCGCGCTTCACCAGATCCATGGCGCTGCGCAGGTACTCCTTCATCGGCGCGCGCACCGTCTCCTTGACCGTCGCGTCGTCGTCGCCCACGAAGGTGTGCAGCATCAGCGTCACGTGCGGCCGGCCGGGGTGCCCGGTGTCACGCCACGCCGCGCGGTAGAGCTGCAGCTTCTGCGCCAGCTCCGCAACGCTCTGCCCCAGCAGATGCGTGAGCACGCGCTGCCCCTTGCGCCCAGCCTCGATGTAGGTGTCCGGGTTGCCGGCGATCGTCACCCAGGTGTCGAGTTCGCGCTGCACCGGCCGCGGCAGCGTGCGCACCTCGACGTCGTTGCCCTTGGGCCCCTTGAACGCCACCGTCTCGCCGCGCCACAGCCGCTTCACCAAGTCGATGTTGTCGAACATCAGCTGCTTGCGATCGGCGAAGTTCTCCGGTCGCAGCACGAAGTCGTTCGGCTGCCAGCCCGCGGCGAACGAGATGCCGACGCGACCCTTCGACAGATTGTCGACCAGCGCCCATTCCTCGGCGATGCGGATCGGATGGTGCAGCGGCGACACCACGCTGCCGGCGCGGATCTTGACGCGCTCGGTGATGGCGGCGATCGCCGCACTCACCACCGACGGGTTCGGGTAGAGGCCGCCGAACGCGTGGAAGTGGCGCTCGGGCGTCCACACCGCCTCGAAGCCGTGGCGATCGGCAAAGCGCGCGCCGTCCAGCAGGAGCTGGTACTTGTCGGCGACGCCTTCGCCCTCGTCGGACGCAAAGTAGAACAGGCTGAACGACAGCGGCCGCGCCGCGCGCGACAACTCGAGGCCCGTGACCGGACCGGTGATCGCGCACGCAGCGTTCAGCGCCTGCGCATCCGCGGGCTGGGTGAGCGCCTCGTGCCCGGCGTAGATCACGACCTCGAAGCCGCGCGTCAGGGTCCACAGCAGCTCCAGCACCGAGATGTCGAACGACAGGCTGGTGACCGCCAGCCACACGCCGCGCTGCGTGCCGATCCGTTCGTCCATGCCGGCGAAGAAGTTCACCACGTTGCCGTGCTGGACCATCACGCCCTTGGGCTTGCCGGTGCTGCCCGACGTGAAGATCACGTACGCGAGGTGCGACGGTGCGACGCCGCTCGCATGCGGCGTGGTCGGCGACGCGGTCACGCTCTCGGCGACATCGACCAGCGGCGTGTTCGTCGCGGCCACCAACTGCGCGAAGCGTGCGCGCGTGTCGACGTCGACCACGGCGGCACGCAGACCGGCGTCTTGCGCCATGAACGCGATCCGATCCGCCGGGTAGTCGGGATCGAGTGGCACGTAGGCGCCGCCCGCCTTGAGGATGCCGAGCAGCGCCACTGGCAACTCGACGGTGCGCTGCATGTAGATGCCCACCAGCGCGTCGGGGCCCACGCCGAGCGACTGCAGGCGAGCTGCTAGACGATCCGAGCGTGCGTCGAGTTCGGCGTAGGTGAGCGTCTTGCCGCGCGCGCGCACGGCGACCGCGGCCGGCGTGCGCAATGCCTGGGCGCGGAACTGATCGTGCACGCAGGTTGCGGCCACCGCGCCGGCGGTGCCGTTGAAGCCGAACAGCACGCGCTCGCGTTCCGCCGCACTCATCAGCGGCTGCTGCGCCAGGGGCTTGTTGGGCGCCCGCTGCAGACCGGCGATGAACTCGGCGAGCTGACCGCGCAGGCGCGCGGCGCGTGCCTGTGTGATGGTCGCGGTCGACCACGTGAGCCGCACGCTCTTGCCGTCGGCGGCGACCGAGAAGCAAAGCGGCGCGACGTCGTCGGTCTGCGTCGGCGGCACAGGCTCTACCTGGAACGCCACAGCGCACGCAGTGCGCCAGCCTTCCTGGCGCAGCGCAGTCAGCTCCGGATGCCGCGCCACGAGATCGCGCGGAAAGCTGACGCGCTGCCGCGCCATGGCCAACTCGGCGATCACCACGGCGCGCGCGGCGGCGAAGTCGGCCGCCAAGTCGAGCGCCACGCGCAACGGCACGTGGTCGGCGAAGATCGCCTCGACGCCGAGCAGCCGCTGCGCCATCGCCGCGTCGCGGAACGCCACGTCGGCGCGTTCGCGGCCAAAGAAGCGCGCCACGAACGCCAGCAACCCGGCTACCGCGGCGTCGGCCCCGCCGAGGTCGGGCAGATCCAGGGTGGCGCTCGCCCGCGTGCCATGCGCCGTGTCGCTGTGGGCGTTCGCCGCATCTCTGTGGGCGTGCGCCCATGGCACCGCAACTGCGTCGAGGTCGCGCAGGCGGGTGAGCCAGTGCGACTCGTGTTTGGCTAGCTCGTCGGCGACCTGCGTCAGCCGCTCGGCCGGCTCGCCGGTGACGAGCGGCAGACGCGCGCCCACCACGACGCCATGCGTCGCCGCGAACGCGCCGGGTTCGAGCGCTTTGCCATCGACCGTCGCCAACTCGCGCAGCTCAACCGCTGCGTCGCCGGCGCGCACCACCAACACGTCGCCGCGCAGTTCGAGCACCGTGCCCGGAGCGCCACTGAGGTTCGACTCGACGACGCGCGCCTTGCGGGCCACGACCACGTCGGCGCCGACCATGACCTTGGCTTGCAGCAGCGGGTTGCGGTAGCCGCCGAAGTCGAGGCCGCGCACCAACGCGGCGATCTCGCCCGCCGGCCGCGTCCAATCGATCACACCCGCGCGCGCCGGCCGCCGATGCCGCGCGAAGTACGAGCGCTGCGTCAGATCTTGCGGTTGCGGCGTGAGGTCGCCTTGCGCGAGCTGCGTCACCAGCTGCTTGAAGGTGGCGATCGCGGTTTCGAAGCAGCGCGCGTTCAGCGCCAACGCGGTGTCGTCGGGCTCGATCGGCACTTGTGCCGACAGGAGGATGTCGCCCACGTCGACGCCGGCCGCCATCGTGTGCCAGGTGATGCCGTGCGTGGCCTCCCGGTTGATGAGCGCCCACGACGTCGCGTTCAAGCCGGCGTAGCGCGGCAGCGGTCCGTCGTGGAAGTTGATCGCGCGCCGGCGCGGCACGGCCAGCACGTCGGCGGCGAGCAGTTCGAGATGCGTGATCGCGAACAGGAAGTCGAACGGCGGCTGCTGGCGCAGGCGCTCGGCGAGATCACTGCCCAGCGGCACGACCTGCACCCTGTTCTTCTCGCACCATGCGACCAGACGCGGCTCAGCCGTGGCCACACCGCGCAGATCGTGCCCGGCCTCGCGCCAGATCTCCGCGCATTGCAGCAGCAGAGTATCGGCGCCAACCAGGATGCAGCTCAGGGGCGTAGGACTCGGTGTAGGACTCATGGGTGCGCGCAAGTGCATTCTAGGCAGAGAAATCCGGCGACCACACGAGACGTGGCCGAACTCTGG
Source organism: Planctomycetota bacterium (assembly GCA_031423015.1). GTDB lineage: Bacteria > Planctomycetota > UBA1135 > UBA1135 > UBA2386 > DATGPD01. Next base: position 27,741 of record JANPER010000150.1, on the reverse strand, counting down.
CCTCCCGCATCGTAGTTCGGTGCGCGGAGCCGCAGACCTTGACCGCGGGTGCGATCCGCTGGCGATCCGCCGGGGGTTGGTGCTGTCGCAATTCGCGACAGCCACCCGGGCGAGGCAAACGAGAACGCGACCGCGGTTGTTTCACCGGCTGACCGGCGACGTAGAGTCGGCTCGGATGCTCAAGATCCTCGTCGCCGTGCTGCTCGGAGCGGCGATCGCGCTCGCCGTGATTGCTGCCAAGAATCGCCATCGGTTCCGCTACCAGCCGACCCAGCTCGCGGCAGCGGATTTTGCCCAGCTCGCCGCGCGGCCCGGTTTCGTGGCCGACGAGTTCGAGGTCGAGCCCGGCGTGACGCTGCGCGGCCTGGTGCGCCAGCCGACCGGCAAGCCGGGCGCGTGGCTCCTCTTTCTGCCTGGCAACGGCGGCGACGTGCTGCGGGGAGCGCAAAGCCTGCTGGAGCGACTCGCCGCCGGATCGGGGCTCGGCCTCGCAGTGTGGGCGTATCGCGGCTTCGACGGGTCTCTGGGCACGCCGAGCGCCGCCGCGTTCGCGGCCGATAGCGAGAAGGTCTACGCGCGCCTGCAAACCAAGCACGGCGCCGAGCCCCAGCGCATTCACTTGGTCTCGTTCTCGCTCGGCACCGCGCTCAACCTTCGCCTCGCTGGCCTCGCGACCGCGCGCGGCACGCCGCCCGCGTCGCTGGTATTGCTGTCAGCCTACGACCAGATCCAAGTGACGCAGGACGCATGGTGGGCGCCGTGGTCGTTCGCCGACGTGTACGACGCGGTGGAGCAAACGCGCGACAGCCGGGTGGACACGTTGCTCGTGCACGGCACGCTCGACGACGCCGTGCCGGTGGCGGCCGCGCGGACCCTCGCCGCCGCGCTCGGCCCACGCGCCCGCTTGATCGAGTTGCCCGGCCGCGGCCACGTCGACTGGTTGGAGGATGAGGCGGCGCTAACGCAGATCCGCGAGTTCATCGTGCGCCTCACTCCGCCGTAGCCACGCATTGGTTCACCCGCGACGCACCGAACGATGTCCGAGGGATGGACACTCACAACGCCGATGCCAGCGTGGTCATCCAGCCAGGCGCTCGCACTGACGCAAGCAGTCGGTTGCCGTCGACGAGGCGATGTATGCTCCTCGCGCATGCAACGCCATTCCATCGTTCTCGTTCTCGCGTGCGCCCAACTCGCAGCGCAGACCATCCGCGCGCCGTTCGCGGCCAGTTACTCCTATGTCGACTTCGGGTCTCCGAGCGGCGTGCCGGCCAATCTCGGCGGGGTGGCCTTCAAGATTGGTGAGCCGAACAACCTCTACGTGATGGGTGGTGCGAACGGCTCCCTGGGGCAGCTGTTTCGCATCGCGATCACACGAGACGCCAACAACCACATCACGGGTTTCAACGGCGCAGCCACCCTCGTCGCGGCGGCGGCAAGCAACGATGGTGGCGCACAGTTCGGCCCGGGCGGCGTCATGTTCTACACGCGGTACAGCGCCAACGAAGTGGGACAGATTCGTCCCGGCAGTACCGTGACCGACCGGGTCATCCCACTCGCGCCGTTCTCGGTGTGCGGGTCGGTGGGTGCTCTGTCGTTCGTCCCCGCGGGTTTCCCCAACTCCGGACGTCTGAAGGTCGCCTCGTACAGCTGCAGTTCTTTCTACACGTTGACGGTGACACCCGACGGCAACGGAACCTACGACCTCGCCCTGGCCAACGTGCCTCAAGGGGCCACGATCGCCGGCGGTGTCGAGGGCTTCTTCTACGTGCCGCCGGACTCGCCGCAGTTCGTGAACTTCCAAAGCATGGTGGTGTGCGAGTACGGCAGCGGCGCGGTGACGGTCTACGACATCGACGCCAACGGTGATCCCAGGCTCTCGACGCGTCGCGTGTTCATGGACGGCCTCACCGGTGCCGAGGGCGCGGCAATCGACCCAATCTCGGGCGACTTCGTATTCAGCACATTTGGCGGCGCCAACCGTGTGCTCGGCGTGCGCGGCTTCGGCTTGCCGTGCGGCCCTGTGGTCAGCTACGGCGCCGGTACGCCGGGTACAGGATTGGTGATTCCACAGATCACCAGCGAGGGCTGCTTCGCGCGCAACCAATCGGTGGCGATTGCGGTCAGCGCCGGACTGGCTTCGACCTCGGGCATCATGCTGGTCGGCGTACAGCAGGCCTCGTTCACCTTCCTCGGCGCGACCATCTTGGTGACCCCGACGGTTTCGATCCCACATTCGCTGACGCCAAGTGGCACGTTTGCCGTGCCGCTCACGATCCCGGACAACACGCACCTCCTCAACACCGACTTCTTCTTCCAGTCGGTCTACCTGGATCTGGGGTCGGCGCAGGGACTGTCCGCGACGCCGGGGATCCGCCTGCAAGTGCGGTGACGCGCCCCACCGGGCTGTGATGTGAGAACAAGGCCCTGAACCCACTCCCCAAGAGGTCGCGGTGCCGGTCACCGTTTCGCTTGCGGGCACCGCCGGCGATCGGGCTAAGATCCCGCCCCCTCCGCGGCACCACCTGCCGCGTCGTCGCTGCGTCGAAACGAAAGAACGATGGACATCCTGCTCGATCAGAACGGCCTTCTCTTCCTGCTCCGCTGGTTGCACTTCCTGGCCGGCATCGCCTGGATCGGCATGCTCTATTACTTCAACCTGGTGCAGACGCCGTTCTTCGGCAAGGCCGACGCGGCGCCGGCGAACGACCCGCTGAAGGCGGTCAAGGGCGGCATGGTGCGCAACGTCGTGCCGTCGGCGCTGTGGTGGTTCCGCTGGGGCGCGATGTTCACCCTCATCAGCGGGCTCGGAATGATCGAGCTGATGCGGCGCCAGGGCGCGCCGATGAGCGGCCCGTACATGACCCTGATCCTCACCGGCAGCTTGATGGGCACGCTGATGTGGTTCAACGTTTGGTTCGTCATCTGGCCGGCGCAGAAGGTGGTGATCGCCTCAGCCGAACAAGTCGCAGCCGGCGGTCAGCCAATCGCCGAGGCGGCGGCGCGCGGCAAGAAGGCCGGCATGGTGTCGCGTACCAACGCGATGCTGTCGATCCCGATGTTGTTCTTCATGGGTTCCGCGAGCCACCTGTCGGGGCTCGTGCAGAGCCAAAGCGTGGGCGTGTACTGGGGCATCGCGTTGGCAATCGTACTGGCGTGCGAGTGGAACGGCCTCGCGGGCACCGACGTGACGCAGAAGCCGCTCAAGTCGGTGCGCGGCTTCATCACCGCCGGCTTCGTGTTGACGGCGCTGCTCTTCGCGGTGATTCGGCTCACCCTCAGCGCGAGCTGACGCGCCGCGGTTAGTCCACAGGTTCGGGCACTTCGGCCAAGAAGGCCTCGATGTCGCCGAGCTGCGCCTTGACGTGCGGCAACGGCACCATCTGGGCGCCGGCCTGCTTCGGTTGATAGCCAGGCGGGTATGTGCCGCTCAGCACTTTGGCTTCCAGCAGCTCCTTGCTGGAACGCGCCACCGCCGGCCCGAGCTGCCCGTTGCGATGCGGGTTGATCGGACTGTGGCAGGGGAAGCAGAACGTCGCGAAGGCGATGCGGCCGCGTTCACCCGCAGCTGACAGCGGCACGGCGGGCGGCGCCTTGGTGCAGCGCACCGAGACGAGCAGCAACGGGAGCGCGGCCAGGGCCAGGCCAAGTCTGGCCCTTGTGACGACGGTCATCGCCACGATTGGAGCACGTCGTCCGCTGCGTGCCAGCTCTGTTGCTGAGCTTCTCTTGCCGCGGTTCTTCGCGTGGCGCGAAGATTCGGTAGGCGGCAGCGGCAAGAGAAGCGACCCAGAAACAACAGCGTCGGCGGCCTCTCGAGCCATGCCGCGCCAGAGCGCGGCATGGCTCTGGCGACCCAGCAAGCTGGGTCGATGCTGGTGGCGCTGCGCCGACATCAGCCACGTTGGCTGGCCGCCGGCCACGCTGAGAGGAGTCAGGTTTGCACTTGCCCCTACCGCGCTCGCGACGCACATGCCGACGTGACATTCGAACTCCCAGCCCTCCCCTATTCCGACAAGGCGCTCGCCCCCGTGATTTCGGCCGAGACGATCGCCTTCCACTACGGCAAGCACCATCGCGCCTACGTCGACAAGCTCAACGAGCTGGCCGAAGTGCAGGGGCTGACTGGCAAGTCCCTCGAGGAGTTGATCAAGACGGCCACCGGGCCGGTGTTCAACAACGCCGCGCAAGTCTGGAACCACTCGCTCTATTGGAACTGCATGTCGCCCGACAAGACGACGCTGCGCGGCCCGCTCGCCCAAGCGATCGACAGAGCCTTCGGCTCGTTCGCCGCGTTCCAGGCGAAGTTCACGAGCGCCGCTCTAGCGCAGTTCGGGTCCGGCTGGGCCTGGCTCGTGCGCAAGCCGGCCGGCCTGGAGATCGTCACCACGACCAACGCCGACACGCCGCTGCGCACGGGTGACAAGTGCTTGCTGACCTGCGACGTCTGGGAACACGCCTACTACGTGGACCATCGCAACGACCGCAAGAAGTACGTCGAGAGCTGGTGGAGCCTGGTGAACTGGGACTTCGTCGCCAAGCAGTAGCCCTAACGCGGCGCGACTGCCGGGCGCCGCCCACTGCCGGCGACATCGCTCTTGCCGACCAAGCGCTCGAAGCGCGGCTTGTTCTGCGCGTGGAGGCAGGCTTCGTCGGCGTCTACCACGCCGTGCTGCACCAGCTGCTCCAACGAGTCGTCCATGGTCTGCATGCCTTGGCTCTTGCCGCCCTGCAGCACGGTGACGAGATCCTGCGTGCGCCCCTCGCGCACGATGTTGCTCACCGCGGTGTTGCACACCAAGATCTCCGCGGCTGGCACGCGACCCGTGCCTAGGCGGCGGCGCAACAGGGCTTGCGACACCACACCGGCCAGGCTCTGCGCCAACTGCACGCGGACCTGTGGTTGCTCCTCGGGCGGGAACACGTCGATGATGCGGTCGATCGACCCGGCCGCGTTGTTGGTGTGCAGTGTGGCGAACACCAGCACGCCGACCTCGGCGGCGGTGAGCGCCTGCCGGATGCTGTCGAGGTCGCGCATCTCGCCGATCACGAGCACGTCGGGCGACTCGCGCAGCGCGGCGATGATGCCGGACCCGAAGTCCTTGATGTCGTAGTGCACGCCGCGCTGGTGGATGATCGAGCGCTTCATCGGGTGCAAGAACTCGATCGGGTCTTCCAGCGTGATGATGTGCTTGCGGTAGTTGCTGTTGATGAGATCGACCAACGCCGCCAGCGTCGACGACTTGCCGGCGCCGGTGGCACCAGTGATCAACACCAACCCCCGCTTGAGGTGCGCGAGGCGTTCGACGATCCGCGGCATGCCGAGTTCGAGCAGCGAGGGCACCTTGCTCGGGATGCGGCGGAACACGGCGGCGCGGCCCCAGTGATCCTCGAAGTAGTTGCAGCGGAAGCGACCGATCCGCGGGCCGCCGTAGGCGAAGTCGAGCCCATGCCCGACCTGCAGTTGGCGTTTCTGCTCGTCGCTCAGGATCTCGTTGGTGAGTCGCTCCAACATCTCCTTGCCGAGCATCGGCAGGTCGGTCGCTTCCTCGAGCGAGCCATGGATGCGGTAGCGCGGCCGCATGTCGACCTTGAGGTGCAAGTCGGAAGACTGGAGCGCTTCCATGCGCTCGAGAAGGGCATCGATCTGTGCCATCGCAGGGTTGCTCTTTCTTGCCTCAGGCGGGGACGGTGAATCGCGAGCGGTCGGTGGCGCGCATGAGCGCCTGGTCGACCGAGATCTTCTTGGCGCGCACCAGCTCCATCAGACTCTCGTCCATCAGGCGCATGCCGCGGGTGCGGTTCATCTGCATCACGTTGGGGATCTGCCACTCGCGGTTTTCGCGGATCAGATTCGACACCGCGGGGGTGACCATCATCACCTCGGCCGCCTGATACATGTTCTCGCCGTCGACGCTCGGGATCAGCTCTTGGCAGATCACCGCGCGCAGCACGCTCGACATCATGGTGCGCACGTGGGCGCGTCGCGCGGCGGGGAACTGGTCGATCACACGCACCACCGTGCTGCACGCGCTGTTGGTGTGCAGCGTGCCGAGCACCAGATGGCCAGTCTCAGCAGCAGTGAGCGCCACCGCGAAGGTCTGCGGATCGCGCAGCTCACCCACCACGATCACGTCGGGATCCTCGCGCAGCGCCGCACGCAGCGCGTCGGCGTATGACGTCGTGCTGGTGTTGAGTTCGCGCTGCGATACGAACGACAGCTCGCTCTTGAAGATGTGCTCGATCGGATCTTCGAGCGTGATGATGTGCAGCTTGCGGTTCTTGTTGATGAGGTCGACGATCGCCGACAACGTCGTGCTCTTGCCCGAGCCCGTGGGACCGGTAACCAGCACCAGACCGTTCTTGAGGTCGGCAATCTCGCGTACCGCCTCGGGCAGCCCGAGCCCCTCGAACGTCGGCACGTCATCGGACAACACGCGGAACACGCCAGCGATCCCGTCATAGTGCCGGAACACGTTGAGGCGGAAGCGACCGCGCACGGTCTTCACTCGCACGTCAATCTGCCGGTCGCGCTGATAGACCTCGATCTGCTCCGGCGTCAGCAGCGCGAACAACAGGTCGCGGCAGCGTTCGAGCGACAGCACGCCCGACGGTAGGTCGGACACGAGCCCGTTGCGACGCACGGCCGGACGCCGGCCAGACGACAAGAACAAGTCGGACGCATGCAGACGGCGCGACGCGTTCAGGAAGTCGTCGATGGTGGCCTTCTCCAGCGTGCGCGCCACGTCGTGCTTCGACTTGGTGTCGTCGAACAAGCTGGTCCCGAGTTCGTCTTTCTGCACCGACAGGACGGTGGCCAGCACCTTCTCGTCGATCAGGCCCTGCTGCAACAGGACGCTGCCCAGCATCGGCTGCGGGTCGAGCCGCTGTTGCAAATCGAGACAGCGCTCCAGGTCCGCCTTGGAGACCAAGCGGAAGTTGAGGAGGATCTCGCCAAGCAGCATCTGTTCCATTCAGGCCAACCTCGATCCGAACTACGAAGTGCCGCGTCGACGCGGTCGCTCGGTGTATCGGCAAGGTCGGTGGGATGGCTTGCTGGAAAAACCGCGCAACGGGTGGCGAGGTCGCCTCGGACCAGAGCTGTGGAGCTGGCGAGCGTGATGATCACGCGCGAGGCCCGCTCGGCCACGCTCACGCGCCGAGGGACGCCAACTGGTCGCGCAACGCCTCGCAACCGCCCTCCAGCACTTCCAGCGTCTTGGCGTCGCGGTAGTGACGCTCGACGTGGTACTCCACCACGTAGCCGTAGCCGCCGTGAATCTGGACGCCCTCGTCGGCGGCCAGCACTGCTGCTTCGACCGCTTCCATCTTGGCGCGGAAAGACGCGGCGCGCGCGTCGTCGCCGGCGTCTTGCAGGCGCGCGGCATGGTAGGTCAGGTGGCGGGCACACTCGATCTTGCGCTGCACTTCCACCAGCTTGTGCGCGACCGCCTGCTGCGCCGTCAGCGGCTTGCCGAAGGCTATGCGCTCGCCAGCGTAGCGCGCGGTGAGGCGGAGCGACGCCTGCGCCATGCCACAGGCAAGCGCGGCTGCCGTGATGCATGCTCCAAGATGCGCGGCAGCGGCAGCGCGTTCCGCGTCGGCACCCCGCGCCACCACGCTGGCGCTCGCACCGAGCAGCTCGATGCGACCCGGCGCCGCGGCGCGGAAGCCGAGCGACCGCGAAGGCGACGCCTTCACTGCCGCGCGCTGCACCACACAGAGCACATGGCCCGTCGCCGCCTTCGCCGCGACGATGAACACATCGGCCTCGGTCGACGCCGTCACCAACTCGGCGCGCCCCTCTAGACTCACGGCGTCACCTTCGCCCTTGGCGCGCACGCCGTGCTCCGGGCCAATCCACGTCGCCAACTTGCTGCCGCTCGCCAGCTCACCGAGCAGCGCCTTGCCAGCAGGCAACCCCGCCAGCGCCGCGCCACAGACACCGGCGTGACAAGCCAGCAAGCGCGCCGTCGAACCACACGCGCCGGCGATCTCTTCGAGCGCCACCACCGTGGCTACACAGCCCATACCGGCGCCGCCGTCAGCCTCGGCGATCGGCAGCCCAAGCATGCCCAACTCGGCGAGCTGCTCGATCTGTGGCCGCACAAAGCGCGCGTGCTCGTCGCAGTCGAGCGCCTTCTGCGCCGCGACGTCCTCGACGAACTTGGCGATGGTCTCCTTGACCATCTGTTGCTCTTCGGAAAGTGCGAAGTTGTGCATCGTTGACGTTTGGCTAGCGGCCGCCCGGCCAGAAGTAGAGCAAGCGCGGCCCAGTGGTCTTGCCGACGAACTGGCCGAGTGCTTGTTCGAGGCTCGGCGCCGGCAGCGGTTTGTGCGCCCCGGTGAGCACATCGAAGAATCCGATGCGACGCCGTTGCTCGACGACCTTGGCGGCGCCGATCTTGCAGCGCGCCTTCAGCAGCTCGATCGCGTCGTGCTCGGTGCCGACGCCGTCGATCAAGCCGACTTCGCGCGCTTGCTGCGCCGAGTAGATGCGGCCGTCGGCCAGCTTTTCGATACGCGCGCGGTCGCGGTCGAACCCCGGACGACCCTCGGCCACCACGTCGACGAAGCGGTCGTACATCTCGTCGACGAGGGCGCGCGCCATGGCGACCTCCTTCTCGTCGACCGGCTTCGTGCTCGACAGCATCGCCTTGTAGGGCGTGCGCGCGCTCACGATGTCGACCGACTTGATGCCGAGCTTCTGCGCCGCTTCGGCGAAGTTCCACTGGCTGAGGATCACGCCGATCGAGCCGGTGATGGTCGTGCCCTGCGCCATGATGTGCTCGCAGGCGCAGGCGACGTAGTAGCCGCCGCTCGCCGCCATGTCGCCAAACAGCGCGACCACGGGCTTGTCGGTCTCCGTGCGGAACGCGCGGATCTTGCGGTAGATGAGGTCGGAGTCGGTCACCCCGCCGCCCGGCGAGTTGACGAACAACAGCACGCCCTTGATCGAGTCGTCGCCCTTGGCGAGGCGCAGCGCGCGCTCCACCTGCGTCACCGTGCCGCCCGGCGCACCGATCAACGGACTCGATGACTCGGCGATGGCACCCTCGATCGGCACGCGCAGAATGCGCTCGCGCGCGTCGCTGTCGCCGCTGACGCCGACGATCTCGAAGTTGCTGTCGCTGACGTCGCTGATGCCAAGACCGCCCGCCGCCGATCGCACCACGCCGACGACGAGCAACACCAGGTTGAGGCCGACCGACAGCACGAGCAGCATCGCCAGGAAGATCGCGAGGTAGAACGACACCGGCCGCCCCTCGCTCGGAGGGTTGGTCGGATACACCGGATAGCCGGCGGGCGGCGCGGCGGATGCAGGCGGCGTGGACTCGCTCATCCCGTCAGACCTCGCGCGATCACCAGGCGCTGAATGTCGGTGGCGCCCTCATAGATCTCGGTGATGCGCGCGTCGCGCAGCAGACGCTCGGCGTCGGAGGCGCCGCTCACGCCCGCGGCGCCAAGGATCGAAACGGTCGCGCGCGCCGATCGATTGGCGAGGCGGCTGGCGCCTAGCTTGGCCATCGCCGCCTCGGTGCTACAGCGGACGCCGCGGTCGCGCAGCACCGCCGCGCGCCACGTGAGCATGCGGTAGGCGTCGAGGTCGGCGGCCAGGTCCGCGAGTTGGTACTGCGCCGCCTGCGTCACCGTCGGCCGGCCACTGCCGTCGACCTGCGCGCGCAGGTGATCGAGCAGCAGGTCACGGCATGCGCGCGTGATGCCGAGCGACTGCGACGCGATGCCGAGCCGACCGCCATCGAGGGTATCGAGCGCAATGCTGAAGCCCTTGCCCTCCTCGCCGAGCATGTTGGTAGCCGGCACACGCACGGACTCCAGCAAGATCTCGGTCGTGGGCGACCCGCGGATGCCGAGCTTGCGCTCCTTCTTGCCGACGGTCACCCCTTCGTAGCTGGCCTCGACCAGGAACGCCGAGATGCCCTTCACCCGGTCGGGGCCGGTGCGGGCAAACACGATGAAGAACTCAGCCTCGGTGCCGGTGGTGATCCACAGCTTCGCGCCATTGAGCACGAAGCTGTCGCCGTCGGGCTTGGCCTCGCAGCGCAGCGCCGCGGCATCGGAGCCGGAGAATGCCTCGGACAGGCAGTAGGCGCCGAGCCACTCACCGGTGACCAGTTTGGGAAAGTAGCGGCGCTTCTGGTCGTCGTTGCCCCACTTGCCGAGCGGCGAGCACACCAGCGAATTGTGCACCGAGACCGTGACGCCAGTCGACGCGCAGGCCGCGTTCAGCTCTTCGAGCATCACGCAGCTCGCCACGTTGCCGAGTTCGCGGCCGCCGTACTTCTTGGGACAGGTCACCGCGAGCAAGCCACGCTTGGCGGCCTCGCGCACGGGCCCTTCAGGGAAGACCTGTTGGGCGTCGAAGTCGCGCGCCTTGCGCTGCAGGTCGGTGTCGCGCACGAAGGCCTCGACCTCGGCACGAAACACTTGCAGCTCGGGCGACAACTCGAAGTCGATAACCTGCGCCGAGGTCGCGTGGTCGGTGATCTGCGTCATGTCGTGTAGTCGTAGAAGCCCTTGCCAGTCTTCTTGCCGAGATGACCGGCCGCAACCATGCGTCGCAGGAGTGGGCACGCCCGGTACTTGTCGTCGCCCAACCCGTCCTTCAGCACGTCGAGGATGTTGACGCACACGTCGAGGCCGATGAAGTCGGCAAGCTGCAACGGCCCCATCGGGTGGTTCATACCGAGCTTCATGATCTCGTCGATGCCCTCGCGCGTGGCCACGTTCTCCATCAAGCAGAACACCGCCTCATTGATCATGGGCATCAACACGCGGTTGCTGATGAAGCCGGGGTAGTCCTGCGCCTCGACCGGAGTCTTGCCCATGGACCTGGACCACGCCACGACCCTGGCCGTGGTGTCGACGCTGGTGTCTTGGCCGCGGATCACCTCGACCAGCTTCATCAGCGGCACTGGGTTCATGAAGTGCATGCCGATGACCTGGCTCGAACGCTTGGTCGCGGCAGCGATCCTGGTGATCGAGATCGACGACGTGTTGCTGGCGAGGATCGCGGCCTTGTTGCACAGGCCGTCGAGCCGCGCGAACACGTCGCGCTTGATCGACTCGTTCTCGCTCACTGCCTCGATCACGAGCTGCGCGTCGGCAGCGGCGTCCATTGCGGTGGTGCCCTGGATGCGCTTCAAGGTCGCGTCGGCGTCGGCTTGCGGCAGCGTGCCCTTCTTGACGAAGCGCGCGAGGCTGCCATGCACCGCGCTCAGGCCGCGCTGCACGAACTCATCCTTGATGTCGATGAGCGCGACCTGCACGCCGACCGCCGCAAAGGCCTGCGCGATGCCATTGCCCATCGTGCCGGCGCCGATCACGGCGATCTTCTTGGGGAGGGTCTCGGTCATGGGGCTGGCGGACGGCAGCGCGGGCCGCGCATGCTAGCTCAGAGCATGAGCAACAATTGCTCATGCTCTGAGTTCCACAGCCGAAACATCTTCGCGAAGCGCGAAGATGTTTCGGCTGTGGAAAGTCATGAGCCGCAAGTCGTTAGCCGTAAGTCCAGAACGCGGACAGGCGGCGGCGGTGAGGCGGTCAGACAGCGGTCTGGGCCTTAGGGCTTACGTCTTACGGCTCATGACTCGCGGCAGAGCCGCCGAGCGGCTCGCTTCGCCTCTCGTTGGTTGCGGCTCTGCCGCGCTGAGTTCCTTGCTGGTGGGGGAGGCGGACCCTCCCCCACGCCGGCCGCGACACGCGGCCTCTCCTCCTGGGCGCCTGATGGGCGCCGCGCGCCTGCGGCGCGTCGATTCTCGCTCACGCTCTCAGGCGAGGGGATTCGGCAACGGGCAGCAAGGGGCTTCTGCGCCGCCCCTGGTGTTGCCAATGGCAGGTGCTGCCCGTCAGAGTCCGAGCGTTACGGCCGCGGATGCTGCCTACGGGCAGACGCGAGAGGCCACCGCGTCTGACAGCCCGGCGATCCCGCCGCTGACGAACACTGCTTGAGTGAAGATCGTGGCATGGCGCAGGTTTGGGTCTGGGGGCAGCCACACCGTGAATGTGACCTTGCCCTCGACGTCGGTCGTGGCTGGCACCACGATGAGCGGCGTCACCAGGAGGGTGCCCAAACCGTTGAGTTCGGCATGCGCCGGGAGCAGGCCGACCGCCAACGCCGCCGGACTGGATGGTGCGGCTCCGTTGAGGCGTATCTTCATCCGCTCGGTCGGCATCACCGTGCCCTCGCCACGCAGCGACGCCGCCACGGGCAAGAGCGCCGCGCTGCGGTAGGAGATGTGGCCGCAGGGGCTCGCGCGATTGGGTCGTCGCGGCGTCGGGCTAGACAGCGCAACCCAGGTGTTGTCGCCATCCGCCAAGCGACCGACTGAGACGTCGCCAAGCTGAGGCCCGAAGGGGAAGCCGTCTACGAGAACGGTACCAGACGGGTCGAACAGCGCCACCAACTCGCCATTGGCGCTCAGCCCGAAGTTGGCATGGAGCGGCCCCTGCGTCGTCTCACTGTCGGCCCAGACCAGGATCGTAGAGCCCGGCGGGATTGTCGTCCCTGCCGGGAACGTCCACTTCGTCGGCACGCGGATGTCGTCGGTCAGGCGGTAGCCGCCGATGTTGAACGGCTGCGGCGACTTGTTCCAGATCTCGATCCAATCCTCGGACTGGCCGGTCTCGTCACGGATTCCGGTGTCGTTCTCCGCCATGAACTCGTGGATCTCGAGCGGCAGCGTCGGCATGACGAGGAACACCAGCTCGTGCAGCGCGCTCCACTCACCGTTATGCAGCGTGCGCGCGTGCACGATCATCGACGTGTTCACGTTGAGACTGGTGCCGGCGCCGGCATTGGTCCCGCGCGCCGCACCACCCGGGGCACGCGGATCGCTGCCGTCCAGCGTGTAGTAGACGGTGCCGCTGCTGGACGCGCGGTCGATGCTCAGCGGGAAGCCCGGCGCCACCGTGAGCTTGGTGAGGTTCAGGGTGATCCCCCCGCTACGGAACAGCGGCGGCTCGACGTCGGGGTAGTACTTCGGGTGGGGCGAGGGAACGTTCACGTTGCGTAGCGCTGCGAGCAACCTCTGCACGTTGCCCGTCATCAGACTGCGCACCGAGTTCTTGTACGGCACCCAGTCGTCGTCGCGGGTCCAACGTCCGCCACCGCCCTTGAAGCGACCCCAGCGCGCCGACTCGGGAACGACCGCGCCGTCGATTTGCGCGCATAACTGGTCGTAGCGTGCCTGCAGCTGATCTTCGCTGATCGCGCCGTCGTTGAAGCAGTGCTTGTAGACGCGGTCAGCCAAAACCATGAGGAAGTCGACGTGGTTGTCGACATTCGTCCAGATGCGGCCCAGGTCCCCGGCGCCAGCGATCAAGTTCGGGTGAACCCAGGCACCGTCGTTGGCGCGTCCCGGCATGCGGATCCACGAGTCCTCGATGTCCCAGATGTGGTAGCGCACGAATCCGGGCGTCGGCAACACACGGTTGCCTGCGTACCAGTTGTTCTCGGGCCAGTCGCCGCCGCCACTCAGGAAGTAGTACAGGATGTAATCAGCGAATGACGGCAAGTCGAGGCGCTGCCGCACCACGTTCCAATCCCACGAGTTGCTGACCAGCCCGCGGAACCAGGAGGGGTCGCCGCTGAGCTCGCCAGCGTGGTTGATCGCGAACCAGTCGCGCTCGTCGCCGCCGAACTGACCAGCAGAGAACGCGTCGTCGGGTCGCTCGACCAAGTTGTAGAGGCCCCAATACAGGCCGTTGATGTACAGGTGCGCAAACAAGCCGCGCTGGCCGTAACCGCTCATCGCTGCCTGCGACGAACGCGCCAACTGATCGACCACGTAGGTGGCGCGGCCGTTGCGCCCGTCAAAGGCGCTTTGCAGGTTGTCGTTCACGCCGGCACGCAGGACCAAGACGTCGAAGCGCCGAACGCGCGCATCCACGCCCTCGACGGCGTCTGGGAACAAGTCGTGATGGAGTGCGCCGACGCCGTAGACCGCGCCGCGAAAGTACACTCGCAGACTGCGCTTGCGCAGGATGTGCGAGTGCGGCTTGAAACCGCAGTTCGCCTGCACGCCGCTGCGGCCGTCGGGATGGATGACTTCGATCGAACCCGGCTTCTCGATCGAGCTGGCGGACGCGGTCATCAAGCTGTTCGTCCCGAACATGTCGTTCACCGAGGTCACGACGGAGATGCTGGGCACCGACAGCAGGTCGTTCCGGATACGACTCTGGTAGCGGGGGTCGTTCACGACGACAGCGTCCATGTCATACTCGAAACCGGTGGGGTAGCCCGACGGGCGCGTCTGGGTCAGCACACGGTCGACGAAGACGTAAGTCTGCGTATCGACGGCGCTCGGTGTCAGGCCTTGTTTGTAGGCGTAGGCCCGCAACGTCACCGCCGGTGTCACCCGGCGCAGCACGCCGTTCGTGCTGGCAGGATCGATACGCACCGTCGCCGGCGCCAGCCCCTCGGCGTAGTTCGACGAAGACGTCGGATCGCTGCCATCCAACGTGTAGCGCACGGTTGCGCCGGCGGTGCTGGTGCTCACGACCACGTCGAGTGGCTGGTTGTAGAAGCCACGGCCGCTGCTGAAGCCCGTGCCCCCCACTTGCTGAGCGCCGGCCTCCACCGCCAACAGGGTCAACAGGAAGTGACCGATCAATGGCCGAAATGCGCGTCGAGAAACTTCGCGCCGAGATGGTTGCAGCAGCATGCGATCGTCCATACGCGCCTCTCCTGTGTGGAGGTTTTCGGGTTTGCCTGCGAAGTTCGCCCTCGCGGAGCACCCTTCGGCTTCCGCACCCCGATGCTTGAGCCTGCCGTCGATTACGCGTCTAGAACTTCAAGGGAACGGAACGACGTGGCCGCCACACCTCGCCAACAACAACCTTGCGTACGCGCGCCGGATCTTCGTTCGACTCACATCCGCTCGACACCCATGGCCACTGCGTTGCCGCCGCCCAGACACAGCGCGGCGAGGCCACGCGTCGCGCCGCGATCCTGCATGGCGTGCAGCAGCGTGGTCAGCACGCGTGCGCCGGACGCGCCGATCGGGTGCCCTAGCGCCACGGCGCCACCGTGCACGTTGAGCTTGTTCGGGTCGATCGCGAGTTCGCGTTGCAGCGCCACGCACTGGGCGGCGAAGGCCTCGTTCAACTCGACCACGTCGAAGTCTTGCGCTTTGCACGCGAGCAGCGCACACAGCTTCTGCACCGCCACCATCGGCGCCATCATCACCCACTCCGGCGCCATGCCGCCGGTGGTGTAACCGAGGATGCGCGCGATGGGCTTCAGGCCGTTGGCCTTGGCAAAGTCCTCGTCGACCACGACGCACGCCGCGGCGCCGTCGTTGATCGAGCTGGCGTTGCCGGCGGTGACCGAACCACCTTGCGGCTTGAACGCCGGCCGCAGCTTGGCGAGCGCTTCCACCGTGCTGTCGCCGCGCGGCCCCTCGTCCTTGTCGATCAGCGTGACCTCGCCCTTCTTGCCCTTCAGCTCCAGGGCGAGGATCTCGCGCTTGAACTTCCCCGCGGCCTGCGCCGCCACCGCCTTGCGATGGCTGTCGACCGCGTACGCGTCCTGTTGCTCGCGCGTGATTCCATACTTCTCCACCACCAGCTCGGCGGTGTTGCCCATGTGGAAGTCCTTGTACACGTCCCACAAGCCGTCCTGGATGATGCCGTCGAGGAGCTGCGTGTGCCCCAGGCGCGCGCCGTTGCGCGCGGTCGGCAACAGGTACGGCACGTTGCTCATCGACTCCATGCCGCCCGCGACCGCGACCTTGACGTCGCCCGCCTTGATCGCCTGCGCCGCCAGCATCACCGCCTTGAGCCCGCTGCCGCACACCTTGTTGATGGTGACCGCGCCGATCGCGTCGGGAATGCCCGCGCCGCGCAGCGCTTGACGCGCCGGGTTCTGACCAAGACCAGCTTGCAAAACGCAGCCCATCAACACGTCTTCGATGGCGTCGGCGCTCAAGCCGGCGCGCTTGATCGCCTCGCGGATGACGTGAGAACCGAGCTGCGGCGCGGTGAACGAGGCGAGTCCACCCTGGAACTTGCCGATCGGCGTGCGGACGGCAGAGACGATGACGGGACGCGGCATACGACTAGAGGAGAACTTGGTGAACGGGGCTTACGCGCGGCGCCACGAGGACGCCGAGGGGTCACATGGTAGGCCGATTCCGGTCGGGAAGCGCGCGTGTGTTCCGGGGGGAAGTCACCCACGAGCCTAGAACGTCGTCAACGGTTGCCGACCGGCAAATCCAGTCTCCAACTCGTGCCAGTGGTCGATGCAATCCTCGCCCAGGCGCCAGCACAGGTACACCTCTTCGCCGCCGCGTTGCGCGCGGAAGTCGAGCAGCCCGGTGACCGGGTCCTTCAGCTCGACACCCAACTGCTCCAGTTCCTCGTTCATCGCCAACAAGCGCTGGCGGTCGTCTTCGAAGGTGTCTTCGATCTGCGCGCGCTCGGTCGGTCGGCCGGCGCCCAGGTGCTGCAGGCGATCCCAAGTCGCGCGCATGCGCAGCGCGATGTCGCGGATGTCCTTGGTGATCGCGCGCACCAGAGGCAGCGTGCGATTCGCTTCGTGCGGGGTGTAGAGCTTGCGAAGGGAGACCACGCCGGGGTTATAGCCGCGCGCCGGCATGGCGCAAACTAGCGTTCGCGCCGCGCGCAGCTCCACACCTCCTACTTGCGAACCGACCCACCGGCGCGCAGCCGCGGTGGCACGAGGTGTTCGGCAAACACACGCGTGCTGAACATCTCGGCAGGCCGCGCCGGGTCGCCGGCCTGCATGAAGCGCGCGGTCAACACCAGCTCGGTGGCCTCGATCAGCAGACACGTCTGCTCCACGCCAACATCCCACACCAGGCCCGGGTGCGGCGCGTCGGCCAAGGCGATCACGCTCTGCGCCAACGGCGACGTGATCAGCTCGGTGAGCTCGTAGCCGACGACCTCGCGCGTGGCGTGGCGGATCACACGCGACCGGTGGATGTCGCCACTCAACAGCACGACGCCGGCGATCTTCGCCGCGCCGAGGAACGCGAACAACGCCGCGCGCTCGGCCGGGAACGCGCCCCAGTAGTCGGTCTTGAGCGGGCGCACCGCGTCGTTCCACACCATGCCGCACGCCAGGATCTTGAACGGTGCCGTCGATGCGCGCAGCCCGTCTTGCAGCCACTTCCATTGCTTGCGGCCGAGCACGGTCAGGCCCTCGCCGCACGGCGACGGCTCGGTGCGCATGAAGTAGCGCGTGTCCAACAAGAACACCTCGACCGGACCGTGCCGAAAGCGGATGAAGACGCCCTCGCCGTCGAGGCCGCACTCGCGCTCGGGGTGCGCCTCCACGAACGCGCGCCGCGAGTCTTCCTTGCCGTCGACGCGCCCGTCGCAGTCGTTGGTGCCGAAGTCGTGGTCGTCCCACGTGCAGTAGAACGGCGCTTCCGCGCGCAGCGCCACGATCTCGTCCCGCGCAAAGAAGCGGCGATAGCGCGCGCGCTGGATCTCGAGTTCGGTGGAGTCGATGTACGGCGTGTCGCCGAGCAACACCACCGCGTCGGGCCGCGCCGCGCGCATGACGTTCCAGATCGGCTGCACCTTGAACTTGTCGTCGCTGGCGCACGACCCGCAGGCGAGCACCGTGTGCGCGCGCGGAGCCGCGGGTTCGACGGGTGTCTGCAGCAACGCTAGCAGCAGGACGAACGCGCTCATCGTTCGCGCACCGCGACGACGCCCACGTCGATGTACTGCCCCCCGGTGGTCTGCCGGCAGTGCACCGCCAGCACGTTGGCGCCCTTGCGGAACGCGGCCGCGGCGCTCGCCGGCAGGCGATGCAGCCGATACGCAGTGCTGTAGCCGGGCACGCGCGCGATCTCCACGCCGTTCACGTGCACCGCCACGTCTTCGTCGTGGTGCATGCGCAAGTGCAGCGTCGCCGCGTCGAAGTCGACCGGCAGCTCGATGGTGCGACGCAGCCAGAGGTCGCGCGTCTTCCACTCGGTGCCGACGATCGCACCCGGGGTGCCCGCCGTGCCGAAGCCGCTCACACTTTCCTGCCACGCCGCGTCGTCGAACGCCTCGCGCTCCCACCCGTCGGCCGGCGCATCGGTCGTGAAACGCCAGCGCTGCGCACTCTCCTGCGCGCACGGCACCAGCACGTCGATGCGCGGCGGCGGCAGGTGCAGCGCCAAGTTCGCCGCGCGCACCACGCCCTCGTCCACCTTCACCAACGCGCGATCGTAGGTCAGCAAGCCGTTGACCTCGATCTCGACGTCGGTCGTCTGCGTGTACACCGCGGCGCACAGTCCCTGCGGGATGAGCAGGCGCAGATCAGTGAGCAGCTCGGCGTACGCGAGTTGCAGCGCGTCGGAGTCGGTGAAGCTACGGTAGCCCCAGTTCTCTTTCTGCTGCCAGGTATGCCCGGCGACTGGCAAGCCGAGGCCGCCGAACTCGCCGAGCACTGCGGCGCGCGTGGACTCCACCTTCGGCATGCCGGGTCCTGGGTACACGTGCACATCATGCACGTCGCCCACACCGCGGTCGGTCCACCCGCTGGCCGAGTTCACCAGACGCGTCGGGTCGCGCGCCTTCACCCACTGCGCGATGCGCGCGGTGTCGAACTGGCCCCACCCTTCGTTGAAGGGCACCCACATCACGACCGCCGGGCTGTTGCCGACGGCGTCCATCATGGCGCCGAGTTCGAACTCGAACTGCGCCGCCGAGTCCGCGCTGCGCTTGGCATCCGCGTCGTTGCTGCCGATGTACTGGTCGCCGCTCGGCATGTCCTGCCACACCAGCAAGCCGAGGCGATCGCAGTGCGCGTACCACGTCGCGGGTTCGACCTTGACGTGCTTGCGCACCATGTTGAAGCCGAGGCGCTTGGTGACTTCGAGGTCGAAGCGCAGCGCCGCGTCGGTGGGCGCGGTGTAGAGCCCGTCTGGCCAGAAGCCTTGATCGAGCGTGCCGAGCTGAAACAGCGGCGTGCCGTTCAGCAGCAAGCGCGGCGTGCCCGCCGCGTCCTTGCCCAAGGCGATCTCGCGCAGGCCGAAGTAGCTCGCCACGACATCGACCACGTCGTCGCCGCTGCGCACCCGCACCTGCATCGCGTACAAGTTCGGCTGGTCGGGCGACCACAGCTGCGCGTCGGGGATGGCGATCGTGAGCGTGCGTGTGGCATCGCCGCGCGCGCGGACCTTCGCACTCGCCGGCGCGCCGATCTCGACCTCCAGATCCAACTCGTCGAGATGGCCGTACGCGCGCACCTCGATGCGTGGCGGCCCGAGCTTGGGCACCAGGTGCAAGCGCTCGATTCCGAGCGCCGGCACCGGTTCGAGCCACACCGTCTGCCAGATCCCCGACGTCGGCGTGTACCAGATGCCGCTCGGCGACAGCACCTGCTTGCCGCGCGGTTGCGTGCCTTGGTCGGTCGGATCGTGCACGACGACGATCAGCTCCTGCTCACCCTGCGGCCGCAACGCGTCGGTGATGTCCAGGTTGAACGGGTCGTAGCCGCCGCGATGCGTACCGATCTCTTGGCCGTTCACCAGCACGCGCGCCTCCCAATCGACCGCGCCAAAGCGCAGCCAGGTGCGCTCGCTGCGCCACGTCGCGGGCACGCTGAAGGTGCGTCGGTACCACGCGCGCTCGCTCGGTAGCAGGCCTTTGGTGACGCCCGACAGCGTCGACTCCAGCGGGAACGGCACGAGCACGCGCCGCGGGTAGGTAGCCGGCGCCGGCGCGTCGTGCGCCTGAACCGCGAGCTGCCACTCGCCGTTCAGATTCGCCCAGCGCTCGCGCACCAACTGCGGCCGCGGATACTCCGGATGCGGCGCCCGCGGATCGACGTCGGCGCAAAACGCCGTGCGTAGCCGCGGCGCAGCGGCTGGCTCGCTCTGCGCCGACACGCCAACGAGCAGCGACAGGCAACACAGCACGCGCGACAGCAACGGCAACACCATCGCCGAACCATAGCGCACCGCGACCGCGCGCTTCACGCCTGCAACGGCGCTCGATCTCCGTCTTTGTCGTGCCACGCGCGCGTGAGGTCGAGCCACAGCGCCAGCCCGGCGAACGTGCCGAACGCGCGGTACTCGCGCGCCACCGCCTTGTCGCTCGGCGGCTTCTTCTTGCCCCGCAGCTCGGCGAGGCGGGCGCGACACCATGAGTCGAGCGCCAGGTCTTGGTAGTGACCGAGCAGGCGAAGCGCTTGGCCGGCGGCGTACGGTCCGACGCCGCGCAGCGTGAGCAGCCGTCGGCGCAACTCATCGGTCGGCACCTCCGGGTCGGTGAACCAGGCCTCGGTGAGCGTGCCGCTGGCGAACGCCTCGGCCAACGCCGCGCACGCCGTGTCGCGGTAACCGACGCGAACCTCTTGGCGCCAGAACGACGTGGCCGCGTCGGCGCACTTCGCCGGCGACGGGAACGCGGGCCGACCCGATGGCGCGCGCTCACCGAGCGCCTCGACGGTGCGCTCGGTCATCTTCTTGGTCGCCGACCACGAGCAGTTGGTGGTGAACAAGAGCTTCAGCAGGTCCTCGAACACGCTGGCGCCGCGCAGCAGGCGACCGCCGCCGCGCACCATCGCCCAACGCAAACGCGGGTGCTCGGCGCACAGCGCGTAGAACGGCGCCAGGTCCTGATCGAGGCGCAGCATGGTGTGCAACGCGCGCTCGGCCCGTTTGCGCTGCGCGGGCGACAGTGTGGTCGCCGCGACGAGGTCGACGTGCAACAGGTCGTCGCGACGGGTGCTGATCTCGATGTCGACCGGCACAGCGCCAACCGACGTACCGAGATCGAGCACGGTCGCGAGCGCGTTGCGTGCGGCGTCCCAACGAAAGGGCGGCAGGTCGATCCAGCCGTGCCCGAACGCCACCAGGCGCAGCTCGAAGGGCGCCGACACCCGCAGGGTGAGGCTGTGCCGCTGCGGCGTGGCGCCGAGGGGTTTCACAGCGGGACGAGGGTCTGCGCCAGCTCGCATCGAGCCGATCTTAGCGGCGCGGCCCGGTAGACCCCCGTGGGCGGGGGTTTTCGGCGGCAACTGGAGTGGTTGGGGCGTAGAGTCGGCCTCTTGCCCGGGCAACCAACAGACGATATCTTTCCCTAGCAATGCTCACCGCCCGACCCCGTTCGCGACCAGAAGCCGACCCCGGCGTCGTCTTGTCCCGCGCCGTCTTGCGCACCGCCGAGCACCTCGGCGTCCGCCAGAACCGTATCGCTCGCATCCTCGGGATCAGCGAGGCGACGGTCTCGCGCCTGGGCGGCGGCCGACCGCTCGATCCCGAGTCGAAGGCCGGTGAGCTGGCGGTGCTGTTCGTACGCGTGTTCCGCAGCCTCGATGCCCTGTTCGGCGGCGGCGGCGACAACAGTCGCCAGTGGCTCGAGGCGAACAACACGCACCTCGGTGGAGTTCCGGCTCAGCTCATCGAGTCGGCCGCCGGCCTGGTCGCCGTGGTCGACTACCTCGACGCAATGCGCGGCCGAGCGTGATCTTGTGCCGACGGTCAGCGCGCGCGATGTCGGCCGATTGACGACCACGGCGCATCGCATCGTCGAGGCGCAGCATCGCATCGCCACTCTGAAGCTCGTGGACACCGCCGCCGAGCACGACGTGCTCGAAGACCTGATCGAGCGCAGCAAGCCGCAGAAGGAAGCCGACGACGTGCGCGACCTGCACTACCTGCTGGCGACGCCGTTTCGCTACCCGCCGCTGCGGCACGGGTCGCGCTTTGGCCGGCGTGATCAGCGTGGCATCTGGTATGGCGCCGAGGAAGTGCGCACCACCTTGGCCGAAGCCGCGTACTACCGGCTGGCGTTCCTCGACGGCACCGCCGCAAAGATCGAGCACGCGGTGTCAGAACACACGGTGTTCGCGGTCGGTGTGACCTCGGCGCACGGTGTCGACCTCACCCGCGGTCGCTTCACCGCACACCGCGACACCCTCGCTTCACCTGTCGGCTATGACGCGACACAGACGCTCGGCACCGCCATGCGCGACCTCGGGGTCGAAGCGTTCCGCACACCCTCGGCGCGCGCACAAGGCGGCGTCAACATCGGCGTGTTCACGCCGCGCGCGTTCGCCAACCGGCAGCCTCGCGCGCCGCAGACCTGGCACTGCACGACGTCGCGCCAGCGCGTGGTGTTCGTGCGCCGCGATGTGCTGCGCCACGAAATGGTGGAATTCGCGCGCACGCAGTTCCTGGTGAAGGGGAAGTTGCCAGTGCCCGCCGTGTGAGCGCACGCGCACGCCTCACTCCATCGCCGCGAACAACGCCTCGACGTCGGCTTTGGTGAGCGCGGCGCCCTGACGGTCGCCGCCATCGAGGATGCCCGCCGCCAGCGCGCGCTTGCGTTCCTGCAACCGTCCGATCCGCTCCTCCACCGTGCCGGACGCGATGAGCTTGAACACGAACACCGGCTTGTCTTGGCCGATGCGGTGCGCGCGGTCGGTCGCCTGCTGCTCGGCGGCGGGGTTCCACCACGGGTCGTAGTGAATCACGGTGTCCGCGGCGGTGAGGTTCAAGCCGGTGCCGCCCGCCTTGAGGCTGATGAGGAACACCGGCACCTTGCCGGCTTGGAAGCGCGCGACGGGCGTCTTGCGATCCTTGGTGTCGCCGGTCAGCTTCACGAAGCCGATCGCACGCTGGCTCAGCTCGGCTTCGATCAGCGCGAGCATGCTGGTGAACTGCGAGAACAGCAGGATGCGACGGCCTTCGGCAACCAGCGGCTGCAGCAGGTCGAACAGCGCGTCGAGCTTGGCCGACTCGGTCACTTCCTTGGCGGCGTCGAGCTTGACCAGCCGCGGGTCGCAGCACACCTGCCGCAGCTTGAGCAGCGCGTCGAGGATCACGATCTGCGCCTGGGCGAGGCCCTTCTCGGCGATCGTCTGCCGCACGCGCTCGTGCACCGACAAGCGGATCGTCTCGTAGAGATCGCGCTGTGCGCCCTCGATCTCGACCGCGTGCACTACTTCGGTCTTCGGGGGCAACTCACTCGCCACGGTCGCCTTGGTGCGGCGCAGGATGAACGGCCGAATGCGCGCTACCAGCGCCTGGCGACGCGCGTCGTCGCCGCCCCGCTCGATCGGCCCGCGGAACACCTGACCGAACGACCGCGCGTCGCCGAGCACGCCGGGCATCAGGAAGTCGAACTGCGCCCACAGCTCGGCGAGGTTGTTCTCCAAGGGCGTGCCGGTGAGGCACAGGCGATGGCGCGCGTCCAGGCCGCGCAGCGCCTGCGCCACCTTGGCGCGCGCGTTCTTGATCACCTGCGCCTCGTCGGCGATCAGCAGATGAAACGGCTGCGCGCGTAACACGTCGAGATCGCGCAGCACCAGCGGGTAGGTCGTGAGCACCAGGTCGACCTCGGCGAGCTTGCTGAAGTTCGCCGCGCGCGCCGCGCCGTGCAACACCAGCACAGACAGGTCGGGCGTGAAGCGCTCCGCCTCCGCTGCCCAGTTGGCCACGACGCTGGTCGGTGACACCACGAGGCACGGGCGGTCCATGCGCCCCGACGCCTTCTCGACGGCGATGTGCGCCAACGCCTGCACCGTCTTGCCGAGCCCCATGTCGTCGGCCAGGATGCCACCCAGCGCGTGCTCGCGCAGGAACTGCAACCACGCCAGACCCTCGCGCTGGTAGGCGCGTAGGTCGGCGCGCAACGCCTTCGGCACGGCGACCTTGGCCACCTTGTCGAACGAACGCAGCTTCTGGGCCAGCTCGCGCAGAGCGCCGTCGTCTTTCCACTCGACGCGGTCGACTTGTCCTTCGAGCGCGAGGACCTGCGGCGCCAGCAACCGTCGCAGCTGCATGCGCTGACCGTCGACCTTGCCGCCGGCCTGCATCTCGATCAGCGCGGTGAACATGCTCTGTAAGCGCCGCGCCGACACCATCACGCGGCGACCGTCGCCCAGGTTGACCGCGACCTGCCGCTGGTCATCCGGCGCCAAGGTCGCCTCGAACACGGCCTGGTCGGGGGCGCGCATCATGTGCAGCAAGATCGGCATGAGGTCGACGCGCTCTTCGCCCACGTCGATGCCGATCTCGAGTTCGAACCACTCGTTTCCCGTGACCGGCTTGGCGCGCACGAACCACGCCGAGGCTTGCAGCGTGCCGTGCCGGAACGACGGATCGATCTCGACACGCCAACCCGCCGCCACCAGCGCGCCGCGTTCGCCCTGCAAGAACGCTTGCCAGGCAGCGGCGTCTGGCTTCGCGACCAGCTTGTTGAGGGTCAAGTCGTGCCGCGAATAGTGCGCATCCAGCTGGGGGCGGATCGCGTGCTGATCCTTCGGGGTAATCGTGTCGAGCAACGATCGGAATCCCGAGGCGTGCAGCCGTTCGACCGCCGCTGCCTCCGCCTTCTGGTCGCGCGCAAGAACGACGACGCGCTCGCCTTCGCACTGCCTAAACGATGGCGAGTCGTCGCCGACAAGGAACTCTGCGCTGCCATACTCAAAGCGCAGATGCGCGCCGTCGAGGGTGAACGCGTCCAAGAAGTAGCCAGCCTTCACCGGCATCGAGTACAGCACCAGGTGTGGCGTGGGCGCCGGTGCCGCGCGGCGCTCGATCACGAGCGGCTTGGGCTCGGGCATGCCAAGGCGGCTGAGCGCAGCCCGCGTGGCAGCCGCCACGCGCTGCGTCGTCTCCGGCCGCAGTTGCGGACCAGCCAAGAAGCCGCGGATGACGTGCATCGGCAGGTCGACGTCGAGCGGACCGAGTTGCGCATGATCCCGCGTGAGATACATCGGCTCGTCGAGCAGCACCGGCAGGGCGTCGCCCTCGACAGCCAGCGCCGGGCTCTGCGTACCGTGCTGGTCGACGACCCACGCGAGGCTGCCGCGCCGGCGTTCGCCCAGCGTCAACGGCGGCGAGGTCTCGGTGACGAAGCAGCGCCCGGTCTCGATCAGCGTGCGCACGAGCCCGGCGCCACCGCCGCGCAACGACACCGACTCACGCCATCCCTCGCTGCTGTGACCGTGCAAAGCCGCCACCAACCCGAGGTCGGCGGGCGGCAATGGCGTCTTGCCGCGCACCGCCCGGCTGAGATCGAGCTTGCGCGTGCGCTTGTAACCGCCGGCCTTCTTGGGTTCCGCCAGCCAGACTTCGACTTCGAGCCCGTCCTCGGCGTTCACCGCGCAGAAGAACAGCGCGACCTTCTCCTTCCTGCGCTTGGTCGAGTCGTTCGGATCGGCGTTGCGGGTCATCTCCAAGGAGTGGAGCCAGTCGTCGAGAGCCTCCAACTCGCGGTCCTCGATCGACGCCAGCGCGGGCTTTTGCGCCGGCCGAGCGACCGCGGCCCCACGCTCGCTCGCCACCTCCGCTGCCGTGGCCAGCATGCGCCCGCGCAGCCATTCGTTGGCCGCGGCGTTCGCCTGCACGGCGACAAGTGCAAACTCACCGTGTACGCAATGGTCGCGCTTGCGACACGAGCACAGCAGCGTCACCTGGCCCGCGATCTGCGAACACGCGATCAGCACGCGATGCTCCGTGTCGCCGTGCGCGACGTCCACCATCAGCGCCGTGCCGCCAATGACACTCGCGCGCCTGGCCCGCAGGCCGGCGCGTTGGTCGCTCGCGTCGAGGGCGAACAGGGCTTGCACGCCGACTAGTGAAGCGGGCCGGTTGCGCGTCGGCGATAGGCCGAGTGCGTCGCTGGCGAGAATGTGGAGAAATGTGGAAGGGTCTGGGGAAGCCGGTCAGCCCCGCAACGCCGGCTGCGCCAGGAACTGCGCCTGCCAGTGATAACCGTCGAGCAGCGTCGGGTCGTCTTCGCCGAGCAGGCGCAGTGCGACGTACAGCGCTTCGACCGACGCCAAGCCGAACTCGGGGTCCTCGAACACGCGGCTCGCGCGCGGGTACGCGGTGACGATGTCGCGCGGCACGCTGCGCGCGACGGAGGCGCCGTGCACGCACGCGGTCAGCTGGGGCAAGTAACGCCACGTGCTGTCGAGGAGCAGCAGCGGCCGGCCCGCATCGGTCGACGACAACACCGGCGCATCGACCGCGAGCATCGTGAAGCCCGAGGCGTCGAAGCGGAACCCTGGCCGCGCGCGCAAGAACGTGAAGCCGGCGCGCGCATGCAGATGCCGCAGCGAACACTTGCTGATGCGCTCCTTGGCGTGGCGAATGACGGTGACGAGGGTCCTCATCGCGGGGCGAGAAGCTCCATGACGGCGCGTTCCACCGCGTCGACCTCGACGCCGAGCACGCACTGCGGCGACGGACATGCGCGCAGCTTGCACGGACGGCATGGCACGTCGTGCCACAGCAAACGCTGATGCTCGGTGCGCGGGCCGTAGAGGTCTTGATCCTTGGGGCCGAACAACGCCACCACGCGCGCGCCCGCGGCCGCGGCGATGTGCAGCGGACCGGTGTCGGCGGCGACCACGACGTCGGCCTGCGCATACACCGCGCCGAGGCCGCGCAGCCCGAGCGCGCCGCCATCGAGCAGACGAAGGTCGCCGGCGCCGTGCGCCAGCGCGCGCGCGAGTTCGTCTTCGCCGGGACCGAAGCTCACGACCGGCGCGACGTCACGCCGTCGCAGACGCTGACCCAGCTCGATGAACTTGGTTAGCGGCCAGCGCTTGAACGTCGCGAACGAACTGGTGCCCGGATGCAGCACCACGCGCGGCTGCTCAGTCGCACGCCAAAAGTCGGGCGGTCGATCGGGCGGCGCCAGCACCGGCCTGTGCGGCGTGCCCGACAACGACAGCGCCCGCAGCAGGGCGTAGCCGCGGTCGGCACGGTGCGGCAGCGGCTCGGGCAGCGCGACCTTCTCGCGGTAGAAGCGATGCGCACCCTCGCGCGCGCCCGGCGCGGCGAACCCCAACTTGCGCGTGCCGCGCGCCACGAACACGTGCAGCGCGCTCTTCAAGATGCAATGCAGGTCGAGGATGGCGTCGTAGCGCGTGCGCCGCAGCGCGGCGAGGTGGCCGAAGATCTTCAGCTTGCGCCGCCGCGGGTAGACCAACACGCGTTCGAGCTGCGGATGGCCGCGCAACAGGTCGGCAAAGCGATCCTCCACCAAGAAGTCGACGCGCGCGTCGGGCCGCTCGGCCTTCAGCGACGCCACCGTCTCCAGCGCAAACAGCACATCACCGAGCGCGGACAAGCGCACGACGAGAACGCGAGCAGCCGGCGGCAGCGTCATCTTGGCCGCGCCGTCATAAGCACCAAGGCCGCGAGCCTCAGGCACAAAGTCGCCGATGTTGATGTGGATTGCCGGCCGTGGCGATCAACACGCGGTCCACAGGATCGAATGGATCGGCTCGGGAAGGGAGTAGGACTCCTCCATGATCTCGAGGGTCAGCGGCATGAGATTCCAGCCCTGGGCCGCTGCGCGTTCGCGAAACCAGATCTTCCAATGCCGAGGCAGGGCAACCCGTTTGCACTCGCTCAGGCCTGGCGCCGCGCGCTCTTACGCGAGCGAGCGGCGCAGCTATGGCTTGCCGCCAGCGCCGGGGGCGCCTGCCACGCCCGAGCCGTCGTCGGCGAAGCTACTATCGACGGCGCCTTGGCTGCCGTCACGCAACCCGACCTGCCGCGCGCCCTGCGGCTGCTCGATCTGGCCGCGGGCAGCCGTGCGCGCATGCCGCTGCGCTTCCCGCTCGCGCACGCGTTTGCCCTGTCGCTCAGCGCGGCGGAGCCGCAACCAACGAGCTGAGCGGCGTCGCGCAGGAACGGGCGGCGCCAGGGGAAAGCAACCGCCGGCTCCGCCGCGAGTTGTGAGTCATAAGACGTAAGCCATAAGTTCCAGAACGGCCATCACGGG
>JANPER010000149.1:0-19104 GCA_031423015.1 Planctomycetota bacterium | reverse complement strand
TCCGATGTCTCGCTCCGCGGCGCCACGGTGTACGCGCAGGGTTTCGTGGTCGACCCGATGGGCCCGTTCGCCGGTCTGGCGTTCAGCGCGGGCTTGCGGATCGTGCTGGGGGACTGAGCGGGCGCCGCGGGCTGGTGAGCGGCTCAGGCGCGTCGGCCACGGCCAGCGCGGTGACCCGGAACGGCAGGTCGCGCGGACCCTCGAGCGCGCAGCCGGCGTGCCCGTCCCAGTACTGCGCGGTCCGCTCCTCGGGCAGCACCATGGCAGGTCGTGTGCGCCTGAGCTGCGATCCAGGACGTGAACAAGACGGTTCGGAGAAACGTCGCGCTCGCGGTGCTGCTCACCCTGCTGCCGCGCTTGCAACCCCGGTCGTTGGAAGCGCGGGCAGTGAGGCCAACGAATCGACGTGCTTGCGATCTGACTACTCATGACTACCATGAGACTATGAAGAGTGTTCGCATCGCTGATCTCAAGGCACGATTGAGCGAGTTTCTGCGCGCCGTGCGAGGGGGCGACAGCTTGATCGTGCTCGACCGCACCACCCCGATTGCGAAGATTGTGCCCTACGCCTCGGCCAGCGAACCACTCACCGTGCGTCCACCACGCGGTCGCTACAAGAAGTTGCAGGATGTCCCTCTGCCACGACAACTCCGCTTGCAGACCGACGTAGTCGCCCTGCTCCTCGAAGATCGAGACAAGGCGCGATGATCGCTTACGTTGATTCATCCGTCATCCTGCGCGTGGTGCTTGGACAGCCGAAGCGCCTGCGGGCCTGGAAACAGCTCTCTACGGGAGTGGTCTCTACGCTGGTCGAGGTCGAGTGTCTTCGGACGCTGGACCGACTGCGTCTGCGCGAGAGTGTCTCAGCCCATGACGTGGCGGTGCGCCGGGCAACAGTGTTCGAGTTACTCAGCGAGATGCATGAGGTCGTCGCCACCCGAGCGGTGTTCAGCCGAGCCTCACAACCGATGGCAACCGCGCTCGGCACGCTGGATGCCATTCACTTGGCATCGGCTCTGCTTTGGCGAGAGCACAACGATGCGGCAGACCTCGTCTTCGCGACGCACGATGAGGCACTTGCAATCGCCGCCCAGGCCAGTGGCCTGCGCACGATCGGCACATGACGACTCACCGTTGAGGGCGTCACCTTCAGCGCCTTCGGCCACCGATGCAGCCGCTCCCCTTCGCGTGCGCGCGGCACTTGCAGCCAGGTGCCCAGACTCTGCCCGTCAACAGAGACTCGTGCGGGAAACGCGCGCTCGAGCGGGAGAACATTGCGCGCGATCGTCAGCATCGATCCCACGGATGACCTCATCGGCCAGCCGAACGAACCGATCGCGTTGGCACCGCTGCGCATCGTCGAGAAGCTGGCACCGAAGAAGACCGCGCCGGCAAAGCGCTGACCAACGACGGCAGCACCGCGAGCAACGACCGGCGGTTAGCTCCGGCGCGTCAGTTGGCCGCGGGCGCTGGCTTCGACCGATTCTGTTGTAACCAGCGAGTGACTGCGACACAGGCGCGCCTGCCCGGCCGCGGTTGTCGTCACCGGCATCCACACATCTCGCGGCGCCGGCAAACCGTCGCATAGGATCGCGGCCGTGAACAACGGCTGGCAGGACTCGGCGGCGGCGTGGATTGCGGATCAAGGTGAGCGCGGCGACTTCGGACGCCGCTACGTGCTCGATCCGGTGATGGTGCCGCGCGCCGTCGCGCGGGCCCCAAAGAACGCGCTCGATGTCGGATGTGGGGAAGGGCGGTTCTGCCGGCTGCTGCGCCAGCACGGCATCGACACCGTCGGCCTCGAGCCGACGCCGGCCTTGCTTGCGGCGGCGCGTGCGCGCGACGCGCACGGCACCTACGTCGCGGGCGTGGCCGAACAGCTGCCATTCGACGACAGGTCGTTCGATCTCGTCGTGAGCTATCTGACGCTCATCGACATCCCGAACGTCCAGGCCGCAATCTCAGAGATGGCGCGCGTGCTGCGCCCGGGCGGCACGTTGCTCATCGCCAATCTCAACGGCTTCAACACCGCGTGCGCGGATCGCGACTGGGTGCTCGACGCGCAGGGGCGGCGCGACCATTTCCCGATCGACCGTTACCTCGACGAGCGCGCGATGTGGATCGAGTACCGGGGCATCCGCATCGTCAACCACCATCGCCCGCTCCGCACGTACATGCAGGCTCTGCTCGGCGTAGGCCTCGTGCTCACACACTTCGACGAGCCGGAGCCGACTACCGACGCCTCGCCCTCTCGCGCCGCCTCCTACCGTCGCGTGCCGTGGTTCGTCGTGATGGAGTGGCAGAGGCCGGACAGGGCGCCGGGACAACCGGAAAGCCGCGGGTGGGTGGGCGTGGCGTGATCTGTAACGTTCCTCCGGCCACACCCTTTGGCGCGGCAAGGCCCGGTCAGCGCTTGCGAGACACAATGCCCATGCGATCCCTCACCTCTCTGCTCGCGATGCCGTTGGCCGCGTTCGTGTCCGCGCAACAGCCGAGCGCGGTCCTCGCCGAACAGGTCGATCGTCTGTGCAAGCCGCTGGTCGCGAGCGAACTCGCCGTCGGCTTCGTCGTCGGGGTGATCGATCGCGACACGAAGTGGGTGCGCGGCTACGGCGTCATCGAGAGCGGCCGCGAAGCTGCGCCCGATGGCGGCACCATCTACGAGATCGGTTCGGTGTCGAAGGTATTCACGGGCCTGTTGCTCGCCGAGGCAGTCGAGCGCGGCCGCGTGGCTCTCGCTGATCCGGTGCAGAAGTACCTGCCCGCGGACGTCGTGCTGCAGAAGTTCGGCGACTCGCCGGTTCTGCTGTGGCACCTGTCGACACATACGTCGGGGTTGCCGCGGTTGCCGGACATGACGGGCGCCGATTCGCATGATCCGTATCGCCACTTCACGCCGGAGCACCTGTTCGAGGTGCTGCCGGCCGCACAGGTGCGATGGCAGCCGGGCAGCAAGTACGAATACAGCAACCTCGCGGTCGGCTTGCTCGGTAGCGTGCTCGCGCGGCGGCAAGGGTTCACCTACGAGCAACTGCTGCTAGAGCACGTCACCAGGCCGCTGCAGATGAAGGACACCGCGATCGCACTCGACGAGAAGCTGAGCGCGCGCCTGGCGCCGCCGTACGACGGCGACTGCGAAACCGGCCACACCTGGAACCTCGCGGCGCTCGCGGGGGCCGGCGGCATCCGTTCCTGCGTTGCCGACATGCTGACGTTCGCCAGAGCCCAATGGACCGTGCGCGACGACGCGCTGGGCCGCGCCATCACCTTGACGCAGCACAAGCACCACGACGGCGCGAACGGCATCGCGCTCGGACTCGGTTGGCACATCGCCCGCGATGGCATCACGTATTGGCACAACGGGCAGACGGGTGGCTACCACGCCTACCTTGGCGTGCAGCCTTCGCTCGAGCGCGCCGTCTGCATCCTCGCCAACACGGGTCGCGGCGAGGTCGATGCGGTCGGCGAACGCATCCTGCAGCATCTGCACGGCATGGCGGTCGAGCCGCTCGCGATCGAGGTGCCCGTGGCCGTCGAACGCAAGGACCTGCAGCGCCTCGTCGGTCGCTACAGCATGTCGCCGGCCGCCGTGTTCGACATCACGCTGCAGACGAAGGGCCTGTTCGCCCAGCTCACGGGGCAGTCGCCGTTGCGCATCCATGCGCGGTCAGCGACTGAGTTCTTCTATCGCGCCGTCGAAGCGTCGATCACGTTCGAGCTCGAGGGTGATGCCGGCAAAGCGCTCGTGCTGCATCAGAACGGGCGCGACATGCGGTGCCTGCGCATGCCAAGCGACGGGGCCGACAAGTAGCGCGGCTCTCAGCGCGGCAGAGCCGCAACCAACGAGACGGGAGGGCGGCTGCATGAACGGCTCTGCCGCGAGTCGTGAGCCGTAAGACGTAAGCCCTAAGTCCCAGACCGCTGCCTACCTGGCGAATTACGACCGCCGTAGATTTCGCGCGCCCCGCAAGGATTCGCGGCCCTTGCAGCCCAAAAAAAGCGAGATTCAGCATCACACGCGGTCCCCCCGAGTGTTCTGCGGTTGCTAGTTGCGGCCGCAACCCCACGACCACCCACAAACAGCTTCCCCCATGATGCCTACCCCGTTCATCCTGCCGTCGCGTAATCGGTGCAGGCCCAGCATGCAAACACTCACCCTTGCCATCGCCTGCATGCTCGCCGCGGGCAGCAACCTGGCTCCGGCACAAGCGTTGGTGTTGCCCAGCTCGCTGTCGGCGCAAACCACCGAACTCGCGCACAGCAGCTTTGTGCCCCTGATGACGGCGACGAGTCGGCTGCAGGTTCTGTACGACGAGAGTGAACTCGCGGGGCGCACGCAGTTCCTGATCCAGCGCGTCAGCGTGCGCTACGACGGGCCGACGGCAAGCATGGCGCGCGCGCACGTGATCGCGCAGCTGACAATGCAGCTCGGCGTGACTGGGCAGTCGTCGGCGACCGCGGGCTCGGTGTTTGCCGGCAACCTCACGCAGCCGCTGGTCACGGCTCTGCGTGATGTGCGCGTCAACTACATGACCGACGGCAACGCGATGCCGGGCCCCGAAGCGTTCGGCGGCGCCAACGGTGAGTTCACGTTCCTGTTGCCGCAGCCCGTGTCGGTGGCGATCCCGATGGGCGGCGCCTTCGTGTTGGACCTCGCGGTGGACGGCAACGACAACACGAGCGACAGCGCGCAGCTCGACTTCTTCATCGACCCCGCGAACTTGCAGAACTCGGGTGCGGCGGTCACTAACGGCCGCGGCTGTCCGCTCGGCGTCACGCTGCCGGGGCCGGTGCTCGACACGATCGGCAACTACGAACCGGGCGGCGCCATCAGCATCTTCGGCAGCAGCTTCGCGCCGAACATGCCAGTCGGCATCGTGGTCACCGCGCAGGTGTTTGCGAGCCCGCTGGCCTTTCCGAGCACGTCGCCGACGTGCTGGGCCTACGTCGATCCCTCCACCACGGTGCTCGCGCTCGGCACGACGTCGACGGCGTCGGGTGGCGTGCGCGGCGGCGATCCACTGCCCATCCCCAAGCGGCCGGCACCGGCCGGCGCGGTGATCTACGTGCAGTCGGTCACGCCGGTCACACTGTTCAGCGGCAACGGGTTCGGCCTGGCGTCGAGCAACTACCGCACGCTCCTGGTCGGCGCGCTGAAGGTGCCGACGGCCGGCGCCTGGGTCGCGGCCAGCGTCAGCAACGCGCGCGCGACGGTGGCATCCACGGCGTTCTACGGCGGACTCGCGCTCCGGCTCGAATGATGGATGTCGCCGCGACGCAGCCAGATCCGCTCGCGAACGACGTCGACACCCTGCTGGAGTCCATCCTGACGCTGCCGCTGCACGCGCAGCACAACGCACTTGTGCGCATCTGCGCGCTGCACCCGCAGCACGCCGACACTCTGCGCCATCGGCACGCCGCGCTCGCGGCCCTGGGGTTGCTGCCGCACAACGATGAGGCCGACGCCGATGACGCGCTGCCGCAGGCACCGCGCGAACTCGGCGACTTCACGTTGCTGCAACGCATCGGCAGCGGCGGCATGGGCGTGGTGTACCGCGCGCGCCAGCGTTCGCTCGATCGCGAAGTGGCGCTCAAGCTGATGCGTCCCGAACTCGCCTACTTCGAGCAGACGCGCAACCGCCTGCGACGCGAGGCCGACGCCATCGCGCGCCTCGATCATCCGGGCATCCTGCCGATCCACGCGGTCGACGAGGCGCAAGGGATCCCGTTCCTGGTCATGCCGCTGCTGGTTGGTTGCTCGATCGCCGACCTCTTGCGGCAGCTCGATGGCGGCGACCCGAGCCAGCTCGACGCCGACGACATCCGGCGTGCCATCCTGCGAGAACGCCCGGCCGAGGCGGCGGCCGACCGCTCTTCGTGGTGCCCAACTTGGTGCAGCGGCGACTGGACCAAGATCGCTGTTCAGCTGGCCCTGCTCGTGGCCGAAGCCCTCACGCACGCGCACGCGCGCGGCATCGTGCATCGCGATGTCAAGCCTGGCAACGTCATGCTCACGCACGACGGGCGCGTGCTGCTACTCGACTTCGGCTTGGCGAGCGCCGAGCACGCGCCAGGCATCACGCGGCCAGGGACGTTCATGGGGTCGATGGCCTACACCTCGCCCGAGCAGTTGCAGGCCGACAAGGTCGACGCGCGCACCGATGTGTTCGCCCTCGGCGTCACGCTGTACGAGATGTTGGCGCTGATGTCGCCGTTCGCGGCGGCGACCACGCAAGCCACCGCGCAGCGCGTGCTGAACCACGACCCGCCCAGCCTGCAGCGCGACAACCGCCGGGTCGGGCCCGACCTCGCCGCGATCGTGCGCAAGGCGATCGAGAAGGCGCCCGCCGCGCGCTACGCGAGCATGGCCGCGTTCGCCACCGACCTGCGCGCGTGGCTCGAGCACGGCGTGATCTCGGTGCGCCCGGACACCACGACGCGGCGGCTACGTCGCTACGTGCAGCGCCGGCCGTTGCAAGCCACCGCGGTCGCGCTGCTCGCGCTCACCATGCTGACCGGCGCGGGCTGGCTCGGGCACTGGCTCACAATCGAGCGCACGGTGGTCGTGGGACGCGCCAAGGAGAAGGCCGACGCGGTCGAGGCGCAGGTGCTCGTGGGCTTCGCCGAGCTGGCGTACGGCAAGCCCGCGCTGGCGCGCGCCGCCTTCATGCGCGCATTGGCCCTCGACGGCGACAGCACCGACGCCGCCACCGGGCTCGCGCTGCTCGCGCCGACGAGCACGACGCCGCCGCTCGCAGCGCAAGGCGCCCGGCCCGACGTACTGTTCCGACGCGCCGCGTGGCTCTTGGTGCACGGACCGCGCGACGACGCTGCGGTCGCGCGCGAGGCGACGGCGCTGATGACGCAGGCCCTACTTGGCAGTCCGATGGCGCGGCCGGTCTACCACTACAAGTGGCTCGAGGCCGCGGGGCACGCCGGCGACTCTGCCAGTGTGCGCGCAGCCACCGACGCGGTCCTCCTGCTGTGGCCAGGGTCGGCGCGCACGCACTTCTGGATCGGCACCGCGTGGATGGAGCACGACCACGACCGCGCAGCCACAGGCCTGCGCCAGGCGATCGCGCTCGACCCCGACTTCGTTCTCGCGCGCGCGCAGCTCGGCACGCTCTTGCTGAACCACGGCGACACGGCCGAGGCGGAGCGGACGCTCGCCGACACGGCGGCACGCGACCCGAGGAACGTCGTAGTTTGGATCGACCTCGGCATCGCGCGCGAGCGACTCGGCAATCAGGAAGGTGCCGTGTCCGCCCTGCGCGCCGCGGTCGACGCAGAGCCGAACCGGCCCGGCGCGCACTACAACCTCGGGCGACTGCTCGAAGCCGCCGGCGACACCGACAGTGCCGTCGCCGCGTACCGCCGCACGCTCGACCTGGAGCCAGGCTACTGGGAAGCACACCAGAACCTCGGTCTCCTGCTGATCGACCACGACCAGATGGACACCGCGCTCGAACACCTGCGTCGTCTCGTGGCGCTGCAGCCGGAACGTGCGCACGCGCATCGCTGCCTCGCGTTCGCGTGCATCAAAGCCGGCGACAACGAGGCCGCGCTCGTGTCGTACCGCGCAGTGACGCGTCTGCAACCCGACGACGCCGAAGCGCACGAGTTCTTGTGTCAGCTGCTGGCGCAGCGCGGCGACCAAGCTGCGTTAGTGGCAGAGAAGGCGCGGTGGCTGGCACTCGGCAAAGACGATTGAGCGCAACGCGCAAAAAAATCGTCCCCGCGACTGTCACGTTCCAGGGTTCCTGCGGTTTCCGAGGGTGCAGCCGTGCCGCGCGCCTTCGGTGTCCGAATCACCTGAACCGTTCAGCGCGGCTACCAGTCGCCGCCCGATGTCGCAGATGACGGGCAGCCGACCGTTCCAATTCAAGCTCGCACTCCATACCGTCAATTCCACCAAGGTCAGAACCAACATGCGACAAGCCAACCTCTCTCTGTCCCTCTTCTCGCTGTCTCTCTTTGGCCTCGCTGCCGGGACGTGCAGCCTGGCCGCTCAGTCCGGCGATGGCGAAGCAACCCAAACACCGGTCGATACCCCAAAGCGCGCGCCTGCGTTCGCTGGACCGCAGACCACGGGGCCGCAAGTGACGGCGCTGCTCCCCGTCCCCGGCAACGCCTGGCGCACCCCGATCCACACTTGGCCCGCAGACCCGGTCGGCGGCGAGTACGGCACCTGGACCTCGGGCCTCTCCTACAAGGCCTCGTTTCACGACGGGTTCGCCTTCTACCCGTTCCTCGGCGCGGCATACCCCGAGAACCTGCCCCTGCGTTGGACGACCGAGTCGGTCACGGCCGGCGGCGAGCCCATCGTCGACGTGAATGCCCGCCCGCAGCAACATCGCGCCGACTGGCGCTACGAGTACCGCTTCGGTGGCATGACCGAGGCCTACGACGTGCGCGAAGAGGGCGTCGAGCAACTCTTCGTCATTTGGCACAAGCCGGTGCAGCAGGGCGACCTCGTAGTGACCGGACGCGTCACCACCAACCTGCGCGTCGCGACGGCAGCGCCAGCGTCCGCCGCGCACCAGGCGCTCACGTTCAGCGACGCCAAGGGCGAGCCGCTCGTGCGCTACGGCGAAGCCTTCGCCATCGATGCGGTCGGGCGACGCAGCAACGTGCTGACGAGCTTCGACGGCGCGCGCATTCGTCTGACGGTGCCGGCCGCGTTCATCGCCGCCGCGAGCTTCCCGCTCACCATCGATCCACTGACCACCCGCGTGATCATCTCTACCTGGGGCGGGGCCACCTTCGGCCTCGCGTCCTACCCCGAGGTCGGCCGCGACGACGAGTCGACGGCAGACAACCTGATGGCGTTCTACAGCCGACAGTTCTCGGCGGCCGACTTCGACGCCTACGCACGCTTGAGCAACGACGATTTCTCAGGGTCGTCAGTCGTGTTCAACGACGTGACGACGAGCTGGAGCACGATCCGCGCCGGCGTCGCCTTCGTCGGCGCTGCCGATCGCTGGGCGTTGTGCTTGCAGCGCGATTTTCCGGCGACAGGCGCCAACACCGTGCGCGTACGCGTGTACTTCCACGACAAGGCCAACACGACCCTTAACAGCGGCCTGGTCGTGTTCCACGACCCCGGCGTCAGCGAATGCAACTGGTACCCGTCGGTCGGCGGCACCAACGGCTTCTCTGCGACCGGCGTCAACGCGCTGCTCGCCTACCAAGCCGACGTCACCGCGACGCAGTCCAACACGACCACCTCGAACATCTACACGGTCCTCGTCAACTGCTCCACCCGCACGATCGGCACCCGCGTCGAAGTCGACAACGGCATAGCCAACGACGACAACGAGTTCCCCGATGTCAACCAAGAGTCCAACGGCGGCACCGCATCGTGGATGGTCGCGTGGGAGCAGTTCAACAACGCGATCGCCCTCGACGACGTCGACGTGATCGTGTCGCGGCGCACCTCGACCAACGGCGACGGCGGCCACTTCTTCATGGGGCCCGCTGGCGGCGCGCCGGCGCACAAACTGCAGCCGCAGGTCGGCGGGCGCAACGGCCGCTACTGCGTGAGCATGGTCCGGTCGGCCACGCGCTCGTCGGTAGGCGGCGGGTTCGGCTCGGAGGTGCTCGTCGAGCGCTTCAACTGGAGCGACACCGCAACGACGCCGACGAAGCTCGGCCCCAAGACGTTGATCTCGGACACTTCGCCGGCGGACTTCGTCAACGGCGGCATCGCCCATGACGACAACTCGTCGTCGCACTGGGCGATCGTCTACCAGCGCGGTGGCTTCACTGCGGGCGACACGTTCGTCGTCCGCGTCGGCTACACCGGTGGCGACACCGAGAGCGGGACGCTCTACAACGGACCCAACGGGTCGTGGTCGCCGAACGTCGCGTTCAACGACGACGCCGACGAGTTCCAGTGCGTGTACGGCTCGAACGACAATCCGCCGAGCGGCCTGCCGGTCTACGGCCAGCGGTTGCAGTACCCGGCCACGGCAATCAACGTGCCGTATGGCACGGGCTGTGGTCCAGGGACGATCAGCGCTTCGAACCCGTTCGCCGGCTCCGAGTTCTTCCGCATCAACCTCGGCGGTGTCGCCGCAGCGACGCCCGGTGTGTTGCTGTTGTCGCTGGGCTCTGGGTCAATCCCCCTCGACTTCATCGGCATGACCGGCTGCGTCGCCAACTTCAACCCGGCCCCGGCCGCGTTCCTGTTCTCGCTCGGCAGCACCGCGGGGGCCGGCATCAGCTTCCCGCTGCCGGATGATCCGCTCTTCACCGGCAACTTGTTCGTGCAGTGGGGGTACCTGGCCGCAGGCCTCAACCCCGCGAACATCGGCGCCACGCAGGGCCTGCGTATTCAAGTGCGCTGAGAGCAAAGCCGAGTTCAGTTGGCCGGCGGGCGCGACGTAGTGGCGCCCGCCGCCAGCTCACCGCCCCGTCAGCACCCACCCCGCCCAATCACGAAACGGCGCGCCCTTCTTCCTGGCCTCCATCTTGGCATCCCACAGGGCGCGGTGCGGCTCCTGCTTCAGCACCCACAGCCGCCGATAGAAGTCGCTCATCAGCTGCATCGTCGCCTCGTCGCCGACCTTCCACAGCGAGGTCAGCACGTAGCGCGCGCCAGCGCCGAGCAGTGCGGCACGCAGGCTGGCGTAGCCTTGGCCCGCGCGGCGCACGCCGAGCGAAGTGTCACAGGCCGACAGCGTGGCGAGGTAGCAGTGCGACAGGTCGAGGCTGAGGATCTCCTCGGCGGTGATGATGCCGGCCGTGCGGCCGAGTTGGTCGGGGGGAAGATTGGCGCCGGAGAGGGCGAGGCCGCAGAGCACGAGGGGCGAGAGGCCGGTGATGCGCTGGTCTTGGCGGAGGGCGCGGGGGGTGTCGTCGTGCTTGCGGTCGGCTTGGCTGGCGATCGACTCGGGCGCGAAGTAGCCGTGTGTTGCGAGGTGGAGAAAGGTGGCCTTGGGGGCTAGTTCCATGAGGGTGGACTTGCTGGCTCCGTTCCTCACCAGGGTCTGCGCGTTTCCTTCGGGAAACGTCTTCGCAAAGAAGTGAGCGATGCCGCCGATCTCGGTCTTGGATTCGAGCAGCGGGCGGAAGCTGCGGGGTGCCCCGTCACGCTGTCCGGTGGGCGGTGGAGCCGCGGCGGCGCCCAGCACCGCCAGCGGCTTGCGCGCTGGTTCGTCGTAGTCGAGGTCCCCGATCGCCAGCAGATTGGGCCTTGCGCCGATGTCGTTGCCCGTCGGCTCGCAGAGATCGAGGAGCGACAGGAGCGGGCGCAACGCGACCTTGGAGCCGACCAGCGTGCCGTCGGCGGTGCTGAGTGCGTCGAGCGGCACCAACTCGAGCGGTTCGTCGACAACGAGGTAGATGGTGTCTGCGTCGCCAGCGGCGGCGAGAAGCGGATCCCACACGGCCTTGCACAGCGCCTTGTGCGTGGCGAGCGCGTCGACGCCGCTGCTTGCCTGCCGGCCGCGATCATCGCCAGCACCGGCCTGAGTGCGCAACGCGGCGACCAGATCCTCGATTGGGGCGTATGGACCGAGCTGACGCAGATTGATCCCGCCACGGTGCAAGATCAGGCCAGCGAGGCACGATTCCGAGAACGTCCTGCCCGGATGTTCGGGGGCTGGTCGGTGACGCTCGTACCGAACGACAGCAACTGCAACGCTGCGGCTTGGCAAGCGCGCCACGAGGTCATCGATTGCCAGCTGCCCGGTGTCGACATCGCCAGAGCGGGCAGCGAGCTCCGCCAGCTCACGCTGTAGGCGTTCCTTCCTGAGCACTGCAGACGCCAGAGACGCGTTGTGCCCCGCACCGACGTCACTCTCGTCTGGTGCTTCTGTTGCAGCGATTCCTGCAAGGTCGGCTACGACGCGAATCAACTGCTGTTGGAGAGCGAGCGTGCGATCGGCATCCGCCAGGAGGGCGCGCCGCATCCTGCGGGCGACGCGGGTCTCGATCCCGCGCAGGGTCTGCGACGCCAGCAGTGCGTCCAGCATCAGATCATCGCGGGCGGCCGCGTTACCAAACCCGGTCGCCATCGTCAGCAGCAAGTCGATCAGCGGTCGCTCATCCTCGGCGCGAAGGCCAGCCATGCGCGGTGCCAGCGTCCACAAGGGCGCATAGCTGCGGGTGACCGCACTCCATTCCTTGACCAGGGAGACGGCTGCGCCGTGGTCGCCTCGCAGCAGACGAAGCCACGCGACCTCGGCCTGCGCGGAGGTTCGCTTGGGATGGTCCGCGGGCAACACCCGCGAGTAGACCGCGAGCACGCTCTCGCTCAAGGCGTGTGCTTCGGCGAGGGCGCCCGATCGCCACTTCGCAAGGGCAAGGGCGGAACGCGCTGTCTGCACGTCGAGGTGGTCGTCCGGCAGCCGCGTCATCAGCGCCTGCAACCCGCGCTCTTGCAGACCCAGCGCACCCTCCAAATCCCCGAGTGCCAGCCTCGTACTGGCCAAGTTCAGGTGAGCGGCCTGCAGGATCGGGTGATCGTCGGGGAGAGTGGCCTCCATGTCAGCGACGGCCTGCTCTTCGAGCGCGCGTGCGCCTTGCATGTCTCCGACGGCGCTCAGTACGCCTGCCAGGCCCAGGCGGGCGGCGTGCAAGTCTGGGTGGTCGGCCGGCAGACTCTCGACACAGGAGTGCAGGACGCGTTGGCGCAAAGCCAGTGCGCCGCGCACGTCCCCGAGTACCTGCTTGGTTGCGGCAAGGTTCATCCAGATCGTCCGCAGCTCGGGATGGTGGTCGGGGAGTAGGCGAGTTCGGGCCTCGTAGACGCGCTCCTGCAGCGCGAGTGCACCGACAAGGTCGCCGTGTACGGACAACATGGCCGCCAAGTCGCTGCGCGCAGACTGCAGGTGAAGGTCGTCCTCGGGCAACAGCTTCGGGAGGATGCTCACCACCTTCTGTTGCAGTTCCAGCGCACCTGCGCTGTCGCCGATGTGGAGCTTGGCGATCGCCAGGTTCTGGCGCGCCGTCTGCAGCCGTGGATGTTCGTCGGGGAGCGTGCGAGACGTAACCTCGTGCACCTTCTCGAACAGATCGATCGCTCCCCGCAGGTCGCCCAACGCCTTCTTCGTGAGGCCGAGATTGCCGCGCGCGGCTTGCAGATCGAGGTGGTCGTCCGGA
This sequence comes from Planctomycetota bacterium, assembly GCA_031423015.1. Lineage (GTDB taxonomy): Bacteria > Planctomycetota > UBA1135 > UBA1135 > UBA2386 > DATGPD01. The sequence continues at coordinate 5,997 of JANPER010000149.1, read as the reverse complement.
AGTGCGAGGAGCAGCGCCGCCAGGAGACGCTCCTCCAGTTGCAGGGCACCTTGCAGGTCGCCGAGCCCCTTCTTGGCAATCGCTAGGTTGCCACGCGCTCGCTGCAGATCGAGATGGTCCTTGGCCAACGTCGCCTCCCGATGCACCGTCACTGCGAGCCACGCGTCATGCGCTGTCTGCAGATCCTGCGCCGCGTAGGCCGTGAGGCCGAGCCGCCACAATTGGGACTGCAAGGCGGGATCCCCCTTGTGCTCGACTTGGCTGGCGACGTGCCACGCCGCCTGCGCTGCCGCTCGCGCACCCTCCAGCTCGCTCTGGCGGACCAAGCCCTCGGCGCGCACGAGCTCGCGCTCGATCTCCGCCGTGGTTTCAGCCGTTGGTGGCTCTTGTGCGATGCAACACCGGCAGAGGTAGGTCGTGGCGAGTATCAGTTGCCATGCGAAAGCCGTCGCCGAGATCGTGGATCGCATGACCCTAGTCTGCCGCGGGCGAGACGGCGAAGAAAGGAAGGCACACCCGGATCATCCACCACCCACTCTCTGCACGCACAAGTCCACCCACGTCACTCCCCAACCCCCCGGCGCCACCGACACGTGGTCACCGCGCGTCACACCCGCCGCCCGCCTTAGCACCGGCGGCACGTCGCCGACCTCGCCCACACCACGCTCCGTTCCGCGTTCGACCCCGCTGAAGTCGACGAACTTCTCGGTCGCGATGACGAGATAGCGATCGCGCATCGGGCGCGACAGAGGCCAATCGGCAGCGGAAGGCGCGCCGAGCCATACGCGCTTGCTCGCGATGGCGCCGTCTTCTTGCATCGGGTGGTCCTTCTCACTCACCGGCATCACCGCGATCGACCGCGACTCGCTCAGGTTGATCACCGTCACGAACACGCGCTGCATGGTGTCGTTGGTGATCTCGAGGAGGCTCAGCGCGCCGACCTTGGCGGCCTCTTGCGCGGCGTAGTCGCTCAGTGACACCGTGGCGTCTCCGTTCTTGGCCTGCTGCACGGGAGCTGCAAGCCACTTCGGCAGAAGGTCGCGCTCGCGCGCGGCCAACTCCACTTCGTTCGGCGCGCGCCATGCGACCTTCAGCTGCGACAGCTTGCCGCGCACGTGATCGTTCGCTAGACGCCACAGGTCTTGGAAGAGCTGCTCGTCGGCGAGCGCCTTTTCCAGCGCGGCGCCGACGTCTGCATCTTGCGCAACCTCGCCCTTGGGCCACAGCACCAGGCCCTCGCGCGTGCGCAGGCGCAACGCGGGTTTGGTCTCCAGCACGTACTCGCCGCGGTCGGTGCGATCGCTCTGCACCTCGGCCCAGCGGCTGTCGCGATGGCGCAACGCGACTTCCGGGTCGTCGGTGAACACCGACAAGCGCGTGAGCACGTCAGGCCGCGACGCCAGCACCGCCTGCATCGGCGCCTTCGACGGCGTGCTGTGCGCCGCGCGCGCGACCTCGGTCGTATCCACCCACACCACGCCGCTGGTGCCGTAGCCCAGGCGCGACACGCGCACGCTGCCCATCGCCTCGCCGGTGCCCACCGCGTGCACATTCAGCTCGGCGCCGACCGCGAGCCCGTGCAGATAGCCTGCGTCGAGGCTGAGCGTGCCCTCGCTCGAAGAACGCAGCGCGAAACCTTGCGCCGCCCCACCGAATCCGCCCGCGAGCACCTTGTGCGCGCCCGCGCCGATCAACCAGGGGTTCTGGAAGACCGCGCCGGGAACCTCGCGCATCGCCATCTCGACGCGGCGCGTGAGCACGGCGAAGGTGTCGCCCGGCTGCAACCGACGCAGCGCCTCGGCCAAGCAGAACGTGAACACACCGTGCGTCTGCGTGCCGCTCGCCGTGTCGAAGTCGTACTCGTACGCGATCTGCTGGTTGCTGCACGCCGACAGATGCACGACGCGTTCCTCGGGCGCGTCGTCGGGGCCGTCGTCGGCGAACGCGACACCTTGCGGCCACCCCGGCCACGTCGTGGGATCGTCGACCGCCTCGCCGCCAAAACCGGCAAAGCGCGCCTCGCCGCTGCGGCCGCCGCGCACCACGCCGCCCGAGTGGCACGCGTCGGTGAGCAGCGTCACGTGTGCACCCTTGCGCGCCACCGCGCCGAGCAGCGCCGCGAGCGCGTCGTCGCTCAAGTCGAACGCGCCGTCGCGCTTGCCATGCCGGCTGTCGAACAGCACCAGCGACGAGTCGCGCGGCCGGCCCTGCACGGTTTGCTCGCGACCGCTGGGGTCGGGGATCATCGAGCCGTGGCAGGCGAAGAACACCACCACTTGCGTGTCCTTGCCGGCGCGTCGCAGCAAGTGCGCGTCGAACGCGCGCAAGAACGCTTCGAGCGTGGCTTCGCCATCGACCAACGTGAGCGTGTCGGCGTCGGTGAACGCAAAGCGCTGCGCCAGCACATCGCGCACGAGCGCGACATCGTGGCGGACGCCGCGCAGCCGACGGAAGGTGGCGCTCTGCTCGTACTCGCCGACCGCGACCAAGAGCGCGAGGCGCGCGGGCGCAGGTGCTGCTAGCGGTTGCTGCGCCCACAGCGGCGGCAGCCATGCCATCGACGACAAAACACCAAGCAAAACGCGTTCGATCATGGTTGCTCCGTCAGGCGACGCAGCAGCTCGGCCGCGCTCACGCCAAGATTCGTGCTGCCGCCGCGGGTCGCCGTCGCGTCGAGCGCATGCCGCGCCTGGGCGGGACTGTGGCCAGGTTCTTCGGCCGCGGCCACGAGCGGGGCGCCGAACGCGCTCCACGTCGCCTCGGCATCCGCGAGCGCACTGGCCGCAAAGCCCAGCGCACGCAGTTCCCAGACGCGGGCCTCGCTCTGCGCCGGCCAGAACTCGGGCGGCGTGATGACGCGCAGCGAAGAATGCCCCGCCGGGAGGCGCACCGACCACGCCGGCTGGCCGCCCTCGACCGCGACCTGCACCGGCCGCAGGTGGGTCGGCGTGGCGACGTGCGGCGCGCGCGCCACCAGCGTGAACACCACCGCCTGCTCGGTGTTCACCTCGACCGACGCGGTGCCCGCGGCGGGATCGAACGCCACGACCCGCGCCAACCCCGCCACCGGCGAACGCGCCAACCACACGCCGCCCGCGACCATGCCCACGACCAACGCGCTCGCCAGCGCGACGGGTCCGCGGTGCCGCCGCACGAAGCGCCGCACGCTTCGACCCGCGCGGCCGAGCCCGCCCGCGCGCGACGCGATCGGCGTCTCGCCAGCGACCCAGCGCTCGAGGTCCTCGGCAAACGCGGCGGCGCTCTGGTAGCGGCGCTCGGGCACAGGCTCCATGGCGCGCAAGCAGATGTCTTCGAGGCCCACCGGCAGCCACGTCGCGAGCGTGCGCGGGCGCGCGTAGCGACCGGCGCGGATCGCGTCGAACAAGGTGAGCGCCGCGCTGTTGCCAAAGGCCGGCCGCAAACAGAGCAACTCGTAGAGCAAGAGGCCAGCTTGATACACGTCGGTGCGCGGATCGCGGCCGACGCGCAGCTGCTTGAGCTGCTCGGGCGCCATGTAGTTCTCGGTGCCCACCAGCCGGCTGGTGATGCCGACGTGCAGGTCCTTCACCGCAGCGATGCCGAAGTCCAACACCTTGGGCCGACCGCCCGCGGTGAGCATCACGTTGGCCGGCTTGATGTCGCGGTGCACGATGCCGCACGCGTGCACCGACTCGAGCGCGCGCAGCACGTCCACGCAGATGTTGGCCACCGCGTGCGCGTAGTCGCGCGCCACCAGCGGCCGCACGGTGTCGCCGGTCTGCGGTCGCACCAGCGCGCGCCGCAAGTCGTCGAGCGTCGGCGCGCACCCCGCCGCCGCGGTGCGCACCATGGTGACGATCTGTTCCGCCGAGTGGCCGCGCACCAGCTCGGTGACCAAGAACAGCATGCCGTCGTCTTCGCCCGCATCGAGGATACCGACGATGCCCTCATGGTCGAGCTGCGCCAGCGCGTGCCGTTCCTGCTCGAAGACGCTGCGCGCCGATCCCGCCGCACGCGCCACCAGACTCATCACCTTCACCGCGACATCGCGTCCCACCGTGCGATCGTGCGCGCGCCACACCTGACCGAACCCGCCGACACCCAGCGTTTCGATGAGTAGGTAACGGTTGGCAAGCACACGCTGCGGCGCCAGCGCTGCGGGCAGGTGACTCTTGGTCCACGCCGCGACCTCGATCAGCTCGGCGAACTCACGCTGCTCGGCCTCGGTGAGGTCTTGCACGTAGCGCCGCGGATCGGGCGCCTCGCCGTTTTCGACTTCCGCGAGGTAAGACGCCGCCCGCGCGCTGACGCGCGACTCCTCGGGAGCATGGGCGAGGGAGGTCATGCAGAGTCAAAGCGCGCGCGCGGCGCGCGACCGAAGGACGCGTTGGAGATTAGGGGTTCGGCGGCGCAGGGGAAGGCGCCGCCGAGCCATCGGGGTCATCGGGGGTGTTGGAGTCCGTCCGTCGTGTGCGTCTTGGTGCGCGGCAGCCGACGCCGCAGCTTGTCGCCCAGCGCCACCAGGGCCTTGGCGTAGGCCATGCGCGCCGCGTCCGCCGACGCGCGCGACGTGAGCTTGGCGATCGCCTCGAAGGCATGCCCGGCATAGCCGCGCAGCACGATCAGCTCGCGCTGCGGCTCAGGCAGCTCGGCGAGGCAGGCCTCGATGAGGTCGCGACGCTCGTCGCGCAGCAGGCGATCGAGCGGCTGCGTGATCTGTGCCGGCGGATCGACCGCGCCTTCGTCGTCGTCGTTGCCCGACAGCGACACCTCGGCGTGCCCCGCCCCGCGCTTGTCGGCGTGCTGGTGCCGCGACGCGTCGAGAAGGCGACGCCGCGCCAAGGTGGCGAGGTAGGTCACCAGGCTGGCGTCATCGCGCATCTCGAACTCGTCGAGCTTGTGCACGAAGGATGCGAACACTTCATGCACGACATCGTGGGTGTCGAGGTCGCGCCGCAGCTGCGGACCGAGGCGGACGCGCACCATGCCGGCGACGCGGTCGTAGTAGCGGGCGACCAAGGAATCGAGCGCGGCACGATCGCCCTGCTGAGCGAGGGCGAGCAGGTCGCGGGTCGGCTGCAGAGGGTCTTGGGTCATGCCGGGGTCGGGTGCATGTTGCCGGTTGGGCGGGCGGCAACAAGGACGGGCGACTGTATCGCTGCCGCCGGGTGATACCGGCAGTGGACAACCCGCGAATGGCGCCTGGCAAAGGCCATTGCCTTATGGTGATGTCTTCAGGAGTTCCATGCAAAAGGTCCTCTCTCGCGGTGCGCTGTTCGCGTTCTGGATCACGGCGGGTCTTGTATCGGCGCAGGACATCGCGTCGGAGGTGGCCAAGGCGCGCGCACACATCGAGAGGAAGGAATTTGAGCCAGCGCTCGGTGTGCTGCTGCCGTTGGTCGAGCGCGCAGTCTCGGATGCGGAGCTCGAAGACGTCGCCGCGCGGCTCGCCGAGGTAGGTGACGGGCTGCTCGAGGGCGCTCACTTTGAGAAGGTACTGCGGGCGGCGGAGGCGGCCTTGGCGATGCGGCTTCGTCTCTTTGGCGACCGCGACCACCCCGATGTGGCGCTGAGTCACAACAACGTGGCCTATTGCCTTCAATCTCTTGGTCGCGCGCAGGAGGCACTGCCGAAGTACGAGGCGGCCTTGGCGATGTCTCTCCGTCTCTACGGAGACCGCGACCACACCGATGTGGCGTCGAGCCACAACAACGTGGCCGGTTGTCTCCAATCTCTTGGTCGCGCGCAGGAGGCGCTGCCGAAGCACGAGGCAGCCTTGGCGATGCGGCTCCGTATCTTCGGCGACCACGACCACCCCGATGTGGCGTTGGGCCACAACAACGTCGCCCATTGCCTTCAATCTCTTGGTCGCCCGCAGGAGGCGCTGCCGAAGTTCGAGGCGGCCTTGGCGATGCTCCTCCGTCTCATCGGCGACCACGACCACCCCGATGTGGCGGCGAGCCACAACAACGTGGCCCGTTGCCTTCAATCTCTTGGTCGCGCGCAGGAAGCGCTGCC
>JANPER010000148.1:0-24713 GCA_031423015.1 Planctomycetota bacterium | reverse complement strand
GACGAAGGCGTCCAAGTAGCCGCCGTTGTAGCTCGTGTCGAAAGCGCCTGGCGTGGTCGGGAAGTTGGTGGAACGGGTGATCCCCGCGACGGTCGCCGCGCCCTGCGCGTCGAGGGCGAGGGCCACGGCATCGTCGCTGCTCGTCCCGCCCAGGTACGTCGAGTAGACGAGGCTCGAACCCGTCGGTGAGAGCCGGGCGACGAAGGCGTCCAAGACGCCGCCGTTGAAGCTCGTGTCAAACGCGCCCGGCGTGGTCGGGAAGTTGGTGGAACGGGTTACCCCCGCGACGGTGGCCGCGCCCTGCACGTCGAGGGCGAGGGCATCGGAGAAGCCGGCATACTCGATATTCGTCCCCCCGAGAAACGTCGAGTAGATGAGGCTCGATCCCGTCGACGAGAGCCGGGTGACGAAGACGTCACCGTTGCCGTTGTAGCTCGTGTCGAAGGCGCCGGGCGTGGTCGGGAAGACCGAGGAGGAGGTGAACCCCGCGACGGTGGCAGCGCCCTGCGCGTCGAGGGCGAGGGCTTGGGCATTCTCGTCGGACGTCCCCCCCCCGAGGAACGTCGAGTAGACAAGGCTCGAACCCGTCGGTGAGAGTCGGGTGACGAAGGCATCTTTGTAGCGGTTGTGGGTCGTGTCGAAAGCGCCGGGCGTGGTCGGGAAGTCGGTGGAGCCAGTTTCCCCCGCCACTGTGGCCGCGCCCTGCGCGTCGAGGGCGATGGCATAGGCCCGTTCAGCGCCCGTCCCCCCGAGGAACGTCGAATAGACAAGGCTCGAGCCGGTCGGTGAGAGCCGGGTGACGAAGGCGTCGGTGTTGCCGCCGTTGAGGATCGTGTCAAAGGCGCCGGGAGTGGTCGGGAAGTCCGTGGAGGAGGTGACCCCCAAGACGGTGGCAGCGCCCTGCGCGTCGAGGGCCAGGGCAGTGGCACCTTCGCCGTCCGAGCCCCCGAGGAACGTCGACCACACGAGCCCCGGGTCTACGACCAGGGCCCAGTCGGGCCGGCGGCCGCTCGCCACGAAGCCGAAGCGGTCCTTGCCTTCCAGCACGTAGTGACACGCGACGGGGCTCTTCTCGCCCGACGGTCCCTCTTCCCAGCTCAGTGGCACCGGCATGCGCACGGGCCCGAGCCCCGTTTGCATGACCAGGGCACCCTCGCGATCGACGTGCATACTCTCGATGCCCTCGACGGCGACCTCGACGGCATCGAGGTCTGCACCGGGTGCGAGCAGCAGGTCGTACTCGAAGTGCCCGTCGTGCTCGCGGGCGCGCACGTCGACGCCTGGTTGCACCTCGCGGTAGCGCACCGACGCGTACAGCGGCACATCGCTGCGCCACTTGGCCGCGTCGTTGCCGAGGAAGTAGTTGTGGCGGCCGGGCAGCCTCTCCTCCGCCACGAGCGCGGGCGTGCCCGCGCCGGCGAACGTCATCCGCACTGCGGCACCGCGCGCAGCCTGGTTCTCGCTCGCGTTGTCCTTGCCCGTCGGCGCCGGCCGCTCCACCAGCGTGAACGACCACCCCTTCTCCTCGAGGAACATCGTCATCGCCCCGATCCGCGCGACGTAGCGCGCCGGACTGTCCCACTGTCCGAGGTTCGGCACAAACGCCACCGGCAGGCGCCCGAGCAGCCGGGTGCCTTCGACGCTCGTCGTCGGCGCAGCAAGCTGCGCGGGCGAGGGCCGCTCGATACACAGGAACAACACCGCGAGTGCGAGCGTCGCGGCCACAGAAACGGACACGAGGGAGAGCGAGGTCTTCATGATTGTTTCCTTCTGACGCTTGCCTCAGCGCCGCCACACGAACGGGCCGCGCATGCTGCCGACCACGATGCCATTGACGACCTTGGAACTGGTCAGCTTGGTTGGCTGGTTCGTCGAGCCGGAGCTGCTGGACTTGTAGGCCGAGTACGCCGGATTGCTGGGCGTGCGCGAACTGAACACGATGGACAGATCATCCGGCGCCCACTCGACGCCGTTGATCGAGTTGCTGCTGAGGTTGCCCACCGGCAAGGTGTACCTGTCGCCGGTAGCGATGGTGCGCACATGGATGGCCCGGCCGGTGGCGGTGTTGTCCACGTATGCCAGGTACAGCCCGCTGCGCGACAGGGCCGGGTAGTGGAAGGGGTACGACGCTGCGAACGAGACGCCGGTGAACATCAGGGTCGGCGGCAGGGTCGGTATGCCGCTGACATCCGCGAGCCACAGCTCGCTGCCGCCGGTGAGGGTGGGGACCTCGAACACGAGTTGGTTGGCGGTGCCCCACTTCCAGAACCACCGGTCGCAGGCGTCGGCCTCACTTGCCGCGACCAGCGTGATGTCTTGCATGGGACCCACCGGGCCTGACGCGCCCCACGTGACGTTGCCGACGAACAGGCCGTTCGTGGTCTGGCCCGCAACCGGCCCGGTGCCCCAAAACGCAACCTTGATCCTGCCGCCCACGACCTGCGTGCTCCACATCGCCCAGTGCGGGTAGTAGACCGACGTGTCGAGCAGCACGCGGTCGACCGGGTCGTCCTGCGCGGGCACGTAGTACCAGGTCGGGTTAGTCTCGCTCGCGACGGACTCCGGCGTGGAGATCAGGGCATTGACCACGACATTCGGGTACGGGCCAGTGAGCCGGACATCCAGGATCCAGCGTGCGCCCCCCTCGTGCGTGAGGTCGCCCGTGGGTGAGACCGAGTGGATCTGGGCCCGGTTCTTGCCGTCCGGCGCGAACTGATCGGGGTGTGAGTTGCCGACCGTGCCGCCGCAGTAGTACAGCCACTCCGGACGGCCGAGCGGGTGGCTCGGAACCTGGTTGCTGTAGCCGATGATCACCGGGTGCAGGATGCTCTGGGCCGGAATCGTCCCGGCGAAGGCCATGAGCAGGGACGCGGCGACGGACGGGAGACGCTTCATCGATCCACTTCCTCAGTTGGGTTGTGCGACGAGACACGATCGAGAGGCGAGGTTGCCTCGCCGTGGGTGAGGCCAGACAAGGCGACCTCGCAGGTCATTCGCGCTTCGCGCGGTTTTCGCCCTGGGATTCTCGTCGCGGCGCCCGCGGCGTCACCGGCGGTCGACCGCGGGCCGCTCGTCGCGCCTCCGCCGCCGGACCTCCTCGATCCCTGGCGGGCCCCGAGGTGCGATGGCTCGCGTTCGATCGCGGTCACGAACGCGGCCTCGGCCAGGGCACCGCTGCAGCTGAGCGCGGTGATGACGTCGCTGCCGGCCGGCGCGCAGCACACCATCCACTTGCTCTCGGTGCCGTTCTATCTGGTCGGCGAACTGCCGCGCCTGGTCCGCGAGATCGACCGCAGCGGCGGTGGCTGGTGCGCGCGACGAATCGTGATCCGTCATGCCGCGCGGAAGGAAACGGGCCGCGCCACAGGCGGATGTGAGGCGCGTGAACCCGGCCCCGCGGAGGAGGTCGTCGTGCACGCCGGACGTCCCCGGTGGTCTTGCGAGCTGTCCTGGGCCCCGCTACCCTCCCCGTCGCCAATGCAATTCCGCGTGTTGATCGAGCAGGACGAGGATGGCGCGTTCACCGCGGAGGTCCCCTCGCTGCCAGGCTGCGTGAGTCAAGGGGCCACGCGCGCCGAGGCCGTGCAGAACGTGCGCGAAGCAGTCGCCGCCTATCTCGATAGCCTCAAGGCGCACGGCGAACCGATCCCGCCATCGATAGGCGAAGAGATCATCGATGTTCCCGCGTGAGTTCGCTGCCTCGCATCTCGGGTCGTGAAGTCGCTGCCGCGTTGCGCAAGATCGGCTACGAGTTCGACCGTCAACGCGGCAGCCACATGGTCTTGCGGCAAGCCGCGGCGCCCCACCGTCGACTGGTCGTCCCCGATCACCACGAGATCGCGAAGGGCACGCTGCGGGCTCTCATTCGTCAGGCGGGGCTGACAGTACCCGAGTTCGTCGCGCTACTGTCGAGGTAGAGTCAGCCATCGTGCGCGCGCCGGTGCCATCCCCCCCCCCAACTGTCATGCGTAGGCGGATGCGCGGGGTGTTCGTCGCCGGGATCCCCTCGAGACATCAGGGTTGGATCGTGAACTCGAGCGCGTTCGAGGCCGACAGTCCGAGCGGCGGGCAGGGCGGCGGCGAGCTGGGGCCGGCCCAGAAGAACTGCGCGAAGAGGCGCGTGCCGCGCAACCAACGGCCGTTGGGGATCGGCAGGGTCACCTCGCTGGCGCCGACGCTGTTGCTGTTCGCGGGGAGCTGGATGAACACGAGCGTCGGGTCGACCCACACTTCGGCGCCCAGCACGACGACCGGGCTCGCGAACCCGTTGCCGGTCAGCGCGAGCAGACCCGAGGTGGTCGGCGGCGCGTTGCCGCAGGTCAGCGCGAAGTTGGCGTTGCCGACTTGCGGCATCGAGGTCACTGAGATCGCGAGCGGACCGGTGCAGCCGGGTGACGATCTGCCGAACGCGGAGACGCCGGTGGGCAGCATGTCGAGGCGGGTGACGAAGGGGTCGCTGCCGCCGCCCTGGTAGGCGGTCTGGAACGCCCCGGGGGTCGTCGGGAACAGGCCCGACTTGGTGTAGCCACCGATGACTGCGGACCCGTCGCTCGCGAGCGCAAGGTCCTGCGACGCATCCCAGGCGTTGCTGCCAAGGAATGTGGAGTAGGCAAGCGATCCACCCGAGGGATGGATCTTGGTGACGAACACGTCGAGAAACCCATTGGCCGTCGGGTCGTACGCGCCGAGTGTCGTTGGGTAGCCCGTGGATGTGGTCTCGCCGGTCACGACCGCCGCGCCGGTTGCATCGACCTCGAGATCCTGAACCTGGTCATCCTGCGAACCACCGACGAGGGTGGACCAAAGCAAGGTAGTACCGGTCGGGTCGAGACGCGTCACGAACAGGTCCGACTGACCATTGGGGGTCGTGTCGAAGGCCCCCAACGTGGTTGGGAAGTCCGACGAACCCGTGCCACCAGCGACTGTCACCGCACCGGTCGAATCGACAACCATCCCCAGGTCGTGGCTGAACTCCCTGCCGGATCCGCCGAGGAAGGTGGAGAAGGTCAGGCCACCGCCACTCGCATTCAGGCGCGTGACGAAGGCGTCCTCTGCGCCATTGAAGCTCGTGTCGTACGCGCCCGGAGTCACGGGAAAGTCAGCCGATCCCGTGTAGCCAGCGACGGTGAGGAGTCCGTTGGGATCCGTACCTACCTTCGGTGCGTAGTCGCTGCCCGTGCCGCCGAGGAACGTCGAGAAGAGCAGCGAACTGCCGTCCGCGGCCAAGCGGGATACGAAGGCGTCACCGCCGCCGTTGTAGCTCGTGTCGTGCGCACCGGGGGTGGTCGGGAAGTTGGCCGAGTCGGTGCCTCCTGACAGGGCCACGGTACCGGTGGGTTCGAGGTGAAGGCCGAGCCTGGGGTAGTCCTCATTGCCCGACCCGCCCAGCAGCGTGGACCAGGCAAGTGCGCTTCCCGTCGCGTTCAGCCGAGCCACGAACGCGTCCGTGCCCCCGTTGTGTGTCGTGTCGTAGGCTCCCAGCGTGGTGGGGAAGTTGGTCGACCGGGTGCTGCCTGCGACGAGCGTGTCGCCGCTCGGGTCGAGGACGAGCGCGAACGCGGCGTCTTCCGCTGACCCGCCCAGGTAGGTGGCCCAAAGTAGGGTGCTCCCAGAAGGTGCGAGACGCGCAACGAACGCGTCGTTGCCACCGTTGTACGTCTGGTCAAACGCCCCCGGCGTCACCGGGAAGTTCGTGGAATAGACGTAGCCGGCCGTGGTCACGGCTCCGCTCCCATCGACCACCACGGCTCGGCCCTCATCCAAGTCCGAGCCGCCTAGGAACGTCGACCACACGAGCCCGGGGTCCACGACCAGTGCCCAGCCCGGCTGTCGCCCTGGCACCTCGAAGCCGAAGCGGTCCGCGCCGCGCAGCGTGTACTGGCACGTGACGAGACTCTTCGCTCCCGACCGCCCCTCTTCCCAGCTCAGTGGCACCGGCATGCGCACGGGCCCTAGCGCCGTTTGCATGACCAGGGCGCCCTCGCGATCGACGTACATGCCCTCGCTGCCTTCGACGACGACCTCGACGGCATCGAGGTCCGCACCGGGTGCGAGCAGCAGGTCATACTCGAAGTGACCGTCGTACTCGCGCGCGCGTACGTCGACGCCGGGTTGCACGTCGCGGTAGCGCACCGACGCGTAGAGCGGCACGTCACTGCGCCACTTGGACGGGTCGTTGCCGAGGAAGTAGTTGTGGAGGCCGGGCAGCCTCTCCTCCGCCACGAGCGCGGGCGTGCCCGCACCGGCGAATGTCATCCGCACCGCGACACCGCGCGCAGCCTGAGTCTCGCTCGCCTTGTCCTTCCCCTTCGCCGCCGTCCGCTCCACCAGCGTGAACGACCACCCCTTCTCCTCGAGGAACATCGTCATCGCCCCGATCCGAGCCACGTAGCGCGCCGGACTGTCCCACTGTCCGAGGTTCGGCACAAACGCGACCGGCAAGCGCCCGAGCAGCTTCGTGCCCTCGGCGCGCGGCGTCGGCGCGACAGGCTGCGCCGGCGAGGGCCGCTCGACACACAGGAACGACGCCGCGAGCGCGAGCGTCGCGATCGAGGAGACCGACAGGAGGGAGATCTTCATCATGCGCCTTGGAGCAATGGGGGCGTTCAAGAGGTGCGTGGAGGCCGGACAAGGGGACCTCACAGGTCATTCGCGCTTCGCGCGGTTCTCGCCCTGGGTTTCTCGTCGCTCCGCTCCCGCGCTGTCACCTGCGCTCGACCGCGGACCGCTCGTCGCTCCGCCGCCGCCTGACCTCGTCGAGACCCTGACGGGCGCCTTGGTGCGAGGGCTCGCGTTCGAGCGCGGTCACGAACGCAGCCTCGGCCTCGGCCAGGGCGCCGCTGCCGCAGAGCGCTTGTCCCAACATCACCCAGTCCCCGGTCTCGGCGGTGTCCGCGCGCTGGAGCAGCGACCGGAAGATGACGATCGCTTCGGCGAAGCGCGCCTGTGCCAGCAGGCACCTGCCCAGCAGGAACGAAGCCGACGTGTGGTCGGGAGCCACCGCGACCGCGCTGCGCAGGGCCGCCTCGGCGTCGGTCAGCTCGCCGCGGTTGAGCAGCGCCAGGCCCAGGTTGTGCCAGGCACCGGCGGCGCGGGGAGCCAGGCGACAGGCCTCTCGGTAGGCGGCGATCGCGCCCTCGTCGCCCAGCTCATCGAGCGCGTTGCCGAGCATGTCGTGGACCGCAGCGTTGCTCGGATCCCGCGCGACGACGGCGCGGTAGGCGTCGCGCGCCGCCCCGTAGCGTCCTTGTTCGTATTGGATGTTGCCGATCTCCCACCACGGCTTCGCGCTCTGGGGGTCGAGTTCGGCCGCGGCGTGGAAGCCGCGCACGGCCGTGTCGAAACGGTGCAGCCGACGCAGCGCCTGCCCCAGGTTCGAGTAGCAATCGGCACGACGCGGCGCGAGTTCCACGGCGCGCTCGAACACGGCCACCGCCTCGGCAGGGCGACCGAGTTGATCGGTGAGCATCGCGCCGTAGCTCAGCAACAGGTCGACTTGCTCGGGATTCTGCGCCAGGCCAGCCACGAACACCGTCTCCGCTGCCGCGGTCCGCCCCACCCTGCGCAGGGCGCGAGCCAGCGCTTGCTGGTTGTCGCCTTTGCTCGCGTCGAGGCAGTGGGCTTCCGCGAAGGCGCGCAGGGCCTCGTCGGCCGCGCCGCGCATGTCGCAGATCTGACCGAGGTTGAACCACAGGGCCTCCTCGCGCGGATGCACCTTCAGCACGCGGCGCAAGACGAGTTCGGCTTCCTGGACTTGTCCCGAACGCACGAGCGCCGCTGACAGGTTGCCGGCGGCACCGACGCTGTCGGGAACAAGCGCGAGCGCGGTCGAGAAGAAGCGCACGAGTTCGCGTTGGTCCGGAGCCGCCGTCGCGGACAGCAACTGGCCCAGGTAGAAGTTGAGCCAGAAGTCGGCCGGGTGCATCGGCAGCGCACGACGCACGAGGTCGATGGCCATGGGGATGTCGCCGGCCTGATCGAGGCCCGAGGCGAGCGCCAGAATCGTCAGCGGCGGGGTCCCTTCCGCGTCGAGGCTCGACGCGAGTGCACGCAGCGCCGCGCGATCGCTGCTCCGCCTCGCCGTGCGGATCTGCCGCCGCAGCGGATCGTCGTCGAGGGCATCGAGCAAGCGATCGAGCCGATCAGACATGGTCGCGCGCGTCCCGCGTGGGACTCTCCCGCGCCAATCGGCCAGCGCCACGATCAGATCGGCGGCGATCGCACTGGCGCGGATCGCGCGGGCGATCTCCGCCTCATCCAGGCGTTCGCAGTCGATGCCGTAGTCACGAAACGCCTCGGCGTAGCCCGCGTGCAGCCGGTCCCACTGCCAATGCGAGGCGCCGGCGATCCGGAGTGCACGCAGACGATCACGCATGCGGTCGTCCGCCGCCGCCTGCGCGCGGCGCTTCGAATCCGCCGCGTGCGCGGACTCGACCTCGCAGAGGAAGCTGGCGGCTCGCTGCCGGGTCGCGTCGTCAGCGTCGGACGACGCCGCCAGGTCGCGGACACCGTGCGCCGCCGTGATCAGCCCGGCCCAGCCCACGGCGTCGCCGCCGTCGCGGCGCAGCCGGGCCTGCGTGGCGCGCGCCCCCTCCATCGCCCCATCCACAGCCTGCGTCGCGCGCGCCGTGCGCAGATGGCGCTGCCGTGCTTGCCATGCGAAGACGGCGGCCCCGACCAGCGTCAGCACCAACAGGGCGCCGAACAGCAGAAGCTGCCAGCGGCGGGCGCGGCGTTCGGCCGTCGCGCGTGCCTCCGCCTTCGCGGCCAACAGCTCGGCATGGCGTGTCCGCTCGTCGACCGCCGCGACCTGACGGCTCAGCTCCTCGGCCACGACGCCCGCGTGCGCTGGCCGTGCCGCCGGCTCCGGTTCGAGGCAGCGCGCACACAGCTTCACCAGCTCAGGCTCGACGTCGCACGCAGCGAGGAGCGATCTCGCCAACGCCAGGTCACTCGCCGCGGCGCGTCGACCGATCTCGTCCGCATTGCCCCTGCCATAGGGCGGACTGCCGGCCAGGATCTCGCACAGGATTGCGCCGAGGCTGAACACGTCGGCGCGCGGGCCGGCAGCCTGCACCTCACCGCGTGCTTGTTCCGGTGGCATGTACGCGTAGGTGCCGAGCACAGCGCCGGCCACCGACGCGCTGCCCGAGGGATCGGTCTGGCTCAGATCGAGTTGCCGGTCGCCGCGCGGCGGCGGGTCGTCGCTGCGCTCCCCCGGCATCATCTTGGCCATGCCCCAGTCCATGACTTGCACTTCGCCGAACGCCCCGACCATGACGTTGGCCGGCTTCAGGTCGCGGTGCACGACCCCGCGCGCGTGCGCGTAGGCCATCGTCTGGCACACCGTGAGAAACACCCCGAGCAGGCGCGTCCGCTCCTCGCTCGGCGAGCCGCGCTCGGCCAGGAGTTCGGCGAAGGTGCGGCCCTGCACGAGCTTCATCGCCACGAAGGGCCGCCCGTCCGGCGTCGCGCCGACGTCGTGCACCGGCACGATGCCGGGATGCTGGAGCTGCGCGCCGATCTCGGCTTCGCGCAGCAGGCGCCGCACCAGCGAGGCGCGGCGTCGGTGACGGTGCTGCAGTACTTTGATCGCGACCGGGCGCTCGAGCACCAGGTCGCGCGCCGCGAACAGCACGCCGATGCCGCCCCGCGCGAGCGTGGCGTCGACACGATAGCGGCCCTGCAGGATCACCCCGGCCGGCAGCTCGTCATGCTCTTGCGTCGCGCCGCGATCGGTCGTCGCGAGCGTCGAGTCCTCGGAACCCGCTGACCCGCTCCTCGCCGCGGCGTCGGACCCAGGCGGCGGGGTCAGCAACTCGGCGCCGACGAACGCGTGACGCAGCGCCGTCTCCAAGCGCGCTTCGTCGAGATCGTCGGGTGGCTGGTCGGGTTGCAGTTGGACCATCGCGAGCCTTGCGTTCGTTCCTTCGCGGGACGGCCCGGATTCGCCCCGTCATTCAAGCAGGTCGAGCATGCGCGCGCATTCCCGGGCGACCTGCTCCGACGAGCCGGGCAGATGGCGCGCGGCCACCATCAGCAGCACGTGGCGGAACTCGAGGCGCGCCTTGGCATAGTCGTGGTGCACGAAACGGGCATCCAGGTTCCACCGCGCCGCGATGTCGCGGATGGGCAGGTCCTCTTGGAAGCGAAGGCGGAGGAGATCGACGCGGCGACGCGCACCTCTGCCCTTGCGGCTGGCACGCACGGCCAGCTCGTCTGCCGCTTCACGCACGATCGCCAAAGCCAGCTCGCGGTCGATCAGCTTCGACAACGATGGATCCCCGGTCGGCTGCTCGTCCAGCACACTGCCGTCGGCCTGCCGACCGCGCTGCAGCCGGACACGACCCTCGTGGCGCAACGCGACGTTGCGGACCACTCCCTGCAGAAAGGGGCCGAAGCGGTCGTAGCTGGTGCGGTCGACATGCCACAACGCACCGCCGCGCTTGAAGCACTCGAGGAACACATCCTGTATCACGTCCTCGACACTCGCCAGCAAAGGGGACTGGCGCCACCGGGACTTGAGCCAGCTGCAGATCGTGGCCGCGTAGCGCGCGGCAAAGGCATCGCGTTGGGAGGAGTCTCCGCGCGCTGCGCCCTCGATCATCTCCCAGGAGGTTGAGTCGACGTCATTCACAGCGGAGCGTTCCGGATGCGAAGGGTAGCGCGGGAAGGGGGCGCCGCGATCACTTTGGCTTCCACCCAGCACTCGCTACCAGCGCTGAGCCCCGCGTTCTACGGCGTGAGCGACAGCAGCAGCGTGTTGCTGAACGTCGGCGTGATTGCGGTGAGCGCCTGCGTGTAGACCGAAAGGCCGATGAAGAACGGCACGTTGGGGACGGTCAGCGGCAACGCATGCACGCCACTGCCCGGCACGTTGCCGACCGACAAGAAGCCGGAGAACGAGCCGAGGTCCAAGTTGAAGGTGCCGCTGATGCCAGGCACGGTGATCGGCGTACCGAGGGCAGAGGCGAAGCCCACGAACACCGGCTCGCCCACGCGGCCGCCGGTGCGCAGCTGGATCGCACGGCCGATTGACGGCGTGCCGCTGAGCCAGTGCCCTTGGCCGCCGCGATCGAAGCTGTAGCCCTCGCCGCCGTTGCCAAAGGTGTTGGCGTGCACGGCCTTGGTGCCGATCACTACGAACTGGCCGTCACCCGAGATGTCGAGATCGAACACCGAGCCCGGCGTGTTGACCGTGGCGATCGGCGTGCCGCCGGCATCGCGGTCGAAGATCAAGCACTCGTCGTGATCGTTGAACTCGGTGCCCCAAGTGCCCACGGCGATGTACTTGCCATCGTCGGAGATCGACACCGCTTGCGGCGTCGCCTGGAACTGACCGGTGCCGTCGCTGGCGAAGTTCCACAGCAGGGTTGAGCCAGTCGCCGTCAGGCGCCAGCAGAACACGCGCATGCGCGCGTTCGCCTGCGCGTCGAAGCCGGCGCACGCGAAGGTCGAACCGTCGGCCGAGATGCCGGCGGCGGTGTGCACCGCAAAGCCGAGCGAGCTGTCGACGTAGTCGAGCACCATCTGGTAGGTCGCGCCGGTCCGCACGAAGGCGCGGATCGGGTTGAAGCCAGCGCGGCCGAACACGGTGCCGTCGCGGTTGATGGCGTGCGCGTCGTGCGACACCGTCGTGGTGTTGAACAACTCGGCGCCCGTCGCCACGTCGAACACGTGGTCGCGCGTGTTGGTCGCCAGCAAGATCGTCGAGCCATCGCCCGACAGGTCGAGGTGGCGGAAGCCGTGCGACGCCGCGGTGACGGAGCGGATCGGCGTCGTCGGCGTCGCCGAGGTGGCGTCGTACACGTCGACCTGCGAGGTGTTGGGCGCCGAGGTGAAGCCAGCAGCGACGTAGCGGCCCGTCTCCGAGATGGCGATCTCGAAGCCGGTGGCGTAGTTCACCGTCCAGGTCGGCGTCGCCGAGTTGCTGCGGTAGTAGTCGAGGGTGCCGGCGCCGCCGGTGATCACCGCGACCGCGCTGGCCCTGCCCTTGTCGGCGGCCTTGACGCTGACGAAGTCAGCGCCCAGCAAGCTGGCCTCGTACACCGGGACCGGCGGGTTGCTGTTGTCGTCGGTGGTCGACACCAGCGACAGCCGCTCGTTGTTGAGGTTGCACGCCAGCCAAGCGAACGTGCCGTGGTTGCCGGCCGAGACCGAGTTCAAGATCGAGAACGTGCTCGTTTGCGGATAGGTCCAACGCAGACCGCGCGGCGACGGGTTGATGCCCAGGGGCGCCTGAGCGCCGGGCATCTTGGCGGACTCGAAGAACACGCCCGCGGGCGTGACTTCGGCAAGCGTTCGGCTGTGTTGGCCTGGATTCTGCGCCGGCAGCGAAGCGAGCGCGGCGAGAGGAACGAGGAGAGAAGTGCGAGACGTAACCATCCGCCGACTATAACCCTATGGGTCTCGACCCCGGCTTTGGCCGCGGCCACATGCTCTTGTCTGTCACCCATGAACAACCCGCCGCGCTCCGATCTCGTTCAGCGTAATCCTGACGGCTCCCTGACCAAGGAGACTCTGCTGCGTGCGATGAAGGCGCTGCGCAAGCGACTCAAACTGGCGCGCCTCGACGACGAGTCGCGCGTCGGGCGCAGCCCGATGACGAAGGGTGGCCATTCCGGCATCTTCGCGGTGCACGCGCCCGAGCAGTATCCGGCCGAGGTCTGGCAAGAACTGGTCGCCAAGGGCAGGTTGAAGCAGGTGGCTCAAGGTGTGTTCCAGCCGGTGGAACAAGGTGGCGCGAGCGGCGACTGAGAGCGTGAGCAGAAATCGACTCGACGATCAGCGGCGCCGCACGCGATCGCACGCTCAGCCGTTCGACTTGGAGCGCCCAGGGCGCTCACGCTCACTTCAGCAACGCCTGGATCTCGGGGCGCGCCAACCCCTCCTTGTCGACCAGCGTCGCACCGGTGTCGACGCGCGGCGTCGCCGCCTCGCCGCGCAGGACCTTGCTGATCTGCTCCATCGCGACGCGACCCATGCGCGTCGGGTCCTGCACGATGAGCGCCTGGATGTGACCCGCCTCGACGCCCTTCACCAACACCGGCGACGCGTCGAAGCCGATGAACTGCACCTTGCCGGCCAGGCCTTCCTGCTGCAACGCGAGCAACATGCCGTGCGTCGTCAGTTCGTTGCAGCAGAACACGCCATTGGCCTCGCGCAGCTTGTCGATGAGGTTGAGCGCCTGCGTCTTGGTTTCGCCCACCGTCGCGCCGCCGTAGCGATTGGCCACGGTGATCTCGATGTCCTTGTAGGCGGCGATCGCCTCGGTGAAACCGCGCTCGCGTTCCTCGGTGCTGGCCGACCCAGCCTGATAGCGCAGCATCACCACCTTGCCCTTACTGCGCAGGAACTTGGCGAGCACGTTGCCGGCCAGGCGCCCGGCCGCGCGGTTGTCGGTGGCGACGAAGCTGCTGAAGTCGCTGCCGACTTCGCCCTCGAGCGCCGAGTCGAAGATCACGACCGGAATGCCCTTGCTGCGCGCCGCGCGCACCGGCGCGACCAGCGCCTTGGCGTCGAGCGGGGCCAACACCAAGCCGTCGACGCCTTCGGTGGTGAACTGCTGCACCAGCTGGATCTGCTGCGCGCGGTCGTCTTCGGTGAGCGGTCCCTTCCACACCACGTCTAGATCGCCTTGCGCCGCCGCCTCGCGCACGCCGTTCTCCACCGACTTCCAGAACAACTGCGTCGTGCCCTTGGGGATCACGGCGATGCGCTTTCTGCCAGCGCCCGCGCCGGCCGGCGCCGCCTCCACGGCGACGTCCACAGCGATGTCGAGCAGGTCTTGCACCGTCTTCAGGTCAGCGGGGCTCAACACCGCGCGCGCCTGACGCGTGCGCCCTTCCTGCCACGCCGTGCGCAGTTTGCCGTGCTCTTGCACCGCGCGCGTCGCCACGTCCTGGTAGGCCTGCTCGCGCTGCGCGTCGATGCCGTCGCTGTCGCGGCGCCCGAGGCGCGCGCGCGCGTCCTGCATGGCCGCCTCGGCCGTCTGCGCCGCCGCTTTGGCCTGCTGCACGTCGGGCTCCTGGTCGGCGCGCAAAAGCGCCGCCGCCCACACCGCTTCGGCGTGTGCGCGCGCGGCGGCCTGACGGCCGCAACCGACCGACACCACCGACAGCAGGAGCAGCCCGAAGAGCTGCAGGATCGCGAGACTGGGCCGGCGGGGGCGCGTGGCGATCGCGTTCATCGTGGCGCAATGTAGCGCTTGACGCGTGGCCTTCGAGCAGCGGCTGTCTCCTCGGGAGATGCTGCTGACGGTCTGTTGCCAGGGCAACACCAGCCGCGCGAGCGCCAACTACGGAGTCGCAGTGCGCAGTCCAGCGGCAACCGCGGCCTTCAGCATGCGATCGTCATAGGTCAACACAAGATCCAGTTCGTCGTCCAGGCCAAGCGCGGTCGCGAGATGGATCGCGTCGAGGCTGCGTAGCACCACTCCGTCAAGCGAAGCGGCCCGATCGAGCACTTCGTCGCCGATCCCGATCAAGACGATGCGACCCAGCACGGCGCGCGCGTGGGCGATGGCTGCCTCGCCGTGCAGCCGCACCGCGCGTAGGACTTCGACGCGTGCCAAGGCACTGGAGACCCGAATCGGGTGGCGGCGGAGAAACTTGCGCAAGGGCGTCGATTCTGCCTCGCGCACCACAAGCTTGACGATGGCTGACGAGTCCAGGTAGACAGCCATCGTCAGCGCTCCTGGTCCCTCACGCGGGCGAGCTGCGCGCTCGGCCGCGCGACACCCTTGACCGGAGGCAACGGTGGATCAAGGTCGAGCAAGTCGCCGGCTGCGGGCTCGGCGCGGCCCGCGGCGATGAGTGCGTTCAACACACTCTCCTGCGGCACGGGAACCAGCAGAGCGATCGCGCGCCCCCGGTCGGTCACCTGCAAGGACTGCCCAGCCTCGACCATCCGTAGAAAGCGCGACGCTTGCTGCCTCAACTCACGGATGCCGATGGATCGCATCGTGTACCATGTAGCACATTAGGGTACGGCGGGCAAGGCCGCCCGGCACCCGGCGGGTGACGATGTTCTCGTTCGCTTGTCGCGTGACGGCCGCCCTACGAAAGGATCCCGCGCACCACCTTGCCGGCCACGTCAGTCAGTCGGAAGTCGCGGCCCTGGAAACTGAACGTAGCGCGCTCGTGATCCAAGCCCAGGCAATGCAGGATGGTGGCGTTCACGTCGTGCAGGTGCACCGGGTCTTGCACGATGTTGTAGGAGAAGTCGTCGGTCGCGCCGAACACGCAGCCGCGCTTGATGCCGCCGCCGGCCAGCCAGATCGAGAAGCAGCGCGGATGGTGATCGCGGCCGTAGTTGCTGCGGGTCAGCGCGCCCTGCGAGTAAACCGTGCGGCCGAACTCGGTGGTCCACACCACCAGCGTGTCGTCGAGCATGCCGCGCTGCTTGAGATCCTGGATCAGGCCAAAGCAGCCGTGGTCGACGTCGCGGCACTGGTTGGTGAGATCCTGCGGCAGGTTGCCGTGCTGGTCCCAACCGCGGATGTAGACCTGCACGAAGCGCACGCCGCGCTCGGCAAGCCGGCGCGCCACCAAGCAGTTGCGGGCAAACGTGCCCGGCGTCGCCACGTCGGGGCCGTACAGCTTCAGCACGTCGTCGGGTTCGTCGCGCAGGTCGTTCAACTCGGGCACCGACTGCTGCATGCGATAGGCCATCTCGTACTGCGCGATGCGCGTCTCGATCTCGGGGTCGCCGTCGCGCGCGTGCGCCAGTCGGTTCATCGCCGCCAGCGAGTCGAGCATGGCGCGGCGCGTGGCATCGGCGACCCCTGGCGGATTGTCGAGATAGAGCACGGTGTCGCCCGCCGAGCGAAACAACACGCCTTGGTGTCGACTCGACAAGAAGCCCGAACCCCACAGCCGCGAATACAACGCCTGCGCCTCCTTGCGCCCGGTCCAGCTCGAGTGCAACACGACGAACGCCGGCAGATCCCTGTTCTCGCTGGCGAGGCACTGGCTGATCCAAGCGCCGATCGACGGCCGGCCCGGCAACTCGGAGCCGGTCATCAAGAACGTGATCGCCGGGTCGTGATTGATCGCCTCGGTGAACGTCGAGCGAATCACGGTGATGTCGTCGACCATCTTGGCGATCATCGGCAAGCGGTCGCTCACCCACGCGCCGGATTGGCCGTGCTGCGCGAACGGGAAGATCGACGGCGCTATGGGAAAGCGCGTCTGGCCCGAAGTCATCGTCGTGATGCGCTGGCCGTTGCGCACCGAGTCCGGCAGGTCCTTGTCGTACAGCGCGGCGAGCCCAGGCTTGTAGTCGAAGGTCTCGAACTGCGAGGGACCCTCGGCCATCACCAAGTAGATCACTCGCTTGGCGCGCGGCGCGAAGTGCGGGCCAGGCGTCGCCTTGTCAGCGCGCCACGCGGCGAACGGCAGCGCAGCCCCGGCCAACAGGCTGCGGCGCGACAGGCTGGAGTTGAGTTCACTCATCGCTTGGTCACCGTCTCGTCGAGGTTGAGGATCGTCTGCGCCACCAGCGTCCAGGCCGCGAGCCGCGCGGGGTCTACCGAGTCGTCCGCCTTGGTTTCGCCCACCGCGAGCAGCGCGCGCGCCGCGGCGTGATCGCCGGCGTAGTGCGCCTGCATCGCGTGCGCCTGGCTGACCAGGATGACTTCTTCCTCGACGTCGGCGCGCCGTCCCAAGACCAAGCGCAGCATGCCGCGCGCGCGCGCCGCGTCGTCGGGATGATCGGCGAGGAGCACTCGCTCGGCCAGCTTGCGCGCCGCCTCGACCTGCTGCACATCGTTGAGCAGCGCCAACGCCTGCGTCGGCGTGTTGGTGCGCGAGCGTCGCACCACACAGGCCTCGCGCGTCGGCGCGTCGAACAACGCCATGCTGGCGGGCGGCGAGGTGCGCTTCCAGAAGGTGTAGAGGCTGCGGCGATACAACGCGTCGCCGGTGTCTTGCCGGTAGTTCGCGGTGTTGCTGCTGACGTAGCCCACCGCCTCCCACAAGCCGGACGGCTGATACGGATTGACGCCGGGCCCGCCCTGCCTGGGGTTGAGGAGGCCGCTGACGAACAGCGCTTGGTCGCGAATCACCTCGGCGTCGAGCCGCACGCGCGGCCCGCGCGCCAACCATCGGTTGTCGGGGTCGTGTTGCCACGGATCGGCGTCGGCGCCCGACGCTTGCTGATAAGTCGACGACAGCAGGATCAACCGCAGGACGTGCTGCACGTTCCAGCCCGAGTCGACGAACTCGCACGCCAACCAGTCGAGGACCTCGCGGTGGCTCGGCCACTCGCCTTGGTAGCCGAAGTCCTCCTGCGTGCGCACCAGGCCCACGCCGAACAGTTGCGCCCACAGACGATTGACCGCCACGCGTGCCACCAGCGGGTGCTTGCCCGACACCAGCCAGCGCGCCAACTCCAAGCGCGACGTCATCTCGGGCGCGCCGAACATCGCGGGCACGCCCGGCGTGACCGCCTCGCCGAGTTGATCGTATTGCCCACGCACCAGGAGACGCGTGTCACGGTGCTGCTTGCGCTCGCGCATCACCATGGTGTGCGGGATCGCGGCGGTGACCATGCGCACGTCGCCTTGCAGACGCGCAACCTCCGCTTCCAACGCGCGGTGCGACGCCGCGAAGGTACGCCGGTAGTGCTGCTGCAAGAGCGCGGCGTCCGCGGGCACGCGCGTGGCCGGCTCGCGCGCCAACGCGTGCGACACGTCGAGCGGCACTCCCGTCACGTCTTCACCGATCACGCGGAAGAAGAACGCGTGACCGTCGCCGCCGTTGACCACCTTGAGCAAGAGCACGTTGCGACCGGCGCGCAAACGCACGCGCACGCGCTCTTGGTCGGGCGCCGCGGGGCGCATCACTTCGTTCGCCAGCACCCGCTCGCCGTTCATCCACACGATCAATCCGTCGTCGCTGCCGAACGCGAACTCCGCCTGGCGCTCGCTGCCGCACTCGAACACTCGACGCAAGTAGATCGCGCTGTTGCCGACCTTGCCGAGGTCGTGCACTTGCTCGTCGCGCCACGCCGGCTGCGGTTGCCAGGCGAGCTTGCCGCCGGCAAAGAGCCCCGTGCCGTCGGGGTCGTGTTCGGGACCATGCTCGATCGCGAACGCGTGCGCCGCGGTGTCGACGACGAACGGCCCGACGCTGCTCCACGGCGAGACGATCGACGGCCGCAATGCGGCGTCGCCGGTGACGCTCACGCGCACGCGCGCCAGGGTGTGGCGCGCAAACTGCGACTCGTAGTGCAGGCGTAGCCGCAGCAACGTGCCGGCCGCAAAGCCAAACGGCGTCGCCGGGGCGAGGACGAGTTCGTGCGGCGCGGTCAGCGCGTCGACCATCGCCCAGCCCGTCGCCGGGGCGCCGTCGAGCACGGCGCGCGGCGCAAACCCAGGTTGCGCGTGATCGGCACACACCGACAGCAGCGCGATCTTCTGCGCTCGCAGCGGATCGTCGGCCGGCGCCACTTCCAGCTCGACCGCGGTCAGCACGAAGTTGCCGTTGTCGCTGCGGCCGAGCTTGCGCGTGTCCGGCGGCAGGAGCGCTTCGAGACGCAGGGCCGCGATCGACGGCAGATCGCTGCGCAACACGATCTCGTGCACGTCGCGCGCCGGGTTGACGCCGGAGCCTTGCACCGTGTGCTCGGCAGCATCGATCGTCATCGACGCGCCGGCGCGCGACAGCGCCGAGGTCGCCGGCAGCGGAGTCCACAGGGTGAGCAGGCGCGTCCGTGTCGCCTCTTCGTAGGCGAGCTGCGACGCGTCGAGCACGGGATCCGGCGCGGTGAGCTTGGCGGCCGTCGCCGCGACTTGCGCCCGCAACTCGTCGCGTCGACTCTCTTGCTCGGCGCTCGGCACCTCGATGTCGGGCGGCGCGAACGCGGCGTTCTGGTCGCTGGCTTCTTCTTGAATCGAGTCGAAGAACGCGAACATGCGGTAGAAGTCGCGCTGCGTCACCGGATCGAACTTGTGGTCGTGGCACGCGGCACACTGCATCGTGAGCCCCATCCACACGTTCGCCGTCGTGGCCACGCGATCGCTCGCATACTTCGCCAGATACTCCGCGTCGATCAAACCACCTTCCGCCGTCGTCGGGTTGCAGCGGTTGAAGCCGGTAGCGATCAGTTGCTCGCGCGACGGATTCGGCAGCAAGTCGCCCGCGAGCTGTTCGATGGTGAAGCGATCGAACGGCATGTTCGCCGCGAACGCGCGCACCACGAAGTCGCGGTACGGCCACATGGTGCGCACGTTGTCGAGGTGATAGCCGTGCGTGTCGCCGTAGCGCGCGAGGTCGAGCCACAGCCGCGCCATGTGTTCGGCGTAGCGCGGCGATTGCAATAGACGGTCGAGCTGACGCGCGTACGCGTCGTCGCTCGCGTCGTCGAGGAAGGCCGCAACCTCGTCGGGCGTCGGCGGCAGGCCAGTGAGGTCGAGCGTCGCGCGCCGCAGCAGCGTGGCGCGGCGCGCGCGCGGGGATGCCGACACGCCCAGCTCGGCACGACGTTCCTCCACCAAGCGGTCGAGGGTCGCGGGGCTGGCGGCGTCGCGGGTCGTCGGTCGTTGCGGCGGCTCAAAGGCCCAATGCGCGCTCCGCGCGCCCCCGCCCGCGACCCACCTCCGCAACGTCGCAACCTGCTCGGCGGTCAGCTTCTTTTTGCCGCTCGAGCGCGGCGGCATCTGGTCGCCGTCCGACGCCTCGATGCGCCGGATCAGCTCACTCGCCGCGAGGTCACCCGGCACCACCGCACGCTTGCCCGACTTGGTGTGCGCATCGCCGCCCTCGAGGTCGAGCCGCAGGTTCGCCTTGCGCTTGTTGGCGTCCGGACCGTGACACGCAAAGCACGTGTTCGACAAGATGGGGCGCACGTCGCGGCCATAGTCGAGGTCGCCGACGGGTGCCTGCGCCGCGAGCGCAGGGACCACCGCGAGGAGCAGGAGGGAACGACAAAGCATGGCGAGCGAGTCCGTGGGGCAGCCAGCGTAGGCGAGTGCAACTCCCTGTCTACCCGGCATGATCGCGTTCGTGATCACGTTCCGTAACAGCCACGGCGAACGCCTCGACGCCACGTTCCACCCCGGCCGCGTTGGCGACCGCCGCATCGTGGCGATCGCGCATGGCGTGACGTCGCACAAGGACCGGCCGTGGCTGCTGGCGCTCAGCGAAAACCTCAGCGCCCAGGGCGTCGCGTCGGTGCGCTTCTCGTTCGCTGGCAACGGCGGTTCAGAGGGCCGCTACGCAGACGTCAGCATCAGCAAAGAAGTGGCCGACCTCGGCTGCGTCCTCGACGGGTTGGCGGGGCGCGACGTGGTGTTCGCTGGCCACAGCATGGGCGCCGCGGTGGGTGTGCTGCGCGCCGCGCACGACCGCCGCATCCGCGGCCTCGTGTCACTCGCCGGCATGGTGCATGTGAGCGCGTTCATGCAAGCGCAGTTCGGCGCGATGCGCCCCGGCGACCTGATGCTCGGCAAACCCCAGTGTCCGCTGACCCAGGCGTTCCTCGACGACGCGCACGCGATCGGCGACGTGTTGCCCGCCGCGGCGCGCATCGAGGTGCCGTGGCTGCTGGTGCACGGCACGGGTGACGAGTTGGTGCCCTTGCAGGACGCGCACGACGCACGACGCGCCGCCGGTGATCGACCGCAGGTCGTGGAGTTGGCAGGCGCCGATCATCGCTTCAGCGGGCAAGAAGCGGCGATGGCCGCCGCGGTGACGTCGTGGCTGGCAACGACGCGCATCGCCGCCTCCGCTCCCTCTCACCAGATGTAGAGCTTTGGCTACGTCAGGCGGACCCGGTCCGCTGGGCGAGCGTGGTCAACCAGACATCGATCCGCGCGAAGTCAGCAAGGACCACGGGGCTCACCCGGATCGCCCGATCGCGCAGGGCGGTGAGTCGGCCGGGATCGAAAGGCGTGACGTAGGCGTGGCGGAAGAAGTGTCGGAAGGCCAGCAGTTCGCGCAGGTCGGGGAGAGCGGCCGAACTCACAATGGCCGGCCGGATCCCCGCCACGTCCATTGCCATCGTTTCGAGCAGCGAACGGTGCCAGTTCGCGCCCGCGGGTTCAGTTCCGAACACTTTGGCGATCCGCGCCAGCGCTGCCTCGATCGCACGGTAGGCGTGATGGAGCGCCACCGCCGCGCGCGCGAGGAGGTTGGGATCGTCGGCAGCAAACGCAAGCGCAAGGCTCTCGATCTCTTCTACGCGCGACGCGAACGCGGCGCCATCGCTGCCTACTTCGAGCCGCAGGACATGCAGCGCGCCGTTCACAGCTCGATGCCCTCGAGGTCGAGTCGGGCGCGCATGCTGTCGGACGCGGTCTCGAGCTCCACCAGATCGACCGGCGTATCGAGCAAGCCCGTGAGATCAGCGATCGCCGTGAAGTAGGCCGAGGGGTGCAAGCCCTCGACCGCGAGGTCGACGTCACTTCGCTCGGAGAGCGTGCCACGCGCGAGAGAGCCGAACAGGATCACACGCCGCGCGCCGTAGCGCTCGGTGAGCAGCGCTTTGGCCGCGGGCAGGCGCTCGCGGAGCACCTTTGCCCGCGCGTCAGTCCGAGCGCGACGCTCTGCTTCTCGGCGCTTCAGGAAAGCTACGGTCTCGTCGATCGTCACCGCCATTGTCACGAATCCTATCGGTGTCCTGCCTGGCGCGACACGCGGACTCTCCTGCATTGCGCTACATCGAGATTGCGGCGGGGTTGGCGTGATCGCGCCGCTGCCACGGCACCGTGCGGGTCTTTGAGGGCGGTGAGGCCCGCCAGCAAGAAGCTGTGATGGCCGACGCGGTGACGGCCTGGCTCGCAACCGCGCGCATCACCGCCACCCCACCTCACGAAATGTAGGGCCGAGCGACGCTGGTGTTGTTGCTCGGGGTCGAGCCGGGCACCGGAACGATCCTCAGCGCAGCCGGCGGCCGCAACAGGGATTGAGATCGGCGCAGCGCCGACCGGGAGGGGCCGCCGACGCTGTTGTCTCTGGAGTTCGATCGATTCGCGCGGATGGCAAGTCGGCAGTGGAGGCGGTAAGCACGTGTCTATGGCGCGACTCCACTGGCATGTCAGCGTGACCCTCATGTTGTGCGCAGCCAAGGCCGACGCACAAGGCGCACTCGCCGCAGACCCAAGCGAAGGCACGCGGCTGCCGAGTGTCGCCACGCAGGATCCCGAAGTGCCGCTATGGGCACGGGCCCCGCACGAGTGGCGCGAGCTGCCCAGGTCCGAACGCTGGCAGATGCGCGAGGCGTTCGCGCGCAAACGCAATGCAAAGGCGCTGGCGCAAGTGCCCGACGGCTGGTCGGGACTGGAGTCCAAGAGCAAGTACTTCGTCGCGATCTCACACGTCGACAAGAAGGCCACGAATGCGGTGCTCGACCAAGCCGGCGCCATTTGGAACTGGCTCGACGCTCGTTTCGCCGACGTATCCGACGAGTATGTGATGGGCAGCTCGATTCGGCTGTGTGCGGATCCCACAGAAGCCATGGCATTCGGCTGGAAGATCGAGCCTTTGACCGAGATCAGCAGCGCGAAGCCCGAACTCGTTCTGTTCAAGGGAAACGACTACACCCTGCAGAGCGGATTGATCGCTTGCTACTTCGGCGACAAGGATCCGAACCTCGCCGCGTGCCCGCCCTGGTTCGTGTTCGCACTGTCGGTGCACCTTGTCGCGTGTGAAGTCGACGGCAAGGGATTCACGTTCAAGGTCAGTCCTTGGGCCAAAGACCATCTGCGCGAAGCGCGGCGCGCCGACGCGCTGCGTTCGTTGCGGCAACTGATTACGCAGTCCACCGAGCAATGGCCGCGGGATCCCAACGCGGACCTCCAGCTCCGGATGCAGATGGCGAGTCTGATCGCGTTCCTGGACAGCAAGGAATGCGAACGCCTCAAGGGCATGCAGCGGTTCCTACCGCGCTATGCGAGCGCCGTCATCAAAGCCGCAGAGCAGTGGCAGAAGGAGCATGCCGCCCCCGCACCGGAGTCCCACGCGGGCGAAACCCCGATCTCGCCGAGCGACGCCACCAAAGCGAGGGTGAACGCGCTCCGCGAACGCGAGCGATTCGTGCTCGACGCCGTGACCAAGGAGGTCGCCGACCTGTTGCCGAAGGACTGGCTGGCGGTTGAAGCTGCGTGGAAGAAGTGGCTGGCGCGGTGACGGCAGTCCGCTGCCACGCACCTCACCGCCCCTCTCACCAGATGTCGAGCTTGGCGGCGTTCGTGTTGACCCAAGCGCACCGTGACCGTGCGCGTCGGTCGACTCGGCATCGACGACGAACGCATGGACGATGAGTGGTGGCAGTCGTTCACGGCAGAAGAACGCGTCGCCATGATGTGGGACCTGGTACTCGAAGCCCGACGTTGGAGGGGCGAAGTTGGAGACGAACCGCGACTTCAGAGATCTGTTGTTCGAGTTGAACGCCGCTGACGCGCGCTAGCCCACCCACATCTCGATGGCGTTGCCCAACGAGAGCGAGAACGACGCGCCGGCGTCGAGGACGCCTGGCTGGAAGTAGAAGACCATGCTCAGGAACGCGGGATTGAGCGGGAGCGCGATCGGGAGCGAAAACGTGCCCGCGCCCGGAACCCCGATGGGTCCGCTGAGCGTGAAGGACACGTGCGCCTGATGGTTCACGAGGAGCGTTCCCCCCAAGAACGGGATTGCAGTCTTGGTCCCGGGGCCACCGATCAGCAGGCCCCCCGGCGCGCCGCCGAGGCCGTTGGTGATGTCGATGGACACGGTGCGGCCCATGGCCGCTTCGCCCGAACCCGCGATGCTCGGCGCGATGCCGCCGGAGCCCGGCTTGCCCACGCCGTACTGCACGAACCCGAAGGGGAGGCTGAAGTGGATCTCCGTTGGGTTCTGTCTGGCGCTCCACACGTCGTCCCACGCCACGTAGACCGACGCGCCCGATACCGCCATGTCTCGGCGTAGCGCGGTCGCCTGCCCGGTGAACAGGAGGTGGAGCTCGCGATGCAGCCAAGTCACGCCGCCATCCACCGAGTGGTTGAACTTCAGACTGTTGAAGGGGCGGCGAGAGTCGTCTTGGTAGGTGACGTACACCGACGAGCCAGAAGCCGCGATCTGGGTGTCGCCAGACGAGATGCCTGTGGCCGCATTGTCGATCTTGACGTCAGCGGCGAGCCACGTTGCCCCGTGGTCGCTGGTGCGGTTCATGTAGATATCAGAGTCGCCGTTGCGGAACTCGGACCAGACCACAAAGGCCGACGACGCGGACGCCGCAAGGTGCGGAGACTGCGAATCCGCTGCCCCTGGCACGTCAGTATCAAGGCGGGTGGGCGCGACCGGCCAGGTGGTCCCTCGGTCCAGCGAACGCTGCACGAAAACGTCGTGGACGCCGCCCGTCGCGTTGCGGTCGTCCCACCAGACCAGGTACACGGTCGATTGGGACGCCGCGAGCTCCGC
Source organism: Planctomycetota bacterium (assembly GCA_031423015.1). Classification (GTDB taxonomy): domain Bacteria; phylum Planctomycetota; class UBA1135; order UBA1135; family UBA2386; genus DATGPD01. The sequence continues at coordinate 315 of JANPER010000148.1, read as the reverse complement.
ATTGCGAGCGTCCGCGGTGCCGGCCGGCACACCGGTGTTGATCCGCACGTCTGAGGCCAGCCAGGTGGCACCGCTGTCCAACGAGCGGTTGAAGTAGACATCCGCAAGCCCGCTCCGCTTGTCGCGCCAGGCGACGTACACCGACGTGCCCGAGATCACGAGCCGTTGATCAATCCCTCTGTGCCAACATGCCTGAGACAACTGTAGGGTTCAGGTTTAGTGTCGAGGGCGTAGGCAAGGAACGAGATGGTCAAGCACACGAAGACCGCCGCTGGAGATCGCCCGTTGTTGGGATCGCCGGAGCGGAGCCCTGGC
>JANPER010000147.1:0-3165 GCA_031423015.1 Planctomycetota bacterium | reverse complement strand
GCGCCAGCGGGCCGATGGCGCTCGTGAGCTGGTCGTAGGGCACGAAGACCCACCGCCGCGGCGTCGCGGCGGTCTTGTGCGCGGCGAGAGCACGTCTGAATTCGCTCATGACCGTGACCTACACGCGACCACGCAAGGAGTCGACGAGCAGGTAGGTGTTGAGGAGCAACAGCAGCAGGGCTGGAAGCAGCAGCAGAAACGGATCGCGCATTCTCAACCGCGTGAAGAGCCCGCACGCCATCAGGAGCGCCAGACCGCCCGTTGAGATCCAGAAGGCGAGCGGCCACCACAACCCGATGAACAGGCCGAGGCCTCCGAGAAGCTCCAACCAGCCTGTGACCATCCGCAGGTCGCGCAGCCCATAGCGAGCGAACTCACGCTCCATGGCACGCGAGGTCAGGCAGTGGATCCCGTAGCCAACGAATGCCACGCTCGACGCGACAGCGAGGGCCGTTCGCAGGCCCACCTAGCTCACGACTCCCATGTGGAATGCAGCGACGAACAGCGAGAGCAAGAGCAGCACCAGCGAGGGCGCGAACTTGACTGCTGCATGGTGCACTCTGAAGTGGGACCACTGTGCCCCGGCCATCAGTAGCGCCATCATCAACGCCGGGGCGAGTACGATCGCGGGATACCAGATGCCGGCGACGAGGAGGGTCGAGAGCGCGATCTTCGTAGCCCCGATGAAGCTGCGGAACATGATCGAGAATCGATACTCCCTGAACTCCCGCTCGATGCTCCCGAACCGGAAGATCCACACGAAGAGCACGGAGGCCGAGATGACGAGCTGGGCGACGAGCGACAGTGTGAGCATGGGGATCCGTCTGAGGCGTCCGAGGCCTGAGCCGCGACCGTGGTGGTTCGGACCGCGCTTGGACGCTCGCGTGCTTCGAGTGCGGCCGAGCTACACAAGTTGCATCGGTCGCGGCGGATTCCGGATCGCGCCGTGAACACGCCCCGAACCTGTAGCCGAGCGGTCGCCTTCATCTCGGGCGTGTCGGCGAGGCGGCGGCGGATGTCGTCGTCGTAGAGGTCGACGATCGACCCTCGCGCCGGTGGCGGGTTCGGCGGCGACGGCCGCCGCTGCCCGAGCAGCCGCCGCACCGTGTCACGCGCGATGTGCAGCTGACGCGAGATGGCGCGGATCGACTTCCCCTCGAGGAGCCGCAGCCGCAGCACCTCGGCCAGGTGGATCGCCGCTCGTTCGTCCTTGGCGAGCTGCGCGGCGAGGTCCTGGGCCATGCCGGGCAGGCGCGTCACCGCTCACCGCCGTTCGGGACCAGGTGAAGTTGCCGCAGGTCGGCGAAGTCGCCGACTCCGCGCAGTCGGGCCCCCCGTCGGCGGCGGGCCCCGCGCTCGATCACGCTGACCTCGTAGTAGATCGAGCACCGGCCGATGCCCAACTCGTCGGTGAGGCCGAGGCAGAAGCCCGCGTCCTGGGCGGCCACAGACAGCACAACGTGCAGGCGGGTGTCGAACAAGAGGGCCAACCCCTCGAGGAACACACGCGCCGACTGCTCGTGCCGCAGCTGCGAGGGCGGCGGCAAGATCGCCCGGAGCAGCTCGTCGGGGCCGTGGCTCACCACCACGCGTGTCCACTTCGTCGACGGCGACAGCACCACTTTGTACGATTCCATCCAGGTTCCTCTCGCCGCCGGTCACCAGCGCGCCCTCGACGAGCGCGATCGGACTGCACGGCGGAGAGCATTCAGCACGAACCGCAACTTCTTCTCGACGTGCATCACGAACACGCTCGGCTTCCGCGGACTTCCGCGCCCGCCGAGCGCGCTGCTGGTCTCGCTGGTCCTGCCGACCGTCGTCGCCAAGGCTCCGCTGGTGGCGAGCGCTTGCCAGCCGATGGCTGGCCGCGAGGCCGAACACGCTGCACGCCTCGGTGCAGTACACCTGCCCGTGATAGTCGGCGCGGCAGACGCCGAACGCCCCCGCGCACCACGCGCAGTCCAGGTCGTAGAGGGGAACAGGGCCGCGGTCGTCCATCCGGAGATGCGGACGGACAAGAACTGGACGGCGACCTCCGGCCGACCGAGACTACGGCCGTACGGTCTTCCGCGATCTGTACGTGAGGGCCCGGGTTGCCACCCGGGCCCTCTTCTTCATCTTCCGCGCGGCCGATCTAGCCATGCCCGACCAGCGGGGCGACTTCTTGGCCCCCGGCCCCCGGGACCCGGCCAGGCCGTCGCTGGCTACCCATCGGCGGCCACCCGCCAGGCCCGGGCACCGGCGTCACCGCTGGAAGTGGGCCTCAACCAGGCCGGTGGTGACACTGGCAGGCCCGCGAGGCCGCCCTGCGCGCGATCGCAGCGTGGGAGGCCTTCGACCGGCCTCTGTTGCGATGGCAGTCGGGCCGTTCGCTGGCGCTGCGCCACGATCGCGGCGTCGACCTCAACGCGTTCTACAACCGGGCCGGCGTCGAGTTCTTCCACGACGACGTCAGCGGCCGGCGCTATTACAGCGGCGCTAGCACCGACGTCGTCTCGCACGAAGTCGGGCACGCTATCCTCGACGCGGTGCGCGCCGACCTGTGGGACCTAAACCTGTTTGAGGTCGACGCGTTCCACGAGGCGTTCGGCGACTGCGTTGCGCTGCTCACGGCGCTGGCCGATCCCCAGATCCGGACCCGCGTCGCGGCCCAGCTCGACCACGCCAACGGAGTCGAAGCCACCGCCGAGCAGCTCGCCGAGGCGATCCAGCTGAAGTTCCCCGGTCACAACGCCGGCGCGCCCCGCCACGCGCTCAACCGGTTTCGCTGGGACTTGCCGGCGAACCTGCCGGCGAACGGCGGTCCCGGAGCGCTGATCGCCGAGCCCCACAGCTTCGGCCAGATCTTCTCCGGCTGCCTCTACGATCTGATCGCGCGCTTGTTTCGTGCCGCCGGCACGACCGCCGATGCGCTCGGCGAGGCCGCCCACACTGCCGGCGCCCTGCTGGCGAAGGGGGTCCGCGCTGCCCAGGTCTCGGACCGATTCTTCCGCGCGGTCGGGCGAGCGATGATCCTGCTACCCGAGGCCAAGCCGCACAGGGAGCACATCCGCGCCGCGTTCGATGCGCACGGCCTGGCGTTGGGCTCCAGCATCGCGTTCGCTCCGACCGCGGCGTTGTCGTTCTCCGGCCCGCTCTTCGACGAGGCGCTCGAGCTGTCGCCGG
>JANPER010000146.1:0-64103 GCA_031423015.1 Planctomycetota bacterium | reverse complement strand
CTCAGCGCGGCAGAGCCGCAACCAACGAGAAGCGAAGCGAGCCGCCCGGCGGCTCTGCCGCGAGTCATGAGCCGTAAGACGTAAGCCATGAGTCCCAGACCGCCGCCTGACCGCCTCACCGTCGCGGCCTGTCCGCGTTCTGGACTTACGGCTTACGTCTTACGGCTCATGACTTTCCACAGCCGAAACATCTTCGCGCTTCGCGAAGATGCTTCGGCTGTGGAACTCAGTGTCGCCATCGTGCCGGCTGCCACGGCGACCTGTGGCCTGCTGACGGCCCTCACGATCGCCTGCACGTTCTTCCCGGCGCACGACTCGGTCACACCGTGTCTGCGATCCCTCTACACCGCGACCCTGTACGTCTGTTTCGTCGTGATCCGCCGGCGCAGCGCCTTGCCGCGCGCGCTCTCGTTCCGCCTGGTGGAAAATGGCTTCCTGCTGCTGACGGCATGCTTCGCCATCGGCGCGGGGGTCCGCTTGATGCGGGTCAAGGCCGACCCCGAGTTCATCGAACGCACCTTGATAGCGCTCGAACAAGGCCCCGGCTTCCTCCTCGGCGTCAGCCTGCTGTCGTATGGGATCGTGTTGCTGATCGCCGAACTCTTGACCCAACACGCCAGGTTGCAGGACGTGCACGCGGCCACCGCGGGCGAGCTGGTGTCTTCCGAACACGCGCGCCGCGGCATGGAGCAGCGCCTGCTCGAAGCCGAGGCCTTGCGCGCCGTCGGTGAACTCGCCGCCGGCGTGGCCCACGACCTACGCAACCCGCTGGCCGTCGTGAAGGCTGCGGTCGACGGCTTGCACGCCAGCGCTGACCCAGCCACGGCGCAAGCGCACCGCGAGCGCTTCGCGGTGATCACGCGCAACCTAGCGCGCGCCGACGCCACGATCGAAGCGTTGCTCGACGTCGGTCGCACGCAGTCGGCCACTCCCGCGCCGGTACTGCTGCACGAGCTGTGCGCCGACGCGATCGACATCGTCGCGATTCTCGCCGAGCAACGCGGCGTCGTCGTACGCTGCGACGTCCGCCCCGGCGTGACTCTCGCCGTCGAGCGCGCGGCCACCCAGCGCGCGCTGGTCAACCTGCTCAACAACGCCCTGGAGGCCAGCAAGCCCGCCGGGGTCGTGCTCCTCCGGGCGCGCGTCAGCCGGCGCGGCGTGCCGCGCGTGTGGCTCGCCATCGAAGATCGCGGCGTCGGGCTGCCGCTGCAACGACAACGCCTGTTCCGCCCGTTCTTCACCACCAAGAAGCGTGGCACGGGCCTCGGCTTGCTGTCGGCCCGTCGCATCTTGACCGCGATGGGCGGCAGCGTGCGCCTCTACGCGCGCCACCTTGGCGGCGCCCGCGCGCTGATCTCGATTCCGGCCACAGCAACCATGGCCGCCGAACGGGTCGCGGTCGGCGCGAGTACGGCGTGACCGCGCCGCGCATCTTGATCGTCGATGACGAACCCGACATGCGCTGGGTTCTGCGCGACCTGTTCGGCAGCGCCGGCTTCGAAGTGACGACCGCCGACGATGGCCAGCAAGCGCTGACCGCGCTTGCCGCGGGTGAGATCGATGTCGTCCTCAGCGACGTGCGCATGCCGGGAGGCGATGGCGTGCAGTTGCTCGAGGACAGCCGCGCGCGCGATCCGGATCTGCCCGTCATCCTGCTCTCCGCCGTGGAGGACATCGAGACCGCGGTCGGCGCGATGAAGCTCGGCGCCTACGATTACGTGGCCAAGCCGTTCGACCGCCACCGCCTGGTGGGTGCCGTCCGACGCGCCGCCGAGAAGCGTTGCCTCTTGCGGCAGGTGCGCGAGCTGCGTGGTCGCTCGGGACTCGACCTCGGCATCACCCCGGCCGCGCACGAACTCGACCGCTTGTTGTCAGTCGTTGCCGGGCACGCTGGCCTCGCCGTGCTGCTCGTGGGCGAGTCCGGTGTCGGCAAGGAGATCGCCGCGCGCGAGATCCACCGGCGCTCATCGCATAGAAACGGCCCGTTCGTGGCGATCGACTGCGGCGCCGTTCCGGAGTCGCTGATGGAGAGCCTGTTGTTCGGCCATCGGCGGGGCGCGTTCACCGGCGCCACCGACCATCGCGAGGGTCTGTTCACCAAGGCCGATGGCGGCACGCTGTTCCTCGACGAGATCGGCAACCTACCGCCGCCCCTGCAGCCTCGGCTGCTGCGCGCGTTGCAAGAACGCAGCGTGGTTCCGGTGGGCGGCGACACGCCGGTGCCGTTCGACGCCCGCCTGCTCTGCGCCACCAACGTCGACCTCGCCGCCGCCGTGCAACACGGCACGTTCCGCCTGGATCTGTTCCATCGCATCGCCGAGTTCCGCATCGAGCTGCCGCCGTTGCGCGCGCGTCCGGCCGATGTCCTGCACTTTGCCCGCCGCTTCCTCGCCGAAGCGCAGACCGAATTCGGCGCGCATGCGGGCAGCCTCAGCAAGCAGGCCGAGGAAGCTCTGGCGACGCATGCCTGGCCCGGCAATCTGCGCGAGTTGCGCAACGTCGTGCGCCGCGCCGTGCTGACGCATGGCGGCCAGAGCATCGACGCCGACGCGCTCGATCTCGGGACCCGCGAGCCCGCGGCCCGCGAGGAAGAACTCAGCCTCGGTGATGTCGCAGCGCCGCTCGCCGAGCGCCTACGGCGGGCCGTGGATGCGCTGGAAGCGCGCATCCTGCGCGAAACGCTCGAGCACTTCGGTGGCAACAAGGCGGCGGCGGCGCGCGCGCTCAAGATCGACTACACGACCCTGCACCGCAAACTGAAGCGGCATGGCCTGTCGACCATGGCAGACGTGCCATAGCCGAGGGTGCGGGCGGCGAACCGGCGGCGGTGTCGAAGGCTGCCACACCGGTCGCAAAACGATCTTCTCGCCGTCACAACGCTGCCTCGGCTGCGCTCTGCGCCAACTCGCACGAACCTCGTGTCCCGCGGCAAGCCCCTTGCAATGATCTTCCCCGTCTCGGACTCAGCTAGGAACGAACTCGAGGGCCACTCATCGGAGTGGCCCTCGCGCTTTTGCGGGGTCGGGTTGAACGGGCTGCCGCGCCGTCAACGACGGCGCGACGGCAGCCCGGAGACCAGGGCGCGAGCTGTGTCTAGCCTGCCCCCACCCCATCCCGTTCAATGGTGAACGTGTCGACGGCCTCGAACCCCTCCTGCCCCGGCACGCGCCGCCAGCGACTGCGGCACCGCGCGATGCAAACCAATCCACTCGTCACGGCATTGGTTTCCCTCGCGCTGCTCAGCGCCTGCACGAAGCCGCCCGCGCCGTGGCAACCGCACCCCGTGTTCCACGACTTCGGCATGGTGCCGCACGGTCAGGTCGCCATCGTGCGCGTCCCCATCGACTTCCCGCAGGACCGGGGCGCGATGCTGCCGCTCGGCTATCAGGGCAGCTGCTCGTGCGTCTCCACGCACTTCGTCGCGATTGGCAAGGACGGCAAGGAACGCGTCTCCCTGGGGCGTGTCGCCAACGAGCACGCCGTGCTGCCCGGCGAGAAGCTGTTCTTGGAGTTGAGCCTCGACACCCGGCGCAAAGAGGCGAGCGAGCAGAAGCCCGTGACCAACGCCGGCAACGTTCTGCTCACCGACATCGGCGAAACACTTGGCCGGGTGGTGATCCCGATCAGCTTCACCTTCGGCATCGAGGCGCCCGTGGCCGTGTCGCCGTTTGCGCACATCAACTTCGGTGCGCTGCCCATGTCACAGCGCTACAGCCTGACGCTGGAGTTGCGGCCTCGAAAAGGCACGCAAGCCCACTTTCTGAGCGCCAAGGCCGACGACCCGCGCGTCCGCGTCGAGCTGCGGCAAGACGGCGAGGTCTGCCTCCTCGACGTGCGCGTCGTGCCCGACCGCGGCCTCGGCTTTGGGCCGCTGTACACCACGATCACCGTCCCCACCGATCTCCCAGATGCCTACGTCGTGCCGATCCCGGTGTCGGGACAGATCGTCGGCGACATCGAAGTCAAACCGATGGAGCGAATTTCCTTCGGGCGCTTCGACTTCAAGACGCCGCAGGAAGGCTCGGTGATCGTGCGCGACCACGACACCAGCCGCCCACCGGAGTTCGAAGTCCTCGAGGTTCGCGCGATCGTCGGCAAGGATCTCGCTCAGCACATGGAGACCGAATTGCAACCGATCGAAGGCGACGCGCGCAGCGCGCGCCTGGTGCTACGCTATCTCGGCACGTTCCGTCACGACCGCGCGTTCCGCGGGTTTGTCGAGCTCGGCAAACGCGGCGGCGGAGGGAGCGTGACCAGCATCGAGTTCGTTGGCTTCTCGCATGAGTGATCGACCTGCCCGCGCCCGCGTCCTCGCCGCGGCCTGCCTTCTCTTCGCTCCCTTCTTCGCCGTGTGCGCCGAGCGGCCCCTCACGATGTCGGTGACGAGCCAAGACCCCTCGCCACAGCAGTTGGGGCCACGCCTGCGCTTGCGCATCTCCGGCAACCTGGAGGGTCGTTTGGAGCCGTGCGGCTGCGCGAGCGGTCAGATGGGAGGCCTGGCGCGCCGCGCGTTCCACCTGCAACACGACCGCTCGTTCGACTTGCTCATCGAGGGCGGCAATCTGGTGAAGGATGGCTCGCCCCTGGAGCTGCGCAAGCTGTCGACGGCGCTGGGCGTGCTCGACCTCGGCGGCTACAGCGTGCTCGGCCTCGGCAGCCGTGACTTCGAGTTGCAGATCGACGACCTGACGATGTACTTGCAGGCCTACCGGCCGACCGCGGTGGCCTCCGACCTGGTGGAGAAGAACCCGCCGACAGATCCGGCTTTGGCGTTCCCGAGCAAGCCGTATCGCGACCACGCGGGCACGCCCTCGGCGCGCGTCGCTTCGCTGGTGCTGCACCTACCGGAAGGCGCGGCCCGCGAGCGCTTCACGTTGTTGCCGCCGGCCGAGGCCTGGCAACGCGCAATGGCCGACTGCCCCAAGGAACGCCTGCGCTTGCTCATGGTGCACGGTCTCGGCGACGAGGTGCGCGCGGCGGCCCATTACGTGCCGCGTCCGGACCTGGTGATCGGCGTGTCGCCTGCCTTCAACGAGCCGCCGCGCGTGTACGAGACCATCAACGGCGTGCCGGTGTTGTTCACCGGCATTCGCGGCCGCATGCTCATCGACGTTGCCCTGGCACGGCGCGAGAGCGATGGCAGCCCGCAGTTGACGCGCTACGAAGTCATCGAACTCGAGGGCAGCAAGACCGCGCCCGGCGCCGCCGAGGATCGCACAACCCGCCAGATGATCTTGTAGCATCGACACGAAGTGAAGGCCGAGGGCCTGCTGGAGTCGATGGCCGAACAGAAGCCGACGCAGAACGGCGCAACCTACGTCGGCACGGCGCTGTGCGCCGACTGCCACGAAGACGCCTACAAAGTCTACAAGGCGAGCAAGCACGCCGAGGCTTGGGCGACGCTGGAGAAGGCCGAGAAGGGCACGCGCTACGGTTGGCCAGTCACCGCGTATCCCGACTGCGTCGAGTGTCACGTCGTCGGCTACGGCTTCAAGTCGGGCTTCGTGAACCCGGCGAAGACCCCCGACCTGAAGGACGTCGGCTGCGAAGCCTGCCACGGCCCTGCCAGCCACCACATCGATGCTCAGGCCGGACTGCGCGACAAGGCCGCCGGCAAGATGCCCAAGGTCGAGGTGAACACGTGCACGCATTGCCACGACTTCGAGCAGTCGCCCACGTTCCTCTACGGCGAGCGTTGGCTGAGGATCAAGCACTGACGCGGCGCATCAGCGCCGCGTCAGGTCGGAGATCATTGATCATCGACGATCGCCGGCCGGCTACGGCTTGAACACCACCCGCACCGGCGCCGTGAGGAAGCCCTCGAACGGCTCGTCGGGATCCACCACCAGCGCCTGTGCATACACGGGCGTGGCGGACCGGCGCGGGACGTCGATTGCGAACTCGGCAACAAAGTCCCCCCCGGACGACCGGCCTTCGAGGGCCAACAGCGGCAGAGCGGCCCAGCGCACGGGAACGTCGTCACAACCCGGCGGGTCGTCGGCGAGCAGCGCGAAGGCGCCGTACTCGGTCCGGCGCCAGTTCTTCGCGAGGCCGAGCCCGAAGAACACGCGAACGCGCGCCGAGGGGCAGCCGCGGATCTGCGCCGTGACGCAGCGCGTGCCCGCATCCACGGTCACGATCAAGTCCGGTCGCGTGATTGTGACGGGCTCACTGAACCCGGTGCCCGCCGGGGTCGCGATGGCGACCCGCTCGACACCTGCCGGCAAGTACGGCGACACTCGCACCACGAGCCCCCCCCCCCGGACCGTGCGTCGGAGAGCCAGTGCCGCCCCCAACGCACACGGGGATGCGGGTCGAGCCCGGTGCCGGTGATACGCAAGATCTCTTCGCCAACCACCAGTTGCTCCAACACCGCGGTGATCCTCGGCGCAGACTCGCGCGCGGCTGCACCAGAGACGCGGCGCTCCAAGAGCCGGGGGACGACTACGTCAGCCAGCGCACCGCCGAGCACTCGGTGGCCCAACAACGATGGATGCACGTAGTCGAGAAAACACGGCGAGTAGGTCCCGGAACTCGATCGCGCGGCCGGCGAGAGCGCTGCTTCGCTCTGATCGAAGGCCGCCTGGCCGTCGACCACGATCGCCGTGGGCAGGGTAGAGATCAGTTCTCGCAGCGCGTCGCGGTAGGCGACCAGTTCCGGCTGCGCGACCACGGTCTGGACGGGCAGCGGCGGGATCACGAACACGACGAGGGCGCCGTCGATCTCAGCCCGCGACGCCAGCGCCTGCGCGTGCGCGACGAACTCCGGCCGCGGCACGCGGCGCGCGACCGCCCCGCCCTCGGCACTCGCCGACCCGCGGTCCACCAGCGCAGCGCGCGCCCGCTGCCGCACGCTGGCGTGCCGCATGGCTCGCACCAAGCGCGAACCGCTCCACCAAGCGTCGTGAAACGCGCGCTCCGACGCGGCGAACTCCGCGTCCGGTAGACCACTGGCCGGCCGCGAGTCGTTGAAGCCAGCGAGGTAGAGGACCACGGCATCCGGGGCCAGCGCGCGGACCTCCAGGTCGTACAGCCGCAGGTTCTGGTACGTCCCGTATCCCGGCAACGCGGCGAGCAGAACCTCGACGCCGGTGTCGGGCATGCGATCTTGCAGTTCTCGTTCGAGCACAGCGCCATAGCTGTCCTCGACGCGCCCCCCGACGCCGAAGGTCGAGGAGTCGCCCACACACACGACGCGCAGCCGGTCCCGCGCAGGCTCGCTGCGCGCTGGCCAGTAGCCGCGCAAGCCGACCCGGTTGGGCCGGTACAGCCGCGGCGCCAAGGGATCGGTGCGCAGACGCCACAGCAGATCCGGGTCACGCCCAAAGCAGTTGGCGTCGCTCCCCATGATCTCGAACACCTCGGCGTCGGCCGGAATGCCGCACAGCCACAGCCCGACCTCGGCCAACCCGATGCTCACCGCGACGGCGGCCGTGACGATTCCGCAGCGCTTGACGAGGCTGGACATCCACCGACTTCCTAGAAGACGTCGCGCGCCACCCGCAGGCCGACCCAGGGCAAGCGCGCATCGTGCGCCGCCTCGAGCCGCGTGGCGAGCCCCGCGTTGCGCGGACCATCCTGATAGCTGCCGCCACGCACTACGGCCGTTGCATCCGGCGCGCCTTCCACCTTCGGATCGACGACACCTTGCGTGCGCTCGCGATACGCAGCGTGCGCGAAGCTGTCAGCGCACCACTCGCGCACGTTGCCGAGCATGTCGAAGAAGCCCCAGCGATTGGCTGGATATGCTGACGCTGGCGAAAGGCCAACGAAGCCGTCGCGCACGGGGAACACGTCTTCACCCGGCCGAGCCTCGTCTTGGCCATAGAAGTTGCCCACGGCACCGCGGGGGTCGTCACCCCAGTCGTAGCGCCGGTACGGATCCGAGTCGCCAGTGCGCGCGGCATACTCCCACTCCGCTTCGGTCGGCAGCCGGAAGCCAAAGTGCGTGCAGTACTGCTCCGCCAGGGACCAGGTCAACGAGGCGACCGGGTGGCGTGCCGACGACGCTTCGAGCCCACCGCCAAGGCCGGTCTCCGCCGCAAAGGGACGCCACTGCTCCCAGGTCACCTCGGTCTCGCCCAACCAGAACGGCCGCGTCAACGTGACCATGTGGCGCGGTCGTTCCACCGCCGTGGCTTGACGGTCTGCGTCGTCAGCTCCCATCCAGAAGCTGCCCGCTTCCACTAACCGCAGTACCACACCGCTGCGACGTTCACGCACGGCGCACGGCAGACCGCTGGGGCCCACGTTGTCATCGACCACGTCGGCCCACGGCGTCACCAGGGCGGCCAGCAGCGCAGCGCGCGCGCGCGGCTCATCGGCGAAGAACTGCATCACCTCGCCCCATGCCGACGCATGGCCCGCGGACTGTGTCCGCTCGATCGCTTCGTCGAGCAGTCGCTCGTAGGTCCGGGAGAAGCTCGCGTCGGCTACCACGCCTGCACGCAGGACTCGCCGCAGCGACTCCGCCGCACGCCGGTCTTTGTTGTAGGCCTTGGCGTAGGCGCGCAACGCCTCGGTGGACCGACCCGCCAGCTCGTGCTGCGTGCCCGCCCCCATCGCGTCCTCGTACACCCTCGCATCGAGATGCTGCAGGCGCTCGTCGATGAGCTGGCGATAGTGCTCGTTGGCCTCGATGCGCGCGGACGCAAAGAGCGCGCTGGCGTCATCCGAACGCCCCTCGGCCAAGGCGATGTTGGCCCGTTCGAATGCCTGCCGGCACGCCGGGGCAACGCGCTCGCGCTCAATCTCTTGGCGTAGCTCGGCAAGAGCAGGCCGTTCTTGCACGACCCACAAGTGCTCCGCGGCCAGCAGCCAGGTGCTGGCGCGGTCGGCGCGTTGCCAATCGCCCGTCTGCACGCCATGCGCCAGCGCACCGCGCAGCACGTATTCCATGGCGATCGGCAGCGACCGTCGCTCGAGTCGTTGCCAGCTCGCGGACGCGACGACCTTCTTCGCGGCGCAGGTCTCGAACAGGTCCGCGACCTGATCCCAGGCGCGCGCGTCGACCAACCGTTGCAGCAACGCCTCCGCCAATGCGCTCCGCAACGACTCCGGCGCACCGCGCGCCGCAAGCTCTACCAAGCGCTTACTCACGGTCGCTGGCGCCTGGCCGCGCGCGGCGCGTAGCTCCAGCCAGTGCAGCCACTGCTGGCGCAACGGTTCGTCGGCCGCAGTGACGTCGGCCACCGAGAGCGCATCACGCGCCATCTCGTAGCGCGACGCGCGCAGCAAGTCGCGCACACGTTCCAAGTCGGAGCTAGCGTGCGGTTGACGCGGCCGCGGCAGATCCAGGGGCTGCCCCGGCTCTTGCGCGCCGTCGATCACCAGCATGTCAGTGGCTGCATCCAACTGCACGGCGACATCGACCCGTGGCACCGCGGGCGAGCCTTGGATCGACACCGAGGTTGCGGTCGCGCGCGGCAACGGCATGGTATGCACGACGCGCTCGCCAACCACGACTTCGAGTTCCATCCCGTCTGTCAGGCTGGGCACCCGCAGTTGAAACATGCCGTCACGGCCGCTCACCGTGCGCACCAGATGGTAGTTGTCGCGCGGCAGACTGCGCCCACCGACGGCGCGCACCATGAACACGCCCGGCGGCGACACCCGGCCGCTGACCAACGCCAGAGCCGGATACACACTCGCCTCCAGCATGCCGCCTGTGCGCTCGACACCGAGGTCGACTTCGTCCCGTCGGGTGAGGTAGTCCGGTGCGTCGATCTCGATGCTTTGCACCCCAGGCAAGGCTTCAACCAGCGCCTCGCCATTGGCGTCGGCGAGGAAGGTTCGCTGCCCCACTCGAACCGAAAACCCGGGCAGCCGCACCGAACTGATCGCATCGCTCAGCACCACCCTGAAGGTGACCCCAGCGCTCAGCACCGCCGTCGGCGGCTCAGCCCCCAGGCGCGGGGCCAGCAGCTCGGGCTCTTGCGCCCCGGCAGTCAGTTGCAGGGTGCGCGCGCGCGCCTCCGCCGCCAGCCGACGCAAATCCACTTCCAGCGCCGTCTGCGCCAAGGCGTCCATCGCGTCGGCCAAGGCCGCGGTGAACACGAACACGGCGTTGCCGCTCCCCGCGCGCGCGTAGGTACCCGCCCGCGTCGACCACAACTCCCACAACGGCGCTTCGGCCAGAGTGGCCTTGGGCGCCGGCGAGAGCAGGCCGACGCGACACGCGTCGACGATCATGATCACCTGCAGAGCCACGCCGCGCGCGGCCGCGCGTTGCCGTGCATCCGACACCGCCCGCACCAGGTCGCGGCGGCCGATGCCGGCACTGAAACCGCCGCCTGGTTCCGCCAGCGTGAAGTGACCGAACAGGAGCGGGTCGCCGGTCGCGTCGACGAAGCCGTGCCCCGCGTAGTACAGGAACAGGGTCGCGTTGGCGCCCGACAGAGCGTCGGCGGCGCGGCCGATGGCAGCTGACACAGCGTCGCGATGCACCTCGGCGCCGACCAGTTGGGTGAGCGCGCGCGGCGCGACGCCGCAGTGGGCGACCAGAGCCTGTGCCATCCGTTCGGCGCTAGCGGTCGCGCTCGGCAGCTCCCACTCCGGCTGGCTCGCGTTCGATGACGCCGCGATCAGCACGCCAGCGCGCGCCACGCGGCTCACCGGGGCGCGGCCAGTCCACCGCAGGGGTTGGTGGTGCAGCAGCGCGGTCAAACCGGCGGCGCTGCGCTCGATCTCCAGCGGGCGCGGCGCAGGCGCAGCGCACGCCGAGAGCACGGTGAGCAGCGCAATAGCAACAGAGTCAAACCTTCGCATCGGGTGAGGAGCCCCACAGCGTAGCCGGCCAAGTGCGCCGAACGAACCGCACGATCGAACCTCGGTGCACGGCGCGTCGGGCTTTGACCATTGCCATCGGCCGCGCGCGGGTCAGCGCTTAACCAGGGGACGCTCGGCCCACCACTGCAACCAGCCCTCGCGGTCGCGAGGTCGCGAGGACGCATCCGCCACCAACTCGGAAAGAGCCGCGCTCGCGGACCTCGCCTGCTCGTCACCCCCGAGGCGCACGCGGTCGATCAGCAGGCTAGCCGCGCTCTGGCAGTCCTCGCTCGCCCCGTGGCGAGCGAGCTGACGCGCCGCCAGGAAGACGTGCGGGAAATGCGCGGCATCGCCGAGTTGCAACGCCGCGCGCAGCGACACCAACGGTTGCGCCGCGATGGGTTCGTGTCCGCGTGGCAGCAACTCGACCTCGCCGCAGGCGCAACGCACCCATCGATTGGGCAGGCGCGCGCCCTCCAACTCGACGTGTCCTGGCATCAAGAACACTTCGATCGCGACCCGCCGCACGATGCTGCCCGCGGCTGGCACGTCGACGGCGAGCGGCACCTCGACAGCGCCCCCCGCGGCCAGGTCCACGGTGGCTGGCAGATCGACCACCTGGGTGCGCGCGTTGTCCATTTGCGTACCAAAGCTGTCGGTGTCCGTCATGCGGAACAGCAGCACGAAGCGCGCGCGCAGGGGGTCGTCGCCCCCCGGCAAGCGCACGGGCATGCTCGGCAAGGGGCCCAGCCGTACCGCGAACGACAGCCGTTCGCCGAGCGCCGGTAGCGGCGACGGCAAGTCGAGTTCGCCCCGGTCGAGTACGGCCTCTTCGAACTGCATGACCAGCAGCACCCGACGGAAGCTCGCCACACGCTCCTGCGCCCATGCCGGCGCGTCGCTCCGGTCGTGCGTGTCGACCAACCGCGCCAATGAGGCTCGGTCGCGTTCGAGCCAGGCCCGCTGCATCTGCGTGACCACGCTCTCGTAGTACAGATCGGACGGCCGCGCGCTGTGCCCCGGATCGCCAAACGGAATCGCCACCGGTGCGGTGACGAGAGGCGCGGTCGCCACCGGCCGATCCTCGATGACGACAACGCACCCGGGCACAGCAGCGAGGAACAAGCCCAACGCGCAACTCGCCGTCGACTGCCGCAACCGCGCCACGGGCACGGTCACGGCCCGCGACCCTTCGTCGCGCTGCCGTGACGGCTCGCGAAAGGAGCGATCAGGAGTCCGAGTCCTCGTCCTTGGCGCGCTTCTCGCGCTCGGCAACGCGCTCGCCGAAGTTCTTGAGCTGGCTCGCGAGCGAACTCAACGCGGAACTCGACACCGCCGCCGGCACCGCGGGCGCAGCCGGGTCGCCGGCTACTGCCACAGGCGCTCCCGCTTCTTCGGTGTCGAAGTGCGGGTTGATGAGCGTGAGGCCGATCTTGCGCTCCTCGGGGTCGATCTTGATGACGCGCACCTCGACCCGCTGACCAGCCTTGACGACGTCTTCGGGGTTGTCGACCTTGTGATCGGCCAGCTCCGAGATGTGCAAGAGGCCTTCGAGACCTTCCTCGAGCGCGACGAACACGCCGAAGTTGGTGATCTTGGTGACGGTGCCGGGCACGCTGTCGCCGATGTGGTAGCGCGCGGGGATGTCGTTCTGCCACGGGTCGGTCGCCAGCTGCTTGAGTCCGAGCGCGATGCGCTTTTTCTCCTGGTCGACCGAGAGCACCACGCACTCGATCTCCTCGCCCTTCTTCACCATCTCGGACGGGTGCGTGACCTTCTTGGTCCACGACATGTCGGTGATGTGGAGCAGGCCGTCGATGCCTTCCTGCAGTTCGATGAAGGCACCGTAGTTGGTGAGGTTGCGCACCTTGCCGCGGATGACCGTGCCAGGCGGGTAGCTCTCGCTGACCATCGTCCAGGGGTTCACCTCGGTCTGCTTCATGCCGAGGCTGATCTCTTGCTTCTCCTTGTTGACCTCCAGCACCACCACCTCGACGTGGTCGGTCACCTTGACCACCTCGCTCGGGTGATTGACGCGCTTGGTCCACGACATCTCAGAGATGTGCACCAGGCCCTCGACGCCGTCTTCCAGCTTGACGAACGCCCCGTACGACATGAGGTTCGTGACCTCACCCGTGACGCGTGCGCCGACCGTGTACTTGGTGTCGATGTTCTCCCAAGGCGACGGCGACTTCTGCTTCATGCCGAGCGCGATGCGCTCGCGTTCGCGGTCGACCTTGAGCACCTTGATCTCGACTTCCTGGTCGATCGCCACCATCTCGGTCGGATGGTTGATGCGCCCCCAGGACATGTCGGTGATGTGCAAGAGCCCATCCAAGCCGCCTAGGTCGACGAACACGCCGAAGTCGGCGATGTTCTTGACGATGCCCTTGCGGATCTGGCCTTCCTGGATGTCGGCGAGCAACGTCTGCTTGAGCTTCTCGCGGTCTTCCTCGATGAGCTTGCGGCGCGACACGACGATGTTCATGCGCTCCTCATCGATCTTGATGATGCGCGCCTCGACCTCCTTGCCGATCCACTCGCCAATGTCGCCACTGCGCCGAATGTTGACCTGCGAGGCAGGCAAGAACACCGGCACGCCGATGTCGACCAAGAGGCCGCCCTTGATCTTGCGCAAGACCATGCCCTTGACCTGATCGCCCTCCTTGTGAGTGAGGATGATCTGCTCCCAGCCACGTAGGCGATCAGCCTTGCGCTTGCTGAGGAGGATGTAGCCCTCGGCGTCGGCGATGTCCTCGACGAGCGCTTCGATCTCGAGGCCTACCTTGACGGAGGTCGGATCGGCGAATTCGTCGAGCGTGATGCGCCCTTCGGACTTGTACTTCACGTCGACGACAACGGTGCCGTCGTCCATGATCCGCAACACCGTGCCCTTGACGATTTGGTTGGGCGCCAGGTCGTTGACCGTGTTCGCCAGGGCCAAATCGAGATCGGCGATCTGCGAGGACGCCATCGTCTCGGTGGTGAGGCGATTCAGTTCCGCCTCATCCATCGCGAACTTCTTGATTAACTGCTTGCCGTGCATCAAAAAAAAGTTGAGGAAGAGAAACCCGCCGGACTAGAAGCTCAATCGCTGCCTAGCTCGGCACATCGACCAGGAATGAAAAAAGGAACCAACCTGAACCGCGGGGTCGATGACCGCAGCTTGGGTTGGCAGGGTGAGCAGTTGGACCGCCCAACTGCGTGCGCACGAACCGGTCGCGAAACGTCAGCCGACCGACGAGATGTCAGGTGCCGACAGCGAATCCGTGACCAAAGAGCGAGGTGGAGCGACCCCTTCGGTGGCGGATCCTGGGGAGTCGACGATCGGGGCGAGAACCTGACCACTCAGAGTGGCGACCGCCCGTCGCAGGCTCTCGTACCCACCGGGTGCACACACTTCGACCGCTGACATGGGCGGACCAAAGCGAACATGACACCGGAGCGGCCGGGGGAACCTGCGTTGGCGAGGCCAAGCCTCGAACGCGCCGATGATACCTGTAGGCACTGCGATTGCTCCGGTTTTGTCCAGAAGCTTGAGCAGGCCCTTCTTGAACTCGTGCAGCCGCCCGTCGGGGCTGCGCGTGCCTTCGGGAAACACCGCCATCACCTCACCCGCCGCCAGGAGCTTGATCGACTCACCGAAAGTCGCGCGCGCCGGCGCGTCGCGATCCACCAGGACAACCCCCACCTGCCGCATCCACCAGCCGAGGAGCCGGCTGTGCGCGAGGGTCGAGCGCGCCATGAAGCGCACCGGACGCGGACAACAGGTGCCGGTGAACGGCGGATCGAGGTAGCTCACGTGGTTGGGCACCAGCACCACCGGCCCACTCTCAGGGATGTGCTCGGTCCCCTCGGTCGACAGGCGAAACAGCGGCTTCGTGATCAGCCAGCAGACGCCGCGCCAGAACTGGTACACCGACATCAGTCCACTTCCCCTCGCACGCGCTTCCACAACAGGTCGGCCGTCTCCGCGGGCGACAGTTCCGTGGTGTCGACGTAGTGCGCGTGTGCAGTGCGCGCCAACGGCGCGTCCTGGCGCGTGCTGTCGAGCCGATCGCGCACCGCGAGTTCGTCGAGCACATCGGCCTCGGACACTTCGCGCCCCTTGTCGCGCACCTCGAGAAAGCGGCGGCGCGCGCGCACCTCGGGCTCCGCATCGAGGAAGAACTTGTGGCGGGCCGCCGGGAACACCACCGACGCCATGTCGCGTCCCTCGGCCACGACTGGCCCACGCCGCGCGATGGTGCGCTGCAGTTCGCGCATGCACATGCGCACGTCGGGCAGCGCCGACACGGCGGATACCCGCGACTCGACTTCACGCGAGCGCAGGTGCGCGGTCACGTCGCGGCCAGCCACCAAGACGGTGCCGTCGGGACGCAGGTCGAGGTCCAACTCGCGCAGGAGCGCTCGCGTCCGCGTTTGATCGGCGATGTCGTTGTGCTCGTTCTCCAGGAACAGCCACGTGACGGCGCGATACATCGCGCCGGTGTCCAGGTACGCGTAACCAAGACGCGTGGCCAACATGCGCGCCACGGTGCTCTTGCCAGCACCTGACGGGCCATCGATCGCGACGACGTCGATGGGGTCTTCGGCGCTGTTCGGCTGTGGCTTTGGCAGTGGCATCCACCGCGAACATAGGGCAAGCAGCAGCCTGCGCGCTAGGAGTCAGCGTTCGCTGGCTGCGCTGGCGCAAACTGCAGCGGGCCGTAGCCTGGCACCGCCCCGCCACCGAGCGCCGTGAATCGCAGGCCGCTGTCAACCTCATGCGCCAGGAAGATCGCGGTCTCGTCAAAAGCCGGCAGGATGCAGTAACGACCGTTCCCGTGCCGACCGTCCGCCGGAGTATGCACGTGGCCGAAGATCAGAAGGTCGAATCCGGCGCTGAGCGCTTCCCCCACCGCCTCCACCACCGGCGCGAAGCGCTGGGGATCGCCGCGCGCCATCGACTTCCCGCTCTTTTCGCGCGCGGTGCGTCCAACGCCGTCGGCGACCGAGCGTGGCATCGCCGCGCACAGCATGCGCACTGGTCGCGACCGCAGCCAACGCTTGCTGTGTTGGTAAGGCAAGTCGTTGGTGCACAGCTCGTCGCCGTGCAGCGCCAGGGCGCGCTGCGCGCCCAGCTTGAAGGCCAGCCCGCCGGCGATCACCCGGCTGCCCGTGGCGCGCGCAAAGCCCCGCCCCAACATGAAGTCGCGGTTGCCGTGCAGCAACGTCACCGGCACGCCCGCATCGGTGGTCGCTCGCAGGCCGGCCAGCAGACGCGGCCAGGTCCCGGCGACGAGTTGACGCTCGTTCACCACGCTCTCGAAGAGATCGCCGAGGATGAGCAAGCGCGTCGTGCTCGGCGCCTGCCGTGCCTGCGCCAACAACAGCAAGAAGTCATCCAGCACCGCGTCGCCATGCACGGGCACATGCAGATCGGAGACGAGCATCGTGCGGCGGCGGTCATCGTCGGTCGCCGCGACGATCCGCGTCCCACACACCGTCGCCACCGGGTCCGCGCGCATCAGCGATCCAGCTCCGCAAACACCCCGCGCCACGCATCGAGGGGTAGTTCGAAGTGCGCACTCGGCCCGCGCCAAGCGCTCTCACCCAGCACGCGCAGGCGCGTCGCCGCGGCAAACTGCACCTCGACGGTCAGCGGCGACTGGGTGCTCAACGTCTGCAAGACGAACGGGCTGTCGATGGCGTTGACGCGCAATGCCAAGAAGCGGCGGCCGCTCTTGTGGCGCAGCAGCATGCGTTCGAGGCACGTCGGCAACCCCTTGCCGCGCACGGACACCGGCGGGGCGACGTCGGCGGTGTCGAGCACGCGTTGCACGCGCCGACGCAGATCGCGCGCGGCATTGAGGCGTTTGGGGTCCAAGCGAACACTGGCGTATTCGCACACCGCGATGTTGAGATAGATCGCGGTGCCGCGGCCAAACCGATGCTCGCACTGCACTGACAAGCTCGGCGCCGCCCGCTCGGCGATCGCCGCCTCGATGCTTCGTTCGCAGGCCGCCGCGCCGCTCAGGAGCCGCGCTTGCGCCGCTGGTTGCCCTTCATGCACCAGCAACTGCGCCAGACCGGGCACGGCGCGCGGCGTCAAGCCGAAGACTGCATCGAGGCCCGGCCGATCGCGCCGGCGCAGGCGATCGTCGTAGAACGCCAACATGCCGTCGGCAACGGCGACGCCGCCCTGCTGCACGTAGTCGGTCACCGCCGCGATCTCTTCGTCGCTGAGCGCCAAGCAGACCGGCAGCACCAGGAGCTTCACCTGCTGCTGCGCCAGCAGGGCGCGCAGCTGCGCGGCAGCCACGAAGCGAGGTTGCAGGCCGAGGTCTTCGCACAGACGCACCCAACTCGCGCGCGCCGCCACACTGGTGCTGTGGGTCTCTTCGTACGACGACAGGCGGCGTGGCCAGGTGACCCCATCCGACGCCGAGTCCAACATCCAGTGAGCCTGCACCGCGGGCTGGCTCTCCACAATCCACACCAAACTGCGCTCGACCGACGCGCCCGCCAGCGGCGACAGGCTCTGCGCGCCGCGCAGGGCGTCGCGCACGGCGACGCCAAACGGCGTGGGTTGCATCCCGTCGGCGCGGTTCAGCAAGTGCCCGGCATGCCACAGCACGACACCGGTCATCCCATGCGCCAACGCGTCGGTGACGTGCGCCGCAACCAGGTCCATTGGTTGGCCTTCCTTGGGCGGAAACAGCGTGATGATCTGCCGCGCCAGCGGGCGCGCGAGGCTCATCGCCAAGTCGCGCGCGCCGCCGATGTCATAGATCTCGAACACGTCGAGCTCGGGCATCAGCAGGCTGTAGTCACTGCCGCCGTACGCCGCGGGTTGCTGCAGACCCGTGAGCCCGATCGGCACCGCCACCTTGGCGCGCGCACAGCCCGCGAGCGACCGGACGGTGCGGGCCAACGCGCGGTCCATGAACGCGCGATGCTCAGCCCAAGGCGACAGGTTGGCCGGCAGGGTGCCGCCCGCGGCAAACTCACGCGCGCGGATGCGATCGGCGGTGAACGGCTCGACCGTGTCGAACGATGCGTGCGAGGTCTGCCACGCGCGATTGAGGGCACCGATGTCCCGGTAGCGACCGCGCAGGAACGTGCGAAACTCGGCCAGCGCATGCGGCGAGAACGAGAAGTCGAGTGGGTTGACGTGGCGCGTCGTCGACACCTCATCGCCGAGGATGACGAAGCTCGGCGGCGCGGCGGCAAGCGGGGCGAGCGCCGTCAGTGCGCGCGCCAAGAGATCGCCCTGCGTCGCCGGATCCGACAGACAGTTCGGGCGCAGCAGGTGCTCGATCGCGCGGTCCTGCTCGTACGCCGCGCGCAGCGGCGCAAACTGACTGTCGCGCAGCTCCAGCGTGCCCTTGCCGACCAACTGATCGCGGTAGATCGACAAGCCGAGGCGGCGCGCCGGCTCCGGATCCTGCCCGTCGCCCACGGTCACGCCAGTGACGCCGAGTTCGCGCAGCGCCCGCAGCGCCGCTTCGTCGGTGTCGAGACCGTCCGGCAACCAGGCGAAGCTCTGCAGGCCGTCGGGCCACGGCGCGATCGGTGCAGTCTGCTGCGCTGGCATCCACCGGCACGTCACGCCGGCCAACGCCACCGCGACACACTGCCTGGCGTCAAGCATCGCGAGCGCGGACCTCACTCGATGCCATAGTCCTTCAGCTTCTCCCACAGCACCTTGCGGCTGATGCCCAGCACGGATGCTGCCTTGCTGCGGTGGCCACCCACCGCCCGCAGCACGTGTTTCAAGTGCTCACGCTCGACCTCCACGAGAACCTGGCGCAACGACTTGAGTTCGGTCGGCGGCTCGAGGGCCGCACGGCGATTCTTGTCGACGGGTAGCAAGTGCTCCTTCTTGAGGATCGTGGCACCGCCAGCCAAAGCGATGGCTTGCGCCACTCGATTCT
This sequence comes from Planctomycetota bacterium, assembly GCA_031423015.1. Taxonomy (GTDB): domain Bacteria; phylum Planctomycetota; class UBA1135; order UBA1135; family UBA2386; genus DATGPD01. The sequence continues at coordinate 45,417 of JANPER010000146.1, read as the reverse complement.
CCAACTCGCGCACGTTGCCCGGCCAGGTGTAGCCCGCCATCGCTTCCAGCACGTCGGTCTTGACCGTGAAGGGCCGACCCCCACCGATCTTCTCGATGAAATGCTCGGCGAGCAGCGGCACGTCGCCATCGCGCTCACGCAGCGGTGGCAGATTCACCGGCACCACGTTGAGTCGGTAGTAGAGGTCTTCCCGGAACTTGCCCTGCTTCACCAGGTCGATCAGGCTGACCTTGGTGGCCGACACTAAACGAATATCGACGCGGATCGTGCGCTCGCCGCCCACGCGCTCGAACTCGCGCTCCTGGATGACGCGCAGCAGCTTCACCTGCGTCGCCATCGGCATGTCGTCGATGTCGTCGAGGAAGATGGTGCCGCCGTCGGCCAGCTCGAAGCGACCACGGCGTTGTTTCTGCGCGTCGGTGAACGCGCCGCGCTCATGACCGAACAGCTCGGTCTCCAGCAAGGTGTCCGGCAGCGCCCCACACGACACCGCCACGAACGCCTTCTCGTTGCGGGTCGACAGCTGGTGGATGGCGCGCGCAATGCGCTCCTTGCCGGTGCCGCTCTCGCCGAGGATCAACACCGACGCGTCGGTGGGCGCCACGGTTCGCACCGTCTTCACCACGTCTTGCATGCTGCGGCTCCGACCGATCACGCCGGGCAAGCCGCTGGCTTGTTTGATCTCCTGCCGCAGCCGCAGGTTCTCGTCGACGAGCGCGCGATAGCGGCCGATGCGCGTCAAGCGTTCGAGGACGGTCTCGTTGAGGAACGGCTTCTGGATGTAGTCGATGGCACCTTGGCGCATCGCTTCGACGGCCTGTTCGACCGTGCCATAGCCGGTCATCACCAACACCTCGGTGTCCGGGCGGGCCCGCTTGGCCGCAGCCAGGACTTCCAAGCCATTGGCGCCCGGCAGGCGCACGTCGGTGATGACGCAGTCGAACACGTGATCGTGCAGGATGCGACACGCCTCATCGCCGTCAGCGGTGTGCTCGACCTCGTGTCCGGCCTGCACCAAGTCGTCGGTCAAGGTGATCGCGATGCTCTTCTCGTCCTCCACCAAAAGCACCTTCACGACTCACCTACTTGGCGCGGCGGGCCTTGCTTGGTGTCGGTCGGGGCGGGGCCTTCTTCACTCGAGAAACGTTCCCGCGAGAACGTGACCACTTGATTGCCACCGCCGCGCTGCGCCCAATCGAGGGCGATCTCGGCCTGTGACAACAGCGTGTCGAAGAACAGCGTCTCCTTGTCCGCGATGGTCGCGACGCCGCCGCTGAGGGCCAACGCCAACTCCTGGCCACGCGCACGGATGGTGAGGTCGGCAAAGCGAGCGCGCACGCGTTCAGCCGCCACCTGGGCCTGCGGCACGTCCGTGTGCGGCATCAACAGCACGTAGCGATCGTCGCTCACGGTGCCGACGAAATCGGACGAACGGGTTCCCTCCATCATCATCTTGCTCACCGCTTCGCGCACCGCGTCGCGCAGCTCCGCGCCATAGAGATCGATCAGCGAGCGCAACCGATCCACGTTGAAAACCCCCACCGCCAGCGGCAATCCGTGCCGCCGACTGCGCGCGAACTCCGTCTTCATCAGGTGCAGGATCTGCGCCTGCGAGAACGGCGAGCCCCACATCGCGCCGGGCGTCGGCGAGGTCGGCCGAGGCCCACCACCGCGGCTGGTATTGCGAAAGGATGGCCGACTCACTGCGCGCGTCCCTTTCGCCCCGAACCGAGGCGCCACGAACCGAGGCGCCACAAAGGCAGGCACCACGAACAAAAAAAAGTGGGCCTCAGCCGGTCAGTGCTGAGGCCCTGGTCCGGGAAAGCTACAGAATGGAGAGGGCGGTTAGGGAGGGGGAATCTAGTCTCCACCCTGTGGCTGACCCTAGGTGTTCGTTTCGTGCGAAGAAGTTCTCGGCGGAAGACTGTCATCGACCTGCTTGAGGCCGATCGCAAAGCTATCGCAAGGTTTCGTTGGCGAACGAACCCCGGCGTGACCGCGTCGCAGTGTGCCAGATTCTGCACGTCTTTCAACAGTGCGCTCACAGTTTTTTGGACGGTAGAGCGAAAGTGAAGGATGGCCGTCCGATGACGCCGGACCGCCGCGCGCCGGACCACGGCAGAGTTTTTTTGCGCCCGCTCGCGCTCGGCTCGAGCCCCTCTGCCTCACCGATCGAGATCACGTGCGGAACACGCCCGGGAGCGCCTCGCGCAGCCATTCCAAGACTCGGTAGATGTCGCAGCTGGGCCAGTGCTGCTTGGCCAAGATGAGCAGCAGCACCACGGCCCCAGTGTAGATCACGAAGAAGATCAGGCGCGACAAGGCGAACGCCAAGGCGGTCTTGCCCGCGACCCGCGCCGTGCGGCCGACACGCGAAGGAATCGGCGTGGCACGCGCGAACCAGTCGCGCTGCGCGCGCAGCCCCTTGCCCAACAGCTCCTCGGTTGCCATCGGCTCGGCCAACACCTCGTCCACCACGCGCTGCCAAGGGTATTCGTCGCCGCCCTCGGCAATCAGGCCCCGCGCGCGCTCGCTCGTGCGTTTGGAGATCGCATTGGCCATCATGCGCAGCGACACTTCACCGACGCGGCGCACTACAACATCGCCTTCCGGCGGCGAACTCGGAGTTTCCACAGCGAGACCCTTAGCAGACGACCGGCAGAGTGGTCGAGTCGCCGATCCCATTTTCTGCAAGGGTGTCCCCGCGCCACACCGTCTGCTCGGTCCCCAAGGATGACCCGACTGCTCTCCGACGCCAAGACCGCCGAACACCTGGAAGACCTCGCGTCGCGCCTGGACGCTGGTCTGCGCCCGACCGACGGCGGCGGCCCCGAGACCCTGACCGCCACGCTGCGCCGTGAACTGAACCTGCGCGAGTATGAATGGAGCGCGCTCGCGGCCGGAGAAACCGCCGGCGCCCTGCCACGGGTGCTGCGCCGATTGGCCGCGGCCCGGCAAGAGCGCGCCGCCCTGACGCGCCAACTCACCGGCGTCCTGGCCTATCCCATGTTCGTGCTCTGCTTGTGTGGGATGGTCGCGGCGCTCGCGATCGGGATGGGAAAGGCCCCGCGCGGATGGTTTTGGTTGTCCGGCACCTTGGTGCTGGTGATCGGCGTCACTGCGGTGTGGGTGACGCGCCGCCTGCGCGACCCCGCATGCGACGGCGATCGGCTGCCGGTCATCGGTCGATTGTCCCGCTGCGCCGCGGAAATCCCCTATCTGGTGGCGCTGCAGGTGCTCTACGGCGCGGGCGTGCCGGTGCGCGCCGCGCACCCGCAGGCCGCAGCCGCGGCGCGGGTGCCGTGGGTGCGAGCCAGGCTGTTCGTCGCCAATCGTGCCTTGGAGGCGGGCGAGCCGTTGGCGGCGGCGTTGGAGCGGCAGTCGGCGCTTACCACCGAGAGCCTCACGCTGGTGCGCGACGGCGAGATCACCGGGCAGCTGGAAGACGCGCTGAGCCGGGCGATCGGGCGGCGACGCGAGGAGTATAGCCGCCTGCTGCGGCGCGGCGCGAGCCTGGTCGGCGCGCTGGGCTACGCGTATGCCGCCGGCTCCGTGCTATGGCTGGCCCTGAGCTTCTACGGCGCCTACTTCGCTCGCCTGCGCTGAGTGCGTTGTTCGAGAGTGGTCCGGGGACCACACAGCGATGACCCTGAGCTTCTCTTGCCGCGGTTCTTCGCGTGGCGCGTAGATTCGGTTGGCGGCAGCGGCAAGAGAAGCGACCCAGAAACAACAGCGTCGGCGGCCCCTTCTGGTCGGCGCTGCGCCGACATCAGCCTCGTTGGCTGTGGCCGCCGGCCCCGATGAAAGAAAAGCCGGTGGCGCCACCTGACAGCCGCCCGTTCCCGCGCTCTAACGGCGAGTGATCGTGCCCGACTTCACGGCCCCGCAGGCACCCAGCACCGAAGAGCGCGTCGCGCTGGCAGCCGCAAGAGCCGGCGACCCGGCAGCGCTGCATGCACTGCTGCGGCGCCACGTCGGCCCGCTGCTGGCGCTCGCCCGCCGCTGCTCCCGCGGCGACCGCCACCGCGCCGAAGACCTCACGCAAGAGACTCTGCTGGCCGCGTGTCGCGGACTCGACGGCTTCCGCGGCGAGGCCTCGGTCCGCACCTGGCTGTTCCGCATCCTGATCCGACTCAGCGCCGATCCGGTGCGCGTGCACGGCCGCCAGGTGCCGGCGAGTTGCATGGAGCCGAGCCAGATCCCGGACGGCGTGGGCGCCGAGCCTGTGCAGGGGAGTCTGGCGCGCGAACTTCGCGAACGCATCGACGAGGCGATGGAGCGCCTGCCATCGCGCCAGCGCACCGCGCTCCACCTGCGCGCGGCAGAGGGCATGGGCTACGAAGCGATCGCCGCCGTGCTGGGCGTGCGCGAGGGCGCGGCTCGGATGCTCGTGCTGGCGGCGCGCCGCACAGTGCGCGAACGGCTCGGCAGTTACCTCGAGGACGCGCCATGAGCTGTGTGTACGAAGACGATGTGATCGCTCGCCTGCTCGACGGCGACGTGACGCAAGCAGACCAGGCAGATCTCGAAGCGCACGTGCGCACCTGCGCTGCATGCCGACGGACTTTGGCGCGCAGCCGACATCTCGATGCGGCAGTCGCCACCAGCAGCACGCACGCGACCGATGCCGAGACCGCCGATCGCTTGCTCACGCAGGTCATCGCACGCGCGACGCCCCCAGTTGTCGCGGGACGCTCGCTGCAGCGCCGCGGCATCTTGTACGCGGCGGCGGCTGGCTTCGTCGTCGGCTTGCTGGCGATGTACGTGTTCGGCCGGCGCACCCCGATGCCCGACGCCGCTGCGCCGCGCGACGTGAGCGTTGCAGCTCCACCCGCCGACAGCCCGCCAGCGTGGCGAGACCCCGAGATGCTCTTGTTGCCCGACGATGTCGGGCGGCCGGCCTCGGCACCGCAAGACCTGCTGACGCCAAACGACGATCTGCGCGGTCTCGGCGCCTCGCGCGGCGCCCTCGGCGCACCGACGCGCCTCGACGTGCGCCGTTGTGTCGCCCTACTCGAAGATCCTGAACTGAGTCAAGCGTGCGCGTTGCAGGCGAACGCGCGGGCGTTCGCGTTCGGCTGGCCGCGCCCCACAAGGGCAGTCATCGTCAGCGCGATCACGGCAACTCGCATCGCCGCGGGCAGAGTGCTGATCGACGCCAGCAGCCCGGCTGCGTTGCTGGCTTTGGCGCGCTGCGCCGCTGCCGACGATGACGTCGCCCCCGCGCTGGTGGCCGCCGCGAGCGCGCATCGTGCCTTTCGCCAACGCCTCCGCGCGGCGCTGCACGACACCTGCGATGCCAGCCTGTGCACACTCGCGGTGCGCCTGGGCGATCCCGACCTCGACCGTCGCGCAGTCGCACGCGTGCGCCGCGAACCAGCGTTGGCCGAACGCGTCGCCGCGGCGTGCGCGGCGCCGTTGTGCGACGTCGACCGCACCGGGTTCCTGCTCGACCTGTGGGCCGAGTTGAGCCGCAGCGGCGACGACGGGTCGTCGCCCGACGACCCGGACCGCGCCGCGGCCTGGTTCACTGCGCTGCCCAAGAGTGCGACCGCGGCACTCACCCAGACTCTGCTGAACGCCCGCAACGTCGAGGTACGCGAGCGGGTGTTCTTGGCGCTGGCGGCGCGCGCCGACATCGCGGCGCTGGCGCCCTTGCTGGCCTTTGTCGAAGCGCCGAGCGTCAGCATCGCTCACTTGGCCGCCTATGCACTCAGCCGACTGCCGGCGAGCGCCGCCCCGCGTCTCGAAGACGCCGCGCGCACGTCGCGGCGACCCGAACTGATCTGGGCCGCGCTCGCGAGCCAAGGCGGTGCTCCGATGCAGGCGCGCTTGCTGGCCGCTGGACTGCCCGCCGAAGCGGTCGCCCTGCTGACCGCTGGAGACCTTCGTCCGCCACAGATCGCCGCGGTGGCTTCGCTGCTGCGCGGTCGCAACCTCGTGCTGGTGAGCAAACCGTGACCCGTATCGCCGTCGTCTTCTCGATCTTCACTGCCCTCCTTGCCGCACAACCCCAGCCCAACGAGCCCGCGCGCGGTCGGCTCGCGCGCGCCATCAAGATCATCCCGGTACCGCAGCTGGTCGGCGCGTTGCCGACGCCATCTCCGCTGCCCTTCGGCACGATGATCGATTGCGCGCCGTTCAGCGAGCGGCACGAACAGCACCCGTTCAGCGAACCCGACGCGTCGGGTCCCGGTCGAGTCGGCGATCTCGTCGCCCTGGTGAAAGAGATCACGCCGCTGTCTTGGAGCGACGGCAACGTGAACGTCGACCTGGTCGGCGACGCGCTCCTCGTCACCGGCGCGCCGGATCAGATCCATCTGATCGAACAATCCCTGCAGAAGCTCACCACTTGCCTTGGCGAGCCGTTTCGCATCCGCGCGGCGGCATTCTCCGCCGAAGCCGCCCTCGACCTACCCGCCGTCGCGAACAGCTTCACCGAGGCCAGAGCCAAGCTGCTCGAACTCGGCGCCAAGTTCGCCTGGGAACAAACCACCACCGCGAGCCCGGGTCAACGCGTGCAACTGGGTTCGCTCACCACCAGCGCATACGTCGGCGACATCGAGGTCGAGATCGCGCAGAGTTCGACGATGGCGAATCCCGTGGTGCGACCGATCTACGTCGGCGCCGCGGTGCAAGTGCTGGTGCACGCGCTCGTGGGCAACAGCGACGCCGTGATCTTGGCGCAGTACGCGAGCGGCGAGTCGATCGGACCGCTGCTCGAAGTCGGCCTCGGCAAGGACGAGTCGATGCTGAAGCTGCAAGTGCCGTCGGTGGCCATCGACACCGGCACGCTGTCGGGCCGCATCCGCAACGGCGGCGCGCTCGTGTTGGTCGCTGACGGCAAGTGGGGTGGGCGCAGCTTCGGCCTGATCCTCAGCGCCGAGCGCACGCCGGTGCCACCTGAAGCCGAGCGCGATCTCGGCCTGTTCCAGTTGGGCGCCTTTCTCGCCCACGCGTTGCGCTGGCAGTTCGAAGTGCCGCCGGTCGGCGAAGGAAACGTTGAACTGTGGACGCCGCCCTTGGTGACCGGCGCGGTCGCCCCGCCGCTCGACCCCGCTGACCAGCAGACCTGGTCGACGCTGTTCGCTCGCGCGCTGGGCGATGAGCAAACCAGCGTCGGCATCGATCGGCACCTGGCCTTGGTGAGCGGCTCGGGCGCCGCCAACGCGCGCCCCACCGTGGCGCGCCTGATCGAGCTGTTGCAGGATCAGTTCTTCAAGACCGTCGAGGTCGAGTGTCGCCTCAACGCGCAGGACGAGCGCCCGGGCGCTGCGGTGCAGCGCTTGCGCTTCCCGGCGCTGCTCGGTCGCAGCCACGGCCTGGTGCATGGCATCGAGTCGACCGGGATCATCGACGTCGACGTCGAGGTCGCACAGAAGTCGGGCATCTCGGATCCCAAGGTGGCGCGTCACTTCAGCGGGGTCGACTGCCAGGTGATCGCCTACGGCCTCGTCGGCGCCGAGCTGGGCATGTCTGCCAGCGTGCGCCTCACCGACACCGTCGCCGCGCGCGTCTACATGCCCGACAACAGGCGGGGCGTGCCGATCGACCAGCCGAAGATCACCCGCGGCCACCTGACCCATGCGGGCAAGGTCCCGAGCGAAGGCAAGCCGATCGAGTTCGGCGACGGCCCCTCGGTGCTGATGGGCGATCGAGTCGTGCACACGCGACCGAGCCTGAGCCTGCGCCTGCGCTGACCACCCAGCACGACGTCATTCCAGCGATCGGCAAACCGCGCGCTGGCAGTGACCCTTGCGGCGACCGGGGCTATAGTCGCTCTCATGTCGTCCATGCGCTTGGGTCTGACGCAGAGCCTGAGGACCGAGCAGAGGCTCGTGCAGTCGCCGCAGATGATCCAGGCGATGCAGATCCTGCAGACGCCGCTGCTGGAGTTGAAGGACCAGGTCGATCAAGAGCTGCAAGAGAACGTCTTCCTCGAGGTCAAGGAACCCGGCGGCGAGTCCGAGGACGGCAACGTCGACGGCAGCGGGGAGCCTGACCCGCAACCGGTGGTCGATGAGAAGCTCGAGCGGCAGTTCGCGGCCGAGCTGGAGCAACTCGAGCAGCGCACCGAGCGCATCCCCAGTCGCCTGTCGTCCGGCGCGTCGGAGGAAGCCTCCGAACGCTGGATGGAGATGCTCAACAACCAGCCCGACCCGGGCGTGTCGCTGGCCGACCATCTGCTCGAGCAGGCGCGCCTGCTCGACATGCGGCCCGAGCTGTTCGCCGTCGTCGAGCACGTGATCTACTCGCTCGACGACAACGGCCGTCTCAGCGACAGCGCCGAGCAGGTCGCGCGGGATCTGGTGGTGCCGATCGCGCTGACCGAAGAGGCGATCGAGGCGGTCCGCGACTTCGACCCCGCCGGCGTCGCCACCAAGGACCTACGCGACTGCCTCCTCATGCAGCTCGAGCGCATGAGCTACGTGCGACCGCTGACCTTCGACCTGGTCGACCGACATCTCGACGACCTGGCGATGAACCGCCTACCGAAGATCGCCAAGGACACCGGCGCCACCATCGCCGAGATCCAGGAGAGCTGGGAGTTCATCAAGTTCCAGCTCAACCCGCACCCCGGCGCGATCTTCAACCCGAGCAAGAACGCCAGCGTCACGCCCGACGTCATGGTCGAGGAGATCGAAGGCAAGTTCGAGGTGCGGACCGAACGCGGCCAGATCCCCGAGCTGGGCATCTCGCCGGTGTATCGCAACTTGCTCAAGGAAGCGCGCTCGGATCCCAAGGTCTACGAGTATCTGCGCCGCAAGATCGACTCCGCCAAATGGTTCATCGAGGCGATCCACCAGCGCCAGAACACCATCCATCGCATTGCCAGCGAGGTCGTGCGCAAGCAAGAGGGCTTCCTGCGGCGCGGCGTGCGCGCACTCCAGCCGCTCAAGATGCAGGAAGTCGCCGACGTCGTAGGCGTGCACATCTCGACGGTGAGCCGCGCGATCTCCGGCAAGTACATCGAGACCCCACAGGGCATCTTCGACCTCAAGCGCTTCTTCTCCGGCGGCACGGTCACCGACAGCGGCGACATGATGAGCCAGCAGGCCGTGAAAGACAGCCTGCGCGAGATCGTCGCGAAGGAAGACAAAGCCAGCCCACTGTCCGACGACCAGCTCGTCGAGGAACTGAGCAAGCGCGGGATCCATATCGCGCGGCGCACGGTGACGAAGTACCGCAAGGCGTTGGGGTTGGAGTCGTCGAGTCGGCGCAAGGTGTTTTGATCCCCTTCGCGCCCAGGGCGCGACAAGCACGGCTGGATTCGGTTATCGTTCTCGACGCGTCGGCGACTCGATGCCGACGCACTCACTTTGCGCACCGGCCCTGCGGGCCCCCCGTCAGGCGCCACGAACGAAGGATGGTCACGATGCCTCGAAACTCGAAGCTACCCCCCCCCCCCCCGGACTCTCCCCAAACAGCACGGCCCGCATGCGCGGCATGACCGCTGGAAGCCGGCGATGGCTGCGCTCCTCGGTGGACTGATCGGCGCGACACCCCTGGGCGCCCAAGCATCGCAGGTCCTGCCGACGCGCAACGAATACATCTTTTACGTCAACGTCGATCCCTTGCGCGGCGATGACGTCCTGGCGTCCGCACAGAATCCACCGCTGGTTGGCACGCCGGCAAGCCCGCTCACACCACTGAGCTTGCACCCCGATCCCGGCGACGCCAACGACCTGTTGCCCATCGCGGGAGTCCTGCAGCAGGCCCCCTTCTCGTTCAAGACGCTGACCGCCGCGGTCGCCTATGGCCGGCAGTTCGTCAACTTCACCAAGCACTTCAACGGGCCTCCTCCTCGAGACCTCCGGATCCGGCACGTCGTCATTCACTGCTTACCTGGTCTGTACGGTCCCATCAACGCGACTCTTCCGCGCATCGATCCGCAATCGGGCTTGCCGTTCAACGGCGAGACGTGGCCCGTGACGATCCCGAGCTTCGTGTCGATCCAAGGAACGTCCGCGCTCGACACGATCTTCGATGCTCGCCTCACAGACACCCACATCTTGGCGATCACCGACACGGGATCGTCGGTGTCGCACGAAGAGTCCTTCATCGACTCGGTGACGATCCGCAATGCCTGGTCGAACTCCAGTGCGCCGGGCAGTGGCGCGGGAATCTACGTCTACTCAGTCGGCCCCTTCTACGTCCCTTCGAGGATCGTCATCACCAACTGCTTCATCAACAACAACACAGTTGGAATCGGCATCGACAGCTACGCCCCCCAGTTCGACGTGCAGCAAGAGCCGCGGATCATCAACAACACAATCGCTTGGAACACGATTGGCCTTTGGTCCGGGAACACACGCGCAAGCAACGCCCTCTCGCTCAACAACCCCTTGTTGCTGAACAATGTGTTCGACGGCAGTAGCCCATCGGGCTACATCACGGGCACGTCGGGCTTCGAAGGCGTGGACGATGCAGAGACCTGCGTGCAGTCCCGCGGCGGGGTACCCTTCACTCCACCGCAAGACTTCAACGCGTGGGAAGAGGCCGTGACTGGGATGAGTCTCGGTCGACGCGTCAATCGGGGCGGGCCTGCTTTGCTCCCGGCTTGGCCGGTCACACTGCCGGCCGGGCCTCTGACCGCGCCACGCGTGAACATCTCGGATTACACCCGGAGTCCTACCGGAGGCCCCCGTCCAGGGGTCCTCTACATCAACGATGTCTTTCGGCGCGCGATCGGCGTCGATCACTCGCCACATGACTTCCGCCTCGCGCCGATGACGACTCGCAACGCCACGCCGCCGGGCAACCTGCTCCCTTTTCAAACATGGAATCCCCTCGCCGACGTGGGGATCGATGCGGACCTGTCACAGGGGACATTCCCGATCATCATGGTCTCCGGGCAGCAACTCCTCTCGGCACCAGGCCTCCCTCCAGGCGCCGAAGGGTCATCGACTTCGCTCACCCGCGTCGACGGCTGGGATTACGACGCGGAAGGCGTCGGGAACCCCCGCTTCCAGGAGCAGGCGGGCTTTTCGGGATTCCCCATCATCGACATCGGCGCCGACGAGAGGGGCAATCTGATCATCGCCGGTTTCATCAACGGCACTCGCATCTTCACGCCCGAAGCGGTGCCGAACGCGCCGTTGGTCAACGCGGTTTCGAACCACGGCCTCATCTACTTGTTCGCGCGCATGCAGTTCAATCCGTGGCTGCGGCCGCAGACCAACATCTACGACGCGAAGGTGTTGACCTACTGGTGGCAAGGCGTGCAGGGGCAGCCGGCGCCGGATGCGGATGTAGGGAACTACACGACGGCGCTGTTGGGGGTGAGGCCGGGAGGGAGCACGGCGGAGAGGCGACAGGACATCACGTTTCCAAGTTCGCCCTATGAGGCGTTCATGCGCGGGCTCGAGTGTGACTTCACGCCGCATCTGGCGCCGGATCCGCATCCGTTTTGGGGGTCGTGGATGACGATCGGACTGAACACTCACTGGTCGGACATCTATGCTGCAAATCCGTGGTACGACCACAGTGCACCGCCGGTGTCCCCTGTGTTCCCGCGCCGGCGCGACAACCCTACTTTGTTCCACAACGCGGGCGGATCGTCGTCCACGTCATGGACCGGCGGCTTCGGTGCTCCAATGTTCGTACTCGACGCCACGCTCAACCCGCCCGGCACCTATCCGCAAGGCAGTCGCTGGACACTGCCGCCGACAGCCACGTTCGGGCCATATGCACCATGCCCTGGCACGAGCCCCACGACTTACAGCGTAGGCGTCTGGGGTTTCGGCGACATCGCCGCCGGATGTCCAGACATGGTTCCCTTCATCGGCACAGACCTTGTGTCGGCCGCACGCTTCAACTGCGAGAGAATCGGGCCAAGCGGCGCCGCGACCAGCAATCTCCAGACATTCCTCGGCATCCGCGGACTGCCCCCGCCCATCGATGGTCGCCAGTCAGGAGGCTCGCGGGAAGGCGCACGCATCCAGCCGACGGAGAAGCCAACCGTCGAGGAGATGCGGCGCATCATTCGAGCTGCCATGGAGCGGAGGCGCTAAGGTGCTCGCCACGTCGCGCCGCCTCTGCGCGGCGGTCGCGGCCTGCGGCCTCGCGCAAGCGCTCGCGACCCAGATCTACACTCCGCCCGTCCTTGAGTGGGGACCGGGAATGGCGGCGCGCACCGAATTGCTCATGCCGCGCTCAAACCGACTGCCCGCGATCGCGGTCGATGTCGACCAGGACGGCGACATTGACTTCTTGCAGCTAGAGTCCTGGAATGGCTCGGGCCTACTCACGGTGCTTGAGAACCAAGGCAATGGTGTCCTCGCCGTCTGGACCTATCCTCCGGCAACCAGTGCGTCGTGGGCCGCCACGGGCATCGCCGCTGGCGACATCGACGGTGACGGTGACGTGGATGTCGTATTCGCGGCGTTCTGGTCCTCCGCGAACGGCGGAACCGACCGTCCTTGGGTTCACCTCAACAACGGCACTGGTCGTTTCTCTCTCGATACAGCGCGCTTTCCACGTGCACCGAGCCATCGTACCGGATGCGTGCTCACGGACGTTGACCGTGATCGTGATCTCGATGCCGTTTTCACCGGACCTCTTGCTCCGTTCGGCGCTCTGGAACTGTGGTTGAACGATGGCTTCGGTTTCTTTTCTGAAGTCACCTCCACCCACATCCCTCCGGGCACTGACTGCGCGAGCAACGCCGCCGCTGGCGACATAAACGGCGATGGCTTCCCTGAAATCGTGATTGGCACCACCTACGACGGCCTTACTAGCAAGCGCATCCTGTGGAACGACGGAACCGGGAACTTCACCGTACAGATCCTGCCCCCCAACAACTCAGCGTACTACTGCTACCTGCGCGATGTCGATCTCGACGGCGACCTGGACATCTTCTTCAAGGGCGGCCAGTCGATGCTGTTCATGAACGAACCGTTTGGCCTGCGCCAAGTGCTGGTGCCCAACCCGGTGCCAGCCACCGCGTACTACCCAGCGGCGTTCGGCGACATCGACGCCGATGGAGACCCCGACCTCGTCTTCGCGGGCTCCATCTTCGAACCCTCCGTGCTGCTCAACGACGGCCGCGGCAACTTTCGGGATGCACCCGGCTGGATCCACGGCGACTGGCGGCGCGGCGTCGAGACCACGACGTTCGCCGACCTCGACGGCGATGGCGACGAGGACGCGTTCGCGACGCCGGTCGTGTTCATCCAGGGCTACAACGGCGCGGTGTTCTTCAACCAACACCGGCAGGTGTGGGGGCCGCTCACCGCCGCGCGCGGCAGCACCTACACCCTCGACGTGCGTGGCCGCCGCAACGCCAGTTTCGTCGTCGCCCTCAGCGGTGCCCGTCTGCAACAACCCTGGTCGCTCGGCGCCTTGGGGCAGTGGCATCTCGATCCGGCGACGATGGTCACGTTGGGCACGGTCAGCGTGGGCAGTGAAGGACAAGGCGCCGTGCGCATTCCGATCCCCAACGCACCCCACCTGGTCGGTCGGAGCGTGTACACGCAAGGCCTCGACCTCGGAACCGCGGCGCCGCGCCTCGAGCACACCACCAACTGGTGGAGCGTGCGCGTCCAGTAGGCGACCGCGGCGCGCGAAATCCTCGAATGCCGAGGCCCGGTTTGCCTCTTCGCGCGCCGCCGATCTATCATCCTCGGCCCTCCCCTGCCGACTCAGAGAACCGCAACCACCCCATGGCGATCCGCGTCACCGAAGCCCGCAAAGGCATGGTCATCCGCTACGAGGGTGAACTCTTTCAGATTGACAAGTACGACCACAACACCCCCGGCAACTTGCGCGCGATCAATTATCTGCACCTGCGCAACCTCAAGACCGGGCGCAAGAAAGACGTGCGCTTGAACTCTGGCGACAGCATCGAGCCGGTGTACATGGAGGCGCGCAAGGCGCAGTACCTGTATCGCGATGCCAACGGCCACGTGTTCATGGACAACGAGAACTTCGATCAGTTCCACCTCAACGACGAGGTGCTTCGCGATTCGCTCAGCTACATCCCAGAGGGCGGCACGGTCGACGTCGTGTATGTAGACAATGCGCCGCTGACGGTGCAGGTCCCGCCCTCGGTGGTGCTCGAGATCACCGAGTGCGAAGACGCGGTGAAGGGCGACACCGTGAGCGCCATCCAGAAGCTGGCCAAGCTGCAGACCGGTTTGCAGGTGAAGGTGCCGCTGCACATCAAGGTCGGCGAGCGGGTGAAGATCAACACCGACACCGGTGAGTTCGCGGGCCGCGCGAACGAGTGAGGTGATCGTGTCACTCGACATGAAGGGCGACTGGAACAAGCGCGCCCGCGACGACGCGCGCTACTACATCGCCACGTCGGTGGACCCCAGCGAGGCCGCGTTCGACGCCTCGGGCAAGCGCGACGTTGGCCACTTCTTCGACGGCCTCGCAGAACTGCTGCATCCGCAGCAAGACGTGCTCGACATCGGCTGCGGCATCGGCCGCATGGATCGTCACGTGGCGCCGCGCGTGCGCCGACTGACTGGGCTCGACGTCTCCAGTGAGATGGTGGCGCGCGCCCGCGCACGCCTCGCCGACCTCGGCAACGTCGACTTCGTCGAGGGTGACGGCACGACGCTGCGGCCGCTGGGCGACGCGACGTTCGGCTTGGTGTTCTCGCACATCGTGTTTCAACACGTGCCACGCTTCGTGGCGCGCGGCTACCTCGCCGAGGTGCACCGCGTGCTGCGCCCGGGCGGCGAGTTCGTGTTCCAGATGCCGGAGGCCGTGCCCGGCGCGCCGCTCGACCCGCCCGAGGACGACACCTTCGAGATGCGGTTTTGGCTGGAGAAGGACCTGCGCCAGCAACTCGAAGCGTTGCGCTTCACTTGGATCGAGTGCCGGCGCTTTGCGGTCGAGTCGCCGGCGCTGAACTTCAACCAGCTCCGCTTGCGCGTGCGCAAGTAGACGTCAAGCGCGCAACTCGGGTGGCGGGGTCGCGACCAGACACAGCGCGTCGCCGTTGATGGGGTGCGCGAACTCCAGGCGCCAAGCGTGCAGGCACAGGCGACGCGCGCCATCGGCGCGGCCGTAGCGGTGATCGCCGACCAACGGATAGCCGATCGCGGCAAAGTGCGCCCGGATCTGATGCGTGCGTCCGGTTGCCAGTTCGACTTCGAGTACCGCGCGCTGGGCGAGGGTCGCAACCACGCGATAGCGGGTGAGGGCGGCGACGCCATCGGCTTGCACGTGCATCTTGGGCCCCACGCTCGCGTCGTGCCGCGCGAGGCTCAGATCGATCTCGCCTTGCGGCGGCGGTAAGCCGTGCACGCGGGCGAGGTACGTCTTGCGCACCGCGTGGTCGCGCAACAACGCGGTGAAGCCGCGCAACCCCTGTGCGCTCACGCCGAAGACCACGAGGCCCGAGGTGTCCCGGTCGAGGCGATGCGCCGGCGCAACGCGGAAGCTGTGGCCGCGACTCGCGCCGAGCAAGCGATGCACCCGACCCAGCAGATGGTCGTGAACCCCAGTGCCAGGGTGCATGGCCAAGCCAGCCGGTTTGTCGACCACCAGGAGGTCCTCGTCACGAAACACGACTGCCAAGTCGACGGGCGCAGACGACCGCGCGGGGTCGGCCGCCACTTCACGCCGTGGCACTGAGGCCAGGCCTCCCCCGATCTCCAACACGTCGCCAGCTTGCAAGCGTTGCGAACCCTCGACACGGGCGCCGCCGAGTCGCACTTCGCCCCGCCGCAGAGCTGCAAAGATGTGGCTCAGCGAGGCGGCCGGCAGGATCTTGCGAAGGAAGCGATCGACGCGCTGGCCAGCGTCGTCCGCGGTGATCGTGAGGGCGGTCAGGCAGGGCAGATGATCGCACGAGATCGGCCCGGCGCAACGAAGTCATCGACACTGACCCGCGCTGCCACCCTCAGCGCAAGCAGTCGTCGCCCAGAGCCCTGAGCTTTGCGGAACGTGCTTTGCGTTACTGGGACTCGAGACAGGCCTCCCGGCGGCGCGGCTCGTTGCTAGCGTTCACCGGCCCCTGCGACCGCGGGTTGCGACCTGGTCGATGCCCATCTCCCGACCGACCAACCTCTTGATGCACGACTTCGCACGCCGCCCGATCGATATCGCTCGCTGGGGCGCGCTGCTGTCGTTGGCCGCGGCGGCCGCGGCGCAGGACCTGGTTCCCCCGCCACGCTACGCCGAGGTCGACGCGCTGGCGGTGCGCGCCCTGGATGCCAAAGATCCGGTCACGCGCGGCGAGGCCGCCTTGTGGCTCGCCGATTCGGGCAAAGACGAGTACTACGACGCGATCCTGCGGGCCGCACGGGATCCCATCGCGCCGGCGCGACACCGCGGCATCCTCGCCGCCGCGCGCCTGCAAGCACCTGGCTGCGAGTCGTTCCTTGGCCGCCTGTTGTCAGACATGGAGCCCGACTCGGCCGAGGCGCTGATCGCTGCGTTCGGCCTCGGTCAACTCGCGGACCACGTACCGACGCCGGCAATCGACGATCTGTTGGGGCGGGCGCAAGGCGGCAGCAAGAAGCGCTACCAAGCATTGTTCGCCGCCCTCCTCGGCGGCCTGGCCACGGGCCCGCATCCGTCGCGAGCCGCCATGGTGCGCGGCCTGCTGGAGGATGCATCCAACCGCAGCGAGGCGATCACGCTGCTCGCGCAGGCCGCGCTGCAAGCCCAATCGACTGCGAAGGGAGCCCCACCATTCCCGCGGTCGCAAGTCACCACTTGGCTCGAGCATCGGCACGCCGGCGTACGCGCTGCAGCTCTCGTGGCGTGGACCACGCGGTGGCGACCGACGGACGCGGAGCGACTCCTGTTTGTGCGCCTGGCGCGCAGCGATCCCGACGAATCAGTGCGCGCAGCGGCACTTCGCCTCTTGGCCCGCCTCCTCGACGACAGCGCCGTGGATCTTGCCGACCGCGCCCTGACCAGCCGCTTGCCGGTGGAGGCGGCTGCCGCCGCCAGCACCCTGCTGACGCTCGCGGGCACCGCGCGGCGTGAGCGCGTGGAGGACCATGTGTTGGAGCCAACCTTGGCACCACCCCTCAAGGCCGCTGTGCTCGACGTCCTCACCGCGCCGCTGCCGCCACGCCTGTTGCTCTGGTGTCATGACACCGCGCATGACCCCGACGCCGCGCCGATCCTGCGGGTCGCCAGCGCCATGGCCCTGGCGCGCGCCGACTCGGTACTCGCGACGACTGCACTGCGAACCGTGTTCTTCGCCATCGACGACGAGGTCGGACTGCAACGCCTCGCCGCCGGCTTGCTGGACGAAGACGCCCTCATCTCCACGGCGGCGCAGTTCACCGGGCCGGAGGCCACCGCGTGGGATGGCGCCGCTGCCGCGCGGCTGCGGGCCATCGCGCGCGCCAGTGCAGCCCTCGGCACCGACGTGTTCCTCGAGCTAGCCACCCACGATCGCCTGCGCGACGCGGCGCTCGGCCAGGCGCTGGCGGCGCTGCGCGCAGGTCGCGTTCGCTCCACCTCGCCCGTGGTCCTCGCGTTCCTGCCCGCAGCAGTCGCGGCGTTGGCCCCGTAGCCCCTCAGCGTGGTCGGCGGCCACGCCCAACAAGGGCTGAAGGTCGGCGCAGCGCCGACCAGAATAGGCCGCCGACGCTGTTGTTCCTTGGTCGCTTCTCCTGCCGCTGCCGTCAACCGAATCTTCGCGCCACGCGAAGAACCGCGGCAGGAGAAGCTCAGGGCCGACGGCGGAAGAAGCGCTCTAGCTCCGCCCAGGTGAACGTGATCGTCGTCGGGCGACCGTGCGGACAGTTGTGTGGGTGTTGCAAGCGCTCGGCCTGCTCGAGCAACGCCCGCGTCTCCTGCGGCGACAAGCGGTCGCCGCTCATCACCGCCGCGCGACACGCCATGCTATGGAAGCGCTCGGCCACGAGTTGGCGCGTCGTCGCCCGCTCGCCGAGGCCTCGGCCAGCGAGGAACGTGTCGAGGATCGCGCGAGCGGGCGTGCGCGTGAGCACGGCCGGCACACCTTGAATCGCCACCGCGACGCCACCGAAGTCATCGACCAAGAAGCCCTCATCCCGCAGGGTGTCGCGCGCTTGCAGCACGTAGGCCTTGTCCTCCGCGGTCAGCTCGACGATGTCTGGCACCAGCAGGCGCTGCACCGCCACGGCGCGTTCCTGTGCCCTTGCGCGCAGCTGCTCGTAGATCACGCGCTCGTGCAACGCGTGCTGGTCGACGACGACCATGCCCTGCTCGCTCTCGAACACCAGATACAGATCGCGCACCTGCAGGAGTTCCCTGGCGAAGTGCGAGCTGGCCGCCCACGGTCGGACATCGGCACTCGCCGGCGTGCCGGTCGTCGACGCTGCCTCACGCACCAGCAACGCTGGCGTCGCTTCGACATCGGGACGCCCTGGAACACCTGGTGGAACCACGCGCGCAAACAGATCGCGTGGCAGATCGGGAAAGCCAGTCTGCGCGCGCGGCAGGTCGCCCACACTCGCCCCCGCCGCGGCACTTGCCCCACCGACCCCAGCCAGCGCTTGCCGGGCCGCGGCATGCAGGATTCCTCCGACCCGACGCTCGTCGGCAAAGCGCACCTCGGCCTTCGTCGGATGCACGTTCACGTCGACGTCTGCGGGCGGCAGCGACAAGTGCAGCGCGTACACTGGATAGCGCCCCGGCATCAGGAACTCGCGAAACGCTTGCCGCACCGCGAACGTCACCGTGCGATCGCGCGCCGCGCGGCCGTTGATGAAGAGCAGCTCGAGCGTGGAGTCCTTGCGCGCGAAGTCGGGCCCGGCGACCACGCCCTCCACCAGGTAGTCGCCGAGCGCGTGACGCACCTCGACCAAGCCTCGACTCAGGTCGGCGCCGAACGCGCGCGCGAACCGTTGCCGCCGACTCTCTCCCGCGGGCAAGCGCAGCGCGTCGCGGCCTTCGACATGCAGCGTGAAGTCGACGTCGAGGTGCGCCAGGGCCAGACGCGCCAACAGGTCTTGGATGCGCGCGCGCTCGGCGTGCGGCGTGCGCAAGAACTTGCGACGAGCCGGCACATTGAAGAACAGCTCGCGCACTTCGATCGTCGTGCCCGGCGGGCAGCCGCACGGCCGCACCGCCGCCAACACGCCGCCGTCGCAGGCGATCTCGGCGCCCGCCTCGGCGTCGTGCGGTCGACTCCGAATGCTGGCGCGGGCCACCGAGCCGATCGACGCCAAGGCCTCGCCGCGAAAGCCGAGGCTGGCGATGTGATCGAGGTCTTCGACCGAGGCGAGCTTGCTGGTGGCGTGGCTGGCGAAGGCCAGCAGCAAGTCCTGCGGCGCGAAGCCCACGCCGTCGTCGATCACCTTGATCGACGTGAGGCCACCGTCCTTCAGCTCGACGCGAATGCGCCGCGCGCCGGCGTCGAGGCTGTTCTCGACCAGTTCCTTCACGACCGAGAACGGTCGCTCGATCACCTCACCGGCAGCGATCTGGTTCACCACCTCGGGCGGCAGAACGCGGATCAAAGCTCAGCTCCGAAGTAGCGCGCCACCATCGATTCGAGCAGACGCTGATGGTGCTCGCCCGCGCTGCGCAGCCGTCGCTGCGTATCGAGCAGCAGCGACAACCCGTGCTGCAGGCGAGCAGCCGGGTTGCGCGTCACCTGCCGCACGAAGCGGTCGGCGAACATGTGCACCCCCATCTGTTGCCCGATCGCACTCGCGGGCGTGCCCGCATCGAGCAGCATGCGACCGCGGTGCGCCTTGGCGACCGCCTGGAACAGCCAACTCATGGTGAACGGGAACACGCCACCAGGGTCCATGGCCTTGCCGTCGCGGCCCTTCACGCCGCGGCCAAACATGGCGTCGAGCGACCGCAAGCAGCGCGCGCGGTCGTGATCCAGCCACGCCTCGGCCAGCTCGAACGGCGTCGACTCGAAGGCGCAGGTGAGTCGGCCGCGCAGATCGTCCGGCGTGAGCGGGCGCGTCTTGGCAAGCTGCTGCACGTCCGGCTGCGTCGACAAGCGGCGCAGCTCGGCCATCATCTCACCCGGGTCCTTGCCGACGGTGATCACCGCGATGAAGGCGGCTTCGAGCGTCATGCGCACGTTGAGCCCGCGGCTACGCTGCGCCACCCAACTGACCAACTCGGCCTCCAGGGGGCTCTTGGTGCGGTCGAAGGGCGAGTCGTAGAGCTCGCGGAACTCGTAGCTGTCGTGCGTGGCGAGCGCCTTGCCCAGCTTGGTGCGCTTGTCGACCTTCTGCGCTTCGATGATGAGGCCGCAGTTGCGACCCATCGACGTCAACAGAGGCAGCAAGGTGTCGCCGTGCTCGGCAAGCCAGGGTTCTGCGCGCCGCACCACGAGCCAGCCCCCACCGCCAAACAGGCTCGCGCCCCGCAAGCTGTGCAGTTCGCTGCCGTCGGTCTCCGTCTGCCCCTCGATGACCCGCAGATCGCGACCTTGCGGCACCGCGGCAAAGGCGATGTCAGTCGCCTCGGACCGGAAGTAGGCCGAGGCGCCCGTGATCAGCGTGGTGGGCGACAACGCAGTCTTGACCCGGCTGCGCAGGCGGTCCAGTTCTTTGTCGGGATGCGGGACAGCCATGCCAGGGTCAGGTGTAGACGGCGGCGATGGTCGCGGACAAGAGGGCAACCCCGACCAGACCATTCATCGTGAAGAACGCGGCGTTCATTTGGCTCAGATCGTCGGCCCGCAGCAAGCGATGTTCGTACAGCAGGAACGCCGCGGCCACGAGCACACCGAGCTGATAGATCAAGCCAAGGCTCGTGAGCCCGCCAAAGGTCGCAAAGAGCGCGGCCGCGACGCCATGCACGAGGCGACTCACGACCAGCGTGCGCGCGATGCCGAGGCGAGCCGGTACCGAGTGCAGGCCGTGCGCGCGGTCGAACTCGACATCCTGGCAAGCGTAGAGCATGTCGAAGCCCGCGACCCAGAGCGTGACGCCACAGCCGAGCGCCAGCGCGGGAAGCAGGCGCGCGTCGACGGCGCCGGTGACCGCAAGCCAAGCGGCGGGCGGCGCCAAGCCGAGGGCAAATCCGAGCCAGACGTGCGCCGAGGCCGTGAAGCGCTTGGCATGGCTGTAGCCGAGCAACACTCCGAGCACGGGGAACGACAGCCAAAAGCACAGCGCTCCGAGTTGATGCGCAGCGAGAACAAAGCCGACCGACGCGAGCGCGGTGACCAGCAGCGCTTGCCACGGCAAGATCACGCCGCGCGGCAATTCCCGCATCTGCGTGCGCGGGTTACGCGCATCGATGTCGCGATCGGCGAACCGGTTGTAGGCCATCGCCGCGGTCCGCGCGCACACCATGGCGAGCAACACCAGCAGCAACAAGCGCCCGCCCGGACGACCATCGGAGGCCACCAACAAGGCCATCGCGGCGAACGGCAGCGCGAACACCGAGTGCGAGAACTTGACCAACTGAAGGTAGTCGCGCGCGCTGGCCACTACGCCTCCTCGCCTTCGTTCCACGGCGCGGTGTCGCCTGGGGGCGGAGTCTGCCAGCGCTTCACGATGGCATGGTCGAGGCCTATGGCGGTGAGCACCTTGGCCACCATGAAGTCGACCAGGTCGTCGACAGTGGCGGGCCGGTGGTAGAAGCCCGGCATCGCCGGCAGCACGATGGCGCCCGCTTCGACGAGGAGCAGCATGTTGCGCAGATGAATGCGCGACAGCGGCGTCTCGCGGGGCACCACCACGAGCGGGCGCCGTTCTTTCAAGGCGACGTCTGCCATACGTTCCACGAGGTTGCTGCTGAACCCATGCGCGACGCGGGCCAAAGTGCCCATGCTGCACGGGATCAACACCGTGGCCGCGATGCCGGCGCTGCCACTGGCCGGCGCCGCTTCGACGGCGGCGAGGTCGTGCACCGACAACCGAGGTTGCTCGTCGCGCGCGAACAGCGAGCGCAGATCGGGCCGCTGCAAGTCGAGGGCGACCCCCGCCTCGTGCACCAACACGCGGCACGCGGCGCCGGTCGCCGCCAGATGGACGGAATGGCCGGCCTGCAGCAGCACGCGCACCAGGCGTAGGCCGTAGGCGATGCCCGAGCCGCCGCAGAAGCCGATCGCGAAGGTGCGCGCCGTGTCAGTCATGGTGCGTCATGTAGTAGTGCACGTCGTAAAGCGCGTGGGTGTAGACCGCGACACCAAAGCCGCGCACGACAAACAGCACGCCAAGCAGCACGCCGGCGACCACGCGAAACACGAACACGTCACGTTGAATGGGAGGTGCACCTTGCCCCACATGATGGAACCACGAGAAGGCCACCGCCGAGACCACCACCGCAAGCCCAATCGGGACCGCCCGTGGCAGCTTCGCGACCTCGCACGGCCGCGCCAACAACAAGGACACGATCGAAAGGAGTGCGAGCCGAAACACCAGTTCCTCGAACAACCCAGCACCCAGCGACGCCACCAGATCGGCGGACAAGCGCCACTCGCCGGCGACGCTGAGCAGCCCGTGCGACGACGTCGCCAACGCCGAAGCCAGCGGCCCGAGCATGAGCCCGTACACGACGCCTTCAAGCACGATCACCGCGGCGACCCGCGCCCACGGCACGTCGCGCCGGTGCAGCGACCACGCCGCGTACACCACCGTCAGCGCGAAGATGGCGCGCATCATCGGCACCGCGTGCGGACCAAGCGCGCGCAGGCTCTGGCCCACCATGACTTCCGCGCCGTTGCGTTCGCCCGGGGCCAGGCACAAACGCAGCGTCTCGTAGACCAGCCATAGCGGCAACACGGCAAAGAGACTCATCGCCGGGTCGCGCGACCAGGTGAAGTAGCCGTGAGGAGCGGTTGCGCGCGCGGGCTTGCGGGTCACGCGAGCCACGTCAAGCCCCGCGCGTGGTCGAGGCGTTGTCCGGGCCCACGACGCCGAAGTACACGCCAGCGATGCCGCATGACAGCGTCTCCAGTTGCACATCGCGGAGCGCCGCCTGACGCATCAGGTCGAGGAACGCCTCGCGCTCGGGGAACGCATCGACCGTCTCTTGCAGGTAGCGGTAGGCACCCTCGCGATCGCCGGACAGCAACGCACCCAAGCGCGGCATGACGTTCTTGAAATAGCCACGGTAGAGAGCCCCGAGCACCGGCACACGTGGCCGGCAGAACTCGAGCACCACAACGCGGCCGCCGGGACGACACACCCGCGCCATCTCGCGCAAGCCGGCGACGGGATCCACGACGTTGCGAATCCCGAAGGCCACGGTCACCGCGTCGAAGCTACCGTCGACGAACGGCAGCGCGAGCGCGTCGCCGGCGACGAACAACGGCCGTCGCGCGGCGACTCCCTTCCGCCGCGCGTGCCCCAGCATCTCGGCGCAGAAGTCGACGCCCGTGACGCGCGCGCCCGTCGACGCCAGCGCAAACGCCACGTCGCCAGTACCGCAGCACACGTCGAGGACTGCGTCGCACGCACCGACGTTCGCCGCGCGCACGACACGCCGCCGCCAGGTACGGTGGATTCCGAGCGACAACACATCGTTGGTGCGGTCGTAGCGGTGCGCAATGCGCGCGAACAACCGCCGAACCTCGAGCGCTTCCGGCATCGCCGCAGACAATACGGCCACCGCGCCGTGCCGCCAAACGTGCTCCGTATCGCCATCAAGCACACAGGCCGCACCCCGAGGGGCACGGCCTGTCCGTTGTCAGCGCGACGCACGCCGCATCGCGCGCGCGTGGAACCTACTGACGCCAGTAGCTGGTGACCGTGCGCACGCCCGGCACCGAGATGCTGGTCAGTCGCTGGCCGGAGTCGAACTCGAACACATCGACCTTGCCGGAGTCCTGCACCGCGATGAACATCAGCTTCGGAGCCGCCGGCGCTGCAACGCCTCCCATAATCGCCTTGGAAGTCCCCTTGCCAGAATGCAGCATCGGCGGCGTTTGGATTCCGAGGTTGAATGGCGTGACCTGATCGAAGAGCGCACCGGCGTTGGCCATCTCGTCCATCGCGATGTCAACCGGCGCGTTGCCCGACATCCGACCCCGCTGCGGCGTCGTTGGGTTGACCCCGCCAAACTGCTGCGTGATCGTCCACTCCTTTTGCCGGAAGGTTGGCGGCAACAGGAAGCCACCCTGGTTCTGCTGGATCGGAATCGCACCAAACGTCGTCGATGTCAATTCCAACCGCGACACCGTCCCCACCCCGGAATCATCGACGTGTGCGACCATCACGCCGCTGAAATTCAGCGTGTAATCGCTCACGATCTTCGCCGCCCGGCGGAAGGTCGTGCCCTGCACGATGCCGATCATGTCGTTGAAGCCAATCCCGTTGACGCCGTCAGGCCCCGACTCGTAGATCGCGATCGTGCCGTTGGTGTTCAGGATGTAGGCGAAGTACACCTGGCTGTTGTTGCCGCTGGCGACGAAGCGCGAAGTGATCGCAACATCGATTGGGTTGTTCAAGAAGCCCGCGACCGTGCGCCGGGGCGCGAAGTCGATGCCGCCAAGAATCGTCATCGAGTTGGAGGGCGGACAGACGACGAGAATGTCTTCGCCGTCCGGCTGCCACGCAATCGCGGTTGGGCCACGCGCCACCCGAGACTCGGTGATGACCGTGTGGAAGCTGGGGCTGAACGGGTCGATGTCGATGATCGACACCGAAGACGAAGCAAAGTTGCTCACCGCGAGGCGACGCAGGTTCGGCGACATCGCCATGTCCACCGGGTCGGTCAACCGAATGCGATCGAGGATGGTGAAGCGATTGCTGTTGACCACCAGCACCTGCCGGTTGTCGCGATCGAGCACATAGAGGAAGTGGCCGATCTGCTGACGCTGATGGAACGGGCAGTACGGCGTCGGCACCGGCGGCGACGCCGGGATCGGCTGCGGCCCGTTGAAGGTGCCGTGCAAGGCATTGCCGAAGACGCCCACCTGCGAGCGCTCGTTGGCAAACGGGTTGCCGCGAACCAACAAGTTCAACCCACTCGGCAGGCACGGCGGCACCGCGACCAGCAGATTGCCGGGCGGACCACTCGACGAGGTCCGTGACGGACGCTCGCCAAAGATGCCGCGCTCGGGCGCGGGCGGATCCCCCAAGTCGAGCTTCGGCGGGTTCGGATGCGGCGGGGTCGTGATGTTGTTGCCCGTTGCCTGAAAGAACGTTAACGGATTCGTCTGGTTGGCCTTCGTCGCGTACCGATTGCGCGACTCGTCGTTGAACACCAGGTCCAGCGGGCATCCGATGTGAACGTCCGAGACCGCGCCCACGACGCTGCGGTCCAACAGCCGGGTGTTGCCCAGCGAGTCCTGCGTCAGCGTCAACACACCCGCGCCACCACCAGTGTTCGAGCTGCGGTTGGCGGGCGCCGACAGGGGCGGATCCACGCCGAGCTGGCCGATATTCGGATTCAGCGCCCAACGCGAGATCGCCGGGTCGCCAGTGCCCTGGCCAAAGCCATTGAGGTCGATCACCGAGAGGCCTGGCTCAGCGCCCCCCATGCCGACGTAGATCGCCTCGGGCGCCACCGGCGCGTTCACCAGACCCGTGCCCTGGTTCGTGCGGAACGAGGTGGTGATGTCGGTGCTCAGAGTCAGCGTGCTGTCCGCGACGCCATGCACCTGGTCGTTCTGCACCGTCACCGTGATCAGGAACTCAGGACCGCCAGGGAACTGCCACGCCGGCCGAATGCGGTAGTTGCACATGTCGGCGACGCTGAACGGATCAGCGTAGTACAGCATTGGGAACGTGTTCGGACCGGCGGTCACGTTGATGGCCACTCCGCGCGTCGCGGGCGTGAGGTTAGCGTTGTTGAAGAACGTTCCAATGTCACCCGGCTGCACCGGCTTGTTGAAACGCACGACGACCGTGGCCGACGGATCGACGTTGGTCTCGCCGTTGCCCGGCGTCACCTCCAGCAAGCGCTGCCCCGAGAACCCGATCACATCTGGCGACACAGTGTCAGGGCCAACCGTGGTGGCGGTCGACAGCTCTTGCTCCAAAACCTTGCCGGCGGAATCGCGCACCGAGTTGCGCACATCGATGCGCAGCAGCACGGTGTTTGGGAACACGTCGAGCGACCCCAAACCAGGCACGTTGTCCGCCACGAACACGAACGAATTCGGTTCGACGAGGTCGGTGTCGCCCGTGAACCCCGTCGGGAAGCCAACCGCCTCGGGGTCGAGGATCTGCACCGTGCTGCCGTTCTTCTTGACCGCCTGCACCAGGCTCAGGGCGCCGCCACGGCGATAGAAGGTGTAGCCACCCACGAAGCCCTGCCCAGTCAGCACCGAGGTTTGCTCGGTCACCGGGTTGTAGGCCAACAAGCTGACCGACGTGGTCAGGCCGGAGTTGGTGGAGTTGGCGATGTCATCACTCAGGATCGAGCGCACGTCCAGCTTGTGGCTGAAGCGGAACAGCATGAAGTGGTTGCCCGGCGATCCGTTTGGCAGCGTGGGAGTCAGGCCGAACGCGGCGATTGGCAACAGCCCGTTGTTGCTGTTGATGTTCGCTCGCAGCACCGAGTCCTCATCGACGTTCACGATGTTGTCGGTCGGGTTGCCGAACGAGTCGACCAAGCGAACGCGGTACGGGAAGATCTGGCCGGAGCCGGTCGAAATCAGCGTGACTTTGAAGTCACCGCGATTGTCACGGTCACCCGCCGAGCCGCCGGAGCAGCCCCCCAGGGTCACTGCAGCGCCCACAGACAAGGCCGCGCCGGCCACGCCAAAAAGCGAGGAGAAGAATCTGTTCGTCATGATGACAGCAGGGTTGCGCCTGACCCCATGAGCCAGGCAATGCGACTCGAAACGTTATCTCAACCGTGAGCCAGCTCAATACTTCCGCCGGCATTCCGCCCTGCCATGGGCGCACTGCCACCGAAGATCAGGCCACCGAAGATCAGGACACACGGCCTCAACCGACACCCGGAACTCAGGTGATCGAGTTTGAGTGGCCCGCAAGCGTGCCCTCGCGGCGCGGCCCACGCATGCCGGAGAACTTCCCCGCTCGCGCGCGGATTTGGCGGGAATAGGCCAAGAGCACGCGGCGCGATTCCGCGCGTCGCGCCGCGCGGCTAATGTCTGCCTGGATGGTGTTCCACGAGCCGGCCCAGGCGGAGGATCAAGAGTTCGACCGCGCGCTGCGACCGGCCAGCCTAGACGCCTTCGTCGGCCAGGCGAGGGTGATCGACAACCTGCGCATCGCGATCACGGCCGCACGCGGGCGCCGCGAACCGCTCGATCACGTCATCTTCTCGGGGCCGCCGGGCCTGGGCAAGACGACGCTGGCGCACCTGATCGCACACCAAATGGGCACCAATCTCACGGTGACCTCGGGGCCGGCGCTCATGGCGCCCAAAGACCTAGCGGGCGCACTGTCTCGCCAGCAGCGAGGCGACGTGCTGTTCATCGACGAGATCCACCGCATGCCCAAGGTCGTCGAGGAGTACCTCTACACCGCGATGGAGGACCACGCCATCGACGTGTCGATCGACCGCGGCGGCGAAACGGGGCGCCTGGTCCGGCTCTCCCTACAACCCTTCACCCTGGTGGCCGCGACCACACGCGAAGGCCTGTTGAGTGGTCCACTGCGCACGCGCTTTGGCTTGGTCGAGCGCCTCGAGCCCTACCCGCAGTCCGAGATCGCGCAGATCATCGATGGCGGGGCCAAGCGCCTGCACGTGCAACTCCAGCAAGACGCCTGTGATCTGCTGGCCAGCCGGAGCCGCGGCGTGCCCCGCCTCGCGCTGCGCGTGCTGCGCCGCGCACGTGACTTGGCGCAAGTCCGCGGTAAGGCTGCCATCGACCTGGAGAGTGCCACCGAGTGCCTCGACCGCCTGCGCATCGACGCCCTTGGCCTCGAG
Organism: Planctomycetota bacterium; assembly: GCA_031423015.1. Classification (GTDB taxonomy): domain Bacteria; phylum Planctomycetota; class UBA1135; order UBA1135; family UBA2386; genus DATGPD01. The sequence continues at coordinate 17,688 of JANPER010000146.1, read as the reverse complement.
GAGATGGACCGGCGCATTCTGCGGGCGCTGATCGAGCGCGGTGAGCCAACCGGACTGAAGACCTTGGCGGCGGTGGTCGACGAGGCGGAGGACACGCTGGAGGAAGTGTTCGAGCCGCACCTCCTGCGTTGCGGCCTGATCGCGCGCACGCCGCGTGGACGCGTGGCGACGGCGCGCGCCTTCGCGCACCTCGGGCTCCGGCCACGGCCCGGCGCCGCCGAGTTGCCGTTCGCCTCATCCTGAAGGGAGCGTCGGCGGATCGTCTCAAGGCGGGCCGCGCAAGCTGTCGAAAAGGTCGACGATGACGACTCCCCCGGTTCAACCGGCTTTCGACCGCACCTCACTCACTCTCGAAGCCGGCGCGCGCGCGTCGGCCCAGGCCCTGCTGCCTGATCTACTTTCGCGCCTCGCTGCGCGCAGCGTGCTGCAGGTCGGCTGCGGCACCGGCGCGTGGCTCGCTGTCGCGCTCGACCTCGGCGTCGACGACGTCGTCGGCATCGACGACACGGCCTGCCCACCCGAGGCGATGCGCGTCGGCCGCGATCGCGTGCAACAGGTCGACTTCGCCCGCGGCTTCGATCTCGGCCGACGCTTCGACGTGGTCCTTTGCGTCGACCTGGTGCCACGCTTGCCCACGTCTTCGTTCGACGCGCTCGCCGCCGCGCTCGTCGGCCACGGCGACGTGGTCGTCGTTGCCACCGCGAGCCCAGGCAAGGAAGGCCGCACCAGCCTTGCGACCAGCCTCGCCTGCCATGGCCTGCTACCGATCGCCAACTGGCCCGCGGTGCCGTCGCGAACCCAGGTTGCGCCCTGGCACGCGCGGGACCTCGCGCTCTACGCAACGGCCGAGGCGAGCGCGCGCCTCGCCCGCGGATCGACGAGCGTACCGCGGGGCGACGCGGGGCCCAGCGATGCGGCGGAAGCGACCTGGCGCCCTTGTCTCCCACCCGGCGTCGCGCTCGGCAACGAGCCCAAGGTCGCGGTCGTGATTCCCTGCCACAACTACGCGCGCTTTCTGCCCGACGCCGTGGCGAGCGTCGTCGCCCAGACCTGGCGACCGTTGCAATGTGTCGTCGTCGACGACGGCAGCACCGATGACACCGCGGCGCTGGTGCTGGAACTCAGCGCGCTGCACCCGAGCCTCGACCTCCGCTTGGTCCGCCAGCGCAACCAGGGTGTAGCGCAAGCGCGCAATCACGGGGTGCGCGCCACCGACGCGCCCTTGGTGATGCAACTCGACGCCGACGATCGCTTGCGGCCGGACGCCGTGGCGCAGCTCGTGGCGGCGTTCCTGCGTGACCCTGGCCTCGGCATCGCGCATTGCGATGCGCGCGAATTTGGCGCCAGCCACCGACCGTTGCCCGCAGCGGCCGATGTCACGCTGGCGCGCCTGCGCCGTGGCAACGCGATGAACTACTGCGCGCTGGTCCGTCGCACGGTGTTCAGGTTCCTTTGTGGCTACCGCGATATCCGCGGCGGCTACGACGACTGGGACCTGTGGCTCTCGGCGGCCGCCGCTGGCTTCCGCTTCGGGCACGTGCCCCAGCCGTTGCTGCTCTATCGGCGGCACGGCAAGAGCCTGATGGACCGCGAGCGCGCGCGCGAGGCCGTGCTGCGCGCGCAAGTCGTGGCCAACCACCCTGACGTTTACTCACCGCGCCAGACGGCGCGCGCGCGCGAGCTGCTGACGCGCGATGCGCTGGGCCAGCCGCTCGGCTCTCTGCTCCAGCAAGCCTGGGACCTGCTCGGTGAACGACGCCTGCGGCGAGCCTGGCGCACCCTCCGCCCCGTCACCACGTAGCCACCATTCCACGTCTCGATGCGAGACCAGCGAAATTGCACGCCGCGGTCGGTGTTTGCCGCCGCTTCACGGCGAGCGCCAGACGGCATCGCACCTCTTACCACCTAGTCGCGATGACCACCGAAGCCAACCAGTCCATCCTCCACGCTGCCCGCGCCTGGGCGCAAACCGCCACGCCCACGCAGATCGAGCGCGCGCACCGACTGTTCGGCGTCGCCACCGACGTCTCGAACCCGCTGGTCGTGCTCCGCGTGCTGTTCCGCACCGACACCGCCAAGGAACTGGCGTCGCTGGTCGAGTCGTTCTTCGACGGCGCCCCGACGCGCACCGGGGTCAACGTCTTCCTGCGCGAGGTCGTCGCAACGCGCCCGCGCCTGGCCGAGAAGCGCCCCGCCGCCACCGTCTGCGTCTAGACCGGAACGTACGCGCGCGTGCGCCGCGCCACGTAGAGCGAGTCGACACAGCGCTGCTCGGCGAAGTCACCCTTGCCGTCGATCTCTTCGGCAATCAGCTGCTTGACGCCGGGGAACTTGTCGCACGCATCGTGCAGACAGATCACGCCACCCTCGGCCAGCTTGGGCGCCCACAGGGCGAAGTCTTGGCGCACGGCTTCGTAATCGTGATTGCCGTCGATGAACAGCAGGTCGATCGCGTGCGGGAAGCGCGGTGCGATCTCGTGGCTGTAGCCCTGCCAAATCTCCACGCGCTGGCGCAGCCGATGACGCGCGAGATTGCGCTCGAAGCCTGCGCGCAGCGAGCAGGTGTGTTGCGCGCGCTGGGCCGCGAACAACGGCAGGCTGGGCGCGCAGCCGTCGGCGTTGAACGGATCGACGCAGTGCAGGCGGGCGCCTCCGTTGCTGTCGAGTCCCTTGCCGTCGAGTCCCCTGCCCTCGAGTCCCTTGCCGAGCACGACGGCGCTCTTGCCCTGCCACGAGCCGATCTCGACCACGTGGCCGCCGGTGGGCACCGCGCGCGCCAGGTCGTAGAGCGTCACCGCCTCGTCGACGGTCAGCCAACCATCGATGCTCAGATAGCCCTGCAAGCGCAAGTAGTGCGGGCCAAACGACAGCAGGCGGAGCCGGCTCTTCAGACGCAGCTTCATGGTCTTTTTGGGTCTGGGATCCTTGTCATCGGCGGAATGTGACGGCGCCTTGAGCCGGCGGCCTCGCCTGGCCATCATCCCGCGCCTTGTCGATCTTTCGTTTCGAGCTGCTCGGCGAGCGCGACGGCGTGCGGCGCGGGCGCTATCACACGCCGCACGGCACCTTCGAGACGCCGTGCTTCGCCCCGGTCGGCACCTACGGCACGGTGAAAGGGCTCATGCCTTCCCAGGTGCGCGCTTGTGGCGCCGAACTGATTCTCGCCAACTCGTTCCACCTGATGGAACGTCCCGGCGCCGAGCTAGTGGCGCGACGCGGCGGCCTGCACCGCTTCATGGCGTGGGACGGCCCCATCCTCACCGACTCCGGCGGCTACCAGGTGTTCTCGCTCGCCGCGCGTCGCGTCGTCGACGACGAGGGCGTGTCGTTCCGCTCGCCGCTCGATGGCAGCGCGCGCCGACTCACGCCCGCCTCGGTCATGGAAACTCAACGCGCGCTCGGCCCCGATATCGCGATGGTGCTCGATGAGTGTCCGCCTGGCGGCGCGAGCCGCGAAGTGACGCTCGCGGCGCACGAGCGCACGCTGCGTTGGGCAAAGCAGTCGCGCGATCTGCACGCGGCCTGGGGTGGCAGCGCGCGCGGCCAGGCGGTGTTCGGCATCGTGCAGGGCGGCACCGATCCTGTGCTGCGCGAGCAGAGCGCGCGCGCGCTTTCGGCCTTGGAGTTCGACGGCTACGCGATCGGCGGCCTCAGCGTCGGCGAGAGCAAGGACGCGATGGCAATCGCCACCGCGGCCGCGACGGCGGTGCTGCCGCGCGACAAGCTGCGCTACATGATGGGCGTCGGCACGCCCGACGACTTTGTCGCGGCAACGCGGCAGGGCGTCGACCTCTTCGACTGCGTCACCCCCACCCGGCATGGCCGCAACCACGAAGCGTTCACGCGCGGCGGCAAACTCAAGCTGCGCAACCTGCAGTACGCCGAAGACGACCGGCCGCTGGATGAAGCTTGCGCGTGCTCTACCTGCCGCACCTTCAGCCGCGCATACTTGCGACACCTCGCCGCCGCCGACGAGATGCTCGCCGGCATCGCCTTGTCCATTCACAACATCCATTACTTCGAAGACGTGATGGCGGAGATCCGCGGTCGCGTCGAACAAAGCCCGCCATGACCCGATTCCTGCACGTCTGCGCCTTCCTGCTGGTCGCCAGTGCAACGGCGCAGAACGCCACGGTCCCGGCCGCACGGGTGCGCATCGGTACCTGGAACCTCGAGTTCTTCGGCAACCGCAAGGACAACCCGCGCACCGACGACGACGTGCGCAAGGTCGCCGAGTTCATCCGCACGACCCTCGCCGTTGACGTGCTCGCGGTGCAGGAGGTCGGCACGCTCGAGGCATTGCAGCAGTTGACGCAGCTGATGGGGCCGAGCTGGCGCTTGGTGCTTGGCACCACCGGGATGTGGCGTGATGGCAGCGGTGGGCAGCGCGTGGGGTTTGTGTGGAACGACCAGCGCGTCGAGCTACTGCAGGCCGAGGAACTCTTGGCGTTGCCGCGCGAAGCCGAAGACCCGCAGACCGGCAAGCTGCCGATCTTCCACCGCATCCCGGTGAGCGCAGTGTTTCGCGCGCGCAACGGCGGCATCGACTTTCGGGCGATCACCGTCCACCTCAAGGCGGACAACAAGAACGACATCGACCGGCACATGCGCGACGAGATGAGTACGCGCAAGCGCGTCGCCGAGATGGCCGCGCTCGGCGCCGAGGTCAAGCGCTTGTTCCAGCGCAATGACGAGGACCGCGACCTCGTCGTACTGGGCGACTTCAACCACGTGTTCGTGCGCGAGCGCAGCACCGAGACGCCGACCGAAGGGAAGGTGCGCTTCGACCTGCGCGTGCCGCTGCTGACGGAATGGCCGGACTTCGCTCGCCTGGCGCCAAGCAAGCCGTCGCCGACGATCCGTTGGTTCCCCGAGTCGATCGATCACGTCGTCGTCAGCTCCAACCTACAACAGGAGGCGATCGTCGCGAGCCTCGCCGTGCACGGCCCGTTCACCAGCGGCGAGCCGACCGACGCCGAGCTGAATGCCTGGCAGAAAACGTTCTCCGATCACTTCCCCGTCACGATCGACTTGGACGCACGGCAAGACAACGACCAAGGCGCCAGCTTTGCACCCGTGGTGCCCGCGCACGAGCTACGCGCCGGTGGCTGGGCGGCGGCAAGTCAAACGCCAGCAGCTCCGGCCCCGACGCGGACGCCGCAGCGAGCGCCTGCACCGACCAGCGCACCGATCCCGCCGCCCGTCGAGATGAGTGCCGCGGAAGCTACGAGCGTCAGGCTGCGCATCGGCCAGCAAGTCCAGGTGACGCTGGTCAACGGTCAAACCTACGACGGCCACCTGGTGACGACCCTGAATGTCGACTGGATTCAGATCGACCTGCATGCCGGCAACGTGATGGCGTTCCCGACGCACAACGTGCTGTCCGTTCTGGCGAAGTGAGCCGCGCGTGGCCTTCATCCACACCATCCCTGTCGAGGGCGCCACCGGCCCCATCGGCGCTCTCTACGACGCGGCGATCAAGCGGGCTGGCAAGGTCTACAAGATCGTGCAGCTGATGTCGGTGCAGCCGAGCGTGCTGCAGGCGTCGATGAGCCTCTACGCCGCGACCACGACGCAGCCGACCTCGCCGCTGTCGCGCTGGTTCCGCGAGCTGGTCGCGGTCACGGTGTCGCGCATCAACCACTGCGTCTATTGAACCGAGTCGCACCTGAGCGACCTCCGTGCCGAGGCGCCGAGCGACCAGGTCGCGATCTTGACCAGCGACGACCCAACGCCGGCGTTGTCGGCCTCCGAACGCGCACTCCTCGCCTACGCTACCAAGCTGACTCGGGCGCCACACACCTGCACGCGCACCGACGTCGACGGCCTGCGCGCGGCGGGCGCCACCGACGCCGAGATTCACGCCACGGTGCAGGTCGCCGCCTACTTCAACTACATCAACCGCGTCGCCGACGCCCTGGGCGTCGACCCCGAGCCCACCTTCGCGCCGCAGCCGACGTAGTCGCTCGCTTCCATCGCACCGCGCAGTAGATTCTGCGGCACATGTCGAAGCTGCGCATTTGCCTGGCCGCGTCTGAGATCGCGCCGTTCGCCAAGACCGGAGGCCTCGCCGACGTGGTCGCCGGGTTGGCGCATTTTCTTGACCAGGACGGCCACGACGTGCGCCTGTTCATGCCGCTGTACCGTGGCGTGCGCGCCGCGGCGCCGGGCCTTGCGCCGCTGAAGATGGTGCAGAACATCGAGGTCAAGAGCCCGTCTGGCGCCGTGCAACGCTTCAGCGCGCACACCGTCAAGCTGAAGGACAGCAAGGCTGACGTGGTGTTCATCGATTGTCCGGCGCTCTACGACCGCGACGGCATCTACCGCTCGGATGGCGACGACCACGTGCGCTTTGGCCTGCTGAGTCGCGCCACGCTGGAAACTTGCCAGCGTCTGCAGTGGGCCCCCGATGTGATCCACTGCAACGACTGGCACACCGCGTTGATCCCGCTCTACCTGCGCACGCTGTACTCATGGGATCGCCTGTTCAGCGCCACCAAGACGCTGTTGACGATTCACAACATCGGCTACCAGGGGGTGTTTCAGCCGCACGTCCTCGACGATCTCGGCCTGCGCAACCAACAACACCTGGCGCACCAAGACGACCTGAACCAGGGCCGCTTCAACTTCCTGAAGACCGGCGTGCTGCACGCGCAGTGGATCAACACCGTCAGCCGCACCTACGCGCAGGAGATCCTGACCCCCGAGTTCGGCTCCGGCATCGAGGGCGACCTGCAGCGGCGGCGCGACTCGCTGTCCGGCATCGTCAACGGCGTCGACTACGCCGACTGGGATCCGGCGCACGACCCGCATCTCGCGGCGAACTACAGCAAGGACGACCTGCGCGGCAAGGATGTCTGCAAGCGCGCGCTGCTCGACAAGCACGAGCTGCCGTACGACGCCAAGGCACCGGTGCTCGGCGTGGTGTCGCGCCTCACCTGGCAAAAGGGCTTCGAGCTGCTGCCCGACATCCTGCCGATCCTGTTGCACGACGAAGACATCCGCCTGGTGCTGCTCGGCAGCGGCGAAGAACGGTACGAGAATTACTTCCAGTGGCTGCACGAGCAGTTCCCTGGCAAGGTCGGCTTCTACCGCGGCTTCAACAACGAGCTGGCGCACCAGATCGAAGCCGGCGCCGACATGTTCTTGATGCCGTCCCGCTACGAGCCGTGCGGCCTGAACCAGATGTACAGCTTGCGCTACGGCACCGTGCCGATCGTGCGCAAGACCGGCGGCCTCGCCGACACCGTAGAGCAGTACGAAGACGGCAAAGAGACTGGCACCGGCTTCACGTTCGGCACGTTCACCTCCCAGTCGCTCCTGGACACGCTGCGCTTTGCGCTGCGCGTCTGGCGCAACCAAGACGTCTGGCAACGCCTGGTGCAGCGCGGCATGAGCCGCGACTTCTCGTGGCAGCGGCAGGGCAAAGAGTATGTCGCCCTCTACCGGACGCTACGCGGCTAGAGGGGCGCCCGCGGGTCGCGAGCCCGGCGGCAAGCAACCTCTCGGGGAGTCAGGTTTCTCTCGTCTAACTACGTGCACATCCGCCGGGCCTCTTCGATACTCGCGACCCTTCGCACGCCGGCCCTCGCACCCGCGCTCGCAAACGACATGCACGTCATCTTCCTCGAACCAAGTTTTCCCAAGAACCAGCGCGAGTTCGTTCGCGCCCTGAAACAGGCCGGCGCCTGGGTTACCGGCATCGGTGAAGCGTCGGAAGATGCCCTGCCGCAGGAGGTCCGTCGCTGGCTCGATGGCTACGAGCAAGTGCGCTCCGTGGTCGACGAGGGGGCGCTTACCGACTGTGTGCGTCGCATCCAGGCACGCGGTTGGGTCGACCGCCTCGAGGCCGTGGTCGAGGCGCACGTGATGGCGGCGGCCCACGCCCGGCAGGCCACCGGCATCCCTGGCACAACGGCCCGCACCGCGTGGCTGTGCCGCGACAAGCCAGCGATGAAGGAAGCCCTGCGCGCGGCCGGCATCCCGTGCGCGCAGTCGACCGGCGCCAAGACCGTCGACGAGGCTCGCGCCTTCGCCGACCGCGTCGGCTATCCGCTGATCTTGAAACCCAGCGCCGCCGCGGGGGCTTCGGGTACGCACAAAGTCAGCAACCGCGACGAGTTCGACGCCGCGCTGGCCAAGACCGGGATCGCGCGCGGTGCGCCGCTCGCTGTCGAAGAGTTCATCGAGGGCCACGAGGGCTTCTACGACACACTCTGCCACGAGGGGCACGTGGTGCACGACTTCGTGAGCCACTACTTCCCCAACGTGCTCGAGGCGATGCGCACGCGCTGGATCTCGCCGCAGATCGTGGTGACCAACCGCCTCGACTCCAAGGGATACGCGGAGCTGAAGGACCTTGGCCGCAAGGTCAACAAGGCGCTCGGCATCTGGACCTCGCCCACGCACATGGAGTGGTTCTTTGGCGACAAGGGCCTGAAGTTCTCCGAGATCGGCTGTCGCCCGCCTGGGGTCAGCGTGTGGGATCTCTACGCCGCCGCCAACGAGATCGACGTCTACCGCGAGTGGGCCAACCTGTTGGTGCGCGGTCAGACCGAAGGCAAGCTGTCGCGCCGATTCGCCGCCGGCATGATCGCGCTACGACCTGACCGCGACGGCCGCATCGCGAGCTGTGAGGGGCTCGACCGCCTCCGCCGCAAGTTCGCTGCGCATTGGATCGACGATCACGTGCCAACCGCGGGTACGGCGACGCAACCCGTCGAGGCTGGCTACATGGCCAACGCCTGGGTCCGTCTGCGCCACGCGGACTACGACGAGCTGCGCAAGATGCTCACTGAGGTCGGCGAGTCGGTGAAACTGCGCGCGCAGTAGTCACATCGGCGGCAGACGCTCGAGGCGATCGCCGGCCGGGTCCTTGGCCTTGCCGGCCTGCTGCGCCACGAGCTTGAGCAACGCCTCGACGCGATCGTCGGTCATCACCTTGGCCTCGCGCAACGTCGAGACCAGCGTCTTGCACACGGTCTCCAACTGGGAGAGCTCAGTCTCCAACAACGCGATGCGCGACTCCATCGTCGCCCGCATGCGCTGCGCGCGACGCGAAGAATGCACGAGCTTGAGGGCACGATCCCAAACGTGGTCGAACACGGACATCGCCCGAGCCTAGACGATCGGGCCGCGCGACGCTCGCGTTGTCTCTGCGGGCGCCGCGTCGATTGAACCGGCTGCCAACGACGGCCTGAGGGCCTGCCTAAACTGCGTACTTGTCTTGATCCGGCCCTAAGAGCGCCCGGGCACCGCCAGCTCGACCACCTTGTCCACCACTTCGCGCAGCACGAACAACACCAGGTTGTCGTGCGCGCACAGCTCGTCGGTGCCGGTGGGAATGCGGATGTCGCCGCCTTCGCGCGCGATCGCTCCGACCACGCAGCCGCGCGGAAAGCCCGCCTTGGCCAACGTCTGCCCCACCAGCCGGCTGCCGGGCTGCACCTCGAGTTCGAGCACTTCGGCCTTGCCCTCCTCGATGCTGGCGATCGTGCTCACGCTGCCGCTGCGCACGAACGACAAGATGCGGGTCGCGCACAGCAGGCGCGGCGACACGGCGAGGTCGATGCCGAGGTGATGGTAGATGTCGACGTAGTCGGGCTTTTGCACCAACGCCAGCGTCCGTGCGACGCCGAGGCGCTTGGCGAGCTGGCACGACATCAAGTTGCGCTCGTCGTCGTCGGACACGCCCAAGAACGCATCCGCCTCGCCCACCCGTTCCTCGCGCAGCAAGGCCAGGTCGGTGCTCTCGCCGTGCAGCACGATGGGACCGTCGAGTTCAGCCGACAGCGCCCGCGCCTCCTCGCGGTCGGCGACGATCACGCGCACGTCGACGTTGAAGCGCTTGAGCGCCGAACACACGTTCACCACCACGCGCGAGGCGCCAAAGATCACCACCTTGCGCAAGTGCGTGCTGCGCATGCCTGTCTTCTTCTCGAAGCTGGCGATGCTCTTGGGTTCGCCGAGCACGAACACCTCGTCGTCGGCAATGAGTTGGTCGTTGCCGCCAGGGATGATCACCTCGCGCGCGCGGTCGATGGCCACGATCAGCACGCCCGACGGGATCTTGAGATCCTTCAACGGAATGCCAATCAGCTTGCTGTCCTCGCTGAGGCGTAGCCGCAGCATCTGGATCTTGCCCTCGGCAAAGCTCTCGACGCCGATCGCCTGGTTCTGGCGGATGACCTTCACGATCTCCTCCGCGGCCAGGTCTTCGAGAGACAACACGAGGTCGTAGCTGAGGTTTTTGCGCAAGAACGTGCGGAAGCCGCTGAACAGAGTCATGTCCTTGACCCGCAGCACCGCCTTCTTGGTGCCCATGCGCTTGCCAAACAGGCAAGTCAGCATGTTGACGTGGTCGTCGTTCGACACCGCCAGCAACAGGTCGGCACTGCTTGCCTCAGCCCGGTCGAGCACGTCGGGGCGGGCGCCGTCACCACACACCGACTGCACGTCGAGCGACGAAGCGACCTGCCTGAGCCGGCCCGCGTCAGGGTCAACCACGGTGACGCGGTGATCGGGCGACAACACCTTGGCAAGGTGGGTACCCACCTGCCCCATCCCAACGACGAGGATGTTCACAGATGTGCAAGCAGACGGGCTGCGGGGGCGGCGAACAAGAGTCTGCTCTGCCAGGCCTCACCGCGCACCAAGCGCGGCCCCACCATCACTTCACGGCCAGCGTCACTTGCGACAGGCGCTCGCGAAACTTCTCGGCGAACGTCGACTCGAAGTCGAAGCCGTCGCAGAAGTCGAGGCGCGAATCCTGCGCCCGGCGACTCAGCAGCCCGCCCTCGATGAGGTTGAACACGATCTCGCCGAAGTCTGCGGTGTCACCGATGCCCCACTGCCGAAACACTTCCGGCGCCATCGGACCGAACTCGTCGGCGGCCAGCTCTTTGATGCCTTCGAGCAGCTCGCGCCCACCGACATGACGTTCCTCACCGGACTTCGCCAGACGACCGAGGTGCACCATGGTGTGGTCCAACGCGTCGAGTACGAAGTAGTACGCGTGCCGGCCATAGCGGCGGTCGCGCCGGCGGACATCAAGGATCCGCTCTTCGAGCGTCTCGCTCTCGGGACATGCCATCGGAAGGAACCTCCAGTTGCAGCCGGGTCGCACCCGGCATCTGTCTATCGGCTACGGAGGAACCGCCCTTGACAAGTACGCGCCCCGGACCGGACGCGCTGCCAAGATTCACCCAACTCAGTCGGTAACTCGGTCGGTGTCGCGAGCCAATGCGCCATCCACTAGGCCCGGATGGCAAGCTCCAACAGGAGCCCGAGCAACACCTGCTCGGCCGCGACGTGCTGGTGCAGGTCGACCTCGGCCTCGAAGGCGCGCTCACACGACTCGATCCAACGATCGAAGTCCGGACCGTACGCTTGACCGCCATCTGATGCAAGCGCGAGTTCGGCTTGTTCGGCGCTCGCTTCGCTCCCGCGCCGCAACTCGGCGCCGAGGGTCAACCGCACCAAACGCAACACGAGACGCATGCGCTCGGCCACCGCGTCGCGACCGCTAGTAGCGTCGAGACAAGCGTCCACCAGCGCGTGTGGGTCGCGCGTCCGACCAGCGATGAACTCCGTCATCTTGTCGTGCAGCGCGCGGGCGACGGGTTCGTCGAGCAGTTCCTGCGCAAAGCCGAGCGAACCCGCGGCCAACTCAACGGCCCACGCACGCTCAGCGGCGTCGGCCGCGGGCCGCGTGCGGTGCAGCGCGTGCGCCAAGGCGTCGCGCGCCATGGGGCGGACACGATAGCGAGCGACTCGCGACCGCACGGTTGGCAACAGCCCCTCGGGCCGACTCGTGGTCAGCAGCAGGAACGTCGCCTTGCCCGGCTCCTCGAGCGTCTTGAGCAGCGCGTTCTGACCTTCGTCGTTCAAACGGTCGGCGGGATCGATCACCGCCACGCGCGCCCGCCCGGCGAACGCGCTCTGCGCGAGCGCCACGCGCAGCGCACGCACGTCGTCCACCACGATCTCCTTCCTGTCCTCGCGCACGCTCAAGAAGTGCAGGTCGGGATGCGAACGCGCCGCCACTTGCTTGCGCGTGGCGACCGAGTCTGCGCCATCGTCGAGGAGCGCGAGCGCGAGGATCAACGCGGCCGTCGTCTTGCCGGTACCCGGGGCGCCCTCCAACAACAGCGCGTGCGGCAAGCGCAACGCGGCTGCCTGCTCGACGAGACGCGCGAACTCGGCGCCCTGACCCAGAACCGATTGACCAAGGACCGACTGCACCGACATCAGCTCTCGCACACCGTCAGGCCCAGGCGCCATCACGTCACAGGCGCCAGCCGCGCAACAGCGCGCCGACGGCTTTCTGGATGTCGGCCGATACGTCTTCCAACGGGCGGCGCGCGTCGATCACGGTGACGTTGGGTTCCTTGGTGGACAGCTTCAAGAACGCCTGCCGCACGCGTTCCTGAAAAGCCTCGCCGCGCTCCTCGAAGCGATCGTGTCGGCGCCGGCTGCGACGTTCGGCACCGGTCGCGGCGTCGACGTCGAGCAAGATGGTGAGGTCGGGCATGGTCTTGCCATGCACAGCGCGCGTCACCTTCTGCAAGAAGTCGAGTTCGACGCCATCGTCGATCGCCATCGACTGGTAGACGTAGGTCGACAGGTAGCAGCGCTCGGCAACCACCACGGCGCCCCGCGCCAATGCCGGCTCGATCTCCTTGCGCAGGGTCTCGCAGCGGGCGCCGCTGAACACCAACGCCTCGGCCAGCGGGTGCAGGTTGCCGGCGCGCGGATTGAGCAGCAGCTTGCGCAGATCCTCGCCAAACGGCGTCGAGCCCGGCTCGCGCACGTGCGCGACGTCCTTGCCTTCGCGCTGCAGCCACGCCACCAGGCGGCGAGCCTGCGCACTCTTGCCACAGCCATCGGGCCCATCGAGACAGAAGTACTTGCTCATGACACGAGTTCTTCGACTTGGCGCCGGATGGTCTCCGATTCGGCCATGCGGCCGTGCAGCGCCTTGATCGAGTAGCTGATCGCCGCGCGCGAGCGCCGGCCCAAGAAACGGCCGACCTCGGCACGACTCAACCCTTCGAGCACGCACAGGTGCGCGACGGCTTGGCGAGCGAAGCTGGCGGTGCGCGACTGGCTGCGCCCAGAAACCTCGGTCGCGTCCACCCCGAGCTTGCCGCACACGCGGGTGAGCAAGCGATCGAACACGGCGCGCGGCTCGACCAGGCGCAGGTAGTGCTGGCGCTGCTCATGGCCATGATTGGCGCGCTGGCTGAGCCACAGGCGGCGTAGGTCGCGGTAGCCGCCGTGCACGTCACGCGCCAGCTTCTCGACGGCGTCGGCCAGGCCGTTGCGCGAGGCTGGGCCTTCCAGTGCGCGTACGTAGCGCAGGCGCGCCTCCAGCCCAGGCAACTCCACCGCGGTGACGAAGCCGGACATCAGCACCGACTCCAGCACCGGATCCAACTTCCAGATGTCGCGCGGGTGAAAGCGCGCGGCGATGACGGTCGGCTTGCCGGCATCGGCTCGCGCGGTCAGCACTTTGGTCAGCTCCGCTTGGATCCGTGGTTGCCCACCGCAGCGATGCAGCTCATCGAGCGCCAGACAATCGACGCCGATCAACTCTTCGGTGAAGCCCGCCACCCGGTGCTCGCGGAACGTGGATTGGTAGGTATGGGTGATCTCCTCGCCGGCCAAGTAGAACGGCCGCCGCGGCAAGTTGGCCGCCCACCAACGGAGCAGGAACGTCTTGCCCGCACCGGGCGGCCCGTAGAGCAAGACCTGCGATGAAGGCAGCGTCGCGCGCTTGCCGACGTCCGACAGGGCACCCAACACCAACGTTGCGGTGCGGTTGCCGGCGTCGACCAGCGGCTGCGTCGGCCCGATCTCGAGCTGATCGGGCGGCTCCGCTTCCGGCGCGGGCATCACGTTCACCTGCACCCTGGTGCCGATCTCGGCGCTCAGCAGGTTCTCGAGCAGCGGCACGAACAGCCGCTGCACGCGGTCGCACGCCATCTTGCTCTTGGCTTCGAGGTAGCAAACGCTGCGCTCGAGCGCGAGCGGACGCAGACCGTCGAGCCAGGCGTCGTACGCGGCGTCCCCCACTTCCGCGCGGAGGCGCGGCTGCGAACGAACCCAGACGTCTTGCAGGATGGCGAGCACGGGAGAACACCGCCACGGTATCTACTCACGCGGGCGCGAGCAATACGAGCCGTCAGCGTGGCCGGCGGCCACAGCCAACGAGCCTGATGTCGGCGCAGCGCCGACCAGCATCGAGCCAGCTCTGCTGGCTCGCCAGATCCGTGGCGCGCCTAGCGCGGCACGGAATCGCAGAGCCCGCCGACGCTGTTGTTTCGGGGTCGCTTCTCCTGCCGCTGCCGCGAACCGAATCTTCGCGCCACGCGAAGAACCGCGGCAGGAGAAGCTCGGCGCGGCAGAGCCGCAACCAACGAGAGGCGAAGTGAGCCACGCGGCGGCTCTGCCGCGAGTCATGAGCCGTAAGACGTAAGCCCTAAGTCCAGATCGCGGTCAGACCGCAGCCGACTGTCCGAGTTCCGAGCTTATGTCTTACGGCTAACGACTTACGTCTTTCCACAGCCGAAGCATCTTCAAGCTTCGCGAAGATGCTTTGGCTGTGGAACTCAGCGCCGCCACGAAGCGCGCAGGCGCTCGGCCTCCTCGCTCACCTCGCTGTCGGGCGCTGACTTGCCGGCTTCGTCGAGCGCGCGCGCCGCGTTCTCGTGGTCGAGGAGCTGGTTCCACAGCCGCGCCAGCTTCAGCCAAATCTGACCGCGATGCAGCCGCACTTCGGGCGCGCTGTCGTCGGGGGGACCCTGCTCGGCGTCGATGTATTCGCGATCGAGTTTGGTGGGCACCGAGATGGCCACGCGGTATTCGCGCACCGCCTCGCTCTTGCGCTCGAGGGCGATGTAGGCGTCGCCCAGCTTGTCGTGCAGCGAGCGCATGAACGGGTCGATCTGGTTGGCCTCCTCGAGGCACTTGGCCTCTAGGCGTCGGTCACCCTTGCCGCGATAGAACTCGGCCAGCTCCAAGCGCGGCGCAAAGGCCCGCCCGGTGAGACTGCAGAAGCTGGCCAGCTCGGCCATCGCGTCGTCGGGGCGCTCCAGCTTGCGCAGCACACGCGCCAACCGCAGGCTCGGCGCCACGTTCTGCTCGGTGCACCGAGGCCAGCAGCGCTTGACCAGTTGGTACTGCTGCAGGGCGGCTTCGAGGTCGCCTTTTTTCTCGAGCGCCTCGGCGTAGCGCAGGCGGGAATCAAAGTCCTCGGTGCCGGTGGCGAAGCCCTTCTCCCAAGTCGCCAACGCATCGTCGACGGCTTGCCGCTTGCGCATCAACTCGGCATGCAGCAGCAACGTCGGCCCGTGATCCTGCTGCTTGAGGTAGGCCATGCGCACGAAGCGAGCCGCGTCGACGTCGTTGCCGCGCGTCAGGCAGGCCCAGCCGAGCGTGACGATGTCTTGCAGCGAGCCTTGACCGCCGTTGACGCGCGCAAGAAGCCCTTGGAAGCGCTCGTCGCTGACGCCGGGCAGGATCTTCAGATTGGCGAGGCGCGTGTCCCACACCCACTGCTTGAACTCGCGGTCGAAGCGCGCGGTCGAAGTGCTGAACGTGCGCTCGAAGATCTCCTCCTCCGGCGTGTCCTCGCCGTACAGCTTCAGCATCTCCACGACCTTGGCAAAGCTGTGCTTCTGCGCCAGGTAGTCGACGATCAGTCCGCCCTGGAAGTAGCCGAACAAGATGTCGGGCCCGCGGAACGCGCGGTTCAGCTCGCGCACCTTGTAGATCTGATCGTTGTGCCAGTAGTCGAGGAGCTGGCGGTCCATGCCGCGCTCCCACGCCTTGTTGCGCGCGTGCTCCTCGTGCACCGAGAAGCCCTCGGTCAACCAACGCGGCACGCGCGCCTTCGACAGCGCCAGGGTCAACACGTGCGCGTACTCGTGCCACACGGTGGCCGACCACATGAAGTCCAGCCGGCGCACGTCGGGATCGCTCGGCGATACCAGCGTGATGAAGTTGCCAAAGCACGCACCGAGCGCGGTGAAGCCCTTGAAGCCGATCGTGCGCACCGAGAAGTCGACCCAGTCGTGCAGAGCTTCCACGCGCACCAGCCCGTTGGGTTGGCGGTCGTACTTCAGCCCGAGTGTCTCCATCGCCTCGAGGTGCAGCGGAATCAGATACTCGCTGAGCGTCGCTTGGTCTTCCTTGTGAAAGAAGAAGCGGAACCCGCCTTGCTCGACCATGCGGTACTCCTTGTCGAGCTGCTCCTGCACGGCGAGCGCGTTGTGCCGCCAGGGGTTCACGAAGCCTGGCTGCAACGTGCGCGCCTTCTCCAGGAAGGGCTTGCCGTCCTGGCCACGACCGGCGTAGACCAACGCCTTGCCGATGCCATCGAGCGCCGGTACCGCGTCCGGTGTCTTGGCCAGCGTGCGCTCGTACAGCGGCACCGCGTCGACGAAGCGATACAGCGCCACCAAGTGATCGCCGACGATGCGGTCGACGTCGTGAAACTCGGCGTCGATCGCGGCGATGCGCGCGCGCAGCACCTGCTCTTCGTCGGGCTGTCCGCGCAGCATCGCCGCGGCCACGCTGTGCGCCAGCACGAGTTTGTCGTTGGCGTCGATCGCCAGCGCGCGTTCGAGGATCTCCTGGCCATCCTCGAAGCGCCGATCGTCGAGCAACAGCACGGCTTGCTCGGTGAGGGCCGGCACGCTGTTCGGGTTCAGCGCCAGAGCGCGGCGCAGGTAGTCCTCGGTGCGCGACGCGTCGAGCTGGAAGTTCGAACGGCGAATGCGATACAGCGCGACCAGCGCCGCCTCCTGCTCGCCATTCTGCTCGAGCACTTTCTTGAGGTCGGTCTCGCCGCTGCGCAGCCCCTTGGCCTCGCGATACGCCTCGAACTTGAGCTGACCGAAGAACGTCAAGACCTCCGGTTGCTCGGGCGCCAGGCGCAGCGCCTCGACGAACAGCCCGCTCGCCGCCTCGAAGTTGTCGCGGCCGCCGAGCTGCACCAGACACTGCCCCAAGTAGGCGAGGTTCTCACCGTCGCGCGGCCGCGGCTGGCTCTGCGCCGCAGCCAAGGCAGCGGCAGCGGCCGCGTGCTTGCCGGCCGCGCGGCGCACCAAGGCCAGCCGGTAGTGCGCTTGCATGTCCCCCGCGTTCGCTTGCACGACGGCGGCAAACGCGGCTTCGGCCTCGGCGTAGCGACCGCGCCGCGCCAACACACGCCCATACATCAGGCCGACGTCGGGCCGCGCGCGCTCCGCGTCGGTGAGCGCTTCGACCGCGGCACGCACCTCGTCGTACTTGCCCTCGATCTCGTCGATCCGCAGCAAGCCGACGCGGCTGGTGAACAGAGTGGCAGCGCTCGGGCGCTCGGTGGTGGCCCCGACGGCGGGCTCGTCGGCCGCGGCCAAGATGTCCAAGAAGGCGGCTCTCGCCTTGCTGAACTGCCCGCGCTGCAGCGCCGTCTGCGCCCCGCGCAGGTCGGCCGCGTGGTCTTCGTCTTGCGCCGCAAGGCCCGTCGACAAGCAAAGGAGGGTCAGGAGGACCAAGCTGCGCACCATTGGTAGATCCTTATCCTTCTCTCCACGTTGGGCGAAGAGGTGAATCAAGACCCCCTTTCAAACCGTGCGTGCGGATTTCCCGCACACGGCTTACCGGTGGCCTCTCGGGTTCGCGGCTTTGTGCTGGCTCCGG
>JANPER010000145.1:0-38480 GCA_031423015.1 Planctomycetota bacterium | reverse complement strand
GGCCTCAGTCAGGCCTTTCGTCGTCGCGACTGGTGGGGTTGCTTGCAATTGCATCGGTTGTGCTCCTGGTCGTTCGTTTGGAGCCGCCGAACCTAGCGATCGCATCAGCGCGAGTCAGACACGCTTGCCGGAAGGACACCGACCACGTTCCAGCAGGTTCCTACGCCACTCGTCAGCACAGCACTGAGATCGTGTCCACGTTCTACGACGCAGGCGAGAGATCGGGAGCGGGACCGGAAGACAATGACGACCCGCGAACGGTCACCGGCTGATGACCAGGTGCAGGCCGTCGCTGAACGCGGCCAAGCCGAGGAACGTGCCGGCGGGGTCGGCCACCGCGAACTGAGTGAACACTTCGGCGCCGACGAGTTGCGGCACGTTCGGGAGCGGCAGCGGGGCGAGCGCGGTGCCGTCGAGGTCAGTTGTGCCGGTGAACGCGACCAGCGGGTTCTGCACCAGCAACGTGCAGCCGCCGCCGAGCGTCTGCGTCGCGCTCTGTCCGCTCAACAGAAGCGCCCACGCGCTCTGCGGTCGCGCGCGCGTGAGGCGGACGGCAAACGACGGCCTGACTGGCGCATGTTCCAGATCAGTTACCAACGTTTCTACTACGTCGATGAGACCGAGGCCGCGCATAGCGTGCGGCTCAACCTGTTCGTGCAGGGCAACCCGATCGCGAGGACTTACACGGAGCGTGTCAAGAAGGACCGCTCCGCCGAGATCCTCACGCCGCCCACCTTGCAGGATGTCGAGCTTGCGACGTTCGAGGTCCTCGACGAGTACGGCCAGGAGATTGGAGTGACCGCGGCCGCGCAATCGAAGGGGGGCAAGTACTTGCAGGAGAACCACGGACGGACCGTGAACGGCCCAACGAACGTGCTGGCGACCGTTCGCGAGGCGCCGCCGCCGACTCCATGAGCGTGTGAGACCGGCTGTCCTGGGAAGTCGGGGCGAGGGCCGTCACTTGGTCTCGGCCGCGCGCAGTGGCGAACAGCTTCACACGGCCGGACGACATGTGAGGAATCAGGGCTTCGGTTCGCCGGCCTGCGCGCGCTCCTGGTTTGGCCGGCACGGTGCCGGCCACCAAACCTCTGAAAGAGATCAACGATGAAGCCCTTCGCCTTGACCGTCTGCACCGTTCTTGCCCTACGCGTCTGCGCCCCGGCTGCCCAGGATGCTGACCGCATTGGCGGTTTCCCCGCCGTCGACCTGGTCGGGAGTGGCGCCGACCACACCATGCAGGATCGGCTCGCGGCCGCCGCTCGCTTGCGACCCATCCTGATCGTGAAGCAGCCGGTCGCCGTGTTGCTTGCGCGCCCCGGTGCCACCTATGCGATCGTCGCCGGCTTGCGCCAACCGCCGAGTGATGCGGATCGAGTGGCCATGATTCGGCCCGTGCTGACGCTCGGTTGCGGCCGGGTCGGCGCCGACGGCAAGGTCGACATCGCGCTGCCAGACGCCGACTACGCTCAGCTGCAGGCCATCGATGTGCTGCTGCAGGCCGCGGTGTTTGCCGACGGCGACACGATCCAGGTCAGCGAACCCGTGTCGCTGCGTCGTCGCCCTGATGGCGACTCGGACGGTGAGCGCCGGCTCGAGCTGAAGAACCACCTGCCGGCGTCGTTTGCGGTATCGGCGACGCTCTCGTCGACCGACAGCATCCCACCGTTCTACGCGGTGCACCTCACCGTCGTGGCGCCGACGACCGGCTACAGACTACGGCACGTCGCGACGGTGCTGGAAGCCGGCCGCACCGCAGTGACCTTCGAGCTGATCGACGCCGACCCGAACATGCTCCACCTCACGGTGCTGGAGACGCTCCGTGCGAGCGCCAATCTTGGCGCTGGCGGATCGGGTCCGATTGCAGTCATCGTGCGGCGCGCGGCGCCCCCTGCGGACAAGGTTGAGGTGCGCAAGACCATCGACTGAACGCCCCCATCGCGGCCTTGGGCCGCAACCAACCCGGTTGCACGTCGGCGCAGCGCCGACCGCAAGGCCCAAGGCCGCTTTACTGCTGGGGCTTCCAGAGCCGCTGGGTAGTGGCGAATTACAACTGCCGTAGAGTTCGCGCGCGCCGCGAGCATTCGCGGCACTTGCAGCCCAGGATGGAGGAAGAAGCGAGAGTCGAGGCCCGGGTGCGAACCTGGGCCTCCTTGGTTGTACTCGGCCCGTGACCGCATCATTGCGGGCGGCCGTCGAGCCGGCGCTTCCGCTACTCGTGGCTGGCGACTCCCGATGTGGGATATGGTCACCGTGTGGTTGCGAAGAGAACCAAGTCTCGGGATCCGGCTCCGTCGTTCCTTGCCTCCCCTGAACCCGCCTTCGCCAACATGAACCCATCGGTCAGTCGGATCTGCTCTACCCTGCTCGTCGCATGCGCGCTGCAGTGCGGGGTGGCCTGCGCACAGCCCCCGAGCGCCGAGTCGGTCGCGGGACGCCTCGCCGAGTTGGTGGTGTCCTCTCACTCCATCGACCCCGCCGGAGCGCTGCTGGAGGCACTGGGTGGCGGTGCCGAGGTCGCGCGCGCGGCGCTTGCGGGCGAGATCTCCACCGCTCGAGAAGGCGCCGTCGAGGCCGCCGGGAGGATGCGCAAACAACTCGCGAGCCTCGGGCCCTTAACTCCCTTCCAGTCGTACGTCGAACCGTGTGGTCCACACGGCATCGTCGCGCTTGCGCAACGGCACGATCACTGTTTCGCCATCCAATGATCGTCGCTTCGCGGGAGTCAGACGCGGGTCGTCCTCGAACCACAGCGTGCGGTAGGTGTGCTGGTGTACCGCCGCGTCGATGTGCAGGTGGATGTGCTGAGGGTCGTCGGTGTGTGGATACGGCCCTGGCCGGATGGTGCTGAAGCGGTACTACCCGTCGTTCGTCACTGCGACGGCACTGATCCGCGGCGTGCGGCTCCTGCTCCCGCGCGGCACGTACAGGCCCGTCATGTCGGTGCTGTACGCGATCACCGACGCCTTTTGCAGCGGCTTGCCGTGCTCGTCGAGTACTCGGCCGTAGACCTGCAATTTCTCGCCCGGCTCATCCGCAGTGCACATCGCCACCGCGATCTCCTTGGACGGCTCTTGGTCGTTGACGACAGCCTCTTCGAGCTTGGCCCCACGCAGGTTGGTGCCGGCCACCTTGCCGTCCTTGCCGAGCAGGATGGTGAACGGGATGGACTGCACGTCATAGACCTGGGCGATCTCGGCTTGCCAGTCCTTGCCGTCGTAGACCTGGCGCCAGGTCATGCCCTTGTCCTTGATGACGCCCTCGAGCTTGGCGCGGTCGGTGTCGCGGTCGAGCGAGATGCCGAGGATGTCGAATAGGCAGGCTGACGCGAGTGCTATCCTGCCCCACGTCAATGCAGGTACGCGCCCTCAGGCTGCAGAACTTCAAGCGGTTCACGGATCTGAGCCTCGCCGACATCCCGGCCGACGCAAAGCTCGTGTTGCTGGTCGGTGCCAACGGCTCTGGCAAGTCGAGTGTGTTCGACGCATTCGAGCTGGTTTCGCGACTCGGGCGAGGAATTGGAATCCTGTCGGATGTCGAGCGCCGCGCCTACTACGCCAAAGGTGGCGCCGACGAGGACATCTTGCTGG
This sequence comes from Planctomycetota bacterium, assembly GCA_031423015.1. GTDB lineage: Bacteria > Planctomycetota > UBA1135 > UBA1135 > UBA2386 > DATGPD01. The sequence continues at coordinate 34,893 of JANPER010000145.1, read as the reverse complement.
TCTTCGCGGACAGCAGCGTGCGCCTTGAAGGAGGACGCCTCAGGACTGCGGCGCCGGGGCCGTCGGTGCCGGATGAACTGCGTCAAGGGCGGCAGCGTCTGTACGGTCGGAGCACGCTGCGAGTTGCAGCTCGCATGAGTGGCGCCAGGTTCAACAACGGTGGGCTGAGCGAGGTGATCCGGCGCGACATCGACTCACCAGCGACGTTCATCGATGACGATCGACGCTTCTTCGCAGATGCCACGAAATACGCCGCCGATTTCAATCACGCGCTGCGTCAGCCCGTGTTCGAGGGCAAGCAGGTCGACATCAAGTCGCTCAGCGACCAACTGATCAAGCCGATCAACGACGCGTTGCAGAGGGTCTTTGGCCAGGTGGGGCCTGCGCCGCAAATGACCAACTTCCGCGAACCAGAGGAGCCGGGGGGGCCAGTCTCGTACTACTTCCGCAAGGGGCAGCACGAGTTTCCCTACGACGTGATGAGCTTCGGCGAGAAGCAGGTCTTTGCGGTGTTGCTGAACCTGTTCGTGCGTCGCGACAGGCTTCAGGACGCAGTGATCTACATCGATGAACTCGACCTGCACCTCAACACTGCGCTGCAGCACTCGCTACTCGAAGAGATCGTCGAGCATTGGATCCCCGAGAACAGCCAGCTCTGGACAGCCAGCCATTCCCTCGGCTTCCTGCGCTATGCCAGTCAGTCGCCACGCGCGGCGATCTTTGATTTCGACGCGCTCGATTTCGACCAGCCCCAGACGCTGGTGCCGGCGCCCAAAGACACCAGCGAGGTGCTGGAAGTTGCGGTTCCGCGTGAATACCTGCCACAACTGTTCGCGGGCAGGCGACTCATCTATTGCGAAGGCAAGGACGCCGCCAAGTTCAACAGCGTCGGCCTCGTCGACACGGTCTTCGCGAGCGGCGGCAACAAGGTCCAGGTCTTCGCGAGCGCCCGCGATGGCTCGATGCCCGGCGTCGTCGATCGCGACTACTTGACGGACACCGAGATCCGCGACTGGGAGGCAAGGATTCCGACGTTGCGGATCCTCCGCCTGTACAGCATCGAGAACTACCTTTATCACCCCGACAACTTGGCCGAGCATTTCGGGGACGGCTTCGAGCGTGCACGCTACATCGACGACCTAGTAGCGGCGAAGCGAGACGCGTATGAGGACCTGCTCTACGGCATCGCAAGGGCACGCGACAGCTATCCGTTTGTTCGGTATCTGACCAAAGAGGAGCGGGATGCGTATGGGGAGACAGGTCGCGAAGTGCAACGCCTGCTGAAGAGTGATGACTTCTCGACCTTTTACCCAGTGTTCCCGATGAAGGAACAGGCGACCCAGCTACGCCAACGGCAGCACCAGCATCCTGGACACCTAGCGCGGACGCAGTGGTTCGCCAAGCAAATGCGCACACTCCTCGAAGGCGTCCCGGTCATCGCACCGAAGCGCTCGCCCGACTGAACTACAGGGTCGGGCCCGTATCGGTGCTCACAGCGCGCGCGCCAGCTGCGGCGAATGAAGCGTTCGCGCTGGCACCGCCCGTGGAGGGCAACGCGGATCGAGGGCTGGGGGACATGGTGCCGAACGTGGTAACGAGGCGAGCCCCGATCAGCACGAGGCACGACACCGTGTCGTAGACGTGGACACGATCTCGTGCTGCGCTGACGAGAGGCGTAGGAACCGGCAGGAACGTTGTCGGGAGCGGGAGCGGGCCGACCCCGACCCCTGAACGGTTACCTCCTTCCATGCGACACCGCTACTCGAGGTGTGTACCTTGTCGGCGCAGGTCACTTGACCGTCACGTAGTTTGCGACCGACCAATGCCTAGTCCCGCCGACGCCGACGTCACTCGCTTTCTCGCGGACTTCGCCGCGGGTGATCGCGCGGCGATCACAGCGCTGATGCCGAAGGTATACGGCGAGTTGCGACGGTTGGCGGGCGTGCATCTCCGGGACGAACGGGCGGGGCACACGCTGCAACCGACCGCGCTGGTCAACGAGGCGTTCATCCGTCTCTCAGACGCGGCAGGCTCGTCGGTCACCGACCGGATGCACTTCTTCCGGTTGGCTTCGCGGTTGATGCGCCAGATCCTGGTCGATCACGCCCGAGCGAAGCAATCTCAGAAGCGCGGCGGAGACTTGGCGCGCGTCACGCTCTCGGACATATCGAGCCCGCAGGCCACCGAGGTCGACCTCCTCGGGCTGGAGGACGCCTTGCGGAAACTCGAAAGCCTGGATGCCCGCAAGGCTCGGCTGGTCGAACTGCGGTTCTTCGGCGGCCTCGGCGAAGAACAGGCCGCGGAAGCGATCGGCATCTCACGAACTCAGGCGGCGCGGGAGTGGCGCGTGACCCGCGCGTGGCTGGCTGACGAACTGACGCGTGGAGGCGCTGCTTGACGCCCGAACAGTTCAGGCGAGTCGAGTCGCTCTTTGGCCAGGCCATCGAACTGCCGGCAGCCGAGCGCCCGGACTTCCTGCAGCGACATTGCGCCGACGACGACGCCATCCTCGAGAAGGTGGAGGGGATGCTGCGGGAGGACGACTCGCAGGGGCACTCCTTGGAGTCGCCGGCTCTTGGAGCAACTTTCTGTGTGAGCGATCTGGATGCGATCGAGACGGCTCTCATGCAGGAGCTTGCTCGCGTGTCACACATCCACGTGCTGGAGAAGCTGGGCGAGGGCGGATTCGGCGCCGTGTACAAGGCGCGGCAACTGCATCCCGTGCGGCGGTTGGTGGCGTTGAAGGTGATCAAGCTCGGCATGGACACACAGCAGGTGGTCGCGCGCTTCGCGGCCGAGCGGCAGGCGCTGGCGATGATGGACCATCCGGCCATCGCCAAGGTCTATGAGGCGGGTGCGACGCCATCGGGACGACCATACTTCGCCATGGAGCTGGTCGAAGGCGTTGCGATCACGCGCTATTGCGATGAGCACAGGATGACGATCCCCGCGCGGCTCGAGCTCTTTGTGCGGGTGTGCCACGCGGTGCAGCACGCCCATCAGAAGGGCATCATCCACCGTGACCTCAAGCCGAGCAATGTGCTCGTGGGTGAGCAGGACGGGCAGGCGACGCCGAAGGTGATCGACTTTGGCATAGCTCGGGCCGTTGGCGACGCGGTGCACAGCGGTGGCGTCGTGACGATTCAGGGGCAGCCGCTGGGAACCCCAACCTATATGAGCCCAGAGCAGGCCGCGGGAGAGCCGGATATTGACACTCGCACGGATGTCTACTCGCTCGGCGTCTTGCTGTACGAATTGCTCACCGGCGAACCGACTCTGAAGCCTCACACCACGCAGCAAGCAACACCGGCGGAAGTTGTCCTCCGGGTTCGAGAGTTGCAGGCGGAACGGCCATCACAGCGCGCCGAGGAGATTGCCCGGCGAAACCCGGGGGCGGCAAACGCTGCACAGCGTGGCACGGCACCAGCGGCGTTGACACGGACGCTGCGCGGCGACTTGGACTGGATCGTGATGGCCGCGATCGAGCACGACCGGGCCCGGCGATATGAAACCGTGGCGGCCTTCGCCGAGGACATTGGCCGGCATCTGGCTGATGAGCCCATCCGCGCGCACCCTCCCACCGCCGGATATCGCCTTGCCAAATTCGCGCGTCGGAATCGGGCGACGCTCGTCGTCGTGCTCTTGATCGTCGCAGCTCTCGTTGGCACGAGCATCGGACTGGTGCGGTCCATTGCGTCGGAGGCGCGGGCCCGCACCGATGCGCAGATCGCCCAAGAGATCAACGCGTTTCTGAACAACGACCTGCTTGCCGCCGTGGCCCCGGAAGCACTCGGCAGCGACGTGCGCGTTCGCGACGTTCTCAACGCGGCGTCGCTGCGCGTGGAAGGCAAGTTTGCGGATCAGCCTGAGGTCGAAGCCTCGGTCCGATTGACGCTTGGACGGACGTTCTACCGGCTTGCCGAGTTCGAGCCCGCCAAGCGTCATCTCGAGCGAGCGCTGACGCTGCGGCAGCAGGCGTACGGCGATGGTGATGCGCGCACTCTCGAAGTTTTCCACGACATGGGAGAGCTGATTACGCTGACCGAGGAGTACGCGACGGCTGAGGCGCTCCTGTCACGCGCCTTCGCGGGCCGCAAGAAGGTGCTCGGCGTCGACCACGCGGCCACGCTGTTGTCCGAGTACGCCTTGGGCGTGGCGATTGGTGAACAGGGGAGGTTCGCTGAAACCGAAGCGCTCATCACGGATGCGCTGCAACGATGCCGAGCCACCCTTGGCCCGACCGACAAGCAGACCCTGACCACGTTGCGCGGGCTGGCAGTTCTCTATCGATCGACGGGAGACTTTGCGAAAGCGATGCCCCTCTACGAAGAGGTCTACGCGCTCTCGCGCGAGTCGCTCGGCGTCAACAGTCCGAACACGCTCCTGACGATGCAGGATCTGGCCGGCTCGCTCCTCGCACGCGGCGATGCCAAGCGCGCGCTCGACCTGATGATCGAGGCCGTTGCCGTGAGCAAGTCCGTGCGCGGCGACAAGCACCCCGGGACCCTCATGGCCATGGGCATGCTGGCCTCGGCGTATCAGGCCGCCGACGACGTGCCACGCGCGGAACAGGTCAATCTCGCGGCCATCGAGGTCGCGCGCGATGTGCTGCCGGCCGGTCACGCCGTCACCATCCGGCTGTCGATGATGCTCGCCGCGATCTACGACGACACGCGCCAGTTCGACAAGGCCGAGCCGCTCTTGCTGACGGCCGTCGCAACCAGTCGCGGGCGACTCGGCGAGGGCAATCCACTCACGCAAGAGGCGTTGAGAAGGCTCGCCTCCCACTACCGGGCGATGGGCAAGAGCAAAGAAGCTGCCGAGGTCTTGAAGCGGCAGTAGCCGTCGCCTGCCGGTTAAGGGTCCCGGCGCTCGCCCCGCCTCCGGCCGCCTCGGGGGGGCCTTCGCCATCTTCTCCGGATTCATGGAGCGTGCGACTCACGGATCTCGCCGGGCGTGGTGAAGCCGCGCTTTGGCACCCGTCGTGGCTTCATTCAGCACGCCGCGCACGTCTTCACCGGTCGGTTCACCCACGAAGGCGCGACGCGGGGACGACGGGTGTCCTCAGCCTTTCAACTCCAGGAACGTCACATGCAACACAGTCTTCGCCTGAGCACCACGTGGTCCGCTCTCCTTGGCCTCGCGGCCGCGCACCTGCAAGCCCAGGACGTCAAGATCCCGGAGATGGGTGACGTGAAGTTCGCCCAGCACGAACCGCCGAAGGGTCTCGACACGCTGGCGCTGCCGAACGGCAACCGCTTCGAAGCCGGGCTGCCTCCGGGCCGCGTCGTGTTCGACGACGCGAGCAGTCCGATCTGGGCGGAGGGCGGCAACTACAAGGCCAGCTTCGCAGCCTCTGGCTTCACCTTCGTGCCCTACTTCGGGGCGGACGCGCCGCAGAACTATCCACTCGAGATCAGCCTCGAGCACGCGCAGCTCGGCACAACGCTCGCGCCCCTGTCCGTCGCGTCGCCGCGCCGGCAGGGCAACACGGTGACCATCGATCGTGGCGCGCTTCTCGAACGCTATGACCTCACGTCCGCGCACGTCGAGCAGAAGTTCGTCCTCGCGATGCCGTTCGCCGGCGACTTGACGCTCACGCTGCGCGTGCAGACCCCGCTGACCGCAGAGCGTGAGGCTGCGGGCCTCCGCTTCGGCAACGCGCTCGGCCACGTCGGCTACACCAGCGCCGTGCTCGTCGATGCCCTCGGCCGGCAATCGCCGATGCAAACCGAGTACGCGGATGGTCACATCACGCTGCGGGCTCCGGCCGCGGTGATCGCTGGTGCCGTGTTCCCCCTGACGGTCGATCCCATCGTGTCGACCTTCGCCGCGATGACGAGCACCGCACACGTGCTCACCGAATCCGACCTCGCGTTCTCGCCGGTTTCCAACCAGTACTTCGTGATCTGGACCCGCGTCTTCAGCGCCACCGATACCGACCTGCACGGGGTCTCGGTCGATCTGAACGGCGTCGTGGTCGCCGGCAGCAGCTCGATCATCGACAACTCGCTCGATCGTTGGGACGACGGCAGGGTTGCTTCGTGCGGCGCGAACTTCTTGGTGGTGGCCTCACGCCGAGCGCAGGCTGGCGGCACGCGCGCCATCTGGGGTCGTACGCGTGGCGTCGGCTCGCCGTACACGATCGGGACCGCGTTCCAGATCAGCGACGACGAGACCGGGGACAAGGTGAGCCCCGATGTCGGTGGCGAGTTCGATGGACCGTTGTACTTCTGCGTGGTCTGGCAACGGAACGTGTCGAGTGCCGACCACGACATCAACTATCGCATGGTGAGCTTGTCGGGCAACACCGTCGGTCCCGTGCGCGAGATCACTCTCGGCACCGCCGACGACGACGATCGGCCGCGCATCGCCAAGACCAGCAGCAGATACCCAGGCGTGCCGTTCAGCACCCAGCACTGGCACGTGGTATGGCAGCGCGACATCGGCAACACGCAGCACGACATCTACGGTGCGCGCATCCAGAAGTTGGGTCGGCTGGAGGGAAGGTTCGCGATCGACACCACCATCAACGACGACACGCAGCCGACGGTGTCGACGATGACCGACGACAGCCGCTACTTCTTGGTCGCGTACACCACGAACCGCCCCGGCAACCTCGACATCTACCTGCGGGCGTACTTCGACCAAGTCGTGCCGTTCGTGGTGTCGGAGGGTTTCTTGGCCGCGACCGAGAACCTGACGCCGACCCTGCGGGCCCGCGATCAGTTCCAACCGCAGGTCGACAGCGACGGCTGCCGCTTCGCGGTGTCCTACCTCGAGCGCTTCAGCGCGACCGACCGCGACGCGTACGTCACCACGCTCCACCTGACACCGGTCTTGGCCGCGGTCGATGCACGCGTCACGGTCACGACCAGCACGTTCGACACCCAAGCGGTGAGCTTGGTCGCCAACCGCAGTGTCGCCGGCGGCCGCAGCGACTACGGCATCGTGTGGGACCACAACACCACGACCGCTACGGTCAACAGTTCGATCAACGGCGCGAGGTACCGCGGCGTGACGCCTGGTGGCGGCCTCGCCACCCGCACGACTTCGTGCGGCGGCCTGGCGATCTCGTTCGCGGCTGGCAGCCAGATTCCGGCGCCGGGCCAAACGATCCAGTTCAGCCTGAGCGGCGCGCCGGGCCCCACGATCTTCATCGTTGGCGTGCCGATGCCTCCGCTGCAACTGTGCGCCCCCGCGTCCTGTGCGCTCGGCGCCACGTTGACGGTCATGCTGCCCGGCCCGTCGCTGCCGCTTCTGATCCCGTGCGCCAGCAACTTGGTTGGCGCCACGCTCGCGGTGCAGGGCGCCGCGCTGGCGTCGCCGGGCGGCTGCGTCGCTCTCGGTCAGGTCGTCACGTCGAACACCGTCGACGTCACCATCCGCTAAGGCGTGCAGCTGGGTCAGCTTCAAGTTGCCTCAGTCCTGTATGGCCATCTCTGCCGGTCGTTTCTCCACGTTGCTTGAGGTCGCGCGCCGCGACGGTCGAAGAACCCCTGGCATGGCAACCCCCCTCGCCATGGCGCTGCTCGCACCCCTGTTGCAGAGCGCGTCGTCCCAAGTTCCCCTCGCCGCGCCCGCCGCACCGGCCCCGGTCGCGTTGGTCAGCGGTCGATGCGACGGCAAGGGCGCGCTGCCGTGGTCGGCGTTCGGGCTCGGCAACGGCGGCATCGCTGCGGTCCGGGTTGGTGCGCAAGAACACGCGATGGGTTTGGGCGAGGTGCGCACCCCGGGCGGGGTTCTGCTGCGCGCCAAGCTGGAAGGTGTCAAGCTGGACTTCCCGTCGGGCGCCGAGGTCATGATCACGCCGTCGCTGCGCATCTGCCTGCGTGGCGGCGAGCAGACCCTGCCGGCGCTCGGCCGTTTGGTGCTCGCCTTCACCGACGGCAGCGCGCTCGAAGTCGAGCCCAGCAATGACCCGCGCCTGCCGATTCGGCGCGCGACGCTGGTGACCGATCAGCAGCGCACCGTGTTTTGGCCGCCAGCGCAAGGCGTGGTGATCGACGCTGGCCATCGGCGCGGGGCGCGCGTGCTCGACGATCCGTTGTTGGTTCTGGGCGACGGCCGCGCCGTGTATCAGCCGGTGCCGCTCGGCCCGATCCTCGGCCTGCGCGCGGTGCTGCGGCCGCGCGACGACGAGCGCTTCGCGGCGGAGCGCTTCGTCATCGCTGGCGACTTGCTCGCGTCGTCGCTGCAGCGATTACCGGGGCATGTGCCGCCGACGCCGGTGCAGTTCCCGCAGGCACCGCAAGCGGCGCAGCGCTTGGCAGAGATGTCGGCCGCGTTGTTCGCGCCCGGCGACATCGAGCGCGCTGCGCGCACGCGTGGTCCGTTGGTGTTGTCGTTGGCACAGGAGTGGCGTCTGCAAGTCGAGATCGGCGCCGCCACGGGCCTCTTGACGCTTGGCCTCTACCGCGCCGACGCCAGCGTGCCCGCCGTCGAATGGACGGTGACGCCGACGCGCACTGAGTTGCACTTGGTGCGACCGTCCGGCGGCGAGAACGGCGGGCCGCGCTACTTCCTGCGTGGCATCGACCTGAACGACGAGGTGCGCGCGCTCTGGCCGTGGAAGGCGTCGGCCGACGATCGACGATGGGCCGAGAACGAGCTGCTGCGCTTTGGCGCGCGCTCGTTGCGCGACCGGGCGTTGATCGCGCCGCAGACGGCGCGGTAGGCGATCGCCGGTCGGAGCGATCAACGGCGCGTTCGGCCGATACCATGCGGGCCCCAAGCAGCAACCGCAGCGACCGGATTGGTGCATCGCGCGCAGGTCGCCGCTGGTACGAGAGACGCATGGCCCGCCCCGCCGACCCCGACGCCAAGACTCTGACGCTCGGCTTCTCGCCTTGCCCGAACGACACGTTCGCGTTCCACGGGTTGGTGAGTGGGTTGGTGCCGCTCGCTGGGTTCACGCCGCACCCCGAGCTGCTCGACATTGAAGAACTCAACCAGCGCTCGCTCGACCCGGCACGGGCGCTGGCCGTCACCAAGATCAGCGTCGCCACCTACGCTTTGGTGCGCGATCGCTACGCGCTGCTCGACGCGGGCGCGGCGATGGGATCGGGGTGCGGGCCGCTCGTGGTGCGCACGAAGGCGCGCAGCGACATCGCCGACCTCTTCGCCCTGTCGCGCCGGCGTGTGGCGATTCCCGGTGAGCGCACGACGGCCGCGCTGCTCCTGCGCTTGCTGGCGCCGCGTGACCTGATCGCGGTGCCGATGCGCTTCGACCTCATCATGCCGGCGGTGCTCCGCGGCGCAGTCGACGCGGGCGTCATCATCCACGAGAGCCGCTTCACCTATTCCGATCACGGGCTCTTGGCGGTGGGTGACCTCGGCTCGCTGTGGGAAATGCAGAAGAAGATGCCGATCCCGCTCGGCGTCGTGGTGGGGCGGCGCGACCTCGGCGATCGCGCGCTGGATGCGATCAACGCTGCGTTGCGCGCGTCGATCGAGCTGGCGCGCAAGCAGCCGCACTTGTCGCGCGACTATGTGCGTCAACACGCGCGTGAGCTGAGCGACGAGGTGTGTCGCCGGCACATCGACCTCTACGTCAACGACTGGAGCGTGTCGATGGGGCCAGTCGGGCGGCTGGCGATCGAGGAGCTGCTGAAGAGCGCGGCGGGGTAGCGGGCGGACCGCGGGCGGACCCAACCCAACCCCACCTTCTCCTTGGCTTCGCTACGGGTTTTCGCTAAGACGCTCGATCAATGCGGCCGGGAAGTTCCTGTCCGCCAATCATTAACTGAGTCTCGAAACATGATGCGTCGCCTTCTTTCCCCCTTTGTCGCCCTCGTCGTTCTCTCTGGTTGTGCGTCGATGCCCACCGATCTCGGTGGCTTGATGCAATCCGTCACGAGCCTCAGCGGCCAAGTCAGTAGCTTCAGCTCGGCGCTGGGCACTGGCAACATCACCGACATCGCCCTGAAGCAACTGACTGGCCTGTCGGGCCAGGCCGGCAGCCTCGGCAGCCTGCTGGGCTCGATGCTCGGTGGCCAGCAAGGCGCGGCGTTGAAGCCGGAAGGCAAGCAGCTGGCCGGCGGCATTCAGGAAGGCCTCGGCAAGATGAGCGGCCTCAACCTGGACAGCTTGCTCAAGCTCGCGCCGCCCGAGCGGCGCGCGGCGGTGGACTCGTTCACCAGCACGAGCAACAACGTGGCCGGTCTCGCCAAGCAGTTCGCCGGCATGCTCGGCAAGTGAAGTGATTGGCGCGCGGATCTGGCCGTCGCCAAATTCGCGTCAGCACCCGCGTAAGGTCGTAGCTCAGCTGGGCGCGCCCTTCGCGTCAGCGCAGCCCGCCCTTCTCGCGCACTTGCCTTGAACGCCGTCGCCACCGCCAAACTCAGTCGCCTTCGGCGTCGTGTCCACGGCGCGCTGTTCTTGGGCGGCTTTGCCGAGGCGACGGCGGTGATCTTGTCCATCGCGGCCGCCTACCTCGTCGGCAGTCGTTTGGGCGCCTGGCCGAACGTCCCGCTGCACCCGCTGTGGGCGACGGTCTTGGTCGTGCCATGCGCGATCGGCGGCTGGCGCGCCTGGCGGTGGGCCTTGCCGCCGATGACGCAAGCCGCGCACCTCGACCACCGACTGCAGCTCGGCGGCTTGTTGGTGAGCGCGACCGAGGCCGACGCGACCGCGTGGGATGCCGCGCTCACGTCTCGCCTGCATGCGGCGCAGGCGCGCTTCCCGCGCCTCGACCTCGGCGCTCTGCTGCGCCGCGTCGCGCTGCCGGCGGCGTTGTTCGCTGGCGTGTGCCTGCTGCCGCAGGGCACCAGGACCAAGGTCCAAGGCAATCGCTCGATCGCGCAGGCGCTCGTCGACCTCGAGGTGACGATCGAGCTGGCCAAGCAGGAGGGCGTGCTGCCGGAGGAGAAGCTCGACGAGTTGGGACGTCGAACCGCTGAGCTGCAAGAGAACACGCACAACGGCCGCGAGGCCACGTGGGCCGATGTCGATGAGTTGCAGGCGCGCTTGCAGCAGGAACGCGCGCTGCAACAAGACGCGTTGGCCAAGACCGCGCACGCTTTGCGCGCGCTCAAGGAGTCACAGCGCAATGCGGGGCCGCAGTCGAAGTCTGGCGCCGCCGCCGATCAGCAGTCGCAGATGCAGGAACTGCTGCAGCACGCCGCCGCGGCGGGTCTGCTCGACAAGCTGCCGCCGAATGTGGATCCGAGCCGCAGCGCGAAAGCGGGCGACGCCGAGGCGTTCGAGCAACTGGCGCAAGCCTTGGCCGAGGCGGCGCTGCAACAGGCGCAGGCGCAGCAAGGCATGCCCGGAGAGGCCAACGGCGAAGCGCTCGAAGATCTTGCCGAGGTGCTGCGCGGGATGCAGGGCATGCCGGGCGGCGAAGGCGAGGGCGACCCGGTGGCCGGCGGCGACTTCCCTGGCCGCGGCGGCGTGAATCGCGGGCCCGGCCACGCCACGTTGGAGTTGAACGAGAACTTCGATGGCGACACCAGTGCGATGCAGGCGCACAAGCTGCCGCCTGGTCGCGTGCTGCCGCAGGATTGGGAAGTGATGCAGTCGCGCCGCGTCGACCCCGAGGTCGCCCCGCAGCGCAACCAGGGTGCGGGCGGCGCCGTCGCCGAGGGCGCTGGCGAGGCGGCGTGGCAGCGTCGTTTGTCGCCGTCGCATCGCGCGGTGGTGCGCGACTTCTTCAGCAGTAAGCGCACGGCCAACGACGGCTCGACCGAAGGCAAACGATGAACACGACCCTCCTCGCTCCCGACCGCATCGCGCGCGGTCGCGAACTGCTGGCACGCGTACGCGACCCGCTCAACTCGGTGCTGCTCGGTCAAGGGCCCATGTTGGACCTCGTGCTGATCGCGTTGAGCGCGCGTGGGCACGTGCTGCTCGAAGGCCTCCCTGGCCTCGGCAAGACCGAACTGGTGAAGGCGCTCGGCAAGCTGCTCGCCTTGCAGTTCCGCCGCGTGCAGTTCACGCCCGACCTGCTGCCGAGCGACATCACCGGCGGCCTGGTGCTCGAAGAAGCCGCTGGCCGCCGCACGTTTACCTTCCGGCCCGGCCCGATCTTCGCCAACTTGGTGTTGGCCGACGAGATCAACCGTGCCTCGCCCAAGACGCAGTCGGCGATGTTGGAGGCGATGCAGGAACGCCGCGTCACCGTGTTTGGCGAGACGCATCCGTTGCCGGCGCCGTTCTTCGTGCTGGCGACGCAGAACCCGATCGAACTCGAGGGCACCTACCCGCTCCCCGAGGCGCAGCTCGATCGCTTCCTGTTCAAGGTCGACGTGCAGAACGTCGGCGCCGACGTGCTGGCCAGGATTCTGCGCGAACGTCGTCGCGGTGAGCCACCCGAGTTGGCGGCGGTGATGAGCGCGACCGAGATGAGCGAGCTGTTCAGCGTGGTCGACGCCGTGTACTTGCCGGACGCGGTCGCGGACTTCATCGGCCGCTTGGTCGAAGCGACGCACCCCACCAGCAACTTGTGCCCCGAGCGCGCCCGCGCCGCGATTCGCTTCGGCGCCTCACCGCGCGCCGCCATCGCGCTCGCCGAGGCGGGGCGGGCCGCGGCGTTGCTGGCCGGCCGCCCCAACGTCGACTTCGCCGATGTCGAGGCCATCGCCGTGCCCGCCTTGGCGCACCGCCTCGTGCTGCAGCACACCGCGCGCCTGGAAGGTCTCACGCCGCCGCAGGTCGTGCGACTGGTAGTCGACGCGACGCCGAAGGTCAGCAAGCCGTTGCCGAAGGAGTTGACGTGAGCGGAAGGGGCGTGGCGCGCGCCTGGCCGATGTCGCTCGCGCTGGCCTTCGCGACGCTGTCGGGGCACGCCTTGCGGGCGCAGACCGAGACCTTGCGGCTGCCCGCATTCAACGACCAGCCCGAGTCCGACCGCGTCGTGATCGACGTGTCGCCAGCCTTGGCGCAGCACGGTCGGGGTGGGCCGGCCGGCTTCGTGACCTGCACGTTCGAGAACCCTGACGCGCAGACGCATGAGCTGTCCATCCGCATCGAGGGATGGCAAGCGATCGCCTCGGTGCGCGACCGCCTGCGCCTGCAGCCCAAGGAACGCGTCATTCGCCACTACCCCGTGCATCGCTACGGTGACTCGCTGGCCTTGCGCGTCGAGGGCGAGCGCGGTGTCGAGGTGCGCTCGGCGAATCTCGGCGGTGGGACCTTGCCGTTCTCGGTGCTGCTGATCACGCCGCGCGCCGAAGCAGTCGGCGAGGTGCAGAGCCCGCTGAGTCTGATCGTGGCATCTGTTCAGCCTGCTCCGACTCCACGCGGTACCGGGGCGTTGAGCGGAACGCCGGCGCGCGGACCTGGCTTTGGCATCACCGAAGCACGGCCCTCGGTCTTGCCGAAGAACTGGGCCTGCTTCGCTGGCTTCGACCTCCTGATCGTCGACGGCCGTGGCGCAATCGAGGCGGCAAGCGAACAAGCGCTCGTCGACACCATCGCCGCGGGGGGCGCGCTGCTCGTGCTGTGGGCCGAGTCGCTGGCCGACGGTCCGCTACGCCGCGCGTTCGGTGAGCGCCATGTCGGTCAGTTGGCCTTCGGTCACTTCCTGGTGGTCAACGGCGCGCCGCAGCAATCCGCGGAGTTGACGCAGTGGCTCGTCGGTGGTTCAGGCGGGGGCGTCCTCGATGGCGTCGCGCACCGTCAAGTCAGCGGACCGGCGGCGGACGATCTGCACACCGAGCTGGAGATCCCTGGCCTTGGCCGGATCCCGGTCGGCACGTTCTTCGTGCTGCTCACGCTGTTCGTGATCGTGGCTGGGCCGATCAACATCTTCATGTGTCGGCGGGCCAAGCGACCGTTGCTGATCGCGTTCACCCTGCCGTTGCTCGGTTTCGGCTTTGCTGCCGCGATCTTGCTCTGGGGTGTGCTCGCCGAAGGCCTCGGCGTGCGCGGCACCGTGCGCTCGCTCACTTGGCTCGATCAGCGCGCGCATGTGTCGGTGAACCAGGCCGGTGCCACGTTGTTCGCTGGTCTGACTCCTTCGGCGCTGACTCCTGGTCCTGGAACGTTGGTCTCTGCTCGGCTCGAAGACCCGCGCGGCGGCAACTCCCGTCGCTTGGTCATCGACCACGCCAGCGGCGGGCGCGTGAGCGGCAGTCTCCTGCCGGCGCGAACACCCACCAACGTGACCACCGTGACGCATCAACGCACGCGCGAGCGGCTGCGCTTTCGACGCCTACAGGATGGCTCGCTCGAGGCGCTGTTCGGTCCGGGGCTCGTGCCGACGGCGCCCGGCATCGTGGTGCGCGACCACGCGGGCCAGCTCTATCACGGCGTCCCCCAGGGCGATCGCACCGTGCTGACCCGAGCCGACGCACCGGCCGTCGGCGTCTTCTTGCGCGATGGCCGCGAGGAGTTCCTGAACGTGCCGATCATGCAACGCGAAAACGAGCGACGCTTCGGCATCAGTCGGCCAGTCGCCGGGTCCGACAGCCCGCACCAAGCCATGGCAAGTGGCCTGCGCGCGCTGTTCAGCGAACTGCAGCCGGGCACCTATGCCGCGTGGGTCGAAGACAACGCGGCCTTCGACACGCTCGGCCTCGTAGTCGCGTGGGAAGTGCGGCGCCACCTGGTGCTCGGCCTGTTGGCGGAGGATGACTTCGTTGACTAGCGACGCCATGCTCGAAGTGCGCGCGCTGACGCGCACCTACGGCGCAGTGCGCGCCGTCGACAACCTGTCGTTCAGCATGCCACGTGGGCAAGTGTGGGGCTTCATCGGCCCCAACGGCGCCGGCAAGACGACGACGATGCGCATCGTCGCGACCCTCGACCTGCCCGACACCGGCGACGTGTTCATCGACGGCATCTCCGCGCTGGTCGAGCCGCGGCAAGTGCGCCGGCGCGTGGGGTTCATGGCCGACCAGTTCGCGCCGTACCCCAACCTCACCGTGCGCCCGTACCTCGACTTCTTCGCGCGCGCCTACGGCCTGCGCGGGCGCGAGCGCATCGCCACCGTCGACTCGGTGGTCGCGTTCTGCGGGCTCACTGACTTCGAGTCGCGGCCGACCACGGGGCTGTCGAAGGGCATGGGCCAACGCCTGCACCTGGCCAAGACCCTGCTGCACGACCCCAAGCTTCTGATCCTCGACGAGCCGACCGCCGGCCTGGACCCGCGCGCGCGCATCGAGTTCCGCACGCTGCTCGGCGAGCTGGCGGCGGCGGGCAAGAGCGTCTTGATCTCGTCGCACATCTTGTCCGAGTTGCAAGAAGCCTGCGACGGCGTGGTGGTGCTGGAGCGCGGCAAGATGGTGGTGGCCGGCTCGATCGCGGAGGTGGGCAAGGGCATGAACGCGCACCGCACGGTGCGCGCGCGTGTGCTCGGGCCGGCCGACGCCGCGGAGCGCTTCTGCCTTACGCAACCCGACGTCACGCGCGTCAACGCGACGGCCTCCGAGGTGGCGTTCGATTTCGCGGGCGACGACGAAGCGCTCGCCGCGCTGCTGGCGCGCACCCTCGCCGCTGGCGTGCGCGTCGTCGAGTTCCGCATCGAGGCCGCGAGCCTCGAAGACATCTTCCTGCAGATGACCAAGGGACGCCTGCAATGAGCGATGTGCCCGTGACCAAGCAACCGCCGCAAGCCGAGCGTCTGTCGCGCACCGAGCGTTGGTCGGATCGCGTCAACCCGATCTTCCTGCGCGAGCTGCAGCAGGCGTTCAACGGCAAGGCGTTCGTCGGTGTGATCTTCGGCTCGATGGCCGCGATCTTCCTGATCGGGCTGATGATCGCGCTGCGCGCCGACCAAGCCTTCGAGAACGGGCGCGACGTGTTCATCCCGGTGCTCATGGTGCTGACGCCGGTGATGACGATGGTGCTGCCGATGCAGGCGTTCAACTCGATGCAGCACGAGCTGCGCGAGGGCGCCGTCGACCAGCTCTTGATGTCGGAGCTGAGTCCGCGCCGCATCGTGCGCGGCAAGCTGCTTGCCGCGGCGCTGCTGGCGCTGGTGTTCATGGCGACCTTCGCGCCGTTGTTGGCGGTCACCTACCTGCTGCGCGGCATCGACGTCTTCACCATCGGCGTCTGCCTGCTGTTCTCGTTCCTGTGCGCGCTCGGCGCCGCTGCGGTGGGCATGGCGATGGGTGCCATCACCATGATCAAGCCGTTGCAGCAGGTGGCGCGTGTCGGCGTGTCGGCCGGGCTCGCTGGCCTGACCCTGGTTGTGATGGGGAACGCGTGGGGCATCGTGCGCGACGTCTCGCGTTTGAGTTCGACCAGCGACCAGCAGGCGCTCGTGGCCACGGCCGTGGGCATCGCCGTCGGCGTCGTGTTGATGAACTTGATCGCGGCCGCGGTGCTGACGCATCCGTATGAGAACCGCTCGACGCCGTTTCGCGTGTTTCCGTTCGGGCTCACCGTGGTGGCCTACGGCATGGCGTGGTGGATGGGGAGTCCGCGCGACGTCACTGAGTTTGCCTGGATCTGGGCGCTGGCCTGCTGTCTGGGTGGACTGCCGTTCTTCATCGCCGCCGTCACCGAGAGCAGGACCCTGTCGCCGCGCGTACGCACGCTGGTACCGAAGAACCGTCTGCTCGCGCTGCTGTCGGCGCCGTTTCTGCCGGGCGGCGATCGCGGGCTGCTCTTCGCGCTCGTGCTCGGTGTTTGCGTGTTCGGTCTCGCTGGACTGATGCTCCGCATCCCCGGGGCACCACCGCCGAGCTGGATGAGCCGGATCATGCCGATGAGTGGGATGGTCTGCTGCTACGTGTGGATTTGGGTGTGCGTGCTGCGTGGGCTGCGCGGCAACGCACCGGGGCAAAAGCCGCGCGTGCGCGCGATCATCGGCGTGGTGCTGCTGTTCATTCTGGCGTGCGCCGGACCGGCGATCTTCGACCTCGCGACGCACGGCCAGATCGTGGGCTGGTCGTGGCCGCACTTGATGAACCCGTTCTTCACGATCGGGGGCCGGATCGTGAACTCCGACCATCCCGAGGCGCTGCCCGTGTTGGCGCTCATCGCGTTGGTGTGCTTGGTGTGGCGCCTACCGGGCATGCTCGCTGGCGTGAAGGAAGTGCTGGAGGCGTCGCGTGCGCGCTCCAGATGATCCGGCGGCGGCAGAGTGGCGGTTGGCGTGGCCGCGCCAGCCGGCTGGTGGGGCGGCGGGCACCCGCCTGGGCCGCGCGACTGGCGCGTCGCTCGAGTTCGTCGACTCGCGCGACTACGTCGTCGGCGACGACCTGCGCCACGTCGACTGGCGCGCGTATGCGCGCACCGACCAGTTGCGCGTGCGGCTGTTCCGCGAGGAAGTCGCGCCGGCGCTCGACATCGTGCGCGACGTGTCCGCGTCGATGGCGGTGACGGCCGACAAGACGGCCGCGGCCGACGTGTTGTGCGACGCGTTCGCGTTCTGGGGCGAGCGCGGCGGCGGTCGACCGCGGGTGTACGACGCGTTGGACCTGCAACCCGCAACGCCGCTGCGGCGCGACGGCGTGCGCGTCGTGGTGTCCGACTTCTTGCAGCCCGACGACCCAGCGCCGCAGCTCACGCGCCTGGCGATCGGCGCCGCGCTGCTGATCGTGGTGCAGGTGCTCGACCCGTGGGAACTCGATCCCGCCACCGAGGGCGCCACCGCGCTGCACGACTGCGAGAGCGACGCGCGCCTCGACCTGGTGCTCGACGCGGCCGTGATCGCCCGCTACCGCGGCCGCCTGCAGCGGCTGTGCGCCAGCGTGGAGCACGCCACGCGGCGCGTCGGCGGGCGCTTTGCGACCGTGGCGGCGGCGCGGCTGTCGACGATGTGCCGCGACGCCCTGTTGCCCGCGGGCATCGTGGAGACCGCGTGATGCGTGCGGGTCGTGGGCAGCGCGCGCGGCGGGCCAGGCGATGACCTTCGCGTCGCCGATGGCGCTGCTGGCCCTGCTCGCGGTCCCCGCCGTGCTGGCGCTGCATCTGTTTCGCCGCCGTTATCGTCCGCGTCGCGTCGCCGGCCTGTTCTTGTTCGCGCCGGATGCGTTGGTGGCGAGCGCTGGCCGCCAACGCACGCCGCTCGTGCGTTCGACGTCGCTGTGGCTCGAACTCGCT
The DNA here is from genome assembly GCA_031423015.1 of Planctomycetota bacterium. Classification (GTDB taxonomy): domain Bacteria; phylum Planctomycetota; class UBA1135; order UBA1135; family UBA2386; genus DATGPD01. The sequence continues at coordinate 16,896 of JANPER010000145.1, read as the reverse complement.
GCGGCCGCGCTGCTCGCGCTCTGGCTCGCGGGGCCGCGCCTGTCGTTCTTTGGCGTGCCGCCGCACGTCGTGATCGTGCTCGATGACTCGGCGTCGATGAGTGCCAAGGGTCGCGATGGGGTGGCCTTCGCAGCGCGCGCGCGTGACATCGTCGAGCGCGAGCTGCGCGCCGCCGGCGGCGATGTGCGCGTCACCCTGGTGGTCACGGGCCAGCGACCGCGCGTGCTGTGTGGGCCGAACGCGCCCGCCGCGGTAGCCAGCTCAGCGCTGTCGACGTGGAACCCGCAGCGCGCGCGACACGACATGGCGCCGGCGCTGGCGTTGGCCAATGAGCTGGGCGGCGAGCGCGCCACCATGCTGTTCGTCACTGACGATCCGCGCGCCACCGCGCCGGCCGGCTGCGCGGTGCGCTCGGTGGGCGAAAGCCTCGACAACGCGGCGCTGGTGCACGCGCGCCGCGCGCTGCACGACGGTCAGGAACGCCTCTTCGTCGACGCGACTGCGTTTGCCGGCTCGACGCTGCAAACCACGCTCACCTTGCGCGCGCTCGGCGATGCCAAGGTGCTCATGTCGCGCGCGATCGAACTGCCCGGCGACCGCGTCGCGCGCTTCGAGCTGGACCTACCGACGGGCACGGGGGGAATCGAAGTGACCCTCGGCGGCGACGCGCTGGTGATCGACGACGCCTGCGTGCTGCTCGCCGAGCCGCCCCGCTCGGTCGGCGTGGCCGTGCGCTTGCCCGCCGAGCGCATCGCTGAGCTGCACCTCGGCCACGCCCTGCGCGCGCTTGGCCCCGCGGTGCAACTCGGTTCAGGTGAGGCAGACCTCGAGATCTGCGCGGCGCCGAGCGAAGGTCCGTGGTCGGTGCAGGTCGTGATCGCCGCCGGCGTCGAGCCGATCGACGCGTGGATCGGGCCCTTCCTGTTGGAGAGAAGGCACCCGCTGCTGCGCGGCGTCACGCTGGAGGGCGTGATCTGGAGCGCGGGTCGCCTCGGTGGGATAGGTGGGATAGGTGGGATGGGGCGCGGCTTGGTGTTCGCCGGCGACGTGCCCCTGCTCGGCGAAGAGACGCTCGGCGACCAACTGCGCCTGTCGCTCGCGCTACAACCCGCGCGCAGCAACCTGGTCACGTCGCCGGACTGGCCGATCCTGCTGGCGAACACCGTCGACCTCGCGCGCGCCCGGCTGCCTGGCGCCGCCCAGGTGAACGTGCGCCTCGGCGATGCGATCACTTGGCGCCGCCGGCCGAGCGACGACGCGCGCGACGAGCTGCGTCTCGTGGACGCGGAAGGCAACGCGACCCTCGGCGTCGGCGCGCGCGTGGTGACCTTCGACACCTGGCGCGCTGGTCTGCATCGGTTGATGCGCGGCGAGGTCGAGCAAGCGCGCTTCGCGGTCAACTTCGCCGACCCGCGCGAGTCGGACCTGCGCGGCTGCGGTTCGGCGACGCTCGCCGCGGCGCCGCGCCCGCAGGCAGACCTCGCCGCGGCAGCGGGCGAACGCGGCGGCGTCGAGCGGCGCGTGTTGGCGTTCCTGCTGCTCGCGCTCGCGGCGCTCGATTGGTTGGTGTTGTCGCGGCCGAGGATGACTCAAGCGCTGGTGTGAGCGCGCCGGCGATCGACGAGGTCAGCCAGCTATTTTCGACCGCGCTTGCGCCGCGTCCCGAGAGCACGCAGGGGATTCTCGATGCGAACGCCATCGATGATCTGACCATCCTGCAGATCTTCCGAGAACAGGACCTTGCAGCCTGCGATCGCTGCCGCACGCACGATCAAGGCGTCCCAGAACTGGAGCTGATGCAGCCGATGCAGGTCGATTGCAGCCAACACGTCCGCGACCTGAATCTTGACGACATCCAGCACGCAGAGGAGCTCGATCTTGCGACGGGCAGCGTCGGCCGGCACACCGAGCTTGGCGGTCGACACCACGAAGAACTCCTGCAACACCTGGGTGGACAGCACGCCCCGTTCGCTGGTTAGCGCGTCCTTGATGATCTCGCGGCACACATCCGCCTTCTGGCCCGCGTCCTTGTCGTCGGCGTAGACGAGCAGGTTCGTGTCGAGAAACGTGCGCTCCTTCACAGGCGACCCTGGTAGGCGTCTGCTCGCCGAAAACGACGTCCCTTGGACCGACCGCCCTTCTCGCGCATGAGCTGCAACAGTTCGTCAGCAACGGCCTCGCGCGAAGCCCCACCGACGACACCCTCGAGGTAGCGTCGCACGGCATCTTGCAAGCTAATGCCTTGCTTGCGGGCCCAGCGGCGCGCCTTGTCGACGAGGGGGTCGGGAATCGCGATCGTGATGTTCACGCACACAGGATACGTGGACACGGAACCAGTGTCTACCTCGGCCTCTCGCCGACGGACCATGAGCACCATTCGCCGAGCGCGAACTGCGCCTACCCGCGCGAGTCAGACCTGTGCGGCTGCGGTTCAAGCCGGGGTCAAGGATCTGCACAGAATCGCCGACCGGTCGACGCATGGGCTGCGCTGGAGCTGGGTGCCGACTTTCCCCGGCAGCAACCTAGAAGCACATGACCCACCTCGCATCCAGCATCGTCCTTTCGGCCCCCGCCCGCCGCCTTCCCTTGCTTCTCGCGCTCGCGACGCTCAGCGCGTGTAGCTGGGACTACAGCAAACTCTCGGTGCGCGACTTCCGCATCAACATGTGCGACGTCCTCGACAACTTCCAAAAGAACGCGCAGGACAACGCCGGCCGCATCACCGACCCGGCCGCGCGCGACCGCGCCTTTCAAGACCTCAACACCAAGCTCGGTCAACTGGCTGCCGCCAAGCTGGCCGCCGTCAACGCCTACAGCAACTGCAACGAGGCCCAGCTCAAGGCGGCGCAGGCGCTTGCTACGCAGATCATTCAGGGTCTGATCGACACCCTGGGTGGCAACCTCAAGAACCCGCTGCGGCAGATCAGTCACAACGTGCAGGGCAACAAGGCGCCCGGCGCGGGCGTGCACCAGATCACGCAGAACGGCACGGTCACGCTGGTGGCTGGAGCGACTCCCACCAACCCGATGCAGGTGCAGGGCTTCACCCGCGCTGCGTTCCAACCGACGCCCAACGGCTACGCCGGCCCGGTGATCGATGTGCAATGGCAAGTCACGCTGCCAGGCGTTGCGGTTTGGAACGTGACCGCGCTCCCGAGCCCCAACAACCGCCTGCAGCTCACGCGCCAGCCCACCGGTTTCGTCGGCACCATGCACGCAACGCTGATCGTCGATGGCCCCGGCGTGACCTGGCCGATCGTCGTCGATCTGCCGATCGAGATGGACCTCAGCGAGACGCTCGTGCGCCTGACCACGCCGGGCCTGGTGCCGGCGCAGCCCTTCTTCCCTGTGCTACCGTCCGCCAACATGCGGTTTGGACGCGGCTGCACCGGCGGCCTCGCGGTCGAGCCCGAGATCAACCCGGCCAGTGTCACGCGCGTCGGCGATCCGCTGACCGTGCGCGTCGATGACGGCCCGAGCATCGGCTTCTCCGCGCTCAGCGTCGGCCTGAGCCTCACGTCGCTCGACCTCACGTCCATCCTGGGACCCGGCTGCATCTTGTCCAGCACGCCCGACCTGATCTTGATGGCACCCCTGTCACCGTTCGGTACCGCGCTGCACACGTTGCCGATCCCGATGGATCCCGCGATCGCCGGGCTCACCCTGCAATTGCAAGCCGTCGTGCTGGAACCCACTGCGAGTGGGGCGCGCGGCGGCATGACTGGCGGTCTGACGCAGGTCGTTGTGGCGCGGTGAGCGCGCGCCGCCGGGTCGGCCCGGGTCGGCTGGTCGCCTCGAGGGTGTCGTCATCGCCGAGATCGATCCTGCACGGCGCCGGCAACGAAGCGCGAATGCGCCAGCGCCGCGAATGCGTCAGCGCAGGTGCGCCGCAGACGTTGCCGTAGTTCGTCGCCGTGCAACGCAACGCGGGGGTGACGGTGATTGTGAGCCGTAAGGAACTCAGTGAATGATCGTGTCGCCGTCGCGATCGAAGTCAGCCGCCACCACATCGGTCGGGCGGTCGGTGTCGCGCGGAAAGTGCCCGCCGCGCTGTTCGCTGAACTGGCGCGGTGTCTGCGCTGTCGCGGTCGCGACCAGCCAAGCGGTCATCGCCACGGTGCGGAGTGTGGTCGACAGGCGGGGTGCGCGCATGCCGGCGAGGTTAACGCGACAGGGACCAGCACGAATGTGTCTGACCCATTCGTCCTGCTGACTCAGCGGCTCACGATGCCGCGGCCACCATTGCTCAACGCGAAACCGAACGCGTTGGCGTTGGGGTCGAGCACCCACCACTGATCGAAGAAGCGCCAGCCGGCGATCGACGGCGTCGGCGGAAACGGCAGCGTCACGTTGGTCTCGCCGGTGACGTCGATGCCGACGACGATCGACGCCACGACAGAGCAGAGCGCGTTGCAATTGGGCGCGCCCAGGCTGGCCAATGACAGGGGCAACGGGCTGCCAAGCCATGTGGTGTCAGAATCGCCGATGGTCAATACGGCGATGCTGCTCGGCAGGGCGTTGTACAGATGGACAATGAAGTTCGCGCCGACCGCCGGCAACCCGAACCAGCCAAGCTCTGGCCGCGTGCGGGCGCTGCCGACGCAGCCCGCACCGAACGACTCATAGTGTCCAACCGGACCACCACACGAGATACGGAACTTCCAGCGCGTGTCTTGGAATGGCCCGAGCCAACTTTGGCCGCCATTGAAGGTGGCGCGGTACTGCTGCGTGCTGCCGGTCGGTCCCTCGGCTGAAGCTTGCGAGGCGTTGATCGGACTCCACACGACCCACAGGATCTGTCCTTGGGTCACAGTCACCGGTGTGCTGAGGATGGCTCCCTGCCAGCTGTTGATTCGCGACATCGACCAGGCGCCGCTGCCTAGCATGGCCGACGGCCGATTGTTGGCCGCGTCATGACTCCACAACGCGATCGTGTTCTGACCGACGCTTTCGCCGGTGTAGATCTCTACGCGCGTGGCGACGTAATTCGATGGCGCCGTGGTCTTGATGGCCAACATCAAGTTGGGACCACCCATGCTGATGTTGGTGTCGAAGTTGAACGTGTTGAACTCTGCGTGACACAGGGTGGGTTGGGACAGCGCAGGCAACGCGAGCGCCAAGGCGAGAAGGATTGATATGGAGCGCATGGGTGTAGAGCGCCAATGTTAGCGTCAAATGAACGCCGGACCGGGGCGGCGAGGAGGACGAAGGTGTCTGACACATTCGTCCTACCGCCCCAGCGCGCGGGCGTAGCCGTCGCGGTGGCGGCGCAGTAGATCGACGAAGGCGTGCTCGCCCGCGGCGATCGCGCGCGCGAGCGCGCGATCGGCCGTCAGCAGCGCCTGCTCGAGATCGCCCGTCGCGGCCAGCGACATGCCGTAGGTGTGCAAGTAAGAGGCGTTGCGGCCTCCCGTGTCCTCGACGGCAGACGCGGCCAGGCTGCGTGCGCGCTGCGCGGCGGCGGGATCATCGCGGTGGTAGACGATCAACAGCCACGCGAGGCGATGGCGCAACTTGGCCGAGCCGGGCGCCAGCGCGAGGGCGCGTTCGATGCTGCCGATCGCGTCCACGCTTTGGCCGCGCTGGTGGAAGTACGTCGACAGCTCGAACAACGTGTCGACCCCGGCGTGCAGCTCGACTGCGCGCTGGGCATGTCGCTCGGCCGCCGCCGCGTCACCGCGATGCTGGTGCAGCAAAGCCAACGCCGCGTGCGCCCGCGCGCTCTCCTGGCCGATCCACGTCAGGCGCTGCGCGGCGCCTTCCGCGCGGGTCACATCGCCGGCGGCGAGCGCGTCTTGCAGCCCGCGCGCCTGCTCGAACGTGCTGAGGCACCACACGCCAACCGAGACTACGCCCGCAACCCACACGACCTTCGACCGCCACGTCGCGCTGTTCTTCGGGGCGGGGCCCGCGCCCTCGCCGCGCAGCAGCGCGCGCGCGATCGGCCCGTCGCGCAGCTTCCAGATGGCGCCGTCGAGCACGAAGTGGTGGAGGTTCACCACCGACGCGATGAGCAGGCCCAAGCCCGCGTCGTACGGGATCCGACCGAGAGCCGCCGGCGAGAACAGCAGCGCCGGCACCACCCAGACCGCCGCGCCGCTGAGCAGCACCTTCACGCCCCATGCGCTGCCCGAGGTCGCGCCGCGCGCGCGCGCGAAGTACAGCGTGATCCACAGGTACTGCACCGAGTGCGCCATCGCGATCCACAAGAACGCGTACGTCGCGTGATCCGTGCCGAGTGGCTCGACGTCTTGCCACACGCCGCCGTAGCGGGCCAGCGCTGGGGCCACGAACCACAGCGCCTGGCTTGCCGCGAGCGCCAGCGCCGGCAGCGTGGCGCGCAGTCCGCCGCGCCGCAGCAAGCAATGCAGCGCGACGCTCAGCGCGACCAGGTAGCCGATGGTGAGCGTCGGGATCGTTGCGCTGACTAGCCACGCCGGAGGGTTGACACGAAGCAGCCGATACACCGTGCCGTCGAACTCGCCGGGCGCGTAGCTCACGTTCGAGCCCCCGGTGTGCAGCATCACCGCGGTGAGGAGGAACGACAACACGAACGACAAGTGCAGCGCTCGTTTGGCGAACGGCGTCACCTCCACACCACGCCGACGTAGAAACATCAGCGCGATGCCGTAGTTCTGGCCCGAGTAGTGCCACGGACTCCAGGTGAGGTAGATGGTGAGCAGCCACGAGCCCACGGTCACTTCATGCGCGCCGACGACGAACGCGACCGCCAGCAGCGCCGTGGCGAGACCCGAGAACAAGACGTAGCGTCGCCGGTCGGCGCGTTGCTCGTACACGCGCAGCAGCGTGGCGCCGTAGTGCGGAATGCCGGTCACCAGCAACAGCAGGGGCGTCCAAGCGAACGGCAAGATCGCGCGCACCGCCGGGCCGTCGATGGCCAAGGCAAGGAACGCGAACGCCGAGATCAGCCCACAGCCGAACAGCAGGTCGGTCGTTGCGCCGAACAACCAGCGCGCCGGGGCTGCAAGAGAGGTCGACATGGAACGCGCGCCGAATCTAACGGGACGACAAGTACTTGATCGCGAGATAGTGTGGGCGCGTGGGCACAGTCCAGATACACGGCGCGCGTTGACGTGATCGCGTTCCGCTTCCCCGAGGCGTTCCTGCTGATCTTGGTCGTCGCGTTGCTGCTGCGCCGACGCCTGGTGCACGCGAGCGCGGTGATCACCGGGCTGCGCGTGTTGCTGCTGGTTCTCCTGGCGGCGCTGCTCGCCGAGCCGTTCCTGCGCTACGGCGAGCCGGGGCGCGATCTCGTCTTTGTCATCGATCGCTCGCGTTCGATGCCAGACGAAGGGCTCGCCACCGCACAAGAACTCGCCGAGCATGCGCGCAAACACCGGCAAGCGGGCGATCGCATCGGCGTGGTGACCTTTGGCAAAGACGCGGCCGTCGAGGCGGCGCCGCAGGTCGACTTCACTTGGTCGCCGCCGATGCGGCCGATCGACGCCGACGGCACCGACCTCGCGCTTGGCTTGCAGAAGGCGCTCGCCTTGGTGACGCCGGGCCGCCGTGCCACGCTGTTCCTGGTCAGCGACGGTGAGAGCACCGGCGCCGACGCCAGCGACGTGGCGCGGCAAGTGCTGCGTCTCGGCGCGCGCATCGACGCCAAGGCGGTGCGTCGGCAGGGCGGCCTCGACCTCGCGGTCGACGACGTCGCCGCGCCGGGCCAGGTGCGCACCGGCGAGCCGTTTCAGTTCTCGGCGTGGGTGCGCGCCGACGTCGCCGCCGAGGTGCCGGTGCGTTTGCTGCGCGACGGCGTGGTGATCGCCGAGGGTCGCCGCGCGCTACACGCCGGTCGCAACCGCTTGTCGTTCCGCGATCGTCTGCTGGAGCCCGGCGTGCATGGCTACGAGGTCGAGGTGATAGCGCCCGGCGATCGCATCACCGAGAACAACCGCGCGCGCGCGGTGGTGCGCGTCACCGGTCCGTTCCGCGTGCTGTGCGTCACGCCCGGTGGTCGGCAGGATCGCTTGACGCGTGCGCTGGCGACTGCCGGTATCGAGACCGTGGTGAGCGCTGCTGCTGCAGCGCCGCTGCACCTCGACGCGCTCGATGGCTTTGGCGCCGTGGTGCTGGAAGACATCCCCGCCGAAGACCTGCCCGTCGGGGCGATGCCAGCGCTCGAGCGCTGGGTGCGCGACCTCGGCGGCGGCGTGTTGATGACCGGCGGCGCCGCTTCGTTTGGTCCCGGCGGCTATCACCGTTCACGCCTCGAAGAAGTGCTGCCGGTGACGATGGAGATCCGCGAAGAGCAGCGCAAGCACGCGCTGGCGATGGCGATCGCGCTCGATCGCTCCGGCTCGATGCAGGTCGCGCTGCCTGACGGCAGCACCAAGATGCAGCTCGCGAATCTTGGCACCTGCGCCGCGATCGAACTCCTGGGCCGCGCCGACGCGGTGTCGGTGATCGCGGTCGACTCGGCGCCGCATACCGTGGTGCCGATGTCGCCGGTGACCGACAAGAGTTCCATCCTCGACAAGGTGCGGCGCATCGAGTCGATGGGCGGTGGCATCTACGTCGAGCAAGCGCTCAAGGCGGCGGCGAACGAGCTGGTCGCCGCCAAGCAGGGCACCAAGCACATCGTGCTGTTCGCCGACGCCGCCGACGCGGAGGAGCCCGGCGACTATCGCGACTATGTGCCCAAGTTGGTGCGCGCTGGGGTGACGGTGTCGGTGATCGGCCTCGGCAGCAAGAGCGACAGCGACGGCGCGTTGCTCGAAGAGATCGCCACGCTCGGCAAGGGCCGCTCGTTCTTCGTGACCGACCCCAAGGATCTGCCGCGCGTGTTCGCGCAGGAGACCATCCAGGTCGCGCGCGCCTCGATGGTGGAGGAGGTCACCAAGGTGGCGGTGCTGCCCGATGTGCTGGCGCTCGGCGCGCTGGCCGGCACCACGTTCCCCGACGTCGGCGGCTACTCGATCGCGTACCTGAAGGCGCGCGCGCAGGTGGGCTTGCTCACCACCGACGAGACGAAGGCGCCGCTGTTCGCGTTCTGGCAGTGCGGCGTCGGCCGCGGCGCGGCGTTCTTGGGTGAGGTCGACGGCAAACTCAGCGGGTCGCTCGGCGAGTGGGCGGGCTACGCCGACTTCTTCACCACGGTCGCGCGTTGGCTCGCGGGCGCGCAGGCCAACGAGCGCGTGTTTGCCGAGCTCGACCGGCGCGGCCACGAGGGCGTGTTGACGGTCGAGGTCGAGCCCGGCCAAGAAGCGTTGCTCAGCCAGCTGCGCGGCCGCGTGTTGCTGCCCGATGGTCGCGCGCAGGACACCATCTTGGTGCGCGTCGACCAACGTCGGCTCGAGGCGCGCTTCCCGCTGCACGGCGAAGGCGTCTACCGCGCCGCGCTCGACGTCGAGGGCAGCGGCGAGGTGGTGCGCGTGCCGCCGATCACGCTGCCGTACTCGCCCGAGTTCGAGCGCCGTCTCGATCCCGAGAGCGGCGCGCGTGAACTCGCGCGCCTGACGGCGATCGCCGACGGCCGCGTCGACCCGCCGCTCGCCGAGCTGTGGAGCGGCCCGCGCGACAGCGTCGGCGCGCGCCCGCTGGCGCCGTGGTGCGCATGGCTTGCGGTGGCGGTGTTGTTGCTCGAGATCGCGGTGCGCCGGCTGGCGGTGACCCTGCCGCGCTGGCGGCGCGCGGTCGCGCAGGCGCCGGCCGCAGCTCGACCGCAGGCGCAGCCCGAAGTCGCGGCCCCGCGAGCCTTCCCTGACGTCAGCCCCGCACCCGCCTCGCCGTCGCCCGTGGGTGGTCTCGGCGGCATCCTGGCCCGCAGCAAGTCACGGGCGGAGCGGCGCACCGATCGTTGAACGTCATCGTGTCGCGCAAGCGATAGGCAATGGACACTCGACCCCAGGTTCGACGTTCCTCAGCCGAAGACCAATCGCCCCGCCTTGCGCCCCGTGATCGCGCGGGATGTTGAGCCGCTGCTCAGCGCCACTCGCCTCCGCCGATTCCCTTCCACGGTTCGCCAGGGAGTCGCGCCACCAGTTCCTGCACCACCGACGCGAACGCGTCTTCGGAGCGCCACTCGCGCCCGTGTGCCAGCAGCAGACTCATGTCGGTGCCGAACGTCTTGTCCGCGCGCTTCCGCGCGAGGTTCTCCTCGAACATCGCCCGCGTGATCTGTGCGCCTTCTTCCTGCATGTAGCGTTGGAAGCACTCGACCACCCGCTGCCCCGACACCGCGCCGTTGGCCAGCACGAGCCCGAGGTCGAACAGGTCACGACTCTTCTTCCTCTGGTAGAGGGCCCGGAGCTTGGTCGCCATCAGCTCATCCAGCTCGAAGGTGCAGATGTCCGCCGCGCCGGTGAACCAGCGCGACGACACCGAGAAGGGCCGCCGGCAAAGGCCGAGGACCGCGAAGTGCTCCCGCGTGTTGATCTCAACCTTCAACCGCAAGGAAAGCGGGGGCACGTCCTCCGACGCGAAGCGATAACTCAGGGTGACACGCCCCTCCGACTGCTTCCACCGCGGCGCGCCGAGCCAGCCGTCGAGCGTTGCGTGGATTGAGTCGAGCAGGGGCCCAGCGGCGCCCGCGGTTGTCTGCACGAGATCGATGTCCTCCGAATAGCGAGCCGGAGGATGCAGGTGCAGCTTGTAGAGCGCCGTCCCGCCGCGGAATGCCAGCCCCTCGGCGATCTGCGGATTCGAGAACAACGCGACCAGCGCGCGCGAGATGACCAGATCCTGTTCGACCTGGTGATCGGCGATCCAAGGCGCGTGCGCGCGCCACTCGGTGATGAAGTCTTTGGGAATCATTGTTCCGTCGTCACCGTGGCGTTGACCGCGAGCCGCCAGCGCGGCGCCCGTTCTGCGCCGGCCACGGACTGCGACCGCAGCAGCGGAGCGGTGGTCTGCGCATGTGCGGCAACGTGATCGACGAGGGCGTCGGCCAGCGCACGTTGGTCGCCGAGGTCCAGCAGGTACCCGAGCCGCTGCACCCACGCGATCGGACACAGGGCGGCGGCCGCCAGCAATCGGTCGGGTGCGACTGCGGGGCCGAGGTCGAGAAGCACCGCGGCGACATGGTCGAGGCCACCGCACTGCCCGGCATAGCCGACCAGTTCGAGTGCGGTCGCCGCGGCGGAAGCGACGCGGAGCGGACCCCGGGGCGTGTTCTTCTCGATGACCGGCGTGCGATCGAGATCGCGGCGCCCGATGAACTGCACGCGGACTGCGCCACAGTGGATTGGCCGGCGACTCGACTGGACCATGACCTGGAAACTCTGCGGCCGGTGGTGCGCCGCGCCGTGCAGTTCGGCCGCGGTCAGAAGCGCGGCGTAGTAGGTGACGTCAAGGTGCGCCATCAACTGGGGAACGAACTGTTCGGGCGGCAGACAGCCGAGGCGGCGGTACTCCGGGGGCACGAGGACGTGGAAGCCGCGGTAGGGCGCGGCGATCTCTGCCTTCTTCGCGAGCCGGCGCAGCACGGCTTGCACGGCCGAGAGTGAAAGCCCGAGGGCCTTGCCGGCCTCGGTCGTCGTGAAGTGGTGGCGGCCCCGGCTGGCGAGGTCGACGATGTATTGGCGAGCGCTCGGCGAAGACTGAGTCATCAAGTGCGGAAAGTGACGATGTTCGGCGCTTTATGTGGGCGATGACTCCAATGATCGGATCGGTTGACTGCGGAAAGTAACGAAAAGTGTAGCTTTACGCGAGTGATGAGTCGCATCGCCACGAGCCAGGACCGGCTCTGACCCCTACGACTAGGCGACTGATCGAACATCACCTGGTTGATTGGAAGCCACGAGCAATGCCTGTCCGATCGGTAGCAGGGCAACCGCAGCGCCGATCCACGGCGTGATCCGCGACGCGAGCGACAGAGCGATGCGCAAGATCAACTAGAAGGAGCATCTGCCGTCGCACGGCGCAGCGCGCCCAGGGACGCTGCCGTTTGGCGGGTGAACAGTGACGACGAAGCGAGATCGGAGCCAACCATGAAACTGACACGGCGAACGATCGGAGTAACGGTTGGGGTGGCGCTCGTCTTCTGCATCGCCGCCTTTGTGGTCAGCGGCCTGCATGTGGAGTCCCCGCCGCGGATCGATGCAACGATCGACGGACCACCTTCTGCCGAGACGCCGGAGCAGCCGCCAGTCGTCATGCAACGACTCGCCGTTGACGACCGAGTCGACGCGACCGTGTCGACCGGGACGTTGATCGTGTCCGTGCGCTACCAAGACGGGATGACGGGCAAGGGCGTGGTCGTGCTGGTCCACGAGCCTCAGGGTGACCCGAGGGTCGGCGTATGGCGAGAGACGGCGGACGACGGCGGCACCTGCACCTTCGCGACGCTAACGCCGGGTCGCTGGCTGGCGCACGTCGCGGCAGCGCCCGCAACACGTCAGGCGGTCGCGACCGTCAGCGCCGGGGCCACGGCGCGCCTGGAGCTGGTGATCCCGGTCAGCATCGAGATTCGCGGTCGCGTGCTGGATCCGCATCGGCTCGCGGTCAGAGGCGCAGACATCGTGTTGGCGCCGCCGAGTACGCGCGATCACGATGCGGCGGTCGTCGCCGTCTCCGGCCACGACGGTACTTTCTTCGTGCGGTCCGGACACAGCCCGTCGCTCGTCGGGGCGCGGGCCTCGGGCTACGGGCCTTCGCGCATGGTGATGATCGAAGGCGAGAACCGATCGCCGCGCGAGGGCGTGGAGCTGATCCTGGTCCCGTTCGGCGGCGACGTGAAAGGCCGGGTGACCACGTCTTCTGGTGCCGCGGTCGCGCGAGCCACGGTTCGCATCGGCGCGGGCAGACTGGACGCGATTCGCACCGGCACTGGACCCATCGAGCCTTTGCCTGGTCAGACGTGGACGGACGTCGATGGTCGCGTCGCGTTGGCAGGAATGCCGGAGGGCAAGCAGCACGTAGCCGTGCGGGCGCCTGGGTGGGCGGCGTGGGAGGGACGCTGTCTCGTGGTCCGTGGCCAGACGGTGGAGTGCAACGTGGTGTTGAGCGCGGGCGGAAACGTGACCGGCACGGTGACCACGAAGGCTGGTTCAGGCATCAGCGGTGTTGTGGTCACCCTGGGTAAGCCCGGCACGTTGGCGTTCATGAAGTGCATCGCCAACGAAGCGGGTGAGTTTCGAATGACCGATGTCGCATCTGGCGCTGTCCTCCTGTCGGCGCAGCATCCTCGCTACGGAAAGGCGACGGCAGAGGCCTTGGTGCGACAGGACGAGACTGTTCACTGCGCGATCGTGCTCGACCCGGGACGTGTCTTGGCGGGCCGCGTCGAGTCGACCGAGGGGCGAGTGATCCAGCGTGTTTCGGTGTCAGTTCAGAAGGTAGGCGGCGGATGGGGATGGGTGACGTCACAACTCGATGACCGCGGTCGCTTCTGGGTTACCAACCTTCCCGACACTCCTGTGCACGTGTCGATCGAAGGACAAGGAATCGTTCGAAAGGAGTTCCGGCGCATTGTTGTTCGCGATGACGAGATCGTGTTCGTCGTTCAGGAGAAGCCGCCAGCGAGTGCAACGGTCACCGGGATCGTCGTGGGCGTGGGTGGCGAGCCCATCGGCGGTGCCCAAGTCAACTTTTGCGTGGAGGAACTGCTCGGCCACCCGACCAGGGTCGATTTCACATGGACGGACGGCAAGACCGGCGCCTTTCGCGTGGGGCCGGTGTCCCCCGATCTCTACGCAATCCGCGTCGACGCACCCGGCTACGCACGCCACGTCGTACGAGACATACGAGTGCCGAGCTACGCCGAGCACGACGCGGGTGTGATCCCCTTGGTGCGAGGCGGCGACATCCGGATCCGACAGTTCGGCGTTCGGCCCGGCGACCCCGAGATGGAAGTCTTCAACTCCAGGGACGAGTGGATGGGCGACATCCCAAGCGACCTGTCCATGGCCCTGGAGCCGGGCAGGTATCAAGTGAGACTGCGGGGTCTCGGCGTGATCGAAGACGCGTACGACGTGGTGGTTGCGGAAGGCAAGACCAGCGACGTCGACGTGGCATGGCGCACGGGAACGCGGTGCCGACTCGTCATGCAACACGCGCCGCGCGAGACCGCGGCCTGGGTCGAGATCGTGTTTGCGTCGGATCAAGGCAAGGCGGCGTTGCGCCGGCGAGTCGTCCTCAGAGTTGGCGAGACGGAGCTGGTCGACGAGCGATGTTTGCCGTCAGGCCTATGCCACGTTGCGGTGCGCCTTGGCGAACGGACGTGGACGCAGGAGGTGCAGGTCGTTGACCAGGTGGGCGAGCCGCAGGAGATTCGCATGGCGTGCGACGGCTGACTCGGCCAGCACGCTTGGCGACTGGAGAGGTGGCGATCACGGTCGAGCACACTCCAGAGTCGTCGTGCGGTTGAGGCGCAGGGCTGCCTTGCAGGACCTTCGCGGGTTGGTCGAGGGCCTGTAGCAAACACAGGCTCAGCCGAGACTTCGCCGGCGAACGCGATCGTCAGCACGGCGAATGGGTCAGTCCTGCCGCCGGGCTTCACTTGCCGGTCGGGGATCGAAGGGAACGATCGATGGGAACGTGGTACCTGTCTGCCGCATTCGTCCCGCCAACCCGCGCTGCCATTGCGGTCCGTCACCGACGGGCCGCTTCGGGAAGCGGGTTTGGGGGTGGTCGAAACGGCCTCGCTGCGCTTCTCTTTGGGGGTCGGTCGGGGGTGACCACCGTCTCTGGTTGCCCGGGTCCGTGGACCATGGTGTGAAGCTGGCGTCGAAGCCGCGGTGCAAGCCACCTGCGTTGCCAAGACACGACGACACACCACGGCCTCGTCGCTACCTGCCTCAATTCCATGCGTCCTGCCAAAGCGAACCGTCACGGCTTTCGCCGTTGCCGACTGCTGCCCGCGTTGGCCGTCGGCCTGCTGCTCAGCGCCACGCCCCGTCTGCTGTCGCACGATCCCGCCGCGAGTCTGCTCACGCTCGACGCCAGCATCAAGGAACGCCCCGCGGATCCCGAGCTGTACTTCAAGCGCGGCCATGTCTTGCTCGGCATGCAAGCGCCGACCCGCGCGCTCGCGGACTTCGAGCGCGCCGCGTCGCTGCGCGCCGATTACCCACACGTGGATCTGGCGCGCGGTCGCGCCCTGCGCGCGCTCGGCCGGCACGACGAGGCTACCGTCGCCGCCGCGCGCCAGCTCGCGCGCGATCCCAGCGGTGGCGCGGCGGCGGTGCTGCACGCGCGCAGCGTCGCGGCGCTCGGCCGGCACGAAGCAGCCTTGCAGCTGTGGGACGTGGCGCTGTCACTCGTGGCGCCGCGCCAACCCGAGTTCTATCTGGAACGCGCCGACGCCGCCGTGGCTGCGCGCGCACAGATCGAGGCGATCGCCGGGCTCGACCGCGCGATGCGCGACCTCGGCCCGTTGATCACGTTGCAGGAACGCGCGGTGGCGCTGTGCGAGCACAACGGCCGCTACGCCGAGGCGGTGCAGCGTCTCGATCGCTTGCTGCGCCAGGTTGCGCGACCCGAGAGTTGGCTCGCCTGGAAGGCGCGACTTCTCGATCGCGCAGGGCTGCCGGCGTCGGCAGTCGCCGTGCGGCAAAGCGCGCTGCTCGCCATCGCCGCGCTGCCCGATGCCCGTCGGCAAGCGCCGGCCACGCGCACGCTCGCGGCAGGGCTCGAGCGCGCCGTTCGTCATGCGCCCCTTGTGCCGCCCGCGGTGTTTGTCGCGCGTGCGCCCGTGCCTGCTACGGCGGAGTCCATCGCGGCGCAGTCCCTCTCGACGGAGTCACTCTCGACGATCGCCGCTTCGCCACCCGCGGTCGGGACGGTGTTCGTGCCGCGCGGCGCGTGGTGGCGCTACTTCGACTTCGCCATGGACCTTGGCACAGCGTGGCAAGCGCCAACCTACGACGACTTGTCGTGGCCGATCGGCCTGGCGCAGCTTGGCTTCGGCGACGGCGACGAGAATTCGGTCGTGAACGGCGGGCCCGTGGGCCAGCGCACCCCGACGATCTACTTTCGCCGCGCCTTCGACGTGCTCGACCCAACGCCCTTCACGCGGGCGCATCTCGAACTGCTGTGCGACGACGGCGCGGTCGTGTATCTGAACGGCATCGAGATCGCGCGCAGCAACATGCCGGGCGGCGCGATCACGTTTGCCACCCTGGCGAGTCAGGAACTCACCGGCGCCGCGGAGCGCGCCTACGTTCCCATCACGTTCCCACCGAGCTTGCTGGTGGCCGGCACGAACGTGGTCGCCGTCGAGATCCACCAAGCCAGCGCGACCAGCGACGATCTGAGCTTCGACCTCGAAGTCGTGGCGACGCCGCGGCTGTCGGTGTCGCGCGGGCCGTATCTGCAGACCGCCACGCCGACTTCGGCCATCGTGCGCTGGCGCACTGACGCGCCGACGGGCACTGGGCTGTGGCGTGGCGCATCGCCCGGCACGCTCGCGCCGGTGACCTCGATCGCGCAGCCGCGCACCGAGCACGAGGTGACGATGACCGGGCTGACCCCGAGCACGCGTTACTACTACGCGATCGGCGACGCGACGCAGGTGCTAGTCGGCGGCACCGCCGAGTACTACTTCGAGACCTCGCCGCCCGCCGGCGCCATCACGCCGGCGCGCATCTGGGTGCTCGGCGATTCAGGCACTGCGGACGCCAACGCGCGCGCGGTGCGCGACGCGTACTTGACTTTCGCCGGCACGCGGCGCGCCGACGTGATGCTGATGCTGGGCGACAACGCGTACTACTACGGTACCGACGAGGAGTATCAGCGCGCGGTGTTCGACACCTACCCGTCCATTCTGCGCAACACCTTCTTGTGGCCGACCCTGGGCAACCACGACGCCGTGTACGCACGCTCGTCGCTGGCGACGGGGCCCTACTACGACATCTTCAACTTGCCGACGCAAGGCCAAGCGGGCGGCCTGCTCTCGGGCACCGAGGCGTACTACTCCTTCGACTACGGCCACGT
>JANPER010000144.1:0-23853 GCA_031423015.1 Planctomycetota bacterium | reverse complement strand
TGGGTCGAGGCTGTGTGAAAACTCCCGGCTTGGTCGTTTGGCCCACGGTTCGGGCTCGGTGACGCGCTCGCACGTGAATTCTGAGTCCGTCGGACTATCTGAGTAGCTCGAAATCTTGCGTACGACGCGGTCATGAAAAGTTGCGTGGAGTTTTCACACTGCCTCGGTCAAAGGGTGCCAGCCAGATTCAACCCTCGGGCAGCGATTAACCGCCAGCAGTGGCGCGCATGAGAATTGCGGCAGGTCGTTGCCGAGAGCGCTGCGGTTACCAGCGATCGATGGCTGTCCCAGACTCAGTCCCAGGTTCAGTCAAAGAAAGCCGATTGTGCGCCGACATGGCGGTCCCGTACTCGGCGCTATCCCGGACTCGCTTGTTGGCCCAGGGCCAGTCTGTAGTCGGCGCGGGCCGATGGGATGCCGCAGGCTGGCGCCTCGCACTGCAAGTGGGCACGATGGGTGCGCCTTCCTTCATGCTGCGGTGATTCCATGCGCCTGCCCGCGATCTACCTGCTCGGCACACTGCTGCTGGGCGTCGGCAATAGCCATGCGCTCGGTCCCGCGGCGCCTGCCACCACCACCACCGCCATGCGCCATGCCGTCGTGGCCGACGACGGTCACACGCTCTCGCTTTGGGGCAAGGTGCCGCCCGCACCGCACGGCGTCATCCTGCTGTTGCATGGGCGCACCTGGAGTGCGCTGCCCAACTTCGACCTGCAGGTCGCCGGAACGCCACGTTCGGTGATGGATGCGTTCGCACATGCCGGCTATGCGACTTATGCGCTGGATCAGCGCGGCTACGGCGCCAGCCCGCGCGACGCCAGCGGTTGGCTGACGCCCACACGCGCCGCGGCTGACGCACTGGCCGCAGCGACCCTAGTGCGCCGCCGGCATCCCACGCTTGCCGCGCCGGTGGTGGTCGGCTATTCGATGGGCTCCCTTACCGCGCTGTTCACGGCGCAACAGCACCCACGCGCTTTTTCGAAGCTGGTGCTCTACGGCTTCCCAGTGGATATCGACCAGGTGCAACTGCGCGGTTCCGACTCGGAGGCGGACATGCCTGCTCGCACGGCAACCAAGCCGGAGGCCGCCGGCGAGGACTTCGTCGTCGCAGGCGCAGCGCCGAAAGCCGTGGTCGACGCGTACATCGCCCAAGCCATCGCCGCCGACCCGGTACGGGTCGATTGGCGACAGCTCGAGGAGTTCCGTTTCGACCCCGGCAAGGTCTCGACGCCGACCCACGACGTGCCACCGGCACGCGGCAAGAACTGCATCAGCGGTGCAAAGACTGGCAACACGATGGCCGTCGCAACCACCGCCCAGGTCGCATTCCGACACAGCCGTGGTCGGACACTTGCCAATGCCGCCGCGTGCCCGCTCCACCACAGCAGGATGCCGCACAGGAGCGGGCCATAGGCTGGCAACAACCAGTTGATCTTCACCTGGATGAACAGGGCGCTGATCAAGAAGAACAGGGGCAACGGCAAGCCGAAGGCCAGCAACCACGTCGCGCTTTGGTCGCGTTGTCGCGCCTGGCGCCACAGCCACACAACCACCAGGGGTAGAGACACCAGCAGCACCGGGTGGAACACCAAGAACTGACCAACTACGAACTGCACCAGCCAATGCCAGCCAAGTTCAGCCTTGTGAAACCGGCCGGCTTGGAAGCGAAACGATTCAAAGTCGTTGTTGATGTTCCAGGCTATGACCGGCAGAAACGTGGCAGCCGCGGCAACGACTGCGACATAGAGCCCGGGCCGGCGCCATTGTTGACGCATCTGTGGGTCGCACGCCAGCACGATCAGACCGCCTACCGCCAGGAAGCCAGCTGTGTACTTACTCAGCAGGGCACAGCCGGCTGCGAGGCCCGACAGCAACCACCAGCGCACGCGGCCGCCACGCGCTCGCCAAAGCGCGAACACGCTCAGCATCCAGAACAGGCTGAGCGGTGGATCTGGGTTGGTCAGGAAGTGTGATGCGGCGCACAGGGGCACCCCAAGGCTGCACACGATGAAACCCAAGCGAGCGCGAGCATCTCCGCCGAGCTCCCGCAGCCAAGTCAGGCCGATCCAAGTCGTCAGGCAACTGCACAGCCAGGTGCCGAGGCGCAGGCCGAGCGGCCCATCGCCAAAGGCGTGCGTGCCCAGCCATATCAACCAGGCCACCATCGGGGGATGGTCGTAGTACGAGAGATCCGGGTACTGCGCGTAGCTCCAGTAGTACGCCTCCTGGGCAAAGACAGGCATGGTGAGCGCCAGCCACAAACCGAGAAGGCACGACGCCAGGAAGACTGTGTTCTCGTTGCGAAGAGCTAGTTTCATGCGAGCGACTCAGTGGTCGCACGGGGTCCGCACCCATGCGACCGACTGGATCGACGCTATGACTCGCTTGGCAGTGTGCTGCTTGACGATACGTTCATTCCTAACATGAACGAATCGTCATACTGAGGGTCAGCTTGGCGCCTGCGGCCTCGACGCCATGTCGCGTGGAAACCTCAGACGGAAGTGAGCGCCTCCCATGGCCGAGGTCGCCACCTCGATATGCCCCCCATGACCATCGACCGCAGCATGCGCCATGGCGAGGCCAAGACCGTAGCCAACCCGCTTGCGGTCCTTTGCGGGCCCCTGAAAGAACGGCTCGAAGATGCGATCGCGAACCTCCACTGGCACGCCGGGCCCCGTGTCGTCGACGACCACATCGAGCTGCGTCTGTGACCCATCGATCGACACCCGCACCTCGCCACCGCGCGGCGTCCAGTCGATCGCATTCGCCACTACGTTGCGGATGCCGCGCAGCACGCTCTCGCGATCTCCCGCCATGCGGGTGTCACCCACGGTGTGCATCTGCAAGTCCACGCCCTCCCGCTGAGCGCGCGCCCGTTCGCGTTGCAGGCGCAGCGCCGCCTGGGCACCGACGTCGAACGTCTCGACGCCGTGGCCAGGTTCGGCGCGCCCCGCCGTGCAGATCGTCAATAGGTTGTCCACGGCGTCACTGAGTTCAGTCAACTCCTCCAACTGGCTCGCCAGGGTGGCGGCGTACGCCGGCCCTTCCCGTGGCTTGAGCAAGGTGACCTCTGCTTGGCCGATCAGGTTCTGCAACGGTGAACGCAGCTCGTGCGCAAGACCCGCGGTCAGCAGTCGCGCCCTGTCGGTTTCTTCGCGGATCCGCCGCATCTCGGCGCGCAAAGCCTCGACGACCTCCCGGATCTCGTCGGGCGAGCCGGGCCGGTGCTTCGGCTGTTGCTGCGTCGCGCGCGATGCGTGCACATCGTCGGCGACTTGCCGCACGAGTCCGGCCACGCGCCTGGCCAGCAATCGGCTGGCGAGCAATGCGATCGTCGTGCTCACCGCGATCATCACGCCGGCCGCCAGCCAGTAGTTGCTGAGGAACGCCAACCGCCCCGCGCCATCGACGATCAGCAGAACACGCAGGTCTGGAGGGGCATCGAAGCTGCGTGCCAGCCGGCCCTGACCGAGATCGACCGTCTGATCGACGGGCACGACTCGAGAATGACGCGCGGCAAACAGCTCTGTATGTCCGAACTCCCCGCGACTCGACCCGGTGCGCCGGTCGACGACCTGCCAGCCCAACGGCGTGTCGGGGTGCTGCGAACCGAGTTCGCGGCTGATCGCGGCAAACGACGCCAGCGGATCGATTGCCTGCCGCAGCCGAACCAGAGCCTCCTCGGTCTCTTCGCTCGCCAAGCCGTCGAGCTCGCGCGCGATCGATGACTTGAGGAATAGCCCCCCGATCACGACGGCGATCAGGCCGGGTACCACGGTGACGAGCGACAACCACCAGGTCAGTCGATTGGACAGCGACCATCGCGTGTTCGTCATGATTGGTATTAACTCACTCGGCGGTCGCCGACAGCGTGTAACCCTTGCCGCGCACCGTGCGAACCCATGGCCCATGCGCAATCTCGAGCTTGCGCCGCAAGCGACCGACGTGAACCTCCACCACGTTGGTGCCTGGGTCTTCCTGGCATTGCCACACCTCGCGCAGCAACTCGCGTTTGGACACGATCCTGTTGCGCGCTTCAAGCAAAGCACGCAACAGATCGAACTCCTTGGGGCTGAGGTCGACGGTGCGATTGGGCAACGAGGCAATGCGTTTGGTCAAGTCCAGGTGCAACTCGCGCAGGCGCAGCACGGCACTCTCGCGCCGGCGGCGCAAGACGGCGTCGATGCGCGCGAGCAGCTCAGCGAACGCGAATGGCTTGATGATGTAATCGTCGGCACCGAGCCGCAGCCCGCGAACTCGCTCGTCCACCGACTCTCGCGCGGTGACGAAGATCACCGGCACACCGCTCCGCTCGCGGACCGCGGCCAGGAGTTCCCACCCCGACATCCCCGGCATCATGATGTCGAGGAGAACGACGTCGAATGGTCCTTGGTCAAGATCGTCGAGGCTGGTGAGAGCCTCTCGTGCGTCGCGCGCCACGTTGCAACGGATGCCCGAGTCCACAAGGCCATTGCAAATGAAGGTGCGGAACTTCTCATCGTCGTCGACCACGAGAGCCCAGCAATGGCCCACGGTGGTGCTCAGCGGGTCTGCAGGCGCGTTCATCCCGCGCATGGTACCGACGTCAGCGCGATAGCCCCTTGGCGGAATGGACACGCGGGACAAAAAGACACTCGTACGCGAAGCTGACGCGTTCGTCATGTTGCGAACCTCGCGCCGCCTGCACAATCGCGGTGATGTTCGAGCTGAGTCCGCGCCGATTGCTGGTCGTTGCCCTGGCGTGGCTCTCGGCGTGCGTGGGCGGACCGAACCCCGCCGACATCAGTCAAGTCTCCGAGGCACTGAGCGATCGCGTCGGCGCCGGCCTCGGCCCCGGTGACGACTCGTGGCCGGACACGGTCGTGCTCGGCGATGGCGTCACCGAAGACGAAGCAGTAGCCGTCGCGTTGTGGCGCAGCCCAGAGTTCCAAGAGGCCATCTGTGCGCTCGGCTTGGCGCGCGCCGAGCTGATGCGCGCCGAGATCATTCCCAATCCAGTGCTGTCGCTGCTGTTCCCAATCGGCCCCAAACAATTGGAGTACACGCTGAAGTGGCCGGTCGATGTCCTTTGGCTGCGACCAAAGCGCATCGCCGCCGCGCGTCTCGACACCGACCACGCCGCGCAGTTGCTCGTCCAGGGTGGCCTCGATCTCGTGCGCGATGTGCGTTCATCCTACGCCGACCTCCGCCGCGTGCGACGCCTGGCACTCGACGCGAACGCGCTGACGACGCTGCGGCAACGCCGCACCGAGGTGGAGCGCGTCCGTGTGCGCGCCGGTGATGCCAGTCCGCACGAGGCCGCACGCGCCGACGGCGAAGCCAAGATCGCCGCCGCGCAGGCGCAACGCGCGCAGGTCGAGGTCGACCTGGCGACGGCGCGGCTCGCGACCATCGTCGGGCTAGCCGATGACGGACCACGGGTTTGCTTCGTCGACGACGCCGATCGCGGCGACGCAAGAACGGCGAGCGCCGCGGAGCTCGCGCACGAAGCGCTGGCGGCGCGGCCCGACCTGCGCGCGGCGGAGCTCGCGATCGAAGCCGCGGTCGAGCGGGCTGGCCTGGCCGAGCGGCAGGCGCTCGCGCTCACCGCCGTCCTCGACGCGAGCCCGCGCGACAACTCGAACGAACTCAACTCTGGCCCAGGGATCGAACTACCGTTGCCGCTCTTCGACCGCAATCAACCGGGCAAGGCACGCGCCGCCACGGACTTGGAGCGTGCCACCAAGCACTACGCCGTGGTGCGGCACAGGATCAGCTACGAAGTACGACAGGCGTACGCGGAGTTGGCCAGCACGCAACACGCGCTCGCGGCCTTCGAGCGCGAGGTCATTCCCGCACTGCAAGCCGCCGAACGCGCGGCGCGCGTGGCGCACGACGCCGGCGCCACATCGCCGTTGCCAGTGCTGGACGCGCAAGAAAGCGTGCTTCGCGCGCGGAGTGACTTGGCGCAGTTCGCGTTCGCCAGAGACCGCGCGCGCGCACAGCTCGAACGCAGCGTCGGGAGAACGCTCGAGTGACGCGGGCTCGGCTGATCCTCGGGGTTGCTGTCACCACGTTCGGCTGTCAGCACGACGCCGAGCCGGTGAAGAGCCTCGCGCCGCCCGCTCAGGTGCGCCACGCGATCGCCGAGGACGCGCTGACGACCGTCCAGTTGACGGCGCAAGCCATCGCCCGCCTGGGCATCGCGACCGAGCCGGTGACGCTCAGCGCGATCGCGCGCGCGCGCCAGCTCGGCGGCCAGGCGACGCTACCGCCGGGGCGGGCGATCACCGTGCGCGCGGCGGTCGCCGGCCATCTGGCTGGCGCACCGCCGCAACCGGGCGACAGATTGCGCGCCGGCAGCATGCTGTTCGAACTCACTCCGCTGATGTCACCCGACGCGCACGCCACGCTAGCCGCCGCCGCCGCTGCCGCCCGGGGCGCTGCCGGGGTCGCCACCGCGCGGCACGCCGCCGCCAACAGTGCTCTGGCCCGTGCCGAGCAAGTCCAGCGCGAGGGCGCGGGCAGTGCGCGCGCCGTCGAGGAAGCACGCGCCGAGCGCGACGCGGCGACGGCTGCGCTGCAAGCAGCGAGCGCGCAGCACGAAGTACTCACTGCCGGCAGCGACGGGCCTTGGCGCAAGCTGACGATCTGTGCCCCCATCGACGGCATGCTCACGCAGTTGCACGCGTTGCCCGACATCGACGTGCCGGCGGGTGCCGCCCTGTTCGAGATCACCGACGACGCCGTGCTCTGGATCGAGGTGCCGGTGTACGTCGGCGACCTGCCGTCGCTCGACACCAACGCGGCGGTGCGCGTCGGCGCCCCGGGCGCACCGCCTGCCGCGTTGACGCGGACCGCGCAGCCGGTGCAAGCACCACCCACGGCGAAGCCCGACGCCGCCACCGCTAGCTTGTTCTACGTGCTCGACAACAAGGACCACGGGGTACGCCCCGGCGAGCGCCTCGGGGTGCGGATCCCGCGCCGTGGCGCCGCCGAACAAGTGCCCAGCACGCGCGCCTCCGCCATCGTGTTCGATGCCAACGGTGGCACTTGGGTCTACGAACGCGTCGATGAGTCGACCTTCGCCCGGCGCCGCGTCGAGGTGCGCGCCGTCGAAGGCGGGCAAGCGATCCTCGCGCGCGGCCCGGCGCCCGGCACGCAGCTGGTGACAGTCGGCGCTGCCGAGCTGTTTGGCGCCGAGTTCTTCGAGACGAAGTAGCCAGCGATGTTGTCGTGGCTCGTCTCCTCTTCGCTGCGCGCGCGCGTCCTCGTGCTCGCGATCGCCGCGGCACTGGCGGCGTACGGCATCCATGCCGCGCGCACCGCCGCGCATGACGTGTTCCCCGAGTTCGCGCTGCCAACCGTCGAGGTACAGACCGAGGGGCCGGGCCTGTCGAGCGAGGAGATCGAGCGCCTGATCACCATGCAGATCGAGCATGCGCTGAATGGCACGCCCGGCCTGAAGACGCTGCGCTCGAAGTCAGTGCTTGGCTTGTCATCGGTGCAGCTGCTATTCGCGCCCGGCACCGACCTGTACCGCGCCCGGCAGTTGGTCGCCGAGCGCTTGGCCGGCGCCGCGGTGCAGTTGCCCGCGGCGGCGAGCGCCCCAGTGATGCTGCAACCGCTGTCGTCGATGAGCCGTGCCATGAAGATCGGCTTGTGGTCGAAGACGCTGACGCTGACGCAGCTCTCTGATCTGGCACGCTGGACGATCCGGCCGCGCCTCATGGCGATCCGTGGCGTCGCCAACGTCGCGATCTGGGGACAACGCGATCCCACCCTGCTGGTCCTCGTCGATCCCGATCGGCTAGCGGCCAACGGCGTCGCGCTCGCGGTCGTCGAGCGCACGGCGCACGACGCGGTCGCGGTCGACGGCGGCGGCTTCATCGACACGCCGAACCAGCGGTTGGCGGTGCGGCATGCGCCGGCGATCCTCGGGCCGCAGGACCTGGCGGGCGTTCCCTTGCCGAGCAAGGACCCGGCGAGCAGGAACCCGGCAAACAAGAATCTGCGCTTGGGCGATGTCGCCGATGTCGTGGTTGGCCATCTACCCGCCATCGGCGACGCGGTGGTCGGCGGCGGCGATTACCTCGGCCAAGGCATCCTGTTGATCGTCGAGAAGCACCTCGATGGCAACACGCTCGACGTATCGCGCGCGGTCGAGGCGGCGATGGACGCGCTCCGCCCGGCGCTGCATGGCTGCGAGTTCGACACCACCATCTTCCGTCCGGCGACCTTCATCGAGCGCGCGTTGCGCAACCTGAGCCACGCGCTGCTGCTGGGCTGCGCGCTCGTCGCCTTGGTGCTGATCGCGTTCTTGTTCGACTGGCGCACCGCGGTGATCAGCATGACCGCGATCCCGCTGTCGCTGCTCGGCGCCGCCGTGGTGCTGCACCTGCTCGGCGGCACGGTCAACACCATGATCCTCGCCGGGCTGGTGATCGCGCTCGGCGAAGTCGTCGACGATGCGATCATCGACGTCGAGAACATCGCGCGACGGCTGCGGCTCGAACGCTCGGTCGCCAACCCGCGCAGCGCGTTCTCGGTGGTGCTCGCGGCGTCGCTCGAAGTGCGCAGCGCGGTGGTGTTCGCCAGCCTCATCGTGGTGCTGGTGTTCGTGCCGGTGTTCTGCATGCCCGGCATCGGCGGCACGTTCTTCCGGCCGCTCGCCTTCGCCTACGTGCTGGCGATCGTCGCCTCGTTGCTGGTTGCCTTGACGGTCACCCCTGCCCTGTGCCTCATGCTGCTGCCACGGGCGCCGGCCAAGCGGCGCGACGCGCCGCTGGCCGCGGTGCTCAAGGCCGTCTACCGACGCATGCTCCCCGCGTTTGTCGCGCGTCCGGGCTTGGTGGTGACGCTGCTGGTGCTCGCGTTCGCTGCCACCGGCGTCGCGACGCAGCGCCTGCGCGAGTCGCTCTTCCCCGAGTTTCGCGAGACTGACTTTGTCATGCACTGGGTCGAGAAGCCTGGCATCGGCCTCGACGCCAGCCGCCGCATCACCGAACGCGCCGGGCGCGAGCTGCGCGCGGTGCCGGGGGTGCGCAACTTCGGTGCGCACATCGGCCGCGCCGAGGTCGCCGACGAGATCGTCGGACCCAACTTCACCGAGTTGTGGATCTCGATCGATGACGACGTCGACTACGAGGCGACCATCGCGCGGTTGCGCGAGGTGGTGAACGGCTACCCGGGTTTGTACCGCGACCTGTTCACCTACCTGACCGAGCGTATGGAAGAGGTGCTGACGGGAACCCACGGCGACCTCGTGGTGAGGATCTTCGGCGGCGATCTCGCGCGGTTGCGCGACAGTGCACAGAGAGTGGCCGCCGCCATCCAAGACGTCAAAGGCGTGCGCGACGCCAAGGTCGAACCGCAAGTGCTCGTGCCGCAGGTCGAGGTGCGGCTGAGACCAGAAGCAGCCGAACAGTTCGGCGTGACGCAGAGTGTCCTGCGCCATGATTGCGCCACGCTGTTCGGCGGCAGCAAGGTCGGCGAGCTGTACGAAGGTGACCGCATCGTCGACGTCGCGGTCTGGGGCACGCCGCAGACACGACAAGACCTCGCCGCGTTGCGCGCGTTGCCGATCGAGGTGCCAGGCGGCGGCTTGGTGCCGCTGAGTGACTTGGCCGATGTCGAGGTCGTGGCGGCGCAGAACGTGATCCGCCGCGAAGGCGCGTCGCGGCGCATCGACGTGTCGGTGTTCGTCGACCCCAGCGCCGACCTCGGGGAGATCGCACCCGAGGTCGAGCGGCGCGTGCGCGGACTCGAGTTTGCTCAAGGCGATCACCCCGAGTTCCTCGGCGAGTACCGCGCCAGGCAAGAGACGCGCGATCGCCTGCTTCTGCTGGCGGCGGCGGCGCTGGCCGGGATCCTGGTGCTGTTGCACGTCGACTTCCAGTCGATGCGGCCGACGCTCCTGGTGTTCAGCACGCTGCCGTTCGCGCTGATCGGCGGCGTCGCCGGCGCCTTCGTGGGTGGCGGTACGATCTCATTGGGTTCGCTGGTCGGCTTCGTCACCGTGCTCGGCATCGCCGCGCGCAACGGCATCATGCTGGTGAGTCACTACCGCAACCTCGAACGCCAGGAGTGTGTGCCCTTCGGCCGCGAACTCGTGCTGCGCGGCGCCGAGGAGCGCCTCACACCCATCTTGATGACGGCGCTGTGCGCTGGCCTCGCACTCCTGCCGCTGGCGATCCGCGGCGACGTGCCGGGGCAAGAGATCGAGTATCCGATGGCGCTCGTGATCCTCGGCGGACTAGTGACGTCGACGCTGCTCAATCTGCTGGTGCTGCCGGCGCTATACCTGCGGTTTGGCAGGTCGGCGGAAGGAGCCAGCGGCTAGGTTGGCCCGACTCCGCGTGCCACGCGAGGATTCGCGGCACTTGCAGCCCATAGCATGCGCACCGTGCACGTCCTCCACGTGACCCGATGGCAACGCATCCAGGCGATCGTTTGGCTCGGCGCCGGCTTGGTTGTGGCCGGGTCGGGATCGACTTCGGCGTCGATGCCGTTGATCGTGGCGAGCGGCACGTTGGTCTCGTACGGCTGCCTGTTCGCGCTGATCAGCGCCCGCCGGCCGGCTGACTGGGTCACCCTGGCGCGCGTGTGCGCGCTGGCCGGTGCCATGGTGCTGGCGAATCGCAGCGAACGCGTGGAACCTGGCGTGTGGTGCCTCTGTGCCCTCGCGATCGCGGCTGATCTGGTCGATGGGTGGCTCGCGCGGCGCACCGGCGGTTCAGCCGCGGGCGCCGTGCTCGACATGGAGGCAGATCAGACGGCGACGCTCGGGCTCGCGGTGCTTGCGGTGGTGCCGTGCGGGGTCGGCGCCTGGGCGCTGTTGCTGCCCGCGTTCCGCTACACGTTCGTCCTGCTGGGATGGCTGGCCGCCTTGCCGGCGCACGACCCCAAGCCGAAGGCCGGTGACAACCGTCGGGCTCGGGCCATCTGTGCCCTCGCCATGGTCTTGCAGCTCGCTGCGATCGCCCCGTTCACTCCGTCCGCGATACGCGCGGTGTGCATCGCGACCGCGATCGCCGCCTTCACCTACTCCTACAGCGACGACGTTCAGTTCTTGCTGCGTCACCGCGCAGCCGCGCCCTGATGTCGACGAGCCACGTCATTCTGCTGCTCGGCTACGCGTCGCTGCTGCTCGAGCTGACCGTGGTCGCGGTGCCGAGCGTCACCTCCACCTGGCGACTCATGCAGGGTCGCCCGAGCCGTCGCTGGGCGCTTCTCGAACTCCTGCCGACCGGCGTCGCGGTGGTCGCCTTTGCGTTGCCGGGTGTGTTGTGTCTGTGGCCTGAGTGGCACGCAGCGCTAGGCGGCTGGCAGCGTTCGCCGTGGTGGAGACCGTGGTGCAGCACGGCGTCGAACGCGTCGGGCGTCGGGCTCGTGCTGACCGGACGTTGCCTCACTCTGCTCGCGGTGAAAGCGCTGCGTCGCCGCGTGCCAACGCAAGTCTTCGTCACGGCCGGCCCCTACGCGTGGAGCCGCAACCCAGCCCTGCTCGGCCTGCACATGTTCCTGCTCGGCGGCGTGGCGATGTTTGCCAGCGTGGTCACGATCGCCGCCTTCGCCGTGTTCGTGCTGCACATGCACCGGCGAGTACGCAGTGAGGAACGCCATCTCACCGCGACGGGCGGCGACGACTACGGGCACTACCTGGCGCGCGTGCCGCGCTACGTGCCGACTGGCCGCAAGCAAGTGCCGCGATAGGTCAGGCGCAGGAAGCCGGCCGGCCCTGCCAGCCAGCGGCGTGCGACTAGGACCCCGGGATCAGCGCGGAGGCCATGGATCGGGAGAGGTGACGCGAGACCGGGGATGTCGCACGCCGCTGCGCGCCGGTCCGACGGTCGATCGTCGCGTGGGGAAGCAACTAGCGTGTCGTCGCGAGCTGAGCCAAACCGGCCTTCGCCTCGGCCTCCATCTTGCTCGCCTCCGGGGCGTCCGCCAGACCCTCGGTCAGCTCGCGCAACGCCTCGTCGCGGTGGCCGACCGCCAAGAGTGACAAGCCGAACTCCACCCGTTCGTTGGCGGCACTGAGGCGGCCGGACCCGGCCCGGCGGCGACGTTCCGCCATGGCCTCGAAGATCGCCACGGCCTTCTCCGGCTGGCCGAGTGTGCGCAAGGCTCGCGCTTGCAGCGCCAGATAGCTGTTGTTGTCCGGGTCGAAACGCAGAAGCCATTCGAGGTCGGTGAGCGCGGGCTTTGGGTCGTCGCGCGTCTCGACGTGGAAGCGCGCCAAGGCCGCCTTCTCGGCGAAGGCATATGGCCCCGGTGCCTCGGCAACGGTGGCCTCGAGCATCTGCTTCCACTCGGTCAACACGCCCTCGCTCTCGGCACCGGGTTCACCGCCCAGTTCACCGCTCCGACGCAGCGCGGCCCAGATCTGACCGAAGTAGAACGCCTTGTCCTTGGTCTCGAGCTTGAACTCGACCTGCCGTTCGAGGCACCAACGCCATACGCGCACGGCGTGCGCCCAGACCTGCGCGTCGAAGTAGGCTTGCGCGATCTTGCCAGCAACCTCGCGCTTCTGACTCGGGCGAGCCTCTTGGATCAAAGCGTCCTCGACCTCTTGTGCCTTCTGGTCATCGTTGACGCGTCGAAGCAGCGCCGCGGCAAACGACCGATAGCCGGCGCTGCCGCCGCTACGCCGCCACGACGAGTAGCTGGAGTAACCCGACTGGTTCGAGTTGCTCCCGAACGAGAACGCAAATGGGTTGGTGGTGCCGCCCTGGGGCGGCGCTGAGCCGCCGAAGTAGACGCGCTCATACTCGTACTCCGATTGGCTGATTTGCAGCTTGGGGTCGCGCAAGCCGGCACTGTCGAAGTCGAGGACGATGCGCATGTGGTCGAGCGCCTTGCTGGTCTCGCCAGCTTTCAGCCAACGCTGCGCGGCGTCGACGTGCAGGTTGGCCTGCGGCTTCTCGTTGCGCTCGGCGCGTTCCTTGATCTTCTTCTCAGCAGCGTTGGCCAAGAACACGTTGTCGCGGGCCCGTTCGGCCACCAAGGCCTCGAGTTTTTCGCCTTGGATCTTGGTTCCCGGGGTCTTCTGTAGATCGATCGACTTCGCGCGCAGCGCCGGCAGCTCGCCGCGCTTGCGGTACTGGTCGATCAAGAAGCGCATCATGCCATCGGCGCTCGCCATGTCGCCGCGGCTTCCGCCGTAGTTGTCGCTGCCGCCGACGCGCGCGCTGACGCCGTACAGCTCGAGCGGATCCAGCGCGCGTTTCCAAGCAATCTCCTCGGCTTCCGCGCTCCGACCGACCTGCACTTGTGCGTTCAGATAGATGTCCCACGGCGGGTTCTCGCGCAGCAGGAATTCGCTCTCGAGCGCGAGCAGGGCGCGCTGCGGCCGTAGTACGCCCATCCACTTGTCGGCCGTGTAGCGCACACTCCAATCGCTACGCCAGCTGCTGGTGTTGTTGTTGTATGGCGTGCGACGCAGCGGTTGCTCGCGCCAGGCACGATCGGCGGCGTCGTCGTCGCCGAGAATGTGCCACGTGCGACCGGCGTCATCCTGCATGCCCTGCGCCTTGCTGTTGTAGTCCCAGTCGCCGGTGATCATGTACTCGCGCTCGACGCGCAAGCGCACCGCCTCGTTGGCGTCGATCAGGTCTCGCCAACGCTCTTGCTCGCGCAACGCCGTACGCAATGCATCGAGGGCGATGAAGCTGTCGGGAACGAGCGCGAGCGCCTGCCGCGCCGATCGCTCGGCGGCTGGCCAATCGAGCCGCGCGACCTGAATCAGGGCGGCGCGCTCGAAGCTTGCCCCGTCGGCCTGTGTGCCACGCAGCACGGCCTCGCGCTCCGACTCCGACATCGCGTGGAGCGCATTCAAGAACAACGCCTGGTACGGGTGCGCGATGGCCTTGCCACGCATCTCGCGCAGGTAGGCAACCGCCTTGTCGAGTGCGGTCTTGAAGTCCTTGGCCTTGTGCGCCGCAGAGGCCTCCTTGGCCAAGATCTCGTGCTTCTTGGGGTCGAGCGCGAACGCCTTGCGGTAGGCCTCGAGCGCTTCGACATCGCGCTTCTTGCCGTCGAGCCAGTTGCCAAGCTCTTCCCAACCGTCGGCGGTTTCCAAGTCGAGTGCCTTCTCCATCGCTGCGCGCGCGGGTTCGGGCTGGTCGAGCTTGGACTGAACCTCCGCGATCTCTTTGTAGATCTCCTTCTTCTCTTCGCCGCCCTTGAGTTCGACCTTCTGCTGCAAGAGCACGAGTTTGCCCGTCCAGTCGTCGGTCTCGTCGCAGAGCCCCATGAGGCCGCCGATCGCTTCGTCGCGCAGATCGGGCAACGGCAGGATCGCCTCGAGCGCGCGCCGCCGATCGCTGTCGCGATCGAGTTCGCCGTAGATCGACAGCAAGGAACTTCGCAGGCCGCCGTCGCGGATGTCCTTGGCGTACTCCGCCTCGAGTTCCTGGATCCACGGATCGAGCGTCTTCATCTCGCGGTGAATGCGCGTCATCGTGCTGCGCGCGGCGTCGTCGCCGCGCGACATCAAGTGCGCTTGCCTTGCCAGGTCCAGCGCTTCGGGAAGGCGCTTCAACTCGATCAAGATGCCCGCTTCAGCCAAGAAGTCGCCCTTGTCGCGCGTGCCTTTCCTGGTGAAGTAGCGGCGCCGCCACTCCAGCGCCTTGTCCCACATCTTGCGTCCGGCGTAGATCGTCGCCACCGCTTGGAACGACTCGGGCTTGGTCTCGTCGGCCAATGACTCGACGAGTTCGCGCGCCGCCTCCGGCTTGGCCATGTCCCACATGATGGTCGCGCGTTCGACCTTCAAGCGGTCGCGTTCGTTGAGTGCACCGGAGTACCACTGTTGTGCATCCGATCCGCCATACACCTTGGACATGCGATCGAGCACGTCCAGCGCACCTTGATAGTCGCCATGCAAACGGCGCAGGCCGAGGATGAGCGGGAAGAGGTGAACTTCTTTGTTGGAGAGCTGCAGCGCCTTCTCCAGCTCCGCCTCGCCTTTGTCCGGGTAACCGCCAGCAAACTCGGCAGCCGCCATGACCAAGCAGTCTGTGGCCGCCTTGCGTGCGCCGAACTCGCCTTCGAGCGCGGTCTTCATCTTCACCGGATCCGGCGCGCCCTTGATGGCGCGCAGCAGGTCTTTCCAGCGTTGTTCGCGATCGCCGAGGCTGCCGGCCTTCTCGATATCGTCGAGCAAGCGACGAATGGCGTTGGCGGTCTTACCCGTCGACATCTCCACGCGGATCACACGCGGCCTGATCTGATCGCGATACCACTGGTTGCTTTGCTGCTTCTCCAACTCCTGTTCGAGCAGTGGCAACGCGGTGTCCTGCATGTGCCGGTCCAAGAACCAATTCCCTGGTGAGAAGTTGTAGGAGCCGCCACTCGCGCTCTCGAGGCCGCGAATCAGCGTGAAGGACTCCTCGCGCTTGCCCTCCGCATACAGCCAATTGGCCATGCTGACGCCGCGGTCGAGCTTCTTCCACGCCTCTGTGGTCTCCTCGAAGAGGCGCCGCATCATCGCCAGCGCGACATCGTCCTTGCCGCACGCGGCGGCCGCCTCGACCACGAGTTCTTTGGCGCGGGCCATGTACGGCGCGCGCGACACGACGGCCTCGGCCTGCGCGAGGCACTCGGCATACAGGTTGTCCTTGCGCAAGCGCTCGGCGAACTTCAGACGCTGACGCACGTTCTCCGGATCCTTGTCGACCCGCGCTCGCATGTCATCCACCGTGACCTTGTGCTCGCCGAGCTTCTGCTCGACCTTCGTCATCTCTTGGTTGGCTTCTTCGATGTAGTAGTTGTTCGACGAAGCGGTGCCGGCGATCAGCTTCTCCAAGGTGCGCTTGGCCTCCTTGAGTTCGCCCTCCTCGGAGCAGGCCTTGGCGTATTCGAGCTGCAGCCACTCATCGCTCGACACCGCGGCTTTGAGGATGCGCAGGATCGACAGCTTGCGCTTGCCGAGATCCTGGTTGCGGATGATGTCCAGCACCTGCCACGACATGTTGCGGAAGGTGGTCGGGTCGTCGCGTGTCAGGCGTTTCAGCAGTTCGAGTACCCCCTCGTGGTCGTTTCGGTCGCGGTAGATATTGAGAATCGCCAAGTAGTTCTCGGCGACGTTGAACTGTTGCTGCGCGGCCGTGCCGGATGAGCCGTACCAGTAGTAGCCGGAATACGAGATCTGCGACTCCGATGACTCG
Source organism: Planctomycetota bacterium (assembly GCA_031423015.1). Taxonomy (GTDB): domain Bacteria; phylum Planctomycetota; class UBA1135; order UBA1135; family UBA2386; genus DATGPD01. The sequence continues at coordinate 7,702 of JANPER010000144.1, read as the reverse complement.
CCTGGCACGGTTGGCACGAGACGGGTCGGTGGAATCGCGGTATCGCCAGCGTTGGCGCGCCGGCGTTGTCGCTTGACGTCGATGATCTCGTCGTGTGACTTGATCGCGCCCGCCGCATCGCCGGAGCGCAGCCGAAGCGCGGCGATGACCTTGCGTACCTCGAGGTCCTCAGGGAGCAGTTCGAGCGCGGCGCGGTAGATGTCTTCGGCGGTCTTGAAGTCCTTCTCGCCCATATGGAAGTCGGCCAGCTTGATCACCGCGTCGCGGTAGTCGAGCTCGGCCGAGCGCGTGTCGGCATCGGTCGTGTTGCGCGCAAGGCGAAGCGCTTCCGCCTCGGTGGCGATGTCGACCGCCAGACTCTGCCGGACGTCGGCGAGTGCGTTCTTCTCGCGAATCAGCAACTCGGCGCGCTCGCCGTGGCCGTGCTCGCGCAGCACCTTGTACGCGTCGAGCACCTTGCCTTGCCGCGCCAGGAGTTGGCCGAGATTGTCGGCGGCGGCAGCGACGAAGCCCTGGTAGCGGCTCCAGAAATACACGAGCGTCGGATCCTTCTGCGCGGCACGGCCTTCGGCCATCACCGCGTCCAGCAGGGTGCGCGACGGCGCATCCTGACCCTCTTCGAACAGCACGCGTCCGGCTTGGGTGCGGGCGCCGATCGTCTGCGGCAGATCGCGCGTGATCGCTACGGCGGTGGCCAGGCCCTCAGCGTCGTTGCGCGCCTTCTGCACGCGGACCAGCTTGCACGCCACCGCGAGCTTGCCTGGAGTTTCCTCGGGGAAGCTGAACGTGGAGATCTTGTCCCAATGGTCAGCCTGCTTGGTGTGCTGCACGACGGCAAGCAGATCCTCGTCGCCGACGCGGCGGCGGATCTTGCGAGGGAGCCCGTCAAGGAGGTCCTTGCGTTCTCGCTTGAAGCTTGCGACTTCGCGCTGTTCCCGCTCGACGAGTGCGGCTTTGCCCGCATCGGTGTCCCAGAACTGCAGCATCTTGTGCAGCGGCTCGACGCACTCGTCGTAGCGCTTGGCGTCGAGCAGACGTTCGACCAGCAGGGCGAGCGCGATCCCATCGAAGGGTTGACTCGCGAGCAGCGTCCCGAGCGTCGCCTCGAGGTCGTCGAGTTTGCCGATCGAGCGCTGCAACATGGCACGCTCGCGCAGCGCGGCGGGCGTCGGCTCATTCGTGTTGAGTTCGTTCAAACGCGCTTCGGCAACGGCAGCGTCCTGTTGCCAAACCGTCACCAACGCGGCCTCGACCCGCTGGCGATACGACCGCTTGGTGTAGCCGGGCGGCACGCGCAACGTCGCCTCGTCGACGGCCAGGATCTCGCGCAGGAACGTCGCGAGCTTCTGGGCCGACTTGTCCCGCCACTGGTAGTGACTTTGGACGTTTTGCAGCAGCGTCTCATCGGCCGGCCGGCGCTTGGCTTCGGCGACCAGGATGTGGCCCCACTCTTGACCGAGCCCGCGCTCTTCGAAGTAGCTCTGCGCCGACTGCAGGCGCTGTTGGCTGAAGTTCTGCTGGTAGTTGCCGTACCACCAGCGGCTGCGCTTCTGCTCCTGTTCGTCTTCGTACTCTTGCTTGCGGTCTTTCTCGGTTTGTTCGCCGCGCAACCCGAACAAGCGCAAGCCGGCGCGCACCGCGTCGTCGCGCCGATTCTCCTGCACGTACAGCTTGCCCAGTTCTTCGAGCGCTTCGCGGTGGAACGGCTTGACCGTCAGCGCCTTCTCCAACGCGGCGACCGCGTCCGTCTTGCGGTTGCGCTTCACTAGATCCTGCGCCAGGGACACGTAGCTCTTGACGTCGGCAGGATTGCGCGCGATCGCGCGCTGATAGTACTCGATGGCCTCGTCGTGCAGCTCGTACTTCTGGTACAGCTTCGACACCTTACCGCGGTCGCGGATCTGCTTGAACGTCGCCTTCGCTTCCTGCGCGCTGCCCAGTTCGTACTGCGCTTGACCGATGCCTGCCAGGTGGGTGTCGCGGTCAGCGTCGGGGAACTTGATCAGCTCGCGGTGCACTTCGAGCACCTTGTCCCAGTCCTCGAGCGCTTCTTCCAACTCGGCGCGCCGCGTGAGCAGCTCGCGGTTGCGCGGTTGGAACGCCAACGACTTGTCGACCATTTCGAGGCCGAGCACGTAGTCGCCGGTGCGCATGAATAGATCGCCGAGGAGCTGCGGCGCGTCGGTGTCGTAGGGGTTCTCTTCGCTGCGCGCTCGCAGCTCGTCGATCCGCTTCTCGATCATGCCCTGCTCGCCGTACATGTCGAAGAGCCGCGAGCGCGCTTGCTCGCGATCACGCGTGTCGAGCGCTGACTTGGCAACGGCGATGAGTTGGGTCTCGGCTTCCTCGACCCTGCCAGCCTGTCGCAGCGCCTCGGCCAAGCGGAACTGAATGTCCGGATCGTTGGCCCGCAGACGCACCGCCTGCTGGAAGGCTTCGAGCCCTTCCTGCACGCGTTGGATCTCCATGAACTCCTTGCCGACCTCCAAGAACACTGCGGGGTTGTCGGGGTTGTCGCGCATCGCCGTGCGCCACACATCGATCGCCGCGTCGAGGTCGAACATCTCGAGATGCAGCCGCGAGATCTCGCGGAAGTGCTGCCGGCGCGCACTCGACGACAGCATCGCCAGCTTCTGATACTCCGCGAGCGCCGGCTGAAATGCGCCGTCCTCGGCGAGCAATCGCGCCAGCATGACACGCGCCTGCGCGTCGTCGGGCTGTTTGTCGAGCGCACTGCGGAAGGCCGCGATCGCGCGTTCGAAGTCGCGCTGCCGCGTGTGGGCGCGGCCGAGCACGAACGACGCGCCGGCGCTGTTGCGCTTGCCGGCTTCTTCCACCAGGGCGTCCATGGTCTTGCCGCGCGAGGCGATCTCGACCAACGTGTTGGCCGCCATCGTGCGGTGTCCACTGCCGCGGTCGTCTTGCTCGACCACGCTCCAGAACAAGTCGCGCGCCTGATCGACGCTGCCTGCGGCCAGAAGGAGATCGGCAAAGCTGAAGCGGGCCTCGGCGTTGTCGGGTTCGGCAGACAGCCAGTCCTGCAAGCATTGCCGCGCCTTGTCGGTCAGCTCGTGTTCACGCAGCGTGCCGACCAGCGCTTCGAGACGGCGGGGCTGGCCTTTGGCCTTGGCTAGCGCGCGGTCGAGCACCTCGGCGCCCGCGTCTTTCTGGTTCTGTACGAAGTGGTAGTCGGCCAGGTCGGTGTAACGGACCATCGCCTCGGGCTCGAGTTCGATGGATCGCTCGTACATCCGCACCGCGTCCTCGCGCCGATTCCACATCGCGTACATCGCCGCGATGCGAGTGCACAGGCTGGCGTCGGTGAGGTTCTTCGCCATCGCCTTCTCCCACTGATTTTTGGCTTCGGCGAAGCGCTCGCTCTTGGCAAAGAGCTGGCCGAGCTCGAGGTACAGCTCCATCTCGTCGGGCTTGATCGAGAGGACGCGCTGGTACTCGGTGATCGCCAGGTCGACCTTGTTCTGCTCGATGTACAACTCGGCTAGGCGTCGCGCGAGGCGCACGTCCTTGGGAAAGCGCGGGCCAGCCTTGGCGAGCAAGGCCGTCGCCTTGTCGAGTTCCCGCATCTCGGTGAGCACAGTGGCCAGCATCTCGACGCCGGCGAGATCGTCGGCGTTGTCCTTCAGTTGGGCTTCCAGACGCTGCACCAGTTCCGGCAATCGACCGGTGCGACGGTAGATGTGCACGAGGCGGCCTTCCACCTCTTTGCGCAACCAGTTGCCACGGTCGGTGAGGTCGAGCACGCGTTGATAGGCGGCCATCGCCGCTGGCATGTCGCCGCGCGTCTCGTGCAATTGACCGCTGGCACGCAACACGCGGCAGTGTTGGCTGGGGTCAGGCTCGGTCTCGGTGAGCAGCGGCGCGTACTCGGCGGCGGCTTCCTCGAGCAGGCCAGCCTGCGCCAGCAACTCGGCGACACGCAGCCGGCGGAAGAACTTGCCGCCGTCGAGTGCACCGATCTGCCGCCAGGTAGCGAGCGCGGTGTCCTTCTTCTTCAGCGCAAGCTGGGCCTTGCCGAGCTTTTCCAGCACACCGGCCTTGGCTTCGGCGGTGCGCGCCGCTGGCATCGACGCTTCGAGGGCGCGCGTCGCCAGGTCAAAGCGGGTGAGCTTGAGGTAGATGTCACCGAGTACCCCTTGGATCTCGGCGGTCTTGTTCGGGATCGCGTCGAGGATCTCGAGCGCCTCTTCGTCTTTGCCGGTGCGCAGCAGGATGCGGCCGAGAATGATCGACGCCGCGGTATCTGCCTTGTCCTTGGCGAGCTTGTCGCGCAGCGCTTGGGTTTCTTCAGCGACGACGTTGCTGGTCACCAGCAGCTTGAAGTAGCTGTCGAACAGCGCTTGGTGCGTCGGCTGCTGTTGCAACAGGCTACGGCGCTTGTCGAGCGAGCGGTCGCGCACCGCCTGTTCGTCGCCTTCTTGCGCGTGCAGGGCGCCGATCAGCAGAATCGATAGAGGGAGCAGGGCGTGGCTTCGTGACATCGCTCTCGTAGTGCGGTCCGGCAAGTGGCCGTTTCCGGCCCTCAGGGGGGGGCGTGATGATAGCGTCAGACCATCGGCCTGGCCGCGACTCGCGTCGGCGCCGGGCGCGCGGACTGCACTCGCCGTTTTTTGCCGCCGTCGATCATGAAGCCACGATGGTGACCGCTTTCTTGGTAGGTTTGGCCCGACCGAGCAACCACATGCACATCACAAGCCGACTCGTGGCGTTGTTGCTGCTGGCAAGCGTCAGCAGCGCGCAGACCAAGATCGAGAACTTCACGTTCGAGGCCGACAAACTTGGGGGCGGCAAACTGCGCGCGGCTGACTTCGCGGAGAACGTGCTCATTGTCGACCTGTGGGGGACCTGGTGTCCGCCCTGCCGCGAAGCGGTGCCGCACTTGCAGCGCATGTATGCGAAGTACAAGCACCATGGCCTCGAGATCGTGGGCTTCAACTACGAGCGCGGGACCCAGAATGAACAGGCGGCGCTGGTTCGCAAGTTCGCCGCTGAACACGGGATCACCTATCACCTGGCGCTCGGCGACCCAGCAGTGCAGCGACAGGTGCCGAACTTCAAAGGCTACCCGACGCTGCTGTTCTTCAAGAAGGGGATGCAGTTCAGCCACGTGGCCGTCGGCTTCGAGTCGGCGCACGCAGTGGAGTTCGAGCGATGGGTCGCGACCGAATTGGGTTTGCCTCTAGACCAGCTGCCCGAAGCCACGCCCAAGGGGGCGAAAGAGCCGCCCGCCGATGAAGGCGAAGAGGTCGAAGAGCCTGCAATGGAAGAGGACGTCGACGTTCCCGCGGGCGCGATCTACAAGCCCGGGCAAGGCGACACCGGCTTCGACTTCGAGACCAACGACGTTGCCGGGGCCCTGCTGCGATTCAAAGACCTGCGCGGTAAGCCCGTGGTGTTGGCGTTGACGACGACGTGGGACTCGGAAGCCGCTAACTCGGCCAAGCTCGTGGCGCGCTTGCACAACGAACTCGCCGACAAGGCGCATGTCATTGCGGCCAGTTTTGAACGCAGCAAGGATGTGGCGGCCAATGCGATTGCCATCAAAGACTTCATGCGTAAGCAAGGCGTCAGCTACCGCGCGTTCGCGGCCGGTTTGGCCATGCAGAAAAAGATCTACCTGTTCACTGGCGTGCCACTGTTCTTGGTCTTCGACAGCGAAGGCAAGCTCTCGCTGCGCGAGGGTGGTGGCGCGGAGGACGAGCTGTTCCGCAAGATCGTCGAGGCGGCGCGATAGAAAAAAAGCGCGGCCGTCGGGTGTCGACGGCCGCGCGCGGCTCCGTGGAGGAGTTGTCGTGGATCAGGACTGCAACAGGCGATTCGTGAGGTCGTCCAGGTCGGTGGCGAGGATCTCGGTGGCCGAGATCGGTGCCATCGCCTTGAACTTCCGGTATTCGTTGATGCTCGACAGTTCGACGTAGTCGCGGTAGGTCATGCGACGACGAGGATTGTCGAGCGTGGCGGGCAGTAAAGGTAGTGCGGCTGTCGTTGCCGTTGGTGACGTAGACAGCGCCTTCTCCAACGTCTGCTTGGCGCGGTTGCAGATGGCCAACGTGTTCTCGAGGTTGACTCGGATCTTCACCAGTCGATCCTCGTTCGCCCCCGGCAGATCCATGCTGCGGGTGAGCTTGGCTATCGCGACTTCGAGCACCGCGATGAGGCAGTTGAGCTTGGTCAACAGCTTCTGGCGGTAGTCGGCAGATGTGGGGCCTTGGGCGCGTCCAGCTTCGGTCGGGCGATCAGGAGCAGAATCCATTGTGGTGCGGCGAGAGGTGTTTGTGCGCCGTGCGACGTTGCACACCAATGGGAAGGAGCACCGGCCATGCCAACCTCGCAGCGCAGTGGCCACGCAGCGTGAAGGCGCTCCTGTTGGGAGTTCGCGGCGCCATGCCGCAGGATCACTCGTAGCCGCATCGCCAACCGTCTCCTTCCTACGACGATCAGTGTCTAGTTGGTGCGACGGTGCCGCAACGAATCGACGTCCGAGGATTCGCGGATCACCTTCGTGTGCCTTCGATCCCGTGTCATGGCGCGAAACCCGTCGCGCGTGCCGCCGGCGCTACCCACGCGGCTCGGCGAAAGTCGAGCCAGCGACACCTTGATCCCGATAGAGTCTGCGCCGTGTCTGAAATGAACAGTCGCACAGCGGCCTTCTGGGAGCCGCGCCATTCCAGCAGCATCGACGACGACAACTATCTGAACCACCCATTGGTCTCGGCCTACACGTCGCTGCGTGCGCTGGGCACCCTGACGCCGCACCTCGACGTCGTGATCGCCGAGATCCGAACCAAAACGCCGCCGGGGGGGCGGGTGTTCTCGCCGGCGTGCGGCAACGGGATCAAGGAAATGGCGTTGGCGCGAGTCCTTCCCGACCGTCACTTTGTGGCGAGCGATATCGCGGATCGAACCCTGGAGCATGCCCGTGAGCTGGCAGCTCGCGAGGGGCTGACGAATATCGAGTTTGTGCACATGGACGCCAACGCGGCCGATCTCGGCAGTGCGACCTTCAACGCGATTGCCGGCATGGGGGCGATCCATCACATCGAGCGGCTCGAGGAGTTCTGGGCCGCGTGTCGTAGGGCGCTGCGGCCCGGCGGCGTGATCATGGGGCAGGAGTACATCGGGGCGAATCGGCTGCAGTGGACGTCAACTCAGATTGCCGAGGGCGACCGTGTACTTCGCGACCTCGTTCCGCCCGAGCATCAAGTGCACCACACACGAGTGAGAGCAACACCAGTCGCCGAGATGTTGATGCTCGATCCTTCAGAAGCGGTGCGTTCGCGAGATATCTTGCCGACACTGCGCGAAGCGGGCTTTGAGCTGTTCGGCTATGCCGGCGGTGGCGGAGCCTTGCTTCAACCGGTCCTCATGTCGCAGATCCACACCTACGACCCGACTCGCTGGGATCACAACCTGGTCTTGGCACGCTTGTTCGCCGAAGAAGATCAGTTGATGCAGCAAGGGCTTCTCGAGGACGACTTCTGCATGTTCGTGACCAAGCCGGTTACGTAGCCGCGGCTGCGCGGAACAAGGGCGCGATGATCGACTAGCTAGTTGCTGTTGATCGTAGGCGCTTGGGCCGAGTTCGACCGCCAATCGGTGCTTTCTCGCCACAACTCTGCAGGTAGTGCAACCACTCGCGCGGTGCCATGCGTAGTGACGCGTGCGGACTGGGAGGTCCCGAATG
>JANPER010000143.1:0-35014 GCA_031423015.1 Planctomycetota bacterium | reverse complement strand
CCCATCGACGATCCCGAACCAACTTCAGTCCGGTACAACCAGTCTTTGAAGTCCCAACTCCCGACGCCGTCCGCTGGGCGTTAGCCAGCGCCGGCGCCTATTAGGACTTTCGGTCCGTTCCCGTGACGCAGACTCCTAGGCGGCCTCGGCCACCGACGGCGAGCGATGCCCCTGCTGCGTCCGGTCTCGACGTGGTCACGAACGTGGCTTGCCATCGGTCGGCCCGGGCCGCGTCGAAGGCCGCGATACGGTGGAGCAGGTCCACCGGCTTGCCGTGTTGGTCCGTTACAGAAGTGATGCACGACCGATACCATCGAACCCAGCGGTTCTGACAAGAACGCGCATAGACTCCGCTGCATCGAGTTGGCCGCGCCCGCGGCACTCAGCGACTCGTCTCTTTCCAACCGAGGCTCCCATGGCTCAGCTGGCTGCACAAGCGCAACAGGCCGTATCCCCAACCTCGTCTCGCCCGGTCCAAGGTGCCGGCGGGCGCGTAGGTATTCAGATGGACCCGACTTCAGATCTCGCCCCGTGGAGCCCCTCGGGCCCTGACGTGTGGGATCGCAAGAAGGCCGCTCACCTGCTGCGTCGAGCCGGCTTTGGTGGCAACCTCGAGGAGTTCGACACGCTGGTGACGCTCGGGATGGATCGCGTCGTCGATCTGCTCCTGTCGCCGTCGCCGCAGGGCCTGCGCGAATACGGCACCGTGGTGTTGCCCAACGGCGAGGTCTTGAACCTCACCTACGGGCTCAATGCGCGGCGCGCCTACTGGCTGTGGGAAGCCACCAACGGCGCTTACCCGCTGCGCGAGAAGCTGGCGCTGTTCTGGCACGACCACTTCTCGGTTGGCTTCGAGAACGTGCAGTCGGCCGCGACGCTGACCAAGCACATCAACATCTTCCGCCGGCTCGGTCTCGGCAGCTTCACCGACATCCTCATCGAGGTGACACGCGATCCCGCCATGCTCTACTGGCTGGACAACTACCTCAACGGCAACCGCGGGCTGGTGAACGAGAACTACGGCCGCGAGCTGTTGGAGCTGTACATGCTCGGCGTGACCGGGGGCTACACGCAAACCGACGTCGTGCAGGCGTCGCGCTGCTTGACGGGTTGGTCGCTCAATGGCCTCGACTCGTTCTTCTACAACCAGCCGACGCACTTGGCCGGCATCAAGACCGTGCTCGGGGTGGTGATCAACAACTCGAACGTTGGCAACGCCGGGATGCAGGACGTCTTCGACCTGATCGAGGCCATCCTGAACTACCAGAACGGCGGCCGCCACGTGGCTGCCGAGTACATCGTCACCAAGATCTGGGAGTACTTCGTCGCGCCGGCGCCGTACGCCGCGTTGGTCACCGAGCTGGCGAATCGCTGGCACGGATTGAAGTACGACGTGCGCGGCCTGATGAGCATCATTCTGCGCTCGACCTACTTCCACACCTCTTCGTATCGCAAGCTGGTGAAGAGCCCGATGGAGTTTGCGGTGGGCGCGGTGCGCGGCACCCGCGCGTCGTTGCTGCGGTATTCCGCCTTGGCGGCCTTCGTGCAGAACATGGGTTTGCCGCTGCTCGCCTACACCAACCCGTCGGGCGTGGACGAGGGTCCTGCGTGGATCGATTCGTCGACGATGATCAACCGCGCCAATCTGGCGAATGACATCATCCGTTTCTCGGGGAGTACCGTTGGGGCGACGTTCGACGCGTTCCGCGAGATCAATCGCTATGGGCTGATGAACACCTCGGCCACCGTGGTCGTGGATCACTACCTGGCGCTGCTCGTCGATGGCGACGTGCCTGCGGCCGTGCGGACGGCCTTGATCGACTTCATGAACCGTGTCGACGCCGGCCCGGTGCCGTTCACCTTCACCACCGCGAAGGTCAACGAGAAAGTCAGGGGCCTCGTGCACCTGATCCTGTCCCTTCCCGAATACCAAATGGCCTGATCGGAGATAGCCATGACGACCTCACGACGTGACTTTCTTGTTAGTGGCGCGGTGGCTGGCGCGGCATCGCCGTTGCTCAGCGCCCGTCTCGCTCCTTCCTGGTTGCAGGGGAAGGGCAAGTCCCTGAAGAAGCTGGTGGTGATCCAGATCCGCGGCGGATGGGACTACCTCAACTTCATCATCCAGGCGAACCATCCCGTGTATCAAGCGGCGCGGCCGAACCTGCGCATCGCGCAGGCGAACACGCTGCCGATCCAGGCCGGCCTCGACTACTACTGGCACCCGGCGCTGCAGCCGTTCAAGGATCTGTACGATCGCGGCGATCTCGCGATCATCAACAACATCGGCTACCCGAACCCCGACCTGTCGCACTTCGAGTCCGAGAAGAAGTGGTACGCGGGCGACCCGAGCATCTCGGTGCTGCAAGATGGTTGGTTGGCGCGGTATCTCGATCTCGGCTACTCGGGCACGTTCGGGATCCCGGCGATCAACGTCGAGAGTTCGCTCAACCCAGCGTTCTCGGGCGCACGCGTCCCGGTGCTGACCAACATCAACCAGTTCGCGTTCCAGTACGACACCAACGCTGCGACCAGCGCGGACAACCAACTCGAGGCGGCGCTGCTGCGCTCGAACGCGCTGCTGCTGCGTGATCCGAGCAACCCGGACCTCCAACTGGTGTCGCAGGGCGTCGTCGACGCGGTCGACTCGTCGGCTCTGCTTCAGTCCGTAGGCTCCGGCTATGCGCCGGCCGTGACCTATCCGGCGGGTGGGCTTTCCACCGCGTTGCAGCTCGCGGCGCGCTACATCATCTACAACCTGCCGACCGAGACCTACTACACGAGCACCGGTGGCTATGACACGCACGCCAACGAAGTGGTCGCGGGCACGCCGCACACTGGCACGCTGGCCAATCTGCTGGCGACGCTGTCGGGTTCGATCAAGGCGTTTCTCGATGACCTCGCCGCGCAAGGTCACGGCAATGACGCCGTGGTGATGGTGTTCTCCGAGTTCTCGCGCCGCGTGGGCGAGAATGGCTCGCTAGGTACCGACCACGGTCACGGTGGCGTCGCGTTCCTGGCGGGGCAGCCGGTGAACGCCGGGGTCTACGGCAACTACCCCAACCTCAGCCTCGCGACGACGCCGTACAACAACTACTACGTGCCGTTCAACGCGCTGTCGACCGACTTCCGCAGCCTGTATGCGACGGTCATCGAGCGCGTGTTGGGCACGGCGCACGCGCCGATCCTGGGCGGGACGTTTCCGCTGCTCGGCGCGCTCTAGAAGCGGCCGTGCTCGACGCGTGCGGGCGCGTCAGCGACCCGGGGGGGCCACATCCTCGGTCCGCAGGTCGAGCACGACCTCCGTTCCTGGCAGCACGCCGTGCACCTTGGCGGAGAACGTGATGCCCTTCACCTGGGCGGTCGCGAACAGCGTGTAGCGGCCGTCGTGTTGTAGGCCTTGAAACACGAACTGGCCGTCGGCCGTGGGCGTGCAATGGCGCGGGTGCAGCCGCAACGCGCCGCTGGTGTCGCGCAACGAGACGTCGACGACGACTCGATCGAGCGCGCGTCCGGCCAGGGTCACGCGGCCCGCGAGTTCGACGCCCGGCTCGGTGGCCAGCGTGACAGCGCCTGAGCTGAGCTGCGCTCGGTCGAGGGCCAAGGGCGGCGCCCAGTGCGCACGGGCGTGCAGCTCGACGACGCACTCGCATTGCGCCACGCCGGCGAACGTGGCGATGCCGCGCGCGTCGGTGAAGGCACGACGACGCACCTGGGGCAGCGCGCCGGAAAGTTCCACCGCGGCGTCGGCGACCGGCCCGCGCGCGTCGACGACGCGCACCACGAGGTCGTGCGCGGGCGGCAGCACGAGGTCGTCGGCGGTGCCGTCGAACGCGGCGATGCTGCTGCCGAGCACGACGCACAGATGATCGTCGCCGCGCAGGACGTGCGCGGTGCCGTCTTGTGCGATCGGCGACCAAGCGACGCAGCGCCAGTGATCCGCCTGCCGCGCGAGGGTCGCCACCACCGTCGCCCCGGCCTGGGGACGCACGTGCACCATGCGCCAAGATGGGCCTGGCCTCGCGGCGGGCTCCTGCGGCGCCGCAGCCGACCAACGTGCGTACGCGATCGCTTGGCTCGGGCCATCCGTCACGAGGAGAAGGTCGCGCCCGCTGATCCCGCGGCTGCTGGGCCATGGCGTGAACTCGCCGTTCTGCGCAACCGTCATCGGTGCCTCATGCCAGCCGTCGATCACGACGCGCGCCGCGGTGACGCGGAGCGGCGGCGACGCGTCCGTGCGCTTGGTGAGCTGCACGCGTTCACCACTGCGCACCGCGAAGCGATGCTCGCTGGCCAAGGCGCCCACGCCGGCAAGCAACTGGTAGGTGCCAGGGGGGAGAAGCACCCGCGGCCCCGCAAAGCGACCGAGCCGTGCCTGCGCGTGGACGCTGACGTCGGCGCGCACCCAGGCCTCGCTCGTTCCGGGCGGCAAGGTGATCTCGGCCATCGGCGCCGTCATCACGCGCTCGGGCGCGTTCGGATGCAGCCTGCCGACCAGCGCGCCGAGGCCGCTCGGGTGGCGGATCAGCACGCAGCTGGTCATCCCTGGCGCGATGCGAAACGCGCCGCTGCCATCGGTCGTGGTCGTCTGCGCCGGCTGAGCGCCAAAGCCCTCGAGGCCCACCACGTCGAGGCCGAGGGGGAACGCCACGACTTCAGCGCCAGCGAGTGCGGTGCCATCGGGCCCGCGGACGAGGGCATGCAAGGCTGGAGCCCCTGGCCCGTCTTGCGCGAGCGAGCCTGGTGCCAGGATGAGAACGCCGATCACGGCGCGGCGGCGCCAATGCCGATGCATGGGAGACATGGAACTGGGTCGCAGGAACGAGGGGAAGGCCCAAGGGTTCGCACGCCGCCCGATTCGGCTGCGCGTCGTCGCGCTGGCCGCGGCGATCGCGAGTCTCTCGGCGCCGGCCGCAACGCGCGCTCAGGTGCGCGAGCAAAGGGAATGCGTGCTGCCTCCGCCCGCGGCCGCGACCCTGCACGGTGATCTCATCGACGCCCGCGACCAACCGGTCGTGGGCGCGACCGTGACCTTTCACTACCACGCGACGCTGGGTCTGCCGTGGGTCCGCGCCACCGCACAAGAGATCGTCGTCGAGCGCACGACCACCGACGCGCAAGGGCGCTTTGCGCTGACTGTGCCGGCGGGCGTGGCCGGGACGTGCGCGTCGGAGGTCGGCGGCGCCCGCGCGATCGCGACCCGCTGTGTCGCTGGCGAGTCCGTGCGCTTGCGCCTCGCGGCCACGCGCGTGCGCGTCTTCAGTCTCGGCAGCGAGAGTGCCCTGCCGTCGCTCGAATTGGTGTTCGAGGGACCGTCGCCGCTGGCGGCCGCGACCGTTGCGGTGCGCGACGGCCGCGTCAGCGTGCCGCATTGGCCCGGCGTCGGTGCGCTCCTGCTGTTGCCCGAGGGCATCGTCGGGCGGAGCAGCGGCGCGCCTTGGTTTGGCGTCGCTGGTTTGGCGCGCGAGCGCTTGCCTTTGATGGCAGCCCCGTTGCGGACCGTGGCGTTGCGTTGGTGTGCGACGCTCGATGCGCCGAGTGCTAGCCGGCGCGCGGGTCGCGGTTACTGGGGCGCCGACGCGCTCACGTTCTGCGGCCAAGGAGACGACGGCGTGCCCTTCGTTGCCCGCGGCGACGTGTGTGTGCGCGCCACCTTGGCTACCACGCGCCGCACCTTGGACTGGGGTATCGATCTGGTGGTGGTGACGAGCACCGTCGCGGTCACCGTCGCGGATGGTGATGTCGTGCCGTTCACGGCGGCCGACCAGCTGACACCCGACGGCGACGCCCTCGTCTGCCCGGCCTGGGTGCCCGCACTCGAGGGTGCGCTGTTCGTGGGCCGCGACGCGGACGGCTGGCGCGTGCTCGACGTGAACCCGCCGAGCGGGCGTCCGTCGCCTGCCTGGGCGCTGCGTGGCGTGGTGCTCGGTGGTGACCGAGTTCCGGTCGGCAGGGTCAACATGCGGGTGCGCCCCAGGCACTGTCGACCCCTCGAGAGTTGGCACAGCTTCGCCGGCCTCGAGTGCACCGGGCGCGCGCACGGTGAGTTTGCGCTGCCGGTGCGCCTGTGTGACGGCGACTACGACTGGGTCGCGATGGCGCCCGATGGTCGCGTCGCGCTCGGTAGCGTGCAGATCGGGGGGGCCGATCGTGAACTGGTGATCGAGCTGCGCGACGGCGGCGAACTCTGCGGCTTGGTGATCGACGCCGATGGTGAGGCGATCGCGGGCCTTGCGGTCGACTTGCGCGCCGGCAAGAGCGAGGTCGAGAGCAGCTTCGGTTGGCCCGAGCACCGCGCGTTCACCGGCCTCGACGGCGAGTTTCGTTTGCGCGGCCTCGACCCCGAGCAGCCTTACGAGCTGACCTGCGTTAGCGCGGCGTGGGGCGAGGTCGTGGTCGATGGCGTGCGCGCCGGCAGCCCGTCGCTCAGCCTGCAGCTGCGGCCGCCGGCAGCGCCGCGCTAGCCGCACGCGGGCTGCTCACTCCGGCAGCTCGGTCGAGCGCGTGATCACCTTGGAGACGAGGCCGTAGTCCTTCGCCTCGCTGGCCGACAGCCAAAAATCGCGGCGGGTGTCTTCGGTGATCTTCACGATGTCGCGCTTGGTGGTGTCGGCGACAATCTTGTTGTAGCGCTCGCGCAGCTTGATGATCTCGCGCGCGGTGATGTCCAGGTCGGACGCCGAGCCGCGCCCCATCGTCGAGGGCTGGTGCAGAAGGAAGCGGCTCTCGGGCAGGCTGAAGCGGCTGTTCTTCTCGGCGGCCAGCAGCACCAGCACCGCGGCCGATGCGCACATGCCGTTCACCACCGTGCGCACGGGCGGCTTGATGAAGCGCAAGATGTCGTAGATTGCGAAGCCCGAGTCGGCGCTGCCGCCCGGTGAATTGATCATCACCGTGATCGGCTTCTCGGGGTTCATCTGCTCCATGATGATCAACCGCGTGGCGCAGTAGCGCGCCAGCTTGTCGCTGATCGGGCCGACCACCTGCAGGATGCGGGCCTCGGCCAGGCGGCGTTCGAAGAATGCGCCTTCCATGCTGGGGCGCGGGGCGGCAGGTCCCGGCTCGTCGTCGTCGTCGTCCTCTTCGAACCGTGGGAAGTGCTGATCGGGCGGAAACATGGTCATGTTGATTGTTCCACGGGCGCTAGGCGGCGCCACCACTCTTGTTTCGGGTGTGCGGTGGCATCGGGTTGAGGCCGACAAGCAGCGCGCCGCCAGGCGGTCGGCTTAGACCGTCAGTGGCCTGCATGCAAGCGCGACGCTTGGTCCGTGCCTGCAAAGAAAACGGGGCGGGGACTTGCTACGGCCGGATCGGGGCGATAGCGTCCCCACGCAGTCGCGGGGATCTGCGACTTCCTCCGGCTCGACGCGTCGCGAACGCGTGAGCCTGGGCCGCCGGCGCTCAGTGCGCCGGCAAGTCATCGTGGTGGCCGCCAAGCGCGCTGCCGTGAGGAAGTGCAGTCGCGCGTCCGTCTGCTGATGCCAACGTCAGCCACAACCTCTGCGCATGAGCTTCGCCTCTCGCCTAGCTCTGAGCGCAAACTGATTCCGAACGCCGGCGCTAGGTGCGTGCGGTGGCCGGAGATCGGGTCGATCCGTCGAGCACCCTAGGAAGACCGATGAACGAGACCAGCGGCGTCCCATACCGGGAAGAGCACCAACACGAGCCGTCGTTCAACAATGACCCCGGCAGTGGGCAGCGGCGCTGGCGTGGCCGGCGCCGGCGCCGGCGGGGCGGTGGGGGCGGCAGCGGCGGTAGTGGCGGCGGCGGCCGCGGTGGGGGCGGCGGCGGCGGTGGTGGCGGTCGTGGCCCGGCGGAATACACGGTCGAGGTCGATGGCCCAACCGAACCGACCTTTGGTTTGCTCGAGCTGAGCAAGGACGGCTCGGGTTGGCTGCGCCGACGCGACAACGACTACCTGCCCGACGACAATCCCAACCTCGACGTCTACGTGCCCGCGGGTTTGGTGCGGCAGAATCGCATCCAAGAAGGCAGCGAGGTGCAGGGCCAAGCGGGACTGCCGCGGCCGGGCGCCAACCGCGCGGTGCTCGCGAGCGTCGAGACCATCGATGGCTTGACGCCGGAGTTGTCCAAGGAGCGGATGGCGTTCAAGAACCTCACGGTCATCGATCCACAGCCGCAGTTCGCGCTCGAACCCGGCGACGGCGACATCAGTCTGCGCATCATCGATCTGCTGTGCCCGATCGGCAAAGGCCAGCGCGGGCTGGTCGTCGCGCCGCCACGCTCGGGCAAGACGGTCTTGCTGCAGAAGATGTGTCACGCCCTCTCGGAGCGCTATCCCGAGATCTACATGATCGTGCTGCTCATCGACGAGCGCCCCGAGGAAGCGACTGCGTGGAAGCGCGCGGTCGCCGGCGAACGCCGCGAAGTCTTGGTGTCGACCCTCGATGAGGGCCCCAAGCATCACACCCAGGTCTCCGAGATGGCGCTGCTGCGCGCGCAACGCCTGGTCGAGTCGGGCAAGGACGTAGTGATCTTGCTGGACTCCATCACCCGCCTGGTGCGCGCCTACAACTCCCACCTGGGCGGCCGCGGCGGCGCCACGATGTCGGGTGGCATCGGCGCCAAGGTGCTCGAGGTACCGAAGAAGTTCTTCGGCTCGGCGCGCAAGTGCGAAGAGGGTGGCTCGCTCACCATCATGGCGACGACGCTGGTCGACACCGGCTCGCGCATGGACCAGGTGATCTTCGAAGAGTTCAAGGGCACCGGCAACATGGAGCTGGTGCTGAACCGCCAGCTCGCCGAGCGGCGCATCTACCCGGCGATCGACATCGGTCTGACGGGCACGCGCAAGGAGGAGTTGTTGTTGCCATCGGGCGTCGTCCAGCGCCTCTACACCCTGCGCCGCGTGCTCGCCCGCATGCCGTCCCTCGATGCCATGCCCCTGCTCATCGACCGTCTCGCCAAGACCAAGAGCAACGCCGACTTCCTCAACTCGTTCCGCGTCGAAGAATGACGCCGAGTGAGGGGGTAGTACAGACTTCTGCGCCGGCCGAGCCCTCGGGGCCCTCGGGCCGCATGTCGGCGCGGTGATGACGCGGCAGCGTGGCCACTGATGTGCGACCGATGATCACCGTCGAAAACCTCCACAAGACCTACGGTCTGACCCGAGCCCTGCACGGCATCTCCTTCAAGGTGCAGAAGGGCGATGTCGTCGGCTTCCTTGGCCCCAATGGTGCCGGCAAGTCGACGACGATGAAGATCCTCACTGGCTACCTGCTGCCGACGGCGGGCAAGGCCTCGATCGATGGCCTCGATGTCGTTGAGCATTCGCTCGAGGTGCGGCGCCGCATCGGCTATCTGCCGGAGTCGACGCCGCTCTACACCGAGATGTTGGTGCGCGACTACCTGGCGTTCGTCGCCGAGATTCGCGGTGTGCCAGGGCGGCGGCTGACCGCCGCGGTCGAGCGCGTGGTGTCGCTATGCGGCCTGCAACGCGTGATCGGCAAGAACATCGTCGAGTTGTCGAAGGGCTTCAAGCAGCGCGTCGGCCTGGCGCAGGCCATGGTGCACGAGCCGGATGTGCTGATCCTCGACGAGCCGACTTCGGGTCTCGACCCCAACCAGATCGTCGAGGTGCGCAAACTCATCCAGCAGCTCGCCGAGCAGCACACCGTGGTCTTGTCGACGCACTACTTGCAAGAGGTCGATGCCGTGGCCACCCGCGTGGTCATCGTCAACCGCGGCGAGATCGTCGCCGACGACACCAAGGACCAGCTGCTGAGCAAGGCGTCGACGCATGCCATCCGCGCGCGCGTGAAGGGCCCCAAGGCCAACATCCTGTCGCAGCTCGGTGAGCTGATGCCGGGCCGACGGGTCGATGTGATGTGGAGCGAGGGCGAGTATCACGACCTGCGCGTGCACGTCACCACCGACCTCCGCGACAAGACCGTGCCGGAGGCGCTGGCCGACTTGATGGTGAAGAACGGGTGGGCGATCGCCGAGCTGGGTCGCGAACAGGTGACGCTCGAAGACGTGTTCCGTTCGCTCACTGCGACGACGGAAGGCGGCGTCGCGTGAGCCAGGCCCTCGTCATCATGCGGCGCGAGCTGCGCAGCTACTTCGGCTCGCCGATCGCGTACGTGTTTGGCGCGCTGTTCCTCGCCGTGCAGCTGTGGCTCGTGACGTTCACGACCTTCAAGCACGGCGCCATCGCCAACATGCAAGCGTTCTTCCAGGCGTTCCTGCCCTGGACGTTCATGGTGTTCGTGTCGGCGCTGACCATGCGGTTGTGGGCCGAGGAACGCAAACTAGGCACGCTCGAGCTGCTGATGACCTTCCCAGTCCGCGCGCGCGAACTGATCGCCGGCAAGTTCTTGGCGGTGCTCGCGTACCTCGCGGTCGTCATGCTGTTGACGCTGGGCTTTCCGATCACGCTGGCGATCTACGGCAAGCTCGATTGGGGCCCCGTGCTCTGCGCCTATCTCGCGAGCATGCTGCTCGCTGGCGCGTTCACCGCGGTGGGCATGTTCTTCTCCAGCATCACGCGCGATCAGATCATCGCGCTGCTGGCGACGTTGGTGACGCTGATGCTGCTGCTCATCATCGGGCACCCGATGATCACCGAGTTGATGGCCGCGGCACTGCCGCGCTGGCTCGTCGAAGGCATCGCCGGCCTCAGCCCGTCGCCGTACTTCAGCAGCATCGCGCGCGGCGTGCTCGACACCGGCGACCTGGTGTACTACGTGTGCTTCACCGGCTTCTTCCTCTACCTGAACGCGCTCGTGCTGCACGGCCGGCGCCTCAAGGGTTGATCATGCAGCACTCGACCAGGTCCTCGCACATCCAGGCACAAGGCGGCTACGCGCTGATGATCCTGTGCCGGGTTGCGCTCCTGCTGGTGGTCCTGGCGCAGCTCGTCTATCTGGGCAATCGCTACCGGCACCGCATCGACCTCACCGCCGATCAGCTCTACTCCCTGACGGACTCGACGCAGAGGGTTCTGGATAGCCTCGAAGACCGCCTGTTGATCGAGTGCTACTTCACCCGCGACGACAAGCTGCCGGCGTCGCTGCAAGACCAGCGGCGCGAACTCCGCAGCGTGCTCGACGAATACGTGCGCCGCAGCGCCGGCAAGGTGCAGCTGCAGTTCTTCGATCCGCACAGCGACCTGCTGTTGCGGCAGAAGGCCGAGCGTCTGCAGATGCAGCCGCAGGTGGTGGAGAACCTCGAGATCGGCGAACTCAAGCAGCAGCAGATTTGGCAAGGCATGCGCCTGCGGTACGGCGGCGACCGTCAGCAGATGGTCCCGTGGCTGCAGTTCGCTGCCAGCACCTTCCAGTACGAAGCTCAGCTCACGCCGGCGATCAAGGACCTCACCGTCAAGGTCAAGCCCAAGGTCAAGGTCATGGCGCCGCCGCCCCAGAGCCGCGAGCGCATGCAGAAGACCTACCGACAGGTGCTGGGTGTCCTCACCCGCTACGACTTCACCGAGTTAGATCTCAGCGAAGGCAAGCTGGTGCCCGACGACGTCGGGATCACCGTCCTGTTTCGGCCGCGCAACCTGAGCGACCGCGACAAGTACGCGCTCGATCAGTTCCTGATGCGAGGTGGCAAGCTGGTGGTGTTCGCCGACACCGACGACGTCGATGTCGGCAACAACGACCAACGCAACTACACGTCGACTCCGGTCTCGTACGACTCGGGCGCGAGCAAACTGAAGTTCATCGATCAGCTGGCGTGCTACGGCGTTGTGGTCGACGACAAGATGGTTGCCGACTACTTCCTCAGCCAAGTCGGCAATTTGAGGGCCGGCGCGCAGGAGTCGATGGGGAAGCTGCGCCAGTCCAACTCGGGCGTCAACGTCGACATGGTCTTCTACCCGTACCTCTTCCGTGCGCTGAGCGTGGACTGGGGTAGCGAGCAAGTCGCGCGGCAGATGGCGCAGAACGAGCGCGGCGAGGTGGACCCCGAGCGCGCGAAGCAGTACCGCGCGGCCTTCAAGCCCGGCATGAAGGTCGACCATCCCCTGGTCAATAACCAGGTGTACGGGCCCGGCATGTTTTGGCCCTGCCCGGTCGACCTCGTCGACAAGCTGCCCGAGGGCGTGGTCGGCGAGATCGTGATGCGCAGCAGTCCGCTCGCTCTGGTCGAGAGGGCGCCGCGCGACGTCAACCCGTTTGGCTTTCAGCACGACGACGGCGCCGCGATGGCCGAGGCCATGAAGCGCTTCCAGTCGGCGCTGTTGGCGCGGTTTCAAGCGGCGCCGCGCAAGCAGGTGGGCCTGGTCGCGACGCTCAGTGGCACTATCCCGTCGTTCTTCGCCGGTCAGGCTCTGCCGCCGCGCAAGCCCGTGCCGCAGAAGCCCGAGCCCGACCCGCTCACCGAGAAGGTCGGCAAGGAGGGCGAGGCGAAGGCGGATCAGCCATCGACCGAGCCTGGCGACCCCAAGGCGCCAGATAAGGCACCGGATGGTGTGGTCGGTCCGCCGCTGCCGGGTGAGGCGGCCGTAGGCGAAGACAAGGACAAGGATCCGCCGTTCCTCGCCAAGGCCGCGCCCTCTGCCCAGCTCGTCGTCGTCGGCGACGCCGATTTCCTGCGCGACGACTTCGTGAGCGGTGCCTACACCCAAGGCGGGCGTGCTCTGGTCTACGGCCCGGTCAGCGACGCGCGCGCGCCGTTGTTCTTCCGGGCACTGCTCGACTGGTTGATCGAGGACTACGACCTCGTGGCCTTGCACAACAAGATCGGCACCGATCGCACGGTGCGCTTGGGCCAGCAAGACGTGATGCGCGGCGAGTCGGCGGAGGCCTTCTTGCAGCGGGTCTCCAAGAAGACGGCGTTCGTGCAGTGGGCCAACGTGTTGGGCCCCGCTGCCTTCTTGCTCATCGCTTGGTTGTTGGTGGCCATCCGCCGCAGCCAGCGCAAGGCCGCGTTCCTGCGTGCCGTCGGAAACTGACAGAGGGTCGCACGGCTCCTGCTATGAAGATCAACCTCGCGCTTCTGGTTCTGGCCCTGGCGCTCTTTCTGCCGACTTGGTTGACGGCGCGAGCCGAGCGCGCGCGCTTCACCGAGATCCAGGACATTCCGCTCCTGTTCGACGGCTTCGACTCGGCGGCGGTGATGGGCCTTGGCATCGCCAAAGGTTGGAACGAACCCTCGGCGGACCCAAACGCACCAAAGACCCCGGTCGAAGAGCTGCAGTTCAGGCGCGAGGGCGCGCGTTGGGTGCTCGCCAACACCGACCTGAAGGAGGCGCCGGTGCGCGGCCAGAAGATCGTCGACGAAGTGCTCGAACACCTCGGCCGCATCCGTCGCGACGAGAAGGCGGTGCACCGCGCCAAGGCGACGCCCGAGGAGCTGAAGCAGTACGGCCTCACCAAGGAGGACGGTTGCTTGGTGGTGGCGTTCGACGCGCAGAATCGCTTGCTGGCCGAACTGGTGATCGGCAAGGACGTGAGCGGCGGCGAGTGGGAGGCCCGTAGCGTGAAGGGGCGCTACGTGCGCGCCCGCGCCAACGAGAGTGTGTTGGTGTACGAGGCCGACATGTTGGTGCCATCCGTCGTCGCCACCGAGTGGCTCGACACGCGCGTGCTTCAGGTCGACCTCGGCAAGACCGTCGGCTTCTCGCTGTTCAACCCGACGGTTAAGGAGCCGGCGTCGTTCCGCAAGGCGCGGCCAGACGTCGTCGAGTGGCAGGCCGACAAGGCGCCGGCCGACACCGGCGCGCCCATCCAGGGCGACCTGCAGCAGTTGATCCAGAAGGTGTCGGTGGTCGACGCCAGGCGGTTCTTGACGCCGCTCGCACCGGACATGCTGAAGGCCAAGGGTTTGGAGCTCGACAAGATCGGGCTCGAGCCCGCCGAGATCGTGGTGACCTACAAGCTCGACAACGGCGAGGAACTCACGCTGCAGATCGGCCGCAAGCTCGAAGACCAGCCCGAGGCCTACGCCAGCTGCAACAAGTCGCCGTTCCTGTTCACCGTGGCTGATTGGATGAAGGGCGACCTCGAAGTGAACGTGAAGAACAAGCTGTTCGGGCCATCCGCCAACGCGCTCCGCAAGTGACCGGGCGATCGGCGAGCGGGCCACAAGGCACGCGGAACCGCGTCGGCGCGGCGTAGACTCCTGCGGTGAACGCCCAGCGCGTGATCCTCGGCTTCGTGCGGCGCGCCCGCATGTCTGCGTATGGCGCGGCCGCCGTGGTGACGATCGCGGTGGCCGTCGCGTTCGCCGCGGCCGCATGGTGGCTCGCCCTTCGCCTCGTCCCCGCGCAGGCCAGCTTGGTTCTCCTGATCGGCGGCGCCGTGGTCTTGGCGTTGGTTGGGCACGAGTTGCTGCGCGCTCGTCTGAGCTTGGCCACGCTGGACGCGCAAGCGCACGCCGGTGACGCGCTCTTGACCTACTGGCCACACCGTGCGGCGCGCAACCAGGGCATGGCGGCGTGGTTGGAGGCCAGGTTGGCGGCGCACCTGCGCGCGCAGCCGGCGCCGGTGACCGCGCGTCGGCGCGCGAGCCGCAGCCTGCGTCGCCTGCTGCCGCTGTTGCCGTTCCTGCTGTTGCTGTTGCTGCTGTGTTGGCTGTTGCCCGCCGGCCTCGGCGACGGCAGCCGGCACGGCATAGAGGGCGCGCCGGAACCGGGGCGCGACCCCGCGGTGGCAGGTGCCGGAACCGATGTGACCAAGCCGCCGAGCGACGAGTCTGCGCAAGTCGACCCGTTGTCGCCGCCGCGGGTGCCGCCCGACCAGCCGCCACCCGATCCTGAGGCCGGACCTGGCGAGTCGGTGTCGAGTCGGCCGGTGCAGTTGCCGATCCGCGAGGAGTTCGTGGTGCCGAGTTTCGTGGGCGACGGGCCCTCGCGTCCGGGGAAGGCGCGGGAGGCCGAGCAGGAAGTCGTGGCCGGCACGCCGCCCGCGGTGAGCGGCAGCGGCGCGGTCGCCGATCGGCCGCCGAGCACGCCGCAGGACTTCGAACGCGCGGCCGAGCGAGCGGCGACCGCGCGGCACGTTCCCGCCGCCGAGCGCGCGATCGTGCAGCGCTACTTCAAGGCGCTGGCGGAGCGTCGCTGATGGCGTGGTGGCCGAAGGGTTGGAGGAAGGCGCCGGCGGCGGCGATCGAGACCGCCGACGTGCCGTTCAGCTCCGAGTTTCGCCGCCTGCTGCTCGAGATCGTGCGCCGCACGCCGCGCAGCAAGGAGGCGGTGGATCGCAGCGGGCCGGCGCAGCGGCGCACCGCGTCGCGCAGCGGCACGTTCGCTGGTCACCGTCGCTACGGCGGCGGCGATGACGTGCGCGACGTCGATTGGCACGTGTACGCGCGCACCCGCGAGCTGTTCGCCAAGGTCGTGGAAGACGAAGAGCGGCGCACGCTGACGTTGCTGGTGGACACGTCGGCCAGCAACGACGCGGGTTCGCCGCCGCGACGCTTGGCGACGCTGCGCTTCGCGGCGATCGAGGGGGCGCTGGCGCTTTCGCGTCTCGACGCGCTGCACCTGGTGTCAGGCAACGGCCGCGCCGTGACCCTGCGCGGCGCCGCCGCGCTCGACAGCTTGCTGGACAACCTGCAGAATGCACCGTCGGCGCACACGCCGTTGCTCATGGCGCAGCGTCCGCTCGAGGCTGGCTTCGCTGGCCGCATCCTGTGGATCTCGGACTTCGTGCCGCCCGACGCGGTGGCGGCGGCGTTGGCGCTGCTGCGGCGGCACGGTCGGCGATGTGTCGGGTTGCTGCCGGAGCTGCCCGAGGATCGCGTGCCCGACGTGCTCGGCGTGATCGCGCTGCGCGATCCCGAGACCGGCGCGCGCCAACTCGTGCGCGTCGATCGCACCTTGCAGCAAGCGATGCGCGAGGAACTCGCGGCGCTGCGCCGCGCGCAGGACGCGGTGTTCGCCGCGGTCGGCTGCACGCTGGTGCGCGTGCCGGCGCCGGCGCGCGGCGATCTGTCGTTGGCCGCTTGGTCGCGACCGTTCGCCGCGCGACGACACGCGGGCGGCGGCAAGCTGTGATCGAGTTCGCGCAGCCTGAACGGCTGTGGGGTCTCGGCCTCGGCATTCTCATCCTGCTCTTGGCGCTGCCGCCGCGCCCGCAGCGCGAGGTCCTGACCGCGCACCTGCCGCAGTGGTTGCGTGCGCTGCGCCGGCACAAGCGCTCGCCGCTGCGCTACCCGTGGCTGCGCACGCTGCTCTTGTTGTTGGCGTTCTGCGCTGCGGTAATGGCCGGCAGTCGACCGCGCGTGCCGGCGCGCCCCGGGCCGACGCAGCTGCGCGTGGTGGTGGACGCGTCCGCGAGTCTGCACGCGCGGCAAGTGCAGGGCAGCGCGTGGGACGACCTTCGGCGCGCGCTGCGTCAAGGCCTCGACCGTCTGCCGCCGCACGTGCGCGCCCGCGTGGAGTTCGTGCGCTGCGACCGCCTGGTGCAGTTCCTGCGCGAGGTCGACGACCTCGGCGCGCCCTCGCCCTGCGCACTCGGCATGGATCTCGCGCGCGTCGCGCGCGCAGCGCAGACCGACGACGTTGCGGTGTGGACGCTCACGGACGGTCGCGCGGCCGTGCCGACGCTGGGCGCGCTCACGCTGGTCGGACGCGTCGCCGACAACGTCGGCATCACGGCGCTGCGCGTCGACGATCGCTGGCCGCTGCCCGATGTCGAGCTGGAGATCGAGGTCGGTAACTTCACGTCGAGCGCGCGGCCGGTGACGGTGCGCGTCGCGGCTGCCGCGACGGTGCTCGAAGAGCCGTCGCCGCCGCCGGTCACCTGTCAGCTTGCTCAGGGTGCGCGCGAAGTGGTGCGCTGGTCGCTGCGGCGGCGCACTGGCGGCGACGTGCGCGTGCAGATCGACGGCGACGACGCGCTCGCGCTCGACGACGCGGTGCGCTGCACGCTACCGCCGCCGCCCGCGCCGCGCATCGCCGTGCAGAGCGACAGCGACGCGCCGTTCCTGCGCACCGCCGCCGAGGTGTTGGCCGCCGAGACCGGCGGCGAAGTGGTGGCCGCCACCGAGCGCGACGCGCGCGTCAGCTTCGTGTTGGTAGAGGGTGGCGTGCAGCGCGCCGCAGATTGGGCTGACTTGCCCGGCCTGACGTTCGGCACGCGCTTCGTTGTCGATGGCGCCGCCCCGCCCGATCCGGCGCCGCTCCTGGGCACGGCGATCGAGTGGGACCGCACCGATGCGTTGACCCGCGGCCTCGACTTCTCCGAGGTGCGCGTCGCGCGCCTCGCCGCGGTCGTGACCGGCGCTGCCCTTCTGCAGCAAGGCGACGTGCCGCTGGCCGCGCGCGCGCCGAACGGGCGCGCGGTGCACTTCGCGTTCCGCTTGTCGGACTCCAACCTGTGGTTACTGCCGGCGTTCCCACAGCTCCTGCGCCGCTGCTACGCCGCCGCGCACGCCGACACCGCCAAGGTCGGCTTCGCCGCCGACAACCTGGTCGACGCCGGCGAGTCCGATCTGCGCGCGGTCGACCCTGCATCCGATCGCCCGCTGCCGCCCTTCGGCGCGCCGGCCATCGACCTGACCGCGTGGTTCGCGCTCGCGGCGTTGCTGGCGTTGTTGGCGCGGGTGGCGCTGCCGCAGGCGTAGATCGCGGCGCGTGCGGTCGCGGCCGCGATCCTGACTCCGCGGGGCTCGATCAGTTCGCCGTGCTGACGCACCAGCCGGACGAGCGCACCGCCACCTTCACGCGTCCAAGGGGGGCCAGCCCCCCTCAACCGGGCGGCGCGATCCCGCCCCTGACTGCTTGCAATCGCACAGTCGGTTCCTACACTCTCCGCCCCTTCGCGACGCCCAACGGCACCCGGCCATGACCATCGGCATCCTCGGTAAGAAGCTCGGTATGACGTCCTTGTTCAAAGAGGACGGCACGCAGATTCCAGTCACAGTCATCCAGGCGGGCCCGTGCAAAGTCACGCAGGTCAAGGTCATGGGCCTCGCTGAGTTGCCCGAGGATCGCCGCAAGGCGGTGACGAACCTCGGCAAGAAGCGCGGCAAGATCTCGCGCCCGCGCCGACCCGACGGCTACTACGCCGTGCAGCTGGTGTTCGACGCGCGCCCCGCGCATACCGAGAGCAAGCCGGTGAAGGGCCACCTCGCCAAGGCCGGCGCCTTGCCGTCCTACTTCATGCGCGAGATCCGCTGGCCGACGCTGCCGCCCTACAAGGAGGGCGACGAGTTGAGCGTGCAGGTCCTCAAGGATGTGAAGCACGTCGACGTCACCGGCATCTCGAAGGGCCGCGGCTTCACCGGCGCTATCAAGCGCTACGGCTTCAAGCGCCAAGGCATGGGCCACGGCAACAGCCGCGCCCACCGTCGGCCGGGCAGCCAAGGCCGCACGTTCTCGATCAGCAAAGGCGTGCCAAAGGGCAAGCGTCGGCCGGGTCAGTTCGGCAACGACCAGTGCACGCAGCAGCGGCTGGAGGTCGTCAAGCTCGACGAAGCGCGCAATTTGCTCTACGTCCGTGGTGCGATACCAGGTCATCGCCACGGCTACGTCATCGTTCGCAACACCGTCAAGGCGTAACGCCGTCACCGCCGAAGAGATCAGTCATGGCCAAAGCACGTCGTAAGCCAGGCGCGGGCGCCCGCGGGCGCTTCAAGCGCAAGAACATGGGCAAGGGTTACGCCACGATCCATCAGCCGCACTATCTGGTGCGCCTGCCCCGCGTGAAGGCCGTGACGGCCGAAGAAGCGGGCACCGGCGGCACGCCCGCCAAGAGCTGACGAGCCCGACGTCGGACGCAGTGGAAGAAGCCGCTGCCGACGTGCTGGTGGTCGGCGCTGGGCCGGCGGGTCTGTTTGCCGCGCGCGTCGCCGCCGAACGGGTACGCCGTGTGGTGTTGCTGGAGAAGAACCAGCGCCCTGGCCTCAAGGTCCTGATCAGCGGCGGCGGTCGGTGCAATCTCACCACGACGCGCGTCGGCGCCGACCTCGAGGCGCAGTATGGCACGCGCCGCGGGCGCTTCCTGCGCCACGCCCTGCGCGCCTTTCCGCCGCAGGCGTTGATCGATTGGTTCACCGGTGAGGGTGTGGCGTTGCACGTCGAAGACCTGGAGAAGGTCTTCCCCGACTCGCAGCGCGCCGGCGATGTGCTCGCCGCGCTGGTGCGCAGCGCGACCCGCGCCGGCGTGGTCTTGCGCACGTCGTGCCCGATGCTGCAAGTCACCCGCAACGCAGGTGGCTTCGCGGTCACCACGCCGACCGGGGTCATCACGACCCCTCGCTTGGTTCTCTGCAGCGGGGGCCTCAGCTACCCAAAGACTGGGGCCACCGGCGACGGCTATGCGGTGTGCGCGGCGATGGGCCACACCATCGTCAAGCCGGTGCCCGCCTTGGCGCCGCTCGCGCTCAACGTGGCGTGGGTGCACGCGCTGCAAGGCCTCGTGCTCGACGCCGCGATCTTGACGCTGCGCGGTCCGCAGGGCGAAGTGCTGGTGCGCCGCCAGCGGCCGACGCTGTTCACGCACAAGGGGCTGTCGGGGCCGGCGCCGATGGACGTCTCGGGCAGCGTCGAGGAAGTGGGTGGCGGGTGTGTCCTCGAGATCGACCTGGCGCCCGACGTGTCCGACGACGATCTCGACGCGGCGCTGCGGGCGGCGGCGGTGCGCGACGGTCGGGCGCACGCGGCTTCGGCGTTGCCGCCGCACCTGCAGGAACGTCTGCGTCGCGCCCTCGTGCAGCAAGCCGCCGCCGACGGCCCGCTGTCGAGTCTGTCACGGCAGGCGCGCCGGCGCCTGGTCGCGTGCGTCAAGCGGTTGACTCTGCCGGTTGATCGCTCGCTCGGCTTTTCGCACGCGGAGGTCACGCGCGGCGGCGTGGCGCTCGACGCGATCGACGCGCGCACCATGCAGTCGAAGCTGGTGCCCGGCCTGTTCGTGTGCGGCGAGTTGCTCGACGTCGACGGGCCGATCGGCGGCTTCAACTTCCAGGCGGCGTTCGCCACCGCGCGCCTGGCGGGACTGGCCGTGTGAATCTGGACCAGGATCGCAGGTGAAAAAACTGCCCTCGCGTGCCACCTTGTCGGAGCGCGCGGCGCTTCTGTGACCTGTCACGCCGCCGCACCCCGCTCATGGCCAAGCCCACGACCAAAAGGCGCTACTGGCTCTTCAAGTCGGAGCCCGAATCGTTCTCGTTCGCCGACTTGCTCGCCGCCAAGGGGCGCCGCACGTTCTGGAATGGCGTGCGCAACTACCAGGCGCGCAACCTGCTGCGCGACGAGATCAAGCTCGGCGACGGCGTGCTCTTTTATCACAGCAACGCCGACCCGCTTTCGATCGCCGGCATCTGCAAGGTGGTGAAGGAGGGGTATCCCGACCACACCGCGTTCGAGGCGGGAACGCCCTACCACGACGCCGGCAGCGATCCGCAGGATCCGACGTGGTTCATGGTCGACATCGAAGCGGTGCAGGCGTTTGCCGCGCCAGTTACCCGGGATCGCCTGATGCGCGAGCCGGCGCTGGCGGACATGATGTTGCTCCGACGAGGTGCGCGGCTGTCGGTGCAGCCGGTGACGCAAGTGCAATGGCAAACGATCCTGCAGCTGGGCGACACGACAGAGAGTCAGCGGTGAAGCGGCCGGCGCGCGATGGCGCCTTTGGTGCGCTGCTGCTGGTGGCGGCCTGCGGCGCGCCAGCGGAGTCGCGGCCAGACCGACTGGTGGATCCCCTGCCGCCGTCGCGGTTTCGGCAGCCCGAGGCCAAGCCCGAGGTCCTGCCGCCCAACTATGGCATCGACGTCGACGCGTTTGCCAAGGACGTCGTGGCTGCCTGGCGGCGCAACCCGCTGCCGATCGTGGTGCTGCCGGCGTTCAGCGACGACCCGCGCTACGCGCGCGGGACGCAGGTGTTCGCCAACGGCGCGGGCGACTGGCTGGCGGCGCAAGTGCTCGACGCCCTGCGCGCGGCTGACCCAACCCTCGAGGTCTGGGCGCCCGAGGTCGCGGTCGTCGAATTGCTGCGCAGCAACCGCAGCCTGCGCGACGTGCGCGCGACGCAGGACGTGATCGCGCTCTTCACGCAGACCGAGGCCGGCTACGTGGTGTACGGCAACATCGAGAAGGAGACCCAGGGCGGGCGGCTGTCGGGTCGCACGTGCGTGCGCGTCCGCCTGCTCGGCGCTAACCTTCTGAGCGGCGAGGTCATCGCCAGCCGTGAGCACGCGATCGAAGCCGCCGACGCGGTGCGCGATCTCGCCGCGCGCAGCGAGCGCGCCAGCGTCCTGTCGGTCGGGGCGCGCGCCCCGGAGTTCACGCCGAGCCTCGACGCCGAGATCGTGCGCACCACGGAGCGGGCCCTGGTGCGGCTGCTCGACACGCACCGTGAGTGGCTCGCCGGCAAGCGCTGCGCGGTGAGCGTGGAGTTGCCCGCGGCCGAGCGCGGCCGCGCGCTCGTGTCGGCGGTGCGCAGTACGCTGCTGTCGCGGGCGCCGCGCGCGTTGCCCGGCAACGCCGCGATCAGTGTCGTGGACGCCGCCAGCGCGCACGACATCGTGCTGACCGCGGCGCTGGAACGCGGCGCCGATCGCTACCGGTTAGTGCTCGCGGTGCAGCGCCCCGGCGAGCGCGAGAGCGTGCGCGTCAGCCTGCCGATCGACCCGCGCTTCCATGCCGAACTCGAGCGGGCGCTGTCGTGAGCGCGCCCGCGCCCAAGGATCATTCGATGCACAAGATCGTCACCACGTCATTGTTCTTCCTTGCCCTCGCCGCCTGCGGCGGACCCACCGGCCGCGTCAAGGCCGATGACGAGCAAGACCTCACGGGCGACACGCGCGCTGGCGCGGAGACCTTCAACCGCCTGATCCAGGAGTCGGTCGACAACCTGCTGCAGAAGCCGAGCGCGCAGAAGGCGGGCGTGGATCGCTTGAAGATCGCGTTCCTCGAGCTGGAGAATCGCAGCGCCGAGGAGTTGGTCGACTGGCGCGACACGGTGCGTCAGCGCATCGACGAGGCGGTGAACCGCAGCGGGCGCTACCGCAACATCAGCGATCGCTTCGTCAAGGTCGCCCTGCAGGAGACCGGGCTCAAGCCAGATGACCTCTACCTGCCCGAGAAGCGCCGGCGCTTTCTCAAGGTGCTGGAGGCCAACGGCAATCCGGTGGACTTCTTGATGTATGCCTCGCTGAACAGCGGCACGACCACGTCCGGCCGCGAGACCCAGCGCGACTACCTGCTGACCATCGAGTTGGTCGACGTCGAGAACGGCGAGTCGGAGAAGGTCAACGCCGACGTGCGCAAGGAATACCTCAAGTAGCCCGCGGCGGAGATCTCGAGGCTTGCTTCGGTTCCCGTTCGCGCTGCTCGCTTGCTCGCTGGGGTGCGCGTCGCCCGATGTCGGCGACATGGCGGCGCGCTTCGCGGCGGGCGACATCGCCAACGTGCGCAGCGAACTGGATGCCCTCGCCGTCGAGGAGAGCAGCGATGCGCACCTGTGGCTGATGAACCGCGCCGCGGCCAATCTGGCGGCGGGCGACCCCAAGGCCGGCATCGCCGCTCTGCGCGTCGCGCGCGACCGCCTCGACGCGCTGCGCGCGCGCTCGTACGCGGGCTGGATCGAGGCGGTGCTCAGCGACGACCGCGCGCTGATCTACGACGGTGCCGACTACGAGCACGTGCTCGTGCGCGCCTACCTCGCGCTGCTCGACATCGCGAGCGGCGAGGGCGACGTGGTCCCCTATCTCTTGCAGATGCTGCAGCGGCAGATCGAACTACGCGAGGCGTTCGTGACCGACGATGGCGAACGACCCAAGACGCCGTTGCGCTCGGCGGTGATCGGCAACTGGCTCTTGGCCGCGTTGGCCGCCGATGACCCGACGCGGCGCGGCGACGTCGAGCGCCAGCTCAACTCGGTGTTGGAACACGAGCCGGGTTGTGCGGTGGCGCGCGCCGAGTTGGCGCGCTTCTCCCGCGACGGCCTGTGCAAGCCGGGGCACGGCGTCGTGCAGGTGGTGGCGATGGTCGGGCTCGGGCCGTACCGCGTGGCGCGCGACGAGCCGGTGAGTTCGATCATCCTCGACTTCGCGCACCGCATCTACAACGCGCGCCGCGAGCGCGTGGCGATCCCGATCAGCGCGATCAGCCAGGTGCAGATCGCCGACCTGGCCGTGCACACCGACAACCCGAGCGAAGTGCACGTGGCGGTGGGGGGCGAGCGCCGGGTGACCGAGACGGTGACCAGCGTCGAGGCGCTGGCCAAGGCCGAGTTCGACAACCTGCGCGCGCAGATCGTCATTCGCGCCGTGGTGCGCCGGATCTTCAAGCTGGCGGCCAGCGAGTTCGCCAAGTCGCAGACGACCGACCAGAAAGACCGCGACCAGGAGACGGCGCAGACCCGCGACAAGCAGGCCCAGGACGGCAAGCGTGTGGCGCGACCGGGCGAGACCGAGGAGCAGCGCAAGCAGCGCCAGGAAGAAGAGCGGCGTCGGCGCAAGCAGGAGGAGCGCGAACAGCTCGGCAGCGTGGCCTGGGATCTGATCGCCTGGCTGTGGATCGCGCTCGAGAGTGCCGACACGCGCTGCTGGGCTCTGCTGCCAGCGAGCTTCCAGGTGGCGCGGCTGGAGCTTCCCGAGGGCGACCACGACGTGGTGTTGCGCGCGTGCGATCGAGGCCAGGTGGTGGGGGCGGAGCAGCGCGTGGCGGTGCGGGTGCGGGCTGGCCGCTCGACCTTCGTGATCGCACAGGTGCCGTCGCGCCACGGCGGGCCAGCGCCCGTGACCTCGGAACCAGCGTCGGCGCCCGTTGCGCCAGATCTGGCCGCGCCGGCCACGGATCGCTCCCGGCTGCGCTTTCAGTAGTTGCAGCGCGGTGCTTGCATTCGCGGGCGCTGACGCCACAACATGCCGCGTGACCGCGATGAAATCGTTCTTGCCACGCTGCCTCCTGCCTCTCGCCCTCCTGCTGCCCGCGTGCAGCGGGCCCGACATCGACTACGACCAGCTCCCCGACCTCGTGCGGCTCGTCACCGACCCGCCGGCCGCGGACGTGCAGCTCGAAGGCTACGTCGGCCGCTTCGTGACGCCCTGTGACATCCACCGCGAGACCTTGCGCGGGCGCCAGATCACCATCACCAAGGATGGCTACGCGCCGTTCCAGGGCACGCTCGCCGACGTGACCGCGGGTGAGCGCGGGACCTTCCGTTTGGTTCTGCGCAAGCTGTAGACGCTCCCGCATCGCGGCCTTAGGCCGCAACCACAGGTTGCATGTCGGCGCAGCGCCGACCGGCATCGAGCCGGCTCTGCTGGCTCGCCAGAGCTGTGCCGCGTCTGGCGCGGCACGGCTCGAAAGGGCCTAAGGCCGCTTTACTCCTTGGGGCTTTCAGTGCCGCTAAGGCGTGGCGAATTGGAAGGGCGTGGCGAATTGCACGAGCCGAAGGTTTCGCGCGCCACGCGAGGGTTCGCGGCACTTGCAGCCCAGAAGAGCCCCGCGGTTGCTTCTGGGTCACGCTGGCTGAACAATCGGTGGCAATGCGCGCTCGTCGATCGGTGTTGGCTCTCTGTCTGTTCGCTGCAGCATGCTCAGATGCCGAGCCCGTCGGCATTCACCTGAAGCTCGCGGCGGATGGGACTGGGCTCCTCACGTGCCGCAGCCTGCAACTGGTGTCCACGACCGGGCCGATGGAAGGGGGCAGCCAAGGCGTGGTGTGGAACGAACGCGCGCAGCTGTTCGCCTCGCGCGGCGCTGTCGCCAAGGTGGGCGAGCTGCGCTTGCAGGACATGGCGGTCGAGAGCCCAAGCAAGACCAGCTTGCGCCTGTCGTTCCCGCGCGGCGCCGAGGCCAAGTGGCACACGCTGCTCGCGCCGCCCGCTGAGGGGCGCGCGGCCGCTGCCACCGCGCTCGATCCGGCGCGACCCGCCGCGGCGATCGGCGAGACCATCCGCATCGAGATCGAGACACCGGGTGAGGTCACCGCGGTGGGGCATGCGCCGACCGCGCGCATGGTGAAGTCGGACAAGGATGGCAAGCGCGCTCTGCTGTGGATTCCGGTCGCCACCGCGCGCTCGGCGGGCGAGACGATCGTGTTCGACATCACGTGGCGTTGAGCCCAGCATCGGCAGGCGGGTGCGGTTTCGCGTCGTTGTGCGTGCGGCATGCGACCCTCGCTACAATCGCCGCGCGCTCGAAGACCACGATGGCAGCCCGAACGATCGACTTCACTGCTTCGTCTGCCCCGCACGCCGCCACCAAGACGGTGGAGAAGCCCGCGGTCGACACCAAGACAAAGACGCAGCGCCCCTGGAACGTGATCGTGCACGACGATCCTGTCAGCCTGATGAACTACGTGACGCGCGTGTTCATCGACGTGTTCGGCTACCCGCAGACCAAGGCGCACAAGCTGATGATGGAGGTTCACACCGCGGGCAAGTCGGTGGTGTGGACCGGCGCGCGCGAGCAGGCGGAAACCTACGTGTCGCGCCTGCAGTCGTTCCACCTGTTGGCCACGTTGGAGCAGGTCGGCGACTGACGTGTACGTCGTCGTTCATCAAGATGGCACGCGCTGGCTGCGTCAAGCCACGCCGCTGTGCGTCGACACGGTGCAGCGCCTGTTCGAGTGGATCGACAGCGACGACCCCAAGGTCAAGAAGCGCCTGCACCCCGACACGTTCAGCGATCCCGCGGAGGAGGTCGCGTGGCGCCGCCTAGTGAGTGCCGATCTCGAGCACCTGGTCGCGTCGCGCCGGGAACTCGTCGAGAAGGACCTCGCGCGCATAAAGGCCGATGGCCCGGGGTTGTCGCGCTTCCCGATCAGCAAGACGCATCAACACGCCTGGTTGTCGGCGCTCAACGCGGCGCGACTGGCGCTCTTCGAGCTGCACGGGTTCGGCCCCGAGCACATGGACACCGAGCCCGAAGACATCGACGACGACGAGCGCCGTCTGGCCCTGGTGCGCATTCACATCATGGGGTTCATGCAGGAGCTGATCTTGGAGCGCGGCGAGGGCGGGGAGCGCCGCGGGCGGGCGTAGAAGGACGGCGGTTTCTCATGTCTCGATGCGCCAAAGGCGTGCACGAACCGTCGCGAGGCGTGCAGAAATCGTTGCGAGACGTACAAGAATCGTCGCGTCGCGTTCTTGAACTCATCTTTGCGCGCAGAAACGCTGCGGCCCGTACCGCAGGGCCTCTTCGGAAAATCCGTCGAGTTTGCGACGCTCCGATTGCCTACGACCTCGACACCGATGACGCGCTCAACTACTTCGATTCCCTGTTGCGCCGCGACCTCGACTGGACCGTGCGCATGCGCCTCGTCTACGACACGCTGCACGACCAGACCTCGTTCTTCGTGCGCTTCGAGCCGACGCTTCGGCGGCTTCGTCGCGCGCGCCACAAGGTCGCCAGCGCGTCAGCTATCGCGATCGGTATGGAGTGTCCAATGCCAATCGAGCCAACGATCGTTTCCTGGGCGCGATAGGGAATCCAAGCGCGGCCGCGAGCGTCGCGACCGCACAGACCGACATGAGCGAGGTCTTCATCGTTGTGCTCATCAAGGGGACATCAGGGTTGAATCGTGAACTCTAGAGCGTTCGAGGCCGACAGGCCCCGCGGCGGGCAGGGCGGCGGCGACGTGGGGCCGGCCCAGAAGAACTGCGCGAAGAGGCGCGTGCCGCGCAGCCCCCGGCCGTTGGGGATCGGCAGCGGCACTTCGCAGCCACCGACGTTGTTGCTGTTCGCGGGGAGCTGGATGAACACGCGCGTGGGGTCGACCCAGATCTCGGCGCCGAGCAGGATGACGGGATTTGCAAACCTGCCGCCGGTCAACGCGAGCAAACCCGACGCGCTCGGTGGCGCGTTGCCGCAGGTGAGCGCAAACCCCGCGTTGCCGACCTGCGGCATCGACGTCACCGAGATCGCCAGCGGCCCGGTGCAGCCAGGACTCGAGCGCCCGAACGCGGCGACGCCGGTGGGCAGCATGTCTAGGCGGGTGACGAAGGCGTCCTCGTTGCCGTTGTGAGTCGTGTCGAAGGCGCCAGGCGTGGTCGGGAAGTCGGCAAAGGTGACCCCCGCGACGGTGGCCGCGCCCTGCGCGTCGAGGGCGAGGGCCGATGCAAAGTCGAAGCCCGTCCCGCCGAGGAACGTCGAGTAGATGAGGCTTGCGCCCGTCGGCGAGAGCCGTGTGACGAAGGCGTCGCCGGCGTTCCAACTCGTATCGAAGGCGCCGGGCGTGGTCGGGAAGTCGGTGGAGTAGGCGCGTCCAGCGACAGTGGCCGCGCCCTGAGCGTCGAGAGCGACTGCAGAGGCCCAGTCGTCGCCCATTCCCCCGAGGAACGTCGAGTAGACGAGGCTCGAGCCAGTCGGCGAGAGCCGTGTGACGAAGGCGTCACCGAAGGGGAGGTTGCGGCTGTTGTAGGTCGTATCGAAGGCGCCGGGTGTGGTCGGGAAGTCGGCGGATAAGGTGAGCCCCGCAACGGTGGCCGCCCCCTGCGTGTCGAGGGCGAGGTCAAAGGCTTCGTCTGGGGACGTCCCGCCGAGGAACGTCGAGTAGATGAGGCTCGAGCCAGTCGGCGAGAGCCGTGTGACGAAGGCGTCGGCGCCGTTGTAGGTCGTGTCGAAGGCACCGGGTGTAGTCGGGAAGTCGGGGGATGCGGTGTACCCCGCGACAGTGGCTGCGCCTTGCGCGTCGAGGGCGAGGGCAGGAGCTTGGTCCCAGTCCGTCCCAGTCCGTCCCTCCGAGGAACGTCGAGCAGACGAGGCTCGCGCCCGTCGGCGAGAGCCATGTGACGAAGGCGTCGTAGACGCCGTTGTGGCTCGTATCGAACGCGCCAGGCGTGGTCGGGAAGTCGGCGGACTCGGTCTCCCCCGCGACGGTGGCCGCGCCCTGCGCGTCGAGGGCGAGGGCATAGACAACGTCGTTGATCGTCCCCCCGAGGAACGTCGAGTAGACGAGGCTCGAGCCCGTCGGCGAGAGCCGGAGGACGAAGGCGTCGTTGAAGCCGCCGTTGAAGCTCGTGTCGAACGCGCCGGGCGTGGTTGGGAAGTTGGTGGAGTTGGTCCCCCCCGTAACCGTGGTCGCGCCCTGCATGTCGAGGGCAAGGGCATTGGCGCTGTCGTCGCCCGTCCCCCCGAGGAACGTCGAGTAGACGAGGCTCGCGCCCGTCGGCGAGAGCTGGGTGACGAAGGCGTCGCCCCCGAATGAGAATGAGCTGCCGCCGTTGTAGCTCGGGTCGAACGCGCCAGGCGTGGTCGGGAAGTCGGTGGCACGGGTGACCCCCGCGACGGTGGCCGCGCCCTGCGCATCGAGGGCCAGCGCCTTCGCTCTGTCGTTGCCCATCCCTCCGAGGAACGTCGACCACACAAGCCCGGGGTCCACGGTGAGCGCCCAGCCTGGCCGGCGGCCGGAGACCTCGAAGCCGAAGCGGTCGTCGCCGCGCAGGACGTAGCGACAGGTGATGAGACTCATCTCGCCCGACGGCCCTTCTTCCCAGCTCAGCGGCGCTGGCATGCGCATGGGCCCGAGCCGCGTCTCCAGCACGAGAGCATTGCCGTCGAGGCGCATCCGTTCGATGCCGTCGACACCGATCTCGACCGGCCCGAGATCTGCATTCGGCTGCAGCAGCACGTCGTACTCGAAGTGCCCCTCGTGCTCGCGGGCGCGCATGTCAACGCCGGGATGCACGTTGCGGTAGCGCACTGCCGCGTAGAGCGGCACGTCGCTGCGCCACTTGGCTGGGTCGTTGCCGAGGAAGTAGTTGTGGCGGCCGGGCAAGCGCTCCTCAGCGACGAGCGTCGATTCGCTCGCGCCAGAGAAGGTCATCCGCACCGCGACGCCGCGGGCGGTCGCGGTCTCCTTCTCCGCTGCCCGCTCCACCAGCGTGAACGTCCACCCCTTCTCCTCGAGGAACACCGTCATCGCCCCGACCCGCGCGACGTAGCGCGCGGCGCTCTCCCACTGCCCGACATTGGGCACGAACGCGACCGGCAGCCGCCCGAGCAGCTTCGCGCCTTCGGCGTTCGCCGTAGGCGCAGCAGAATGCGTGGCCGATGGCCGCGCGACGCACAAGAACGACACCGCGGCCGCGAGCGTCGCGACCGCGCAGACCGACACGAGCGAGGTCTTCATCATGGCTTCCCTTCCAGACAGGTCAGCGCTGGAGCGCATGTCAGGATCGATCAAGACCCGACTGACCCAGCGGCGGGAGCGATCCACGCTGACGTCCCTCGGGACGCCCGCGCATTGTCCATTGCCCCATGAGCATATCGCGGGGCAGCGTCGTGCCCGGGGGGCTTCGCGCGCCTACTTCGCGAACTCGACCGTCACGGTCACGCGCGCGCCTCCGAGCTGCACGACCAGTTCGGGTTTCGCCGCGCCGTCGCGCAGCGCCCGCCCGATCTCGGCGGAATCGCCGATGTCGTCGGTGCCGACCCCTCGCGATCTTGTCATCGGCGCGCAGGCCGGCCTTGGCGGCGACGCTGGTCGTCGACTCGCGATCGGTCTTGCGCCACAGCATCCTGTCGACATCAGGGCTGGATCGAGAACTCTAGTTTACTCGAAGCCGACAGACGCTGCGGCGGACAGGCGACCAGTGCGCCGTGCGCGTGGGTGCCGTTCGAGATCGTCCTGCTCGGCACCAGCGATGCTGATGGCCTGGCCGCGCTGGAGCTGCTGATCCCGTTCTTGTCGGAGGTCGTCGGCCAGAAGATCTGGCTCGAGGGCGGCGCGTTGGATCCTGCCGGCGCCGGCCTCGGCGTGGTCGCGATGACCGGTGGCCTCGAGATCACCGGCGGCTGAGGGCGGCCTTGTGCCGCACGCCGTGTCCTCCACTAGGCGCTCGGACCCCGGCCCTCGTGCATCAAGCGCCCGAGGCGCACGAGCGCGCGGTGCAGGAGCACGCGCACTGCGCCCTGGTCGCGCCCCAGCTCGGTGCCGATCTCCGCGTGCGACATGCCGAGCACGCGCGACAGGGTGATCACGCGGCGGTAGTCCTCGGGTAGCTGGTCGAAGGCCGCTTCGAGGTGTTTCGCGGTCTCGCGCGCCACCGCCTGGTCGCTCGCCGAGAACACCTTCGCGTAGAGCTGAGGGAGGTCCTGATCGCTCGCTGCCAGCAGGGGCTGGTTGCGGCGCACGTCGCGCTTGGCCGTCAGGTAGTAGCGCTTGCGGTTGACGAGCTTGGTCAGGGCCTTGGTGCATAGCCAGGCGCGGAAGGCAGGTTCGCCGCGGTACTCGAACGAATGCGTTTCCTCGAGCACGTCGCGGCACACGGACTGGGCGATGTCGGAGCACGACTCGTGGTCGCGGATCACCGGGTCGGCGTGCAGGCGGATGTAGCCGACCAGCGTCGGCAGGTGGCGCGCGATCAACGCGTCGAGCGCCGTGGCATCGCCGCGGGTGGCGTGGTCGACGAGAGCAGCGTGGTCGGGGGGGCGCAAGCAGGGGCCGGCGCGGCGCCGCGAGCGGAACCGCGCGACTTCGAGTAACACGAGCGAGGGGTTGGTGATACTAACGCGGCTGGCCGTGCCGGTGCAGCACACGTGACCGCCGTGCCTCCCGGCGGACGGTGCTTGCTGATGCCGGGCGGCCACGTCGACGATGTCAACGAGCCGGAACCAGTGACCGAAGACCAAGACCGCGCCGAGCGCGTCGAGCGCCTGGCGCTCGAGTGTTTCGAGCGCTTGCCCAGCGAAGGGGACGTCGTCGACCTCGTGTGCGCGACGCACCCCGACTTGATCGAGGCGGTGCGCGGTGTCATGCGCGAACTCGACGGCCTGGATCTGATCGGTGAGCGCGTGCCCGCGGCGGAGCCCACCGAGTTCGGCGACTTCCGGCTCCTGCGTCGGCTCGGCTTCGGCGGCATGGGCGTGGTCTGGCTCGCCGAGCAGAAAAGCCTCGGGCGCCGGGTCGCCGTGAAGGTGCTGCGCACCGGCCTCGATGGCGACGCACGCGCCCGCGAACGCTTCCGGCGCGAGGCCCTGGCGTTGTCGCGGCTCGACCATCCGGGCATCTGCACGGTCTTCGAGGCCGGGCAGGTCGGCGAGACCCCGTACCTGGCGATGCGCTTCATCGAGGGCGAGAGCCTTGCGGCGCGGCTCGACCGGCTCCGCGCGGCGAGCCCGCACAACGCGACGGCGCGCGAGATCGACGAGGTCGTGCACCTGGTCGAGAAGGTGGCCCGGGCGCTGCACGCGGCGCATGAGGCCGGCGTCGTGCACCGCGACGTCAAGCCGGGCAACATCCTGCTCGACCGCGCCGGTGAGCCGGTGGTGGTGGACTTCGGGTTGGCGCGTGCCGACGACGCGGCGCTGACCGCGCTGACGGTCGGCAGCCAGCCGGTCGGCACCCCGGCCTACATGGCGCCGGAGCAGTTGACCGGCGCCTCGCCGATCGACCGGCGCACCGACGTGTGGGCGTTGGGTGCGTTGCTGTACGAGTGCGCGACGCTGCACACGCCGTTTTCGGCGCCGACGCGCGACAGCATGTTCCGCCGCATCCTGCACGAGCCGCCGGGCGATCCCCGCCGGCTGACGCCGGCCATCGGTCGTGACCTCGCGGCCGTGCTCGGATGCGCGCTCGAGAAGGAGCCGCGGCGCCGCTTCCCGACTGCGCTCGAATTCGCCGACGAGTTGGGCCGCATCCGCCGCCGCGAGCCGATCCGCACGCGAGCCCCTGGTCCGTGGCTGCGCGCGTGGCGCTGGAGCGCGCGCAACCGCGCGGCGAGCGCGGTGCTGGCGACGGTCACCCTGGCGCTGGTGGTCGCGATCTGGCTGCTGGCGCGCGCGCACGTGGCCGAGCAGGGCCTGCGCGCGCGCGCGCTCCTCGACGCCGCCAACGAGGTGCGCCAGGAGAACCCGACGCTGGCGTTCAAACTGGCGCGCGAGGCCTTCGCGCTTGGCACCGACGAGCCGCGCGTGCTGGCCTACGTGCAGGAAGTGCTCTTCGATCTGCGCGACCACAAGGTGATCCGCACCGAGAACGGCAAGCTGGAGTGGGTCGAGTTCTCGCCGGACGGCCGCTACCTCGTCGTCACCGGGGTGGGCCAGCGGCCGACCGTGCACCGCGCGAGCGACGGCGAGGAGATCGCGCGGCTGCCGCTGTCGCACAAGACCAAGCTGCAGATCCCGGCGCTGGCCTTTGCCCCGCGCGCCGACCTGTTGGCGGCCGGCACCGACGCCGGCTTCGTCGAGCTGTTCACCCCGGCCAACGGCTTCGACCCGCCGATCCTGCGCTTCGGCGACGACAAGGCGCGCGGCGCGGTACTGCACGTGGCGTTCTCCGCCGACGGCCTCAAGATCGTCGTCGCCCACGCGCAGAATCGGGCGTCGTTGTGGTCGCGCGATGGGCAGTGGCTCCGCGACCTCGAGCCCGGGCCGGAACTGGCCGCGCAGAGCACGGACTGGCGCGCGGCGTTCCTGCCCGACGGCAGGGTCGTGGCGGCCGGGGCCGTGTGGTCGGCGGATGGCAGTACATCTCGCCCCCTGGTCACGGCCGATGGACGCTTCCCGCTCAGAGTCCGGCGGATCAGCGTCGGCGCGTCGCGCTTCTTGACGCAGTCGTTCGACAGCGACCGACTGGACTTCTGGACGCATGACGGGGCGCACGCACACAGCCATGCCCGCGGCTTGGACCTCACGCACGGGCTGACCTTTGCCGAGTTTGCGCCGGACGGCGAGCGCTCGGTCGCGAGCTACGACGACGGCAGCGTGCATCTCTTCGATGCGCAGGGCAGCGTGGTGATCGCGTATCGAGCGGCGCTGGCTGGTGCGGTGATGTGCGCTCGCTTCAGCCCCGACGGCAGGTGGCTGGCGCTCGCCGAGAACTCGGGTCTCGTCGTCCTCTGGGACGGGGATCGCGCGCGCTTGCCCCTGGCCGGGCACCGTGGCACCGCGTTTCGCACGAGCATTGCGCCCGACGGGCGGCACATCGCATCGGTTGGGTGGGACGGCACGGCGCGGGTCTGGAGCCATGCGCCGCTGCCGGGTGTGCCGGAGCGTTCGGGCTACTCGTACCCGGATGTCGCCGTGGTCGGGTCCTGGACTGTGTGGACCCCCGGCAACGGCACGGTGCACGCGCGCGACGGGCACGGGGTCGAGCGATCGGCCGCGATCGGCAAGGGCTGGAGTCACCTCAGCGTGGCGCCCGATCGGCGCAGTTGTGTCGTGGGGTGCGACGATGGCACGGTGTGGCGTTTCGATCCCTCGCAGCCGCAAGCGCCCGAATGCATCTGCCGGCACACGAACGCCGTCTGGGAGGCGTTCCTGCTCGCCGACGAGAGTCTGCTCTTGCTCGAGGAAACGGCGCGCCGCGTCCTGTGGCGTGACGCCAGGGGTGCCTGGAGCCAACACGGCAACGGCATCCGCATCGAGGTCGACCGGAGCGGGAGCAGGGTGCTGATCGGTGGCGGCCTCGG
This sequence comes from Planctomycetota bacterium, assembly GCA_031423015.1. GTDB lineage: Bacteria > Planctomycetota > UBA1135 > UBA1135 > UBA2386 > DATGPD01. Next base: position 1,738 of record JANPER010000143.1, on the reverse strand, counting down.
TGGCTGGCGCCTTCTCGTTCTCCGGGACGGCGAGCTGCTCGAGGGACCGAGCGAGCGTGGCGAGTCGGGCCGGCCGGTCGCCAGCCTGCAGTTCACCGCCGACGGGCAGCGCGCGTTGATCGGGACGTTTCACGGCCAGGCCACGTTCTGGCAGCTCGATCCCAAGCAGCACCTGCAGACGTTCGACCTGCACCAGCACAGCGTGCATGCACTCGCCTTCAGTCCCGACGAGCGCCAGTTCGCGTCGGCGTCGCAGGACGGCAGCGTGGCGGTTCATTGGCTCGATGGCACGCGCCCGAAGATCGTGCTGACGACGCGCAGTCGAGGGGCCGGCTTCCGGGCGGTCTTCGTCGACGCGACCCACCTGGTGAGTGCCACCAGTGACGGAGCGGTGCGCTGGTGGTCGCTGGATGCGCCAGGGCTCGCAACGGTCCTGGCCGAGGTGCCGGTCGGACCGCTGACCACCGAGGAGCGAGCTCGCTTCCCCGGGCTGCTGCGGTAGCTGAAGGGCGCGTTCGCGCGCTGCGGACAGGATTCGCTGTAACGTCGCCTTTGATCGCGTGATTCAGAGGCCGGAGACCACCATGACCAAGACCAGATCCCTCTCAGCCGCCGCGGTTGCCGTGTTCGCGTTCGTCCTTCCTTGGCTCCAGGCCCAAAACGGCCCGCTGCCGGCCGGCACCTGCCTCGTCGCAACCTTCGGCTACGACAACAACGGCCCCAACCCCGCTGGCGACAGCTTCCAGGTCGTCGACTCCTTCGCCCGCACCGCCACACCGTTCTTGGTAAGCGGGTTCCCGACGCGGCTGGACGAATCGCCGTCGACCCTGCTGCTCGAGAGCCCGTGGAGCTTCCTGCTCGGTTCGCGGGTGCTCCCGCTCTCGGCGTCGGGCGGACCCATCACCTACGGCAACGTCTATCGCGTCCGGTGGACTGGGTCGAACTGGGCCGCCGTGGTCCTGAACCAGAACGTGCTCGGCGAGGGCGTCGCTGCGCTGGCGACGATCGGCAGCACGATCTACGTGAAGACGAATCGCTTCTTCAGCTCGGGCGGGAGGGCGGGCACCTCGATCCTGTCGCTGCCGCTGGGCGGGGGCGTTGCGGTCCCCGTCGTCGATCTGAGTGCGCGCGGAGCATTTGGCGTCGGCGGCGCACTGACGGCCCTCGGCAACGTGCTGCACGCGTTCACGTTCGTGGCCGCGCCAACCACGCAGTCGGCTGGCGAACATTGGACCATCGACGTCGGTTACAGCCCGCCGGTCGTCACCCGGATCGGACCTCTGCCCAACTCGAGACGCCTCGCTGTGAGGCACCTGGGCGCACACTCCGCCGTGTGGGATGCACGCATGGATGCGTTCGTGATCGTCGGGACCTTTGGCGACGTGCTCTGGCGCAGCCCGGCTGGGACCAACGTGCGGCACCGGGCCCTGCCGGGCGCCTGGGTATTGGATACGGACTCCGTGCACACCATCGCGATCGACACCGATACCGGCGCCTACATGATCGGGGACAAGGACGCGCATGTCGAAGAGCTGCGTTGCCCGCAGGGGGACTTCTACCTCGATCGAACGACGCTGACCTTGGCGACGACTGGCCAGGTCTGCGGGCTCGCCTACGTGCGTGGAGCGCCGCAGTATCTGCCGGATGCAGCGCCGGCCTGCGCCGATCTGGCATCGTGGCCGTGCAGCTATGTCGACCGCCGGCCGGTGCCTGGCAGTTTGGTGAACTTCACTCTCGA
>JANPER010000142.1:0-7329 GCA_031423015.1 Planctomycetota bacterium | reverse complement strand
TGGCAGCAGCAGGCCCTGGTTCACATCGTCGCATTTCCGGAACGCGCCCATGTTGCACCTACGCGCGAGCGGTCACCACTGGCTCAAGTCGCCGGCTCTTCTTCGGACTTTCCGGGCCGTCCCGTGACGCAGACTCCTAGTGCCCATCGATCCCTGCCGCGCCAGAGATCAGGCGGTGGCGGATCCCGGGATCAGCAACCTACCAACCGGGGAGGCGTGCGGTCATGGCGAGAAGGACGCGCCGCCGTCGCCGGCTTCGTCGCGCGTGTCCACCACTCGCAGTCGCCGCAACGCGCGGCGGTAGGCCTCGAGCCCGTGCCGAAACCGGTAGCGCACGCCCTCCACGCCGAGCCCGGTGTGTGCCGCGACTTCCTCCATCGTGAGGTCTTCGAACAACCGCAAGCGCACCACGTCGCGATGTTCCTCGGGCACCGCATCGAGCGCCGCCTGCATCAAGGCCGCCACCTCGCGGTCGGCCACCGCGCGCCCCGGCGACGTCGTTTGCACCGGGCCCGCGTAGTGATCGTCGCCGCTGCCCGTGTCGAACGCCTTCGCCAGCACCGAGAACGGTCGCGCGTCGCCGCGCTTCTCGGCGTTCGTGCGGTCACTGAGATCGCGCACGCGGTTGCGCGCGATCTCCAGCAGCCAGCGCCGGAACGCCGCGCGCCCGCGCCACTCGAGCCGCGCGCGATCGCGCCACGCCATGAGCAGCGCCTCCTGCCACACGTCGTCGGGTTCGAACTGCTGCAGCAAGCGCGCGCTCATCAGGCCGCGCACCGCGACCAGCATCGAGCCGGGATGCACCGCGGCGATGAGGCGGTCCCAACTGGCGCGCGTGCCCAGCGACAGCGGGTTAGGCCCGGTGGGGGACGTGGTGGAGGGCGGGGAGGCGGACACCGCGACCATTCTGCGGCGGCGAGGCGACGTTCGCTCGGCCCTTGCGCTTTCTTGCAGCAGGTTCCTCCGTCGAGGGCGATCAGCCCTTCGCGCAGTGAAACTCAGTAGATCAACGTCGAGCCAGCTTGCTGGCTCGCTCAGTCAGCGTCGCGCTTCGCGCGCCGCTGACTAAAACTGGAACGGCGTGAACTTGGCGGCGTCGGAGAAGCAGACGCCGGCGCCATCCACGATCGACCACTGCGCGAAGACCGGGACGCCGACGGTCGCACTGCTGAGCGGGAGCGGCGAGAACGCCGTGCCGATGCCTTGCGCGTTGGTGACTCCGCCGCTCACCGTGGTGAACGGCGACGCGACCCATTGCACTGGGCCCGTGCCGGCGCTGCCGCTGAACATCAGCGAAGCCACCGCGTTGGCGGGCGCATTGCCGACGCCGATCTTGAACCAACTGCGCGGCCGGAAGTTGGGCGTCACCGCCAGGGGGAACACCAGCGGCGGGGCGTTGGCGATGATCTCGGGTACCAGGTTGCTCGGGCCGGCCGTGCCGTTGCCGAACTCGTTGCTCTCGAACGGACTGAAGTCGGCGCGCTCGCTCGCCAGCTCGGGACGATCGAACGGGAACTGACGATTGCGCACGCGCGGGTCGGTGAGCGCGTTCTCGAGGAAGTCCTTCACCGCGGCGCGTTCGGTCGCGTTCAGCGTGCCGGTGAAGCCGAAGAAGGCATCGACGCCGGTTTGGTTGTCATAGAACGTGATCAGTTGATCGAGGGTCGACACCGTGATCTTGTTCACGCCATTGCCGCCGTGACCGGTGCTGAAGAACTTGGTGTGCAGTCCCACGTTGCGCAGCGACGTGGTCTTGCGCGAGGGTGCTCCCGGCGTGACGTTGATGTCGTGGAATTGGCCGTCGGAGAGTACGTTGTCGAACGCGTTGACGAAGGGACCGCCGGGTGCCTGCAGGGCTGGATTGAGCCCGTTGGCGTCGCCGCTGGACGAGTGGCAGAAGAAGCAGTTGCCCCTGCCCGTCGGATTGTTGACCGCGTGGTTCAGCTTCATGATCTTGAACCCGGCGATCTGATTGGCTGTCATCGTGCCGAGGTCAATCGGCGCTTGGTCGGGGATGAGCGTGCGGGTGTAGTGCGCGATCGCCATCGCGAACCGTTCGCGGGTGACGCCCGCGTTGCCACCGAACTGCGCGTGCGTCGAGTACACGTTGTTGAACAGTTGGCGGTAGCTGATGTTCACCAACCCCAGGACGTCGGGCGGGATGGTCGATGGCCTGACCAGCGCCAGGGCGCGCGAGTTGTTGAGCTTGGTCTGCAGCGTGTTGTCCGTCCACTGGATGGCTTCGTGGCCCATCTCGACGGGCGAGATCGGCGGCTTGACCGCTTGTTGCTCCAGTGCCGCGTCCGTGGCGAAGTTGGCGAAGGTTGGCAGGACGGCCAGGTCGGTCTGACTGAACCCCGGACCCGCGCGCATGTCCCAGAACAGCTTCTGGAACATGTATGCGCCGATCATCGTCGGCGTGTGCACGGGTGTGACCAGACGCGTGATCTGATTCGACACCGGATTCAGGAAGCCGTACGGGAACTGGGTGCTGGTGCCGATGCGGGCCTGCGGGATCACGCCGAAGGTGCCGAAGTTGCCGTTGTTGGCGGGCGGGCCCGTGAACACTGCGCCAGCGCGGCCGTCGGTGCCGCCGAGTTCGGTGGGGTGGCACGTGCCGCACGCCATCGTGTTGTCGATCGACACCTGCTCGTCCCAGAACAGCAGCTTGCCGAGGCGCACGGCCGCGTCGCGTTGCGCTAGCTCGGCCGCCGTCGCTGTGCTACGCGGGAACGGGTTGCCTACCGGCGCTGCCGGATGCGGCCAGTTCGACAGATCGGGTGGATCGCCGATGAGTCCCTGGGCCGACAGGTACGGGACGCAGAAGAGGAGCGAGATGCCGGCCAAGCTTGCGCGGCGAGCAGGGGTTCAGGGGATGTGTCATGAGCTCCATGGAGCGGTGGCCGACTTGGTCCACCACGTGGAGCCCTTTCATGTTCGAGGCGCAGTCCATTGGCTCAAAATGGCGCGTCGCGCGCGATCGATTGCAGAGTTGTTTTTTGCAACCGCCGCCGCGGCATCGCGAGTTGGCATACTGCGCGCTGCCGCCGCCGTGCGCATGCCCGTGGGTGTGTGGTCGCGGTCGTCGGTGCGCGCCGGCGATCGACGTTGCTGCAATCGCGCGGTGAGTTCTGCCATGCGCATCTCGTGCTCGGTGTCGTTCCTGCTCGCGCTGTCGAGCGTGCCCGCTCAGCTGTCGGTGCGCGAGGTGTTGATCCCGCGCGCGAACGCGTTCCCGCACGATCCGGCGGTCGGCACCGATGGCGCCGCGTGGTACACCGATCAAACCAACAGCTTCATCGGGCGCATGGATCCCCTGACCGAGCAGATCGTCGACTACGCGACACCGACGCCTGGCTCGGGGCCGCACGGCATCACCGTCTCGGCCGATGGCTTCGTGTGGTACACCGGGCAGGACGTTGGGCGACTTGGACGCGTGCATCCGCAGACCGGCGTCATCACCGAGTATGTGATGCCGGCCAACGCCAACCGGCCGCACACGCCGATCGCGCACCGTGGCGCGATCTGGTTCACGGCGCAAACGAACGCGACGTATGGGCGCTTCGATCCGAGCACGACGCAGACGCAGGTGTGGAACGCGCCGGCTGGGTCGCGGCCCTACGGCATCGCGCCTTCGCCCGATGGGTCGCTGTGGATCGCGCTGTTTGGCACCAACCGTCTCGGTCGCGTCGATACCACGACCGGCGCCCTGACGTTGTTCACGTTGCCGAACACCGGGGCGCGCCCGCGGCGCATCGTCGTGAGCAACGACGGGCTCGTGTACTACACCGACTTCGCGCGCGGCTACCTGGGGCGTCTCGACCCAGCCACCAGTCAGGTGCGCGAGTGGCAGACGCCTGCGGGGCAGCCGTACGGCATCTGGACCGGGAGCGACGGGCGGGTGTGGTGTCACGCCTCGGCGTCGAACCTCATGGTGGCGTTCGATCCGCGCACCGAGCAGATGCAGACCGTGACGATTCCGACCGCGGGTTGCGTCGTGCGCCACATGGTGTGGGATGCGCCGCGCGGGCGGTTGTGGCTGGCGCTGTCGGGCACGCGGCGGATCGGCAAGATCGAACTCGGCGCGCCGTTGGCCGGCGTCGGCGCCGCATGCGCCGGCAGTCTGGGCTTGCCGCGGCTCACCGCGAGCGGTTTGCCGCGCGTCGGCGACACGTTCACGCTGGGCGTGGCGAACACCGCGGCGCCGCTTGGCGTGTTGTTCCTCGGCGCCTCGGCCACGACCTGGAATGCGCTGCCGCTGCCGCTGCACCTGGTGATTCTGAACGCGCCGGGCTGCTTCATGCACAGCGCGTGGGACATCGCGGTGTTCAGCGGCGCGCCGGCGTCGGTGCCGATCGCCGTGCCCTTGAACCTCGGCTTGCACGGCGCGGCGCTCTACTGGCAGTGGGCGCTAGCCGGCGACGTGGGTTTCCCCCTGGCCACAACCGACGCGTTGCGCACGACGTTGATCGGCATTTGACCAGGACGAATGTGTCAGACACATGCGTCCTGCTACGACGCGATCACCGCGGCCTTGCCGCACGAGCAACCATGAGCAAACTCCCCGACCCCGCGGCGCATCGCCGCGCTGACCACCCGATCGAGCCCATCTTCCTGCGGCGCTGGTCGCCACGCGCGATGTCCGGAGAAGCGGTCACCCCGGCCGAACTCGCGCGCCTGTTCGAGGCCGCGCGCTGGGCGCCGTCGACCTACAACGAACAGGAGTGGCGCTTCCGCTACGCGCACCGCGACACCGCGCCGTGGAATACCTTCTTCGGCCTTTTGGTCGAAGCGAACCGCGGCTGGTGCAAGGACGCGGGCGTGCTCGTGGCGATCTTCGCGCGCAAGACGTTCACGCGGAACAACACCCCCAATCCGGTGCACATGTTCGACTGCGGGGCGGCGTTCGAGAACCTCGCGCTGCAAGGCGCGGCGATGGGCCTCGTCGTGCACGGCATGGCGGGCTTCGACTGGGACCGCGCCGGCAAGGAACTGCGCGCGCCGGCTGAGTTCACGGTGGCGGCGATGTTCGCGGTCGGTCGACCCGGCGACCCGGCCAAGCTGCCGCCCGAGCTGCGCGAGCGCGAAGTGCCAACCGGGCGGCGCGTGATCGCCGAGAGCGCCGGCGAAGGGCCGTTCCCGGGCTGATGGGGTGGCAACGCTGCCGCTGATCGCAGCGGTGCCGCGGGTCACTTCAGCGCGCTCTGGCAGCGAAACGGGGTCTGTGGTGTGACCGATGATGCGTTTTGCCTGACTTCCCGTATCGGACCCAACCGCGAGCGCGTGGACTGCATCCCATTCTCTGGAGGTCGCTTTGGTGTTGTCTCGCGCACGCTTCGTTCTCCCCGCCTTGCTCTTGTTCAGTGGCCTTACCCTTGGGTCAGGTGTAGCCGCGCAATGCACGTTTGTGGGCAACCAATGGCCACCGTCGCCGTGGGTTGCAGCGAACTCGCCCTACTGCGTGATCGGCAACGTGGCGCTGCCACCCAACCTGGTGATCGGTCCGGGCGTTGAAGTGCACATCCTGGGCGCGTGGCGCATCACCGCGACTGGGACACTGACGGTGAACGGCACGGCGGCGGCGCCGGTGAAGTTCAAGCCGATGGCGCCGGCAACGACCTGGCGCGGGCTCGTGCTGCCCCAAGCCGGGTCGACCCTGACCTATTGTTCGATCGTCGGCGCGACCGAGTCTGGGATTCAGATCCTGGACGCGAACACCACGCTGGACCACTGCGTGCTGTGCGGCAACGTCAGCGATGGTCATGGCGGCGGGTTGCGAATCACTCAACCGGCCAACGCGACCGGCGTGGTGACGCTGCGCGACTGCCAGATCCTGCGCAATCGCGCCAACGGCGCCAACAGCCACGGCGGAGGGGTGTTCGCGGCGCTCGCCACGGCTCGCCTGGTCGTCGAGCGATGCGACGTGATGGACAACCGGGCGTCGGGTCATGGCGGCGGGCTGTGGCTCGAGGTGGGCGCGACCAGCACGGTCACGATGCGGGAATGCGACGTGGCCCGCAACGCGGGCAACGTCAATGGTGCGGATGGGAGGTATGTCGCCGGAGGTTGTGGGGTGATTGGGGATGCGACCATCGAGCGGTGTGTATTCCGTGGCAACTACACTCACTCCAACTGCCAATGCCACGTCGAAGGCTGCGGCGGTGGGCTCTACCTCGAGCGTGGCACGGTCACGCTGAGAGCTTGCGCGCTCCTCGGAAACACGGTCGACGCGTACGCCAGAGGTGGATTCGCCAGCTTTACCTACGGTGGCGGCCTGTACGTCGAATCCAACAGCGTGGGGCTCGCATGCGACAACTGCCTGTTTGCTTGCAACAGCGTGCGTAGCTACCTCGGCTCCAGCAATGCCTGGGGCGGCGGCGCGTTCGTCAGGGGCGGCAACGCGACCTTCAACCACTGCACGTTCGCGAACAACAACTGTATCGGCGCCGCGAGTGGTTGCGGGCTCTACCGCAACGCGGGCACCGTCGCCGTGACCAACAGCGTCGCGTACTACAACAAGGACAACGGTCGACCGGGCGCGCCACTCGGCGGCACGATCTCTTGCAGCTTCTCATGCATCGAGTTTGGCTGCGTCGGGACCGGCAACCTCTCGGGTCCGCCTGGGTTCCTTGTTCATCAGGGTTGCAGCGTGGCCGACCTCGCCATCACCGGCGGCTCGATCTGCGTCGACACGGGGATGGGCACCGATTGCGCCAATGGCCCGAGCTTCGGCACAACGGCGGCCGACATGGGACATCTGGGCGGGCCGCTCGGCTGTTTGTGGGGGCCCATCAATTTGCCGGGGCCGCTGACCCTCACGGCAATCCCGGCGGCCTCGGGCGTCGGCACGGTGACGTTCCGCCCCGCTGGCGGCGCCTGGAACGACGCAGGTGCGCTGCTGCTCGTCGGCGTCAACGGTGCACCATGGGCTCCTGTGTTGATGGTCAGCTTGCCCGCGTTCATCTGGCCAAGTGGCACATGGCTCATCGATGTCGTGTTCCCCACCATCCCACCAGGCCTGTCGTCGGTCACATTCCAAGCGGTCTCCCTCAACTACACCCGAGGCATCTTTTTCTCGAACCCGGTCGTCGTCCTGACCGAGAAGTAACTCACCCTCGCAGATCGAGGGCGATCCGCGCCCGCGCGTACTCGTTGAGGTCGTGCACTTTGTCGCGCGAGATCGCCATCTGTCGACGGCGGCCGAGACCCGCGTGATTCTGGCGGTCTGAGCTGGTTCTGATTCCTGCTCCTGCTGCGCAGCTCTTGGCTCTGGTTCCTGGCGACGGCGGCGAAGGTGCTGGCCACCGGACGTAACGGATGCCGATCGCG
>JANPER010000141.1:0-3023 GCA_031423015.1 Planctomycetota bacterium | reverse complement strand
CTTGATGAGAGTGACGTCTTCGATGACGAGTGCGAGCATTCGCTTACGTTCGGCGTGGGGCGTGTTGGGGCTGGACCACACGGCGGGAAAGTCGGTGGCGAGGTCGAGGATGCGTTGACGTTCCTGCGCATCGATCAAGGTGCGGTCGGCCGCGCGATTGCGCTGGTATTGCTGTTGAGCCTCTCCCAGCGCGCGCAGCTTGACGTTCCAGTCGGCCTCGAGCGAGTCGGCGACGAGTCGGTTCGCGGCGTCTACTTGCATGTATCGGAGCCGCGCGTGGTCGGCCTCGTACTGGGCGCGCTCGACGTATTGGTGGCGAAGCCGATCGGCTTCGCCGACGCGCGCGACGATTTCCTGCTCGATAGCGAGCGTCAGCTCGAGGGCCATCGGCGTGATGGTGTCGACGAGCAGCTTGCCGATCGCGGCATCGATCTGCGTGGCGAGCACGCTTTGGCAGGAAGGCGCGCCGAACAATCTGCCACGTCCGAAGCAGACGTAGTTGGGGACCTGCTGGCTGTTGCGTCGGACATTGTAGTGGACGTGCATCCGGCTGCCGCACAGACCACACACCACCCGGCCCTGCAGCAATGCCGAGCCTTCTCGGGGCGGCACCTGCCGCACCCAACCCAGTGCTTTGGCAGCTGCCGCCAACTTGGTTTCGATCTGCTCGTGCTCTTCCCACGAAATGTATGCGGGGTGAGCATCGCGAATCAGTGCGTGCCACTGCGCTGGAGGCAGACGTTCATGCCGGACTCGACCGCCGGGTTGTTTGCGCCAACGTCCCCTGCCGAACGCATAGGCGCCCGCGTACCACGGGTTGTGTAGCGCACTGGCAGCGCGCCCCAGACACAGCGGTCCCCAGGCAACTTCATTCTTGCGTGGGCCGGCGGCGATGCGTGTCGGGAACAGGAGCGCTTGTTGGCGAAAGTGCTTGATGGTGGCACTGATCGAACCGGTTCGGCGGAAGGTGCCGAACAGCAGGCGTACAGTCTCTTGTACTTGCTTGTCTGGATCGAGCACCACGCGCCCGCTCGTGTCGCGGACGAAGCCGACGGGCAGATGAAGCCGCAGCTCGCCTCGGCGTGCCTTGTTGAGAATACCGCCGCGCAAACGAGACTTGAGCACGTGCAGCTCGGCCTCGCTCATCGTGCCTTTGAGCCCGAGTAGCAACCGATCGTTGAAGTGCGCAGGATCGTAGATGCCATCTTCGTCGAGGATGAGGGTATCGGACAGCGCGCAGATCTCGAGCAGCCGGTGCCAGTCGGCCGAGTTGCGCGCCAACCGAGAGACCTCGAGCCCAAGCACGATTCCGGCGCGCCCCAAGCCGACGTCGGCGACGAGCTTCTGGAAGCCTTCTCGGTCGACGGCGGAGGCGCCGGACTGCCCAAGATCGGAGTCGATGACGACGATGTGGTCGTTGGGCCAGCCAAGCGCCACGGCGCGCTGACGCAACGCGTACTGACGCTGAGTGCTCTCGATGTTGTCGAGGACTTGCCGCATGGTCGACTGGCGCACGTAGAGGTACGCATGGCGCCGCAGATGACTGGCGGTGACTTTCTGGTGAACCTCGGTGTTCATGTGTGCATCTCCTGTCGGTTTGCCAATGCCATGCTTGCCAATCCGCGCACCAGGCCGGCATGGATCTCGTCGAACACCAAGGGCGCGGTGGCCACGCCGAGCACTGGGTTTGCTGGCGGCACGTGCGGGACGGCACAACTCGGACAGCGCGTCATCCAGGCCGCGATGCCCTCGCGGATCAACAACTGCAGGTCGAAGTGTTTGCCGGCAGTCGATCCGGTAAGAACACAGCCGCGCAGGTCCTCGTAGGCCGCGACAGAGTCGCGGCTTGGAGGGAGGGCGGAGCTGGAAGAGGTCATGGCGTTTTTTTTTCCGCTCGGGCAAGAGCCCGCTCGATGCTGCGAGGGTGAACCCGGCGTCCGAAGTGTTCCTCGACCCGCCGCGCCAGATCGGTCGACGTCATCGATCCACCTGCGGCTCGCTCGCGGTGCAGGAAGTCCATGACCTCGACACTCAACTTGTGTGAGCGGCGTGGTCCCGGTCGCTTGGGCACCAGCGCCGAGAGGCCTCCCGCCTTCAACGCGGCTTGCGCCAAGTAAAAGGAAGGGCGCGAGAACCCAAAGGCGGCGGCGCTGTGGCTGACGGGTTGCCCATCGACACTCACCCGTCGCACCATCTCGTACTTGACCTGGACGAGGTCGCGAGCGTCGAAGAAGTCGGATCCAGCGAACCTCGGATCGACGACGCGATCCTGATGCGGGTTGAGGCTGGCATGCGCCCTTAGCGCCTCGATCTTGGGATCTGGTGGTTTGGGTTTGGTCACAGGTGTCTTCGCCGCCACGCGGCGCAAGTGTAATAACTATTACGCCGCCATACCGCAAGAGTCCAAGTGGATTTTTTGTGGCGATCTGCCGATCCAAGATGACCTTTGGCCGTAGATACGTCGAACGCGCTTTGTTCATCAAGAACGGCCACGGCGTAATCCAATTTACACAAGCGGCGGAATTGACCTTACAGCCTGCGCACGCCTTGCGAACGCTGATCATGATCGGAGCCTCGCTACCAACGCGACCAGCTCGCGCAGGTCGTCGACTCGGAATGGCGTCCTGCCCGCCGCCATCACCACGAACGGATCCTCAGAGATCACGCTCGTCCAACGCGCAGGGACCGAGGCCAGGTGGCCATGCGGATCTCGGTAGAAGACTCGGTCGTCACCCCAACGGTGTTGGTGCCCGACGAAGTCGAGTTCCTGCCCGTAGAGAGGATGGAACGGATGCGTGACCCGGACGGATCTGGTCACCGCATCGGTGCCAGATGCATTTGATACGGTGCTTGTACACGCGTCTCAGAAGCTCAGCCCACGAGTATCGCGGTCGCGGCTTGGGCTTTGGTTTGGTGGGAGTGTCGCTCTCTGTGGCACGCGCGCGCAGTGCAGATGTGGTGTGTCGTGCGCGGCAGTCGAGATCGAGGGCGGAACGCTGTGCGTGGTCGGCCTCGTGTTGCTG
>JANPER010000140.1:0-4376 GCA_031423015.1 Planctomycetota bacterium | reverse complement strand
GCCGGTCCAAGCAGCACCTCCACGCGGCCGGATTGGAACAGCAGGTGTGCGTTGTCGGTCTTGAGCGCGAGCGTTACCACGGCGACAAAAGCCGTTTCTAGCACGCGGCGCGCTTGCGTGTAGAACACAGTTTCATGCCTGTCCCGCCTGCACACGATAAGGGTTCGGTGAGCCGCATCCTGGTGATCAAGACCGCTGCCCTCGGCGACGTGCTGCGCACGACGTCGATCCTGCCCGGCCTGCATGCGCGGTATCCGCAAGCGGCGGTGACATGGGTCACCGCGGCGGGTGCGCGGCCGCTCGTTGAACGCCACCCGCTGGTGGCACAAACCCTGAGTGTGGATCCGCGCGACGTGGCGGCAATGGCCGCGCTCACCGAGTGCCTCAGCACCGCGCCATGGCAACGCGTGCTGTCACTCGACGATGAACTTCCCCTGTGTCAGCTCGCGTCGACCCTGACCACCTCACAGCTCTCCGGCGCGTTCGCGCAGAAAAACGGCACCCTCGCCTACTCCGACGACGTGGCGCCGTGGTTCGAGATGGGGTTGCTGTCGCGCCACGGCAAGGCACGCGCCGATCAGCTCAAGATCGAGAACCGGCGCACGCATCCCGAGATCTTCGCCAGCATGCTCGGCATCTCGGCCGGACGTCCCGAACTGCCGTTGCCGGCGGCGTCGATCGAGCGCGCCGCCGCGTGGGCGACGCTCCGCGGCCTGCACGCCCGCGGGCCGGTGATCGGCCTGAACACCGGCGCCGGTGGCCGTTGGCGCAGCAAGGGCCTGCCGGTTGAACGCGTCATCGAGTTGGTCGACCGCCTGCACCGCGCGCGGGCCAGCGAGGTGACCTTCCTCTTGCTGGGCGGCCCCGAGGAGAAGGTGCGCAATCGCAGCATCGTCGTGGGCGTGGCCGCGCTCGCGTCGAAGCCGCGGCTGATCGACGCCGGCACCGACCACGCGCTGCTCGACTTCGCCGCCCTGGTCGATCGCTGCGACTTGCTGGTGAGCAGCGACAGTCTCGCCCTGCACATGGCGCTTGCGCGCCAGCGCCGCGTGGTCGCGTTCTTTGCCCCCACCTCGGCGGCGGAGATCGAACTGTACGGGCTGGGCGACAAGGTCGTGAGCACCGCGCCCGACTACTGCTCGTATCGCCCCGACGCCGACAACAGCACCGTCACCGCCGAGCGCGTGGCGGCAGCCTGCGTGCGCGTGCTCGGCGCCGCCTGACCGCCGACGATCTGCGCCGATCAACCCTCGGGCACGTAGAGGTGCGGCAGCACGCGTGGGTCGGCGAGGCGCGACACCTCGAACACCGACAGCGTGCCGACCTCGCGACGGTGGATGCGCAGGCCGTCGTAGACCCCCGTGCGCACATCGCCGGCGCGGGCGCGCGGCAGCACGAACACGCATAGGGGTTCTTCGCCGGCGCGCGCCAGCATCGCGGCAGCGCCGCCGGCGGGCAGACCGCAGTAGGCGCCGCACAACTCGACTCCATCGCTGTCCTCGAGGCGGAGCGCGGTGGCAAACAGTCGCTTGCAGCGGGCCTGCAGATCGCAGTCGCCGTCGCAGCAGTTGGACGTGCCAAAGCCGCGCGTGACCGCGTCGTGGTAGGCCGCCACGAACATCGCCGGCAGCGCCGCCGAGTCGTTGGCCTGGCCGCGCTCGCGCCCGACCAAGAACAGCGCTACCAGCAAGATCGCCGCCGCCACAACGGCGAAGCCCATGATCTTTGGCCACGGCAACCGCCGCGGTGCCGCCGGCAAGAGGTGCGCGAGCGCGTCGGTCGCTGGCGGCGTGAACGCGCGCCGCAGCACGTCGTCGATGTGGGGATCGTCGCCTCGCGCGTCGCCTCGCGCGTCGCCTCGCATTTGGGGATCAGGTCGTGGCGGCTGGTTCACGTTCGGCCTCCGTGCGGCGCGTCGGTCGGTGCGGCGCGCTGTGATGGGACGTGGGATGTCACGCTTTGTGCACCGAGCGTGGCGCGCAGCGCGTCGCGCGCGCGATGCACGTGGCTCGCGACCGTGCCCTCGGGCAGGTCGAGCGTGGTCGCAATGTCGGCATAGCTGAGGTCCATCACCACGCGCAGCAAGAGACTGGCGCGGGCGTCGGCGGGTAACTCTTGTAGCGCGTGCAGCACATGGTCATCGAAGTCGGTTTGTTGCGGACGCAGGACGCCGTTGCGTGCGACCGCCAGGTCGAGACTCGCACCCACCGAGGCCGGCACGTCGTCCGCCTCGATCGACTCGGCGCGCGGGCCACGCCGTGCGCGGCGCTGCGCGTTCGCCGCCGTGAAGCGCACGATCTGCGTCATCCAAGCGCGGAAGCTGGTGGTTGCATCGAAGTCGGGAAGGCGCGACAGCGCCACCGCCGCCGCGTCTTGCAGCACGTCCTCGACCATCGCCTTGGGCACGAACGCCGCGGCCACCACCCACAAGACACGGGCGTGTTCCACGAACAGTCGGCCGAACTCGGCGCGATCGAGAACGTGCGGCATAGAGGGCGAGACGCGTCGGCTCAGCCGCCGCAGCAACCGGAGTTGCCGCCGCAGCAGCCAGGCGCGCAGCATGCAGGCGGCGCGTTGCCGCCGCAACACGACCCGCCCTGCGGCGAAGCACCACCCGGTGTCAGGGCGGAGAAGAAGGGAGCAAAGGGCAGCAAGAACGGCAACAGGTACTTCATTGGGTTCCTTGTAGGAAAAGGGACGCCCGACTGATGTCCGCGGCGGCACGGCGCTTTGCACGGGGACAAGAAAATGTGGCGCCGCGGCCAGGTGGTCCATCGCAAGGGCGGCCGGAGGCTTGGTTGACCGAAGCTGGCGTGGGATGAGTCGAGTTTGGACATCAGCTCCACAGCCGAGAGGAACAGGCCAACTGCGGCTCTTGCCTGGTGCCCGCATCCGGCGGCGAAGCGGTCAACTGCCAAACTTGCCCCCATCCGTTGACCCAGCTCGCGCTCTGCGGTAGCCCTTCCCTCATGGCGAAGCGGACGACATCAGGGATCAACGTCATCTCGACGACGCGCATCGAGAACGCCATCTACCTTATCCGGGGCGAGAAGGTGATGCTCGACGAAGACCTCGCCGTGCTCTACCAGGTGGAGACGCGCGCGTTGGTGCAGGCCGTCAGCCGCAACTTGGCCCGTTTCCCCGAGGACTTCGCCTTTCGCTTGTCCTGGCGGGAGTTCACGAACTTGAAATCACAAACTGTGATCTCAAGTTGGGGCGGCCGGCGCAGCCCGCCCTACGCCTTCTCGGAGCAAGGAGTGGCGATGCTCTCCAGCGTGCTCCGAAGCAAGAAGGCCGTTCAGGTCAACATCCAGATCATGCGGGCCTTCGTTCATCTCCGCGAACTCATCCTCCGCCACCGGGACATCGCGCGAAGGCTGGACGATCTCGAGAAGCGAACGACACGACACGACCGCGAGATCCGCGCGGTCTTCCTTGCCATCCGCCAGCTCATCGAAGCTCCTGCTCCGCCAAAGCGGCGGATCGGGTTCCTGCGCAGCAACTCCTGAGGCGGTTGCCGCGAGGCTTTCGCGCGGGCACCCCCCGGCCACCCGCGCTCCTCGATCTCCAAGAGCAAGCTGCGGGAACTGGGTGCCAAGCTCGGGCGCAAGGCGCGCGAGGTCGACCAGCTCGTCGACGAGGCGGGGTTGGGGATGAGCGGGCACACAAACGCGGGGCGGCACGAGGGGGCAGGAGCGCATCGTGACGAGTTGATCTAGATGTCCTGACCCATCTGGCAGTGGCTCCTCTGCCCGCCGGCTATGAAGAGCCCGTCCGGTGAGAATGGTGAGATGAGGTGTGGGAACTGGGCGACGAACGCGGCGACCTCAATTCGTTTCGTCACCGGCCAGAGTACGTCGACACGGAACAACTCCACCACGCTGGCCGCTTCCTCGCGATCAACCGCGATGATCGGGTTGAAGCAACTCCCCACAGTGCGAACGAGATGCGCGCCGCCGTCCGGAACGCAGCGCGATCTTCGGAGTGGATGACCCAGCCGATGCGCAGGGGCCGGTAGGAGATGTCAACGCGAGCTGTGTTCACGGCATGGTCGAGAGCGTGTCGCCTTGGTCATCGTCGAGGCAGGCGAGCTTGACGAGGGTGGCGTCGTCGTCGGGGCCGCGAGGCTCGGTCTGCTCGACGAGCCACCGGCGCATGCGCACGTGGACGACTTGACCGGGCTCGGGGAGGACGCTGTGGGTCTGCATGCGGAGCAATGAGGCGCGGCGGGACTCCCCCAAGGTCCCGTCAAAGTCGCCTGGCCGTTGTTGGCCTGACCGCAACCGAGCGTCGTAGCTGATGCTGAACGTGTCGTCGAAGCCAACGAATCGAGGCACAGATGGCGCTGTGTGGCCGTTTTGGCCACATTGGCACAG
>JANPER010000139.1:0-5887 GCA_031423015.1 Planctomycetota bacterium | reverse complement strand
ATCGACGATCCCGAACCAACTTCAGTCCGGTACAACCAGTCTTTGAAGTCCCAACTCCCGACGCCGTCCGCTGGGCGTTAGCCCGCGCCGGCGCCTATTAGGACTTTCGGTCCGTTCCCGTGACGCAGACTCCTAGCGCGCGCAGGCTCGTTGCGCGGCGCGGGCGAGCGCGCGGTTCCAGCGGATGGTGGCGAGGCGCTCGATGCTGTCGGGCGTCGGGTGATCGGCTGGAATCGTCTTGGTGAAGGCGTCGAGGGCGGCGATGCGCACGGCGTCGACCTGGTCGTCGCCGAGCAGCGGGAGGAGGCGCGCCAGCTTGACTTCCGGCGGCCACGGCAACTTGGGCAGTTGGCGAAGGCGCGCGAGGCGTTCGCTCGCGGTGTCGGTGGCGAGTGCGGTGTCGAACGCGGTGGGCGGTGGTGCCGGATCCAACGCGAGCAAGGCGCGGGCGACGATGGCAGGGGCGGCGGCGCCGAGGCGCAGATCGTCTTCGTTGGTGGTGATGACGGGCGCTTGGCGCAGGAAGGCTGTGGCGAGCGCGGCGCAAAGGTCGGGCGACGCTTGGCCGCGCGCCAGCAGCACGCGGGCGGCGCGTTCCACCACGGCGGGCGCGGCCGATGCCAGCGCGACGGCGAGGTCAGCGTCGGAAGCGGTGAGGTGACGCAGCGCTTCGGCGCGCGCGCGCAGTGCCTCGCAGCGCGGCGCGCGGTCTGGGTCTTGTTCGGCCCATCGCGCGATCTGCTCGACGAGAAACCCATCGAGCGACGCGGGGGCGGTGAGATCGACGACGACGCGCAGGCGGTTCCACGTGGCGTGCGCAAAGTCTGCAGGCGGCGACGCGAGCAGTGCGCGCAGCTCCGGCTCGGCCGCGGCGTGCAGCGTGTGCAGCAACTCGATGACGCAGGGCCATAGCAGCCGGCGTTCCTTGTCGCCGAGCGCGGCGAGCAAGGCCTTGGCGGCGGGCGCGCCCAGGTGCAGCAGATCGCGTTGCGCGCGCTCGCCGCGCGACGGGTGCGCCAGATCGTCGACGAGATCGAGCGCCAGGCTGGCCACGTCATCGGGCTGCGCGATGCGCCGCTTGGCGATCTGCGCCAGCCGCCGGGTCTCCGGGTCGGCGGCGTGTTCGGCGCGGTGTTCGACGTCGGCCAGCGCGGCTTCGGCGCAGGCCCCGAGGCGTGCGAGCGTGTCGAGCGCGGCGCGGCAGATCTTGTCGTCGCTGGCATAGCACAGGCGCGTCACCGTGCCGACCGCTGCCTCAGCCCGAGGCCCGAGAGTGGCGATGTGCTCCAGCATCTCGATCACCTCGAAGGGCAGGCGAGCAGAACTCAACAACGCAGCCCAGGCGTCGCCGACCCTCTGATCATCGGGCAAGAGGACGACGATCGCGCGCGCCAGCAATGCTTCGACGACGGTTGCATAGTCGACCGGGCGTGACGTTGCGTCGCTCAGGCTCAACTGCAAGCCATTGCGCTGGTCCCATAGGTCCTGCACCGCCTGTCGCCAAACCTTGGCGGTGCTGGTGTCGCGCATGCGCAGCAGTTCGAGGGCGACCTCGAGTGCCGCGGGCGTCTCCACGCTGAGCGCATCGACAAGCTTGCGCACGTCGGTGTCGCGTGCGAACCCACAGCGCACCCGGAGTCGATCGAACTCCGTGGCCGCAACCAGCAGCGGCGCGCACAACGTGGTCGCGTCCTTGACGTAGGGCGCCAGATCCGCGGCGAGTTGCACGGCACAGAAGTATTCGCCGACCGCGCGGCGCGACGCCCAGGCGAGACGGTCGGCCGGCAGCGTCGGTTCGAGCGCGACGGCGCGTTCCACCGCGGCCAAGAGCGCGAGGCGCGCACTTGCCTCGTGGGTCCGCAGGTACGGCAGCGCGCGCTCGTAGACCGACCAGTCAGCGAGCGCTGCACGCGCGAGCGCCGGCGCGGCGAGCGTGCCCAACGCGCTCAACTCGATGTGCGCTCCCTTGCCGAGATCCGCGTCGTCGAAGTCCGCGAGCAACGCCGCGACGCGTTCCCCCATCTCAGTGCCCACCCGCTGCGGTGGCCCCGCCATTACCGCTGCCAGCGCGAGCGCAAGGACAGTCATCAGGACGAATGTGTCTGACACATTCGTCCTGGTCAAGGCGACTACCCCTTCTTCTTTTCCTTGGCCCACTCGTCGCGCAGGCCGACCGTGCGATTGAACACCGGCGCACCGGGCCGACTGTGCTGGCTGTCGACGCAGAAGTAGCCGATGCGCTCGAACTGCACCCGCGTGCCAACCGCCGCGGTTCCCAGGCTCGGCTCGACCTTGCCGCGCACGACGCGCAGCGAGTGGGGGTTCAAGTGCTGCATGCAGTCGTCGACGCCGCTCGGGTCGGGCGTCGTAAACAAGTGGTCGTAGAGGCGCACCTCGACGTCGAGCGCATGCTGCGCCGACACCCAGTGGATCGTCGCCTTGATGCCGCGCTCGGGCGGCGGGCTCGTACCCAAGCTGTCCTGGTCGTAGGTGCAGCGCAGCTCGATCACCTTGCCGCTCTGGTCCTTCACCACGCGTTCGCACTTCACGAAGTAACCGAAGCGCAGCCGCACTTCACGGCCCGGCGACAGGCGGAAGAACTTCTTCGGCGCCTCTTCCATGAAGTCGTCGCGCTCGATGAACAGTTCGCCACAGAACGGCACCTTGCGCTTGCCGGCGCTCTCGTCTTCGGGGTTGTTGGTGCCCTCCAGCCACTCGACGTGGCCGGCCGGCCAGTTCTCGATCACCAGCTTGAGCGGATCGAGCACCGCGAGCGCGCGCGCCGAGGTCTTGTTGAGGTCGTCGCGCAGGCAGTGCTCCAGCAACTGCATCTCGTGCGTCGAGTTGAACTTCGCCACGCCGACCGCGTCGCAGAACTTGCGCAGCGCCGCCGCCGAGTAGCCGCGCCGACGCAGGCCGCGCAGGGTCGGCATGCGCGGGTCGTCCCAGCCGGTCACGGCCTTCTGGTCGACCAGCGCCTTGAGCCGGCGTTTGCTGGTGAGCAAGTAGGTGACGTTGAGGCGCGCGAACTCGATCTGTTGCGGGTGGAAGATCTCTAGTTGCTCGAGGAACCAATCGTACAGCGGCCGGTGGTGCTCGAACTCCAGCGTGCACAGCGAGTGCGTGATGCCTTCGTAGCTGTCGTTCTGCCCGTGCGCCCAGTCGTACATCGGATAGATCACCCACGTGGTGCCGGTGCGGTGATGCGGCGCCTTCTTGATGCGATACAGCACCGGGTCGCGCAGGTTGACGTTGGCGTGCGTCATGTCGATCTTGGCGCGCAGCACCGCGGCGCCCTCGTCGACGCGCCCGGCGCGCATGTCTTCGATCAGGCGCAGGTTCTCGTCGACCGAGCGGTCGCGATGCGGGCTGTTCTTGCCCGGCTCGGTGAGCGTGCCGCGCGTCGCGCTGATCTGCTCGGCGCTTTGGTGGTCGACGTAGGCGACGCCCTTGCGGATCAGCTTCAGCGCGTCTTGGTAGAGCCGATCGAAGTAGTCGGAGGCGTAGTACAGCCGATCATCCCAACTGAAGCCGAGCCAGCGCACGTCTTCCTTGATGCCGTCGACGAACTCGGTGTTCTCGGTCTCCGGGTTGGTGTCATCGAAGCGCAGGTTGCACTGGCCGCCGTACTCCTGTGCGATGCCGAAGTTGACGCAGATCGCCTTGGCGTGACCGATGTGCAGGTAGCCGTTGGGCTCGGGCGGGAAGCGCGTGTGCACGCGCTTGCCGTGTTTGCCGGCAGCGAGGTCGTCTTCGACCCGGGCGCGGACGAAGTCTTTGGCGCGGGTGGGCTCAGCGGTTGACATGCGCGCACTCTTAGCCGAGCGGGCGCTCGCGGGAAAGACAGCGACGCCCTACTGCGCCTTCGGTGGTCGCTGCTCGACGCGCCGGATCGCCAGCGCCCAGAGCGTGCGGCGCATCACCATGCCACCCTCGGCGTCGAGGTCGGTGGCGCCTTCGCCGCCGCGGCCCAGCACCAGGGCATCCGCGCCGACCAGGCGCGCCTCGTCTTGCAGCGCGGCCAGCACGCGGCTCCAGTGCGCGTCGTTCGAGCCCGAGGCGACTACGCGCGCGACCTTGGTGAATGGGAACGCGACGTCTTCGAGTTGGTCATAGACGATGATCGGGTGGTTCTTTGGCTGCGGCGAGAAGCGCACTTCACCGAGCTGAAGCGCGGCCGAGTGCACGCAGCCGGGCGCGCACAGGAGCAGACCGAGGGCGAGAGGGAGTAGGCGCATGGGGAGTTCTCGCATTGGCGCGCACGCGGCGGTCATTTTCCAGCCTCGTCCAGCCAATCGAGCACGCCGCGCTGCGCGATCAGCGCCTCGATCTCCTCGCGCTTGCGGGGCACCGCGCGCGAGATCACGTCGCAGCCGGTCTCGGTGATCACCACCACGTCCTCGATTCGGATGCCGATGCCGGTCTCTTGTTCGTAGAGCCCGGGCTCGATGGTGAAGGCGACGCCGGGCACCAGCGCGCCGCGGATCATGCCGGGGTCGTGCACTTCCATGCCGATGAGATGGCAGGCGCCGTGCCGCGTGAGGTGGCTGAAGCCCAGTTCCTTGAGCGTGTTGGTGCAAGCACGTTCCACATCGGCGATGCCGCGACCCGGCCGCGCCTGCGCAATGCCGGCCGCCTGCGCCGCCAGCACGGCGTCGTAGAGTTCGGCTTGGCGCGCGCTGAACTTGCCGTTCACCGGCCAGGTGCGGGTGATGTCGCAGGTGTAGTGGTCGACCTCGGGCGCGTAGTCGATCAGCAGGATGTCGCCCTCGAGCATGCGCCGCCGGTTGTGCATGTAATGCAGGATCAGCGAGTTGGCGCCCGAGCCGACGATCGCTTGGTAGGCGGGGCCGGCCGCGCCGGCTCGACGCTGCACGAGGTCGAGCACGGCTTCGAGATCGGACTCCAGCAGGCCTTGGCGCGTCGAGCGCATCGCTTGCGCCATCGCCAGGGCGCCGGCCGTGGCCGCCTGCTGCATCGCGGCGATCTCCTCGCTGGTCTTGATGCGGCGCAGCTTGTTGGTGGGGAAGGTGATGTCCTTCACCTCGACGCCGAAGCGGCCGCGTAGGCTGGCGGCGAACGCGGCTTCGCGCGAGCTGCGCCCGTCGAAGGCATCGGCCTCGACGGCGAGGTCGTACTGCAGCGCGCGATCGGTGGCACTGGCGAGCGTGATGTGTGGCGCGAGCGAGGTCCACACCAGGTTGCCCGCGGCGGGGATCAACTCGGCCAACGTGCTGTCGAGCTTGGGGGTCGCGCGAATTTCAGTGATGCCGGTCAGCTCGGGCACCCAGGCGTCGCGCGCGTCCCACAGTTCGCCGTCCCAACTCTCGAGCATCGCGAGGCGCGGTGGCAAGAACAGGATCTCGCGTCCCGACGCCAGGTCGATCACCAGGGCCGCGTCCGCCGACTCGACGCCGGTGAAGTACCAGAACGTCTTGTCCTGGCTGAACCGCGTGTAGGCACGCGAGGCGGGCAAGCCGCGCAACACCAGCACACCCGTCTTCAGCTCGGCGGCGAGCGCCTTGCGGCGGCCGGCGTGGAAGTCCTTGCCCAGGCCACAGCGTTCGAGCCCCTGCGCGCTCGCGGCGAGAACCAGCAGGGGCAGAAGAAGCGCGAGGGTCGATCGGTGCCGCATGATTGGTCGATGCTACGACGGCTTCGGCCAGCGCGCGAAAGCGTGCCCGACAAAGGCCTGCTGACGCCACAAACACCGCGGCGTCGCCGCGGCGCGTGCGGCTATCATCGCTGCCATGGTGCGTCGTGACGCGACAGACGACTCGAACTCCCTGGAGCCCGGGCAGTCTGGCGCACGTCGTTCTCGATCCGCGGGAGTCAGTCCCGCTCCGGTAAGCGCCGAAGCGCCGGGTAGCAGGCCCCAGGCATCACC
>JANPER010000138.1:0-10952 GCA_031423015.1 Planctomycetota bacterium | reverse complement strand
TGTGCCAATGTGGCCAAAACGGCCACACAGCGCCATCTGTGCCTCGATTCGTTGGCTTCGACGACACGTTCAGCATCAGCTACGACGCTCGGTTGCGGTCAGGCCAACAACGGCCAGGCGACTTTGACGGGACCTTGGGTGGAAGCCCCCACCCCTCGGCGTCACATCCAGGCTCTTCCAATTCAAGGTTTGGTCCCTCATGCGCTCCTTAGCAACTTTCGCCCTCGGTGCAATTCTCGCACTCGGTTCTACCGTCGCAGCCCAGACGTTCACCGTCACGCCATATGGTCCGTCTTGCGGCCCGATCGCAACCGGCACCGTCACGCCTGAGGGCAACACGCACCGCTTCGAGTTCACCGTCAGCAACGCGCTGCCGAACACGTCCGTGATGAACTTCGTCGGTGTGAACGCAATCGCAGTTCCGATCAACTTCGGCGTCCCTTGTCTGCTGCTGACCGAGATTGTGTTCATGCAGATTCACCAGACGGACTCGACCGGCAGCTACACCTGGTCACACGCGCTTCCGTCGACGTTCTGTGGCTTCGCGCGCATCCAGTTCGCGGAGATCAGCTTCGGCACAAACAACAACCTGTTGGTGAAGGCCTCCAACGGCCTGTTCATGAACTGCAACTGACGCGTATCGATCAGAGATGGACGCCGCGTCAGTGTCGGCCATGCGAGTGCGGCGCATTGAAACGCACTTCGCGCTTCGCGTGATGCACGCCATGCGCGACGATGCGCCGAGCATGTCGTCCGCGCTCGCCCGCATCGCCAAAGACCTCGGCCGCGCGGTCGACCGCCTGTCGTTCGCGCCGCCAGTCACGCACGTCTACAACCCGCTCGACTACGCCTGGCCGGCGCACGCGGCCTACCTCGAACGCTACGGCGGCGGGCCAAAAAAGGCGCTGTGGCTCGGCATGAACCCCGGCCCGTTCGGCATGGCGCAGACCGGCGTGCCGTTTGGCGACATCGACGCGGTGCGCCGCTTCCTCGGCATCGAGGCGAAGGTGGGCAAGCCTCTGCGCGAACACGGCAAGCGCCCGATCGACGGCTTCGCCTGCACGCGCGGCGAAGTGTCGGGCCGTCGCCTCTGGGGCTTCGTCGAGCAGCGCTTCGGCACCGCGCGCGCGTTCTTCGCCGAGCACCTCGTCGTCAACTACTGCCCGCTGGTGTTCATGGACGAGGGTGGCCGCAACCTCACCCCGGACAAGCTGCCCACCAGCGAACGCGAACCGCTCTTCGCGGTGTGCGATCACGCGCTGCGTGCCACCGTCGCGCTGCTCCAGCCCAAGCACCTCGTCGCCGTCGGTCACTTCGCGCACACGCGCGCGTGCAAGGCGCTGGGCGATGCCGTGGCCGTGGTGCGCATTCCGCACCCGAGTCCCGCGAGTCCGTTGGCCAACCGCGGGTGGGCCGAGGCGGCCGCACGCGCGCTCGGCGAAGACCTCGTACGCTGACGGCTGGAGGCAAGTCACCCGCCCCGGAACAGCCGCGCGATCGCGTCGAACACTTCGACGTAGGCGTTGCTCCACGCGTCGTCACGGAAGAACCCGGTCGGCAGGCCGGGGGCGCCGAGAAACGGCCGCAGCACCCAGGCGAGCTGGATCGCGACGAACACGTACAACACGACCCACGCGAGCCGACCCAGCCGGTGCGCGGGGTTCTGCGCGATCAGCGCCTTGTAGTGATGGCTCAACGTCACTTGGCCGGTCACGGTACCGACGAAGAACATGACGCCGTTCCAGACCTTGGCGAGTTCGTAGTTGTCGGTCGACACGTAGAAGAACAGCGTCAACGGCGCGAGCGCGGCCAGCACGACCGCGAGCGTCGCCTGCGCCGCGAACACGCCGCGGCACGCCGCGCTGAAGTCGTCGCGCAGTCCGAGCAGCACGTTGACGACGTAGAAGCTCGGCAGGCAGACGAGGGTCGCGCAGCCGAGCAGGAGCGGCACCTTGCTCGCCGAATAGAGCGCCTGCAGCGTGCGTGCGCCGAACGCGCCCATGGCCGCGCCGTACACGAAGCCGCCAGCGAGCACGAGCAACACCAGCTGCCGCCACGGCACGACGCCGCGGCCGGCCGCGTATTGGCCTTCGCCACGCAGCAGCGCGTTCGCTTCGCCGATCACGAAAACAGCGCGCGCAGCGCCTGCCATACCCCTTCGAAGAAGTTGGCGTCGCGCGGGCGGAAGAAGGTGAACTCCTGCGTCGGTGTGCCGATGAACGGACGCAGGATCCACCCCATCTGCGCGCCGACGAAGGCGTAGGTCAACGTCCAGATCGTGAACACGCGCTGGCCGGCCCCGACCGCGGTGCGGGGGCGTTCTCGTGCCGCGGTCGGCAGCGACGGGTCGGCGGGCGGTGTTGGAACCCCCGGCACCGATTCGGGAGTGAACACGCTGCCGAGCGCTTTCCGCAAGAACGCGAGCCCGGTGATGCCCGAGAGCGCGAAGAAGATCACGTTCAGCACCACGAGGAACGGATAGCTGCTCGTCGACAGCGTGAAGAAGCCGGTGACCGGGCCGAGGCTCGCGAGCAGCGCGAGGTTGACGGTGATCGCCGCGACCAGCAGCCGCAGCGTGTCGGGGCCGCGCAGCCGCGAGTTGGCGAGCGCCGAGAACACGTAGAGCGACGGGAACGTGACCACCAGCGTGGCGAGGAACAGCAGCGGCACCTTGACGGTGGTGGCGAGCAGTTGCGGCAGGCTCGGGTGGTCAGCGCGCAGCACGGCGAAGATGCCCATGAACGCGCCGTAGATCGCGCCGAGCACCAAAGCCGCCAGCACCAGCCGATCGCTCGGCAGGGCGATGCGGCCGGCGAGCAGGTCTTCGCGACGCGTGAAATGGCCGCGCAGCAGCTGGTCGATGTGTCGGAGCAGATCCCGCATGGCGTCGCATTGGACGGCGCGGCCGCAGCGCTGTCCATGCCTTGGTCGGCACCTAGCCAAGGGTGCAAGGGGTTCACCCTTCCAGCGCTAACACCGATCGTTCGGTCACCTTCGTCAGTTCGATGCCGTTGACCAAGGAGTCAACCCGACCATGCGCGTGCCAGCGAACCTGCCGCTCCTCCTGTGCCTCGTGGCGCTTGGCTCGCAACCACGCTCAACGTCCGATGGTGAGCTCGAGGCCATTCGACAGATCGATCCCGAACCAACCGTTGCCGCTGCGCAGTGCCTGCGCCATGAGGCGCGCGCCGGCCAGCGACGCCTGCATCGGCACGCGCAGGGTGACCTCATAGCCCGCCCCCGCCGCAGCCATGGGTTGCAGCGATATGAGCGTGGTCGCGGCCACCTGCAGGGCGCACGAGCCGGGGGTGAGCACCAACGGCGTCCACGGCACTTGACCAAGCAGAAACACGGCAAGCGCGCCCGGTTGGGCCGGCGCCGCCGACGCGCGCATGAGGGCACCGAGGACCGGATCGTGACTTGTCAGGCCGAGCGGGAAGGGATCGCCGCAGCCAACCCCAAGCCGTTGCGCGCCCGCCCGCTCGTCGACAATCCAGGGCTCCGAGGAAAGCACGCCATCGTCGCGCGCCACGATGATCTTGTCGCCGATGCGACCAAGCGGCGCGGAACGCGGCGACAAGGCGAGGCCAGAGATCGCCAGCTGCGTGCCAGCCTGCGTGCCATCGGTGCGCCACAGGTCGTGGCCGCTGCGGAACCACGCGAAGCGCCCGCTGGCCAGCAACGGCGCCGCACCGAACCAGAAGCCGCTCGCCAACGGCGTCGTGCTCGGGCCGGTGCCATTGGTCCGCCACAGGGTCCCGGTGGCCCCCGACGCAGTGAAGAAGACGGAGGTCGAAGCGAGCGCGACGAAGGCACTCGGATTCGAACTGGCCGGCCCCGGCACCAGATCGGCGAGCATCATCGAGCCGGCCGTGGTGCCGTCACTGATCCACGGCTCGACTCCGTACGCCCCCCCGCTGTTTGCAGCAAAGTAGAGACGCCCGTTGGCGCTCGCGGGCGGCGCGACGACGTTCGAAACGACCCGCCACGTACCGTTGGCAGTTCCATCGGTGCGCCACAGATCGCCTGAGCCGAGGAAGTAGACCGCGCCTTCATGTGCCACCAAGCCATACCCGGCGATCCCGGTCGGTCCTTGAACCACGTCCGCGATCAGCCTGGTGCCCAGCGCCGTACCGTCGGTGATCCACGGCTCATGGCCGTAGGTTGGGTGGTAGGCGATGAACACGACGCTCCGGCCCAAACGCACGAGATACTGCGGCATTGACCCACCGCTGGGGTTGATGTCGAGCATGCGCGTGCCTGAAGCACTGCCGTCACTGACCCACAGTTCCTCCCCCTGGCCTGGCCGCGGATCGCTCGCCACAAAGACCAACCGTTGGTCATCGAGCGCGGTGATCCACAACGCCCCGCCACCAACGGGTCCGGGAACTAGATCTGCGACCATCACCGTGCCGGCCACGGTTCCATCCGAACGCCACAGCTCTTGCCCCGTCACGCCATCGTCCGCCGCAAAGTAGGCGTGACCGCCGACCTCCGTCATCCCGAAGCTGCCCAGCGAACTTCCAGACCCTGGCCAGAGGTCGGCGACGAACTGAGTACCGGTCGATGTCCCATCGGTGCGCCACAACTCGGTGCCGCGGCTGTCGGTCGCGAAGAACAACGTGCGGCCGTGGAGCTGCACGAACGCGCCCGGGTCGGAGGCGCTCGTGCGTGGCGGCGTGGACCAGAGGTCGGCGACGAGCAGCGTTCCCAAAGGCGTGCCGTCGGTGCGCCAAAGCTCGCGCCCACGCGCCGCGTCGGTCGCCGAGAACACCGCGTAGGTCCCTTGCGCATCCGCCGTGAGATTCCGCGGCTCGGTCACCCCGCTGAGCCGCGTCGTGCCGGCCGCACTCCCGTCGCTGGTCCACAGATCACCTGCACTGCCCGCGAGCAGCAGCAGCCGGTCGCGCAGCGCAACCATCTCGCGGTAGTAGGTTCCAGCGACGCCTGGGGTCAGCTCGACCACGAGTTGTGTGCCAACCGTGGTGCCGTCGGTGCGCCACAGCTCGTTGCCGCGCACACCGTCATCCGCCGTGAAGTAGAGCGCGCCGCGCCACGGCACGAACAGAAAACCGAACCAGCGAGCAAACGTGATCAGCGGCAGCGTGCCGGTCGGCGTACCGTCGCTCACGTAGAGCGTGTTCAGCGAAGTGAAGATCACGCGGTTGCCGAGCACGTAGACGCCGCCGCTCAGGTTCGTGCTGGAGAACACGCGCGTCGTACCGGCGCTCGTGCCATCAGTACGCCAGAGCCCGTCGGACGCGGTGAAGAAGAGTGCGCCGCTAAAGGATGCGAGCGGTCCGAGCCGCGGCTGCCCACCTGCCTGCAAACTGCGCGTGCCGGCGACGGTGCCGTCGGTGCGCCACAGATCGTGGCGAAGCCCGCTCGGCACCAAGAACCACAGCTCGTTGCCGAACTCGATGAACGACTCGAAGGATTCGACCGCCCCGAACATGGCGGGGAACGTGGCCAGCTCGATCGTGCCTGCCGGCGTACCGTCCGACGCGACGAGCACGTGGACCGGCGAGCCGCGCAACCCCCTTGAGGCCACGATCGCGCGCCCGCGGAAGCTGCGCGCCGCCGGCGCACCGGCGACCTTCACTGGCGTTCCGAAGTCGAAGATCTGCGATGTGCCCGCGGCCGTCCCGTCGGTGCGGTACAGCCGCATGCCGATGGTGCTGAAGAACACGGTCCACGCGCCGGCAGTGACAAAGTGCGCCGCGTGCGACGAGTCCACGCCGGGCATCGCGTCGGCGACGAAGGTCGTAGTCGCTGCCGTGCCACGGGTTCGGTAGACCTCGAAACCGAACTCCGGGGTATAGGCATTGAAGTAGATGTCCGAGCCGACTGCGGCGAACGACTTCGGGGCCGACTCGGCCACCGGCGCCGGCGCGGTGTTGATGTCCCGCAAGACGCGCGGCACTTGGGCGCCGGCCGACGCGACAGCAAGCAAGGCGAGCAAGAAGGACGCGAAGGCGAGGCGTGACATCGGCGCGGACTACTGCGAACGTGAACGCGGCGCTGGTTGAAGCCAGCACGCAAGGATTCTGACGGTCAGTGTAGTCAAGGAGCCGCAGGCAGGGCGGCCTGATTCATCCGCAGCAAGGTCTGCGAAGGAAACCGCCCCGCTGTTTCTGGCCCCTAGCGCAGGATCACCGTCGCCGGATTGGACAGGCTCAACTCGCCGCGGCTGACGAAGTAGCCCATGGCCTGAAACAGCACCGGCACCCCGAGCGCGCTGCTGCTGCGAGGTGGCGAGGACGAGCAGGAAGCCGCGGCGCCGGCGAACACTCTGGCGCGGAGGATCATGTTGGTTGTGGTCAGTCGACGGGCGGCAGACGCGCAGCGCGGTGCGTAGGTCAATCCACGACAGCGCTCACTTTGTGCGTGTCGCGTCATCCAACTCGGTCAACTCGGGCTAGATGCGACGCTGCCGCAGGCGTGACACGCGGGCGAGACTCTCGTAATCGCGATCGCGGTGCAACACCTCGGCATCGTGGCGCAAGGCACAGGCGGCAATCAGGCAGTCGGTGGTCGTGCGAATGGTGTAGCCGGCTGCGCGCGCGGTGCGGTACAGCGAGACTGCCTCGAGAACGAGCTCGGCTCCCATCGGACTCTCGATCATTGGCATGTTCAGCATGGCTTCGCGCGCCAAGCGGAACTGCGCTTCATGCCGCATGCCTTGCAACACCTCTTGCATCACCGGGAGGCAAACCACGACCTCATCGAACGCGACGACGCGTTCGAACTCGAGCGGACGCACCGGCCGCATCCACTCGATCCAGATCGAGGTATCGACCAGGATCACGCGCGCTTGCCTCGTCTTGGCTTCTGCAATGGCTTGTCACCACGCATCTCGGCCAGATCACCGTCCCAGGCGCCCGAGCCCTTGAGCGCAAAGATCTGCCGCGCCTTGATCCGTCGCACGAACTCCTGCAGAGCCTTGGCAACCATCCCGGAGTAGGTCTTCTCGCCGCTGAGGCGCATTGCCTCCTCGACCAAGTCTTGCGGAAGCACAAGATTCGTACGTTTCATGCGCATAGCCTACTCTGGCAGGCCCGAGGGCGCACGATCCATGCCGCCCTGGCGAAGTCCCGACCAAGTTGCGTCTTGTAGCAAGTCTCTATTGCCGATCATCAGCCGTTCCAGGTGTCGGGCAGGATCTTGCTGCCCGTGCCCGGAGCCGGCAGCCGGTCGAGCTTTGGCCTGGCCTACGATGCTGCGCGCCGGCGCTTGGTTCTCTACGGCGGGTTTGGCACTGGCAACTTCGATCGCACCGAGACCTGGGAATGGGACGGCACCAGCTGGTCGTCCACTGCGACCCTGCACGGGTGCGTCGTCAGGGGCGGCAGCGCCACACTGTCGAGCTTCTCGGGTGCGACCGCGGCCGTCGCGAACGCGAGCGTGCTCATCGCCACCGGGTCGAGCTTCATTGGCGGCAACGGCGCACCCGGCGGCAACGCGGGCACGTTCTACATTCCACCAGGCAACGGCGGCGACGCGATCGCCCTGCACAACGGGGCCGCCGCGTACCTGCTCGGCTGCACCCTGTCCCCCGGAGCTGCCGGCACGCCCGGCACGGGTTGCCCGCCGGGAACACCAGGGCAGTCCGTGGGCGGCACCGGCACCGCCAACTTCTTGCCCGGGCCCGCCGCGACCCTGACTACCAACTCGCCGGTGCGCACCGGACAGGTGGCGACGTTCGACGTGGGCGGCCCAGCCGGCAGCGGCGCGCCTGGCGCACCGGCCCTGACGGCAGCGTGATGGTGCCACGGCCCACGGGCTTGAACGAGATCCACGTGGCGCGCGCCGGCGCTCGCTTCGGCTCGGAGCTGCCCTGCCCCCACACCGCGGACCTGCGGATCCTCCTTCGCGCCGACCGGACCCTGCGCGTGCAGGTGATCGATCACGCGGGGCAAGCCGCCGGCGGAGTCGCCTTGCGTCTGATGATGACGTGGTCCGACGCAGGGGAGCCGTCGCTCGTGGATCTGGGCGTCACCGACGACGTGGGCATGCTGGTAGCACCGCACGTGCAAGAAAAGGTCCTGGCCGAGCAGCGCAGGCGCGCGCGGAGCGGTCCGCCGACGTCCCTCGCGGTTTCGCCTCAGCTGCAGGGGATCGAGGCGACCGGAATGTCGATCGATCTCGACCAACTGCCGCCGGAGTCGCTGCGTTTGCAGATCCCTCCCACTGGCTCCGTGGCGTTGGAAGTGATCGACAAGCGGGAATCTCAGTCGGGAGCGTTCTTGACGACGTCACTCCTTTCGACGATTGCCACCGCGCGTGAGGTTCTATCCGCGCAAGCAGCGTCGGCGATTGGCTTCGAGGAACAACCGGCGCAGCGAGGGATGCGCGTGGTGTTCCCGTTCGTTGGACTGGGAGGCCGATTGAGAACGGCACCGCAGGCTCTGGGGCGCCAACCGGACGCAATCCAGATCGAGGTCGTGGGGCCGCGATCGGCGGGCGAAGAGGTTCTGGTCCGTGTGTCGCTGCCAGCGCCCGGTCCGCTGTTGCGCGCGCGCGTGCTTGACGACGCAGGCCGGCCGCTTCGCCGTCGTCACGTGTCGGCCCACCTCGCGATCGGCGACGAGCGAACCGCAAGAACGGACACGACAGATGGGGATGGCGAGCTGTGGCTGCCCATCGGTGCGCGGTTCGTCGGTCAGCCCGTGCAGTCCGTCCAGCTCGAAGGCCTGCGAGCGGCCTACTGGGGGGCCTCGGGACGCATGGTCCGCGTCGAGCCTTCAGGGATCACCGTCGGTGGCATCACGCATCTCGGTGATTTGACGTTGCACGAAGCGCCTCGCATCGCCTCCGGACGCGTCGTCGACGACATCGGTCGGCCCGTCGACGAGGTCGGGCTCGACGTGTATCCCGTGATGGTGCCGGGTGAGTCCAAGCGACCTATCGCCTTGCCCGTCAGCGTCCGCTTGCGGCCCAATGGCGCCTTCGAGATCCGCGGCTTCGTACGCGACGAGGAGTTGGAGATCCGGCGCGAAGGCCGAGACGATTTCGAGCCAGAATCGGTGCGGTTCCGTCCCGGCGTGGACGACCTGCGCATCGTGCTGCGGCGCGTCTGCTTTGTGCTCGTCGAACTCGTGCACGACCTTCCCTTCGAACAGATCGTCTTGCTGCGCCTGCACGCGGTCAACGTCGCGAATCAAGCGGAGCACACGCAGTCAGTGAGCGTCCCGATCGACGCTCAGCGGGCGCGGCTTGTGCTCGGCCAACTCCCCATCGGCCGCTACTCGATCCAGGTGCGTCTGCCGCACGATCCAGTCCCACTTGCCGTCGTCGACGGCGTCGAGGTCACGCGCGGCATCGCCAACGATCCGCGCCTGCGCGAAGTCGACATGCGCGGCAGGGTTCGCGTGGTGCACGTGCAGGTCGTCGAGGGCGACGGCCAGCCCATCCGCGGCGAGGGGCGCCTGGACGTGCCCAGTGCAAGCAACGCCGCCCTCGCGTCGATGCAGCTTCGGGACGGCGTGTTCCGCGTGCCGCTCGGCACCAGTGCGGTCCACGCGACGATCCGCGTGAAGGGCTGGTGCGATCACGACGTGCACGACCTCGACGCCGACCGCACGATTCGCCTGCAGCCTGCGTTCGCCGTGCGCGTGCGCCTCGCGCCGCAGGTCGCGCTGCCCCAAGGTGTCACCCTGCATGCGTTCACGCGGCGCAAGGGCCAAGGGGTGCCTCCTGACTTGAAGTCGATGCGCGAACGCCGCGGCCCGATCTACGGCTCTGGCGATCCGGGCGAACTTCAGGCCGAGCCCGGCGTGTTCCTGTTCCGCATCGCGCGCGCCGACGACTACGAGTTCACGTTCGTGCTCGCGGGCAAGCCGGACGTGCGCAGCGTGGCCGTGCCGACGACGTCAGAGCAAGCCCGGGTCGAGCGACGACGACGGAGCTGGTCTTCCCTGCGGACCCGATGCAGATGCAAGAGGCGTTGAACCGCGCGTTGCGGTGATGCACGCGGCCCCCCTCGAAGAAGTTGGCATCGCGCGGTCGGAAGAAGGTCGACTCCTGCGTCGGTGTGCCGATGAACGATGAACGGCGCAAGATCCACCCCATCTGCGCGCCGACGAACGCGTAGGTCAGCGCCCAGATCGTGAACTCACGCTGGCCGGCCACGTGTGCAGGACGAATGTGTCAGACACATTCGTCCTGGTCACGCCGCGGGCGCGCCGGGTCGTAGCGCACCGCACGCCGCATCGCTGCGAGGAACGTCGCCTGCACCAAGTCGGCGGCTTCGGTCGCGTCGCGCGCGAGGTGCATGGCGATCGAAGACACCCAGCCACTGGATGCCTACCCGAGGCTCCGGGCTCTGGTTCGGCAAGTAGAGAAGACTGGCCGTCCGGTGATGATGATTGAGAATGGCAAGGCCGCAGGTGTTCTGCTGAGTCGTGGGGCTTACGCGCAGATGCTCGAGCGGCTTGATCTCGCTGAGACGGTCAAGGTGCAAGAGAGCGACGCGGATGCCCAAGCCGGCCGTGTCGTCGACCTCGCTCGGGCAGGGATCCGCCACGGTCGAGGACCTGCTGCCGAAGGTCTACTGGGACGCCGACCGCAGCCTCTTTCCGTTCGCCGCGCGTTCCCTGCTCGCCGGCCTGCAGAAGCTGGTGGAAGAAGGGCGCGCCACCGAGTCGGTTGGCGCGTAGTCGCTGCGCAAAGACAGCTGAGCACGGTGCTGCTCGTCGACTGCACGCCGCGCGCGTTCGCGAACCTCGTCATGGTCCGCGCCCGCGAACACGCTGTCGGCGAACGCGCCATCGTCGCCGCGCGCGGGCAACCCGGTGCCGCGCGTCACGATCCGTTCGAGCCGCCGGAAGACACCCAGTGACGTGAGCGCCGCGTTGCACCAGCCGGTCGTGATGCAGTAGTTGGCGACGTACGGCGCCGTGTGATGCCGCGCGTGCGCCGCGCGATTCAGCAGGATGCCACGCCGCTGCAAC
>JANPER010000137.1:0-9829 GCA_031423015.1 Planctomycetota bacterium | reverse complement strand
CCGCGCGAGCACGAAGTTGGCCTGGCTGGCCACACTGGCGACGCCGGCGCGCGTGAGCACATCGCGCAGCACGGCCACTTCGGCGCGCACCGTGGCGACGAACGCGCGCACTTCCTCGGTCTGGCGCAGGCGCGCTAGCGCTAGGCGCACCGACGGTGCCGCCACCGGGTATGGGCCACCAGCGGCGCGCAACGGCGCGATCACCGCGGGCGGACCGAGCGCGTAGCCGATCCGCAGACCAGCCAGACCGTACGCCTTCGACAAGGTGCGCACGACGACGACGTTGGACAAGCGCAGCGCCACGTCGGTGACGTCGTCGTCGGCGAACTCGGCGTAGGCGGCATCGAACAGCACGAGCGCGTGCGGCGCGGCGTGGGCGAGGCGCACGAGGTCATCGAATCTGCTGACCACGACTCGATCTACGACCAGAGATGATCCGACCCGGAGAGGCCATTTTCGTCGACACCGGCGCATGGATCGCACTGGCGCTCACGAAGGACCAGCACCATGAACGAGCCCGCGCCACGTGGCACGAACTGCGCACGCGCGGCGCGCGCATCCACTTGTCGGTGCCGGTCGTGATCGAGACTTTCACATTTCTGGATCGCAACGCTGCGCGCGATGTGGCTCTTGCGTGGCGCGACTCCGTGCTCGGCTTGCCGCACATCAAGCTGCACGAGTGCTCGACCGGGATCCTGAATTTGTCCTGGGCCTGGCTGGACCATCGCGATCTCGTTCGCCTCTCATTGGTCGACGCGACGAGCTTCGTGCTGATGACCAGGGCGCGTATCCGCACCGTGTTCGCGTTCGACCATCACTTCGCGCAGGCCGGCTTCCGCCTGCTGGGGTAACGGCAGTACGATGCGTGCGGGCTACGCGCGCAAGAAACTCTGTTTCCGGCTCCGGTCGCATCGAGCCGAGCGGGGCTTTCATTGTCCGGCCTGAAACATCGTCTCGACGTCTTCCCAAAGTCCGCGCCACGCCCGCGCCTCGTCGACCGGCAGCGACCTGAGCCGCGACTCGGCGCGCACCGCCCACAGGCGCAGACAGCAGAGCCACGAGTCCACCACCCACGCATTCTCTTCGCGCATCTTCTGACGGTCCGGCATGCGCTCTTTCAAGAGCGCCAGATAGGCGCCGTGCAGCCATTGATAGCCTTGCTGCCGCCACTGCCGCCGCTCGGCTTCGCTCAGCGATTGCGCCTCGGCATCGCCGGAGCATCCGGCGGTGACGGCGATCTCAGCGCCGAGCAGCGCGACTTGCGGGCTCACGCTCTTGAGCAGCTTCGGTTCCGCCTCGACCGCGGCGCGCAAGAGCCGAGCGCCCGTCACCGATCGGCCGGCGTGCAGCGCGGCTCGCGCCGCCTCGACTTGCTCCTCCGGCGAGCTGGGTAGGCGCTCACCGTCGACGATCGGCATGAGGTCGGGGATGCGCGCGAGCAGTTCCTCGGCGGCCTGGGCGTACCCGGCGGCATTGGGGATGCCAATACCGGGCGCCAGCCGGGCGGCGAACGCGGGGCTGGCCAGGATCTGCCTGGCTTGTCGGTAGCAGTCGAGCGCACCCGCGAGGTCGTGGCGTAGCTCGAGCACGCGGCCGCTCTCGAACCAGCCCC
The DNA here is from genome assembly GCA_031423015.1 of Planctomycetota bacterium. Lineage (GTDB taxonomy): Bacteria > Planctomycetota > UBA1135 > UBA1135 > UBA2386 > DATGPD01. The sequence continues at coordinate 8,217 of JANPER010000137.1, read as the reverse complement.
AGGCCGGGTACACGGGATGAACGCGAGCGCTGACCTCGAGCTGGCACAAGCCAGTGAACGCTTCGAGCGCCCGATCCTCGAGCTGGTTCTCGACGTGCATCCTCGCCCGCAGCAGCACGAAGCTCGGCTCCGGCGGCTGGATCGCCGCCCCTACCACATAGTGCGCCTCGGCGTCCTCCAGGAGTCCGAGCCTGCTGCAGGCGATGCCGGCGTAGTAGTGCGCAGACGAGTACTCCGGCCGCAGCGCGATCGCGACGTCCAGCAAGCGCCGGACTTCGAGCCACTGCGGGTGCCGCACATACATCTGGGCGAGGGCCGCCAGGTAGTTCAGCAAGAAACTGCCTGGATGAGCACGTGCACCAAGCAGCTCGATCGAGCGGGTCTTGCCAACGTCGCCGGCTTCGTACAGGGCCGAGCCGAGCTCGAGGATCGTGTCAGGTGATTCCTTCACGAGGTCGAGCTCGAACTCGCTCGCCAGGCGCGCGAGCGCGGCGCTGTCGATCGGATCCTGGCCCAGGGCGTCACGCAGGCGCGCGCGCGCGGGATCGGGGTCGAGGCGACGCGCGACATCCAGCAGCAGCTTCGCAGAAACGCCGCTCGTCTTGTTGCGCAACGCGAGGCTCCGGCGATGCCGCGCCCAGTCGTCGAGCGCGACCGCCGCGCGCGCCGGGAACGCCGCGACCCGCGCGACGAACTCGTCGGGCGCGGTCATGGGATGCGTGCCGTAGGTCGAGAACGCGGCGTCGTACTCGCGATCCTTCGCCTCGGCGTCCCACGAGCCGCCGACCACGGCGTCGAGACACACATCCGCGGGCAGAGCCAAGCGATCGAGCGTGCGCTGCAGCACGTCGTCTTGTGCACGGCGCTTCACGTCGCTGGCGCGGGCGCCAAGATCGCTGTGGATCGCGGCATCAAAGCCTTCGTTGTCGAGCGCGGACTCGATCTTGTTGGCCGCCACGAGCGCCAGGTCCCAGGACTTCGTCGCCTTCCCTGTGTCGCGTTCGTTCTGTGCGGTCGTCGCCAGCGACTCGGCTTCGCGCATCGCTGCCTGGCTCTGCTGGATCTGTCCCTGCGCGCGCTCACGCGCGAGCCACCAATAGCCGCCGCCGACCAACCCGAGAATCGACACGATCGCCGCAACGAGCCCGAGCTGCAGGTTGCGCGCGCGGCGCATGCCCGCGAGCTCGACGCGCGCGCGCTCCGCCGCGAGCGCGGACTCGCGCGCGCGCTCTTCGACGCCGGTCAGAAAGCGCGTCACGCGCTCGGCGACCTCGCGCGCGCTGCGCGGTCGCGCGTCTCGAGCGGCCGCCAGGCAATCGCGCGCGAGCTGCACGACGTCATGCTCGGCGTCGCTGGCAGCAAGGCGTGCGAGAGCAGGCGCGAGCTTCGCCTCCTCCGCTTGCTCGAACATGTCCCCCTCGCTGTACGGAGGACTGCCGGTCAAGACCTCGAGCAGGATCGCGCCGAGCGCGAACACGTCGGCGCGCTCGTCGATCTCGTCGATTCGGCCGAGCGCCTGCTCCGGCGGCATGTAGGCCGGCGTGCCGAACACCGATCCGAGTACGGAGCCGTGGCCGCCGGGCTCGCTGCGCACGGTCGCGACCTCGAGCTCGTCGGGCGCCGTGCTCGGCTGGTGCAAGACCTTGGCGAAGCCGAAGTCCATCACCTGCACTTCGCCGAACGCACCGACCATGACGTTGCCGGGCTTCAAGTCGCGGTGCACGACGCCGCGCGCGTGCACGTAGGCGATCGCCTGACAGATCTGCTCGAAGATGCCGAGGAAGCGCCGGCGATCCTGGCTCGGATTCTTGCGCGAGCCGAGCAGCGTCGCGAGCGTCTGGCCGCGCACGAGCTTCATGGCGATGAACGGCCGTTCGTCGGCGCCGAGCCCGATCTCGTAGATCGGCAGGATGCCGGGATGCTGCAACTGGCCGCCGATCTGCGCTTCCTCCACGAAGCGCCACACGATGGCGGGTTGGTCGCGATACGGCGCGCGCAGGAACTTGAGCGCGACCTCGCGGCCGAGATCGCGATCCTGGCCGCGCAGCACCTCGCCCAGCCCGCCCTCGGCGATCAAGCCGAGCGACTCATAACGCGCCGAAGTGCGGATGCGCTGGGCCGGAGCCGGTTGTTCGATCTCGGGCGCCAGCGCGACTTGACTCTCGAAGCCGTTCCGCTGCTCGATCACACGTAGTGCCGTCGGGTGCTGCGCGCCGAACGCGACGCGCAGCGCGCCGTCGACAGGCTCTTCTGATCGCGGAGTGAGGCTCATGGCTGGGGATCGTTCCTTGCGTCCACTCACTCTACGCGGCTGCCGGCGGCCGAGTCTTCGCCGCCCGCGAAGAGCCGTGGACGCACCGTCGACGAAGCGGCTCAGCGCCCGCCGAACCGCATCTCGCAACCGTTGCTCATCACCAGGCCGAGCGGGTTGGTACCGAAACTGGTGACGCCGCCTTGGTTGTAGAGCGAGAGTCCGACCAAGCTCGGGTCGTTGGGGATCGGGACCGAGAACGTCGCACTGCCGCCGTTGTTGGCGAGGAAGAAGGTGAGCAGCGGGTCGGTGTAGAGCATGCAGCTCGACATCCCGATCAAGGTCAAATCGAACGGCAACGGCACGACGCCCCAGAACGTGTTGGAGGCGCCGAGAAACAGGAACGGCACGGTCGCGATTCCAAGGTTGGTGAGGCGCGCAGTGAATGTGTCGCCGACCCAGGGGAGCGAGCCTTGGTCGGAAGCGAGCGCGGGTGTGCCGGCGCTGCCGGGGCAGCCGGTGCCGAAGGGTGTGTAGGTCGCGGGGTTCACGGGCGCGTACTCCCAGGTGTCCGCACGCGGGTTGGATATCCCTGCGGCGCCATAGTCGCTTCCTCCGAAGAGGACGACGCGACCGCGCGCTGAGTCGTAGGCCATATCGTGGGCATTGCGCGCGGACGGCGGCGTGGCAGGGTTGCGCTGATTCCAATTGGTACCGTCCCACTCCCAAGTGTCGGCGAAGAGGCTGGTGCTGCCGTTGGGGCTACCCCCGAACAGGACGACGCGGCCGCGCCCCGAATCGTAGGCCATCGCGTGGCCGGCGCGCGCGAGTGGTCCGGTGGAGGCGCGCTGCGTCCAGTTCGTCTGCGCCGGCAGGAGTGTCGAGAGTAGCGGACCGAGAGCGAGGATCGGAAGCGTGAGACATCGCATGAGTCACTCCAGTAGGTAATGCGAACAAACGAGCGGCGGGCAAGCGCCGCCGACATTCCCTTCTCCCCGTAGGCCTGCGGTTCCTTGGCTGAAATCCGCAAGGAAGCCCCGCTACGCCTGCCCGAGCAGGTCGAGGATGCGCTTGACCTCGTCTTCGATCCAGCGCGCGCAAGCGTGCATTCGACAACACGCGCGCGCGACCAACACGATCGACATCCTCCATGTCGATCGACGCTCGCGCTCTACCTCCGATCAACAACTCCAGGAAGTCTGCCGCGTTTTGTTCACCACTGTGGCTGGCCCCTCCGTGCCCCGATCAACAACGCCAGCTGACGATCGTCGCCGCGGATGACCGTCGTGACTATGACCGCGTCACCCGTATGCGCCCGCCACGGACGGTGATGATGGCTCGTGCCGCGAGATCGTCGCTGTGCCGATCCAGCACCTCTGCCATCAACGCGATGCGCACCTGCACGCGCACGTCCGGCAACCTGACCAAGCCAGCGTGGTCTAGACCACGCCGGAACACCAAGTCACCAAAGTCCGTGTCGATCGTGACCACCACCCGTGCCTCCGCGCTGGCGAGACCAAGCAGCACGTCGTCTCCCGGATCGGGGCCGAGGTCCGCACCCAGAATGACATCGTGGTTGCGCACGCGCAACCAAGCGGCCAGCCGCCTTCCCGCGCACCGATCGACTAGGAACCTCAAGCCGGCTGCACGCGAACCGCGTCGAGAGAATCATTGGCGATGACCGCGTGCGCATACGCCAAGCATGCCTGAATGTCCTCGCGCTCCAGCTCGGGGTAGTCGTCGAGAAGCTCTTCGACCGTCGCCCCTTGGGCGAGCAGGCTCAACACGAGTTCCACCGAGATCCGCATTCCTCGGATGAGGGGCTTGCCGCCGAAGATCTGCGGGCTGGCTGTGATTCGGCTCAAGAGGGGTTCGGTCACGCGAGCATCCTATCGTGCTCGACCCCGAGTTGGGATCTGACCTGAAACTCGACCCCACGGGTGCGGGATCTGAACGCCGGGGTTTCATGAATCGGGGGTCGACGCCGAAGGCGTCGACGGCAACTGACACCAACTCGGGTACATCGCTGATCTCTTGGCTGGTACCCGTTGCCTGCGTGCAAGCCTACGCCTGCCCGAGCAGGTCGAGGATGCGCTTGACTTCGTCTTCGATCCAGGACGCGGAAGCGTGCGGATGATGGAACGCGATGACCTCGGCGAGGGCCGCGAGGAACTCGTTCTTCGCTCGGAGCAGCTCCTGGCTCACGACGTCGGCGCTGAGCCCCATCTGCTCGGCGATGCGTCGTGGCATGCAGTCTTCCTCGAACCGCATCCGCAGCATCTCGAGGCGCCGCAGCGCCGGCTCGCCCTTGCTCTTGGCGTGCTCGGTCTGCACGCGCCGCGCCTCGTGCACCACGGCCCGGGCCCACTGCCGATCGAACATCACCGACAGCCGATCGCCCTTGGCGACCAGCGTGTCCAGGTCGCTGGCGTCCGCCGCCATGCGCCCACGCTCGCGCGCGCGCATTGACTCGGCACGCAGCGCACACGTGCGGACCACGCCGAACAGGAAGCCGCGGAACTCGCCCTGGTGCGGATCGGCGCGCTCGAGCGCGCCCTGCGCCTTGAAGCAATCGTGCCAGACTTCTTGCACGACGTCGTCGATGCAGGCCGCCAGCGGCTTGCCGCGCCAACGATCGACGAGGCACGCACGGATCATCTGCTGGTAACGCCGCGCGAACTTCTTGCAGGGCTCCACAACCTCGCGATACTGGCCCGTAGTTCAAACCACCTGATGGGTAGGCCTCCGCACCGGAGCAGACCCCGCGCAACCACCGAGAGGCACCCTCATGCAGCGCGCACCGCGCAACCGGACGATCACTCTCAGCGCCGCCGAAGAGGCAAGTCTGGCAGCATCCCTCGTTCGCCTCGCGGCCCCAGTCCGTCCGGCCGACGTCTGCGGGCGGATTCTCCATCAGGACGTGCAGGACGCTCTTCCACATCTTCCGAGCGCGTTCGTCGATCTCCTCGTGCTCGATCCACCCTACAACCTCGACAAGCGCTTCGGTGAACAGCGCTTCAAGGCCATGGCAAGTGAGGCCTACGGGGAGTGGATCGAGACGTGGCTCCTTCCCATGCTCCGGCTCCTCAAGCCCCGCGCCACCGTCTACTTCTGCGGCGACTGGCGGTCTTCGAGCGCGATCCAGGCGGTCTTGTCCCGGCACCTCGTCGTCCGCAATCGCATCACCTGGGAGCGCGAGAAGGGGCGCGGTGCCCTGGCCAACTGGAAGAACTGCTCCGAGGACATCTGGTTTGCCACCATCTCCGACGACTACACCTTCAACCTCGACGCGGTGAAGCTCAAGCGCCGCGTTCTCGCCCCCTACCGCGATGACAACGGCAGCCCGAAGGACTGGCAGGACGGCTACCGCCTCACACACCCGTCGAACCTCTGGACTGACCTCACTGTCCCCTTCTGGTCGATGCCCGAGAACACGGACCACCCCACGCAGAAGCCCGAGAAGCTCATCGCCAAGCTCGTTCTCGCCAGTTCCAACCCTGGCGATGTAGTGTTCGACCCGTTCCTTGGTTCCGGCACGACGGCCGTCGTGGCAACGAAGCTCGGCCGCCGGGCCCTCGGGGTCGAAGTCGATCGGCACTACGCGTGCCTCGCGATGAAGCGCCTCGCTCTCGCGCGCGACGACGGAGGCATCCAAGGATACGTGGGCGGCATCTTCTACGAGCGAAACTCGCAGCCCCGTCCACGCGCCTCCGTTGGCAACGCCCTGATCCGGGCGGACTCGCCGCGGTGATCCTCGATGAACTCGTCAGGTTCATCTCGCAGTGGCGCGCCACGCACCCGCAGGAGACCAAGGACAGCGTGGTCCACGCCGTCCTGCAGAGATTCCGCCTCGAGCAGGATGGGGCACTTCTCGTCGGCCCTGCGTTCGCTATCCGTTTCTGCCAGAGCAAGTTCACGGCGAGCTTCGCGAACGCAGTCGTCGCGATCGCCAAAATAGTCGAGCACGACGACCGGCCGATCGTCGTCTGCGTGCTGACCCCGGCGGGATGTCGGTTCCTGCTCGCGAACACGACGTTCCTGACCAGGGTCAGCCACTCGTCGCACGCTCTGGCGCGAGACCATCTCCGAGGCTCGATCCTCGGTTCCGACATCCTTGGCGAGGTCCAGGGTGTGCAGAACGTGCCCGAGTGCTTCGCCGAACTCATGCGCATGCATGCGCGGGCCGACCGCGCCGCGAACCTCGACCGCATCGTCGCCGCGACTCGCTTGCCATCCGCACGCGAGTTCTGGATGCCGGGCACCGAGGGTCGAGCGCACCTGCTCGCTGCTCCCGCCCTCGCTCGCGCGCTCGGCCGCCACCCGGACTACGCCGCTGTGCGCGCGAAGCTCGACGTCATCGTGAAGCGGCGGCACGCCAAGATCCTCGTTGCAGCACGCAATCCCAACCCCAAGGCGCGCGGGGATCAGATCGAGAGGATCATCACCGGCATGGCGTCCCAGCATGCTCTGGGTGATATCGAGTTCGATGTGGTGATCGGCGTTCTCAGCGTGGACATCAAGTCAAAGCTTGCCGGCAAGGCCTCGTCGCCGAAGGCATGGAACATCGACAAGACCCTGCAGGACCTTGCCAAGGGCAGGCGACTCCTGTCGATGTACTTCGTGCGCGTCGACCCCCAGAACGGGGTGATCGACACGAGGCTCGTCTCCATCTTCGACCGAACCCTCGTTCTGGCTTCCAGGCCTCAACGCCACTGGTCGGGGCGCGGCACGCGGGGCGCAATCCAGTTCACCGACACGCTTGATGCGATCTGGAGTCTCGGCTACGTAGAGACTGTCGACGTCACCGCCGCTCAGTTGTTCCTCGAGCACCTGATCGCGATCGACCCCACCCGGTAGGGTGTCGCTGCCCTGGCCGTCGACGACCTTACTTGATCGTCTTGGTTCGTACGCGTTGCTGCGCGCAAGCCTACGCCTGCCCGAGCAGGTCGAGGATGCGCTTGACCTCGTCTTCAATCCAGCGCGCGGACGCGTCCGGATGATGGAACGCGATGACCTCGCCGAGCGCGGCGAGGAACTCGTTCTTCGCCCGGAGCAGCTCCTGGCTCACGACCTCAGCGCTGAGCTGCATCTGCTCGGCGATCCGTCGTGGCATCCAATCTTCCTCGAACCGCAGCCGCAGCATCTCGAGGCGCCGCAGCGCCAACTCGCCCAAGTCCTTGGCGTGCTCGGTCTGCACGCGCCGCGCCTCGTGCACCACGGCCCGTGCCCACTGCCGATCGAACATCACCGACAGCCGATCGCCCTTGGCGACCAGCGTGTCCAGGTCGCTGGCGTCCGCTGCCATGCGCCCACGCTCGCGCGCGCGCACTGACTCGAATCCTGTGAGGCAAGGGCGACGCGCGCCGGCGTGATCCCTTCGCGGTAGTGCGCGCGCAGCTGCGCGAAGGTTGCCTGGATGCGCGTGTTCTGTTCGCAGCGGATCCCGCGGTCCTGGCGGCGCGCGAGGCGGCCGACGGCTGCACTGATCTACGGTGGCAGACCATGCGTGGCGGGCGCAACGAATGATAGGCTTGCGGCCGCAATGGTCATCAGCTGACCCCACCTGACCCCCTGACCCCGATGAGTGACGAAGCATGACCAAGACGGTCCGCTGTGGGTTGATCCAGTGCAGCAACCCGGTCAACGACGAGACCAAGCCGGTGGCCGAGGTGCAGCGCGCGATGCTCGACAAGCATCTGCAATTCGCGCGATAGGAAGAGCAAGCTACCTGTTGTCGCATGCCGGAGTGCGGTGTGGCCGAGCGGCCTTGCCGTTCGGGGCTGCTAGCTTCGAGGACCGCAAGCGACCACGCCCAACCACTCTTCGTTGCCGAAGTAGTCCGGATGGCCAGCCAAGACCGCAAACGCGCCGGGCTTCTGCGCCCCCGCCGGCTCGACCACCACTCATCGAAGAACGCGAACGCTACGCCGCCGAGGCAGGCCAATGCCCGGTTGGCTGCCGTCAGG
>JANPER010000136.1:0-4133 GCA_031423015.1 Planctomycetota bacterium | reverse complement strand
CAGAGCCTGAGCAATTGTTGCTCAGGCTCTGAGCCCGTTCCCCAGTTCACACGCTCTCAGCTCTGCGCCGACCGCTCCATACGCTGCCGAATTCCGTTTACCGCGGCCTCGAGACGCGGGCCGGGGCACTCGGTCGCCTTGAAGCGCCGATGAAAGAAGATGCTGCCGGATGGAATGCTGTGATTGCTGCACAGCCAGCGCAGGAGGCGCTCCAGCGCGGCCACCTGTTCGGCCGTTGGCGCCTGACCATCGGCTCCGCGCAAGAAGCGTCCCAGCAGGCACACGCCGATGTTGCCGCGGTTGTTGTCGCCGCCAGCGTGCGCGCCCTGCCAAACGATCGGCCGGCCCTCCCAGATCCGTCCGGCGGGGTCCACTAGGTAGTGGTAGCCGATATCGGCCCAGCCATCTGACTTTTGGTGGCCGCCTTGGATCTGATAGATCTGCGTCGCGGCCGCCTTCTCGCTGCGGCTTGGGCTCAAGATCGCGGTGTGATGGATGGTGATGCGAAACGGCTTGCGCATCGGCACGAGCGCGCTTTGGTCGGGCGCCCGTGCGTCCCAGGCGCTGCGCGGCAGTATTGCGAGCGTGCCAGGGTTGGGGAGCGGCGCGTCGATGGCCGGTTGCGGGGCTCGCTCCACCGGGACATCGACCGCAAGCAGCGCCAGCAGCCGGGGATCGTCGGCCAACTCGCGGGCGCGCTGCATCTCGGCGGCGTATTCGCCCAGGTCCCCCTGCTTGCGGCTGGTTTGCGCGCGCAGATAGCGCGCCATGGCCTCCGCCGTGGCAGTCGGCGGCTCTTCCGCGTAGAGCACGCGGTTCAGCGCAGCGATGGCGCCCGCGGTATCGCCGGTTTCGGTCAGGATGTAGGCCCGCCGCAACTCGGTGGCCGGTGAGGCTTGGCGTCGCTGTAGGGCCGCCAGCTCGCCGAGCCCGTCGCCAATCACCGGCGCCATCACCGATTCGACGCTCACCCCCGGAGCGCGCTCGAAGGCCTGGCGCTGCACGAGGCGGCTCGTTGGTCCGGCGCACGCGCCAAGGACCAACGCCGCGAACACGGCGATGGCTCGCCTAATGCCCTCCCTAGAGGTCATGAGATCGCCGATGGTAGGGGCGCGTCGGTGGATTTCGAGCCTCGAGTCACAAAGCGCGCGAATCGCTGGAACCCCGAGGCCGACGAACAGCACCTCACTCAGGGACCGCGGGGTCAAGGCTCAGGCATCGGCGGTCGATAGGGGAAGAGAACGGAGAGGGCAGTAACCATGCCGGCTGAACCAAGGGACGCGAACCGGATGTCCGCGAGAATTGAACTGCGCTTATCGGGCGCTGTGGATCATTTGCGCCTGGTGTGGCAAGCCGGCGAGACCGTGCTCGAGGCGGTGTCGTTCGTCGATGACCCCGAGGGCACGCGCTACAACGTGCTGGTCGCCTTGCAGGAGATGCTGAGCAACATCTACCGGCACGCCTACGCGGGCGACGCGACCAAGCCGGTGGCGGTCGAGCTGTCGGCCGGCGACCACGGCTTCACGGTGACGCTGCGCGATCAGGGGCCCGCCTTCGACCCGCGTACCATTCCGACGCCAGCTCTGCCTGACGATCGCTTGCCCACCCACAGCGGCGGCTTCGGCATCATGATCGCGCGGGCGGTCATGGATGCGATCGACTACCAACGGATCGGCGACAGCAACGTCCTGAAGATGACCAAGGCGATCGGCGTTCACCGCGCGGCCACTGCGGCTGTGGCGGCGGGCTGAGGCAACGAGCCGTTGTGACCGCTACCGCGACCTCCTTGGCTTGGCTCGCCGCGCTGCCGCGCGCGCTGCGGGGCGATGTCGTGGTTCAGGTGCTCGATCCCGCCACCGGCACGATGCAGCGTTTCGTGGGTGACTCGGTGCCCGCCGGGCACGATCCCGTCGTGCGCACCGCGCGCGATCGACGCGTGCTCACGGCGATGATCGACGACCGGGAGGTCGTGGTGTCGTTCGCCGCCGACGCCGCCGGTGAGGACATCACCGCCGTGTGGCAGGGGCTCGTAGCGTTGTCCTCGGAGCGCGAGCAGTTGCAGCGCGACCTCGAGGGCATGTATCCCACGTCACTCGCCTTGCTGGAAGAGGCGGCGATGTGGGGCGACGTGCTGCCGACGCTGCCGACCGGCCGCAGCGATCAAGAGGTTGCCGAGATCGGCGTCCGCGCGTTGGTGGTGGCGGCGAGCGTCGAACGCGCGCTGTACGTGCGCTGGCGCCCCGAGCTTGGTCAGTGTGAGATCCTCGTACACGTCGTGATGGACCGTTCGAGTCTGAGCCCGCGCCTGGTTGCGGCGCCCGAGCCGAGCAGTTTCGTGCCGGACCACGGCTTGATCGCGCAGGCGCTGCACGGCAGCGGCGCCGCGAGGTTGGCCCGCGTCGAGGAACTCCGGGCGATCGACGGCCCCGAGCGCTTGGCGTCACGCGAACTGATCGCGGTGCCAGTGCGCTACGGCGTGGGCGACAACTCGCATACGCTCGGAGTGCTCTTGGTCATGGACAAGAGGGTCAACAGCTACACGTCGCACACGGACTTGTCGTCGCACGAGACCAAGTTGGCCTTCGCGGTGGCGGCGATGCTCGGTTCCGTGCTCGGTACGCGGCATGTGGCCGAACTGGGCAAGGAGCTGGAAACCGCGCAGGAGATCCACCAGCAGATCAAGGCCGGTCACCAGGTGTCGGTGCCCGGCTTCGAGGTCGCGGGTGCCAACCGAGCCTGCGGCACGGTGGGGGGCGACTACTTCGATTTCGTGCCGATGGCCGACGGTCGCACGTTGGCGGCGGTGATGGACGTGTCTGGCCACAACCTGGCGAGCGGAATGCTGATGGTGAGCGCGCGCATGTCGCTGCGCTTGCTCGCCGATCTGCACCGCTCACCCGCGACCATCGTCACCGAGTTGGCGCGTGCCATGCACGACGACTTGCTGCGCACCGAGCGCTTCATCTCGGCCGCCGCGGTGGCGCTCACGCCAAAGTCGGGGCACGTCGAGGTCGTGAACGCGGGCCACCTCGACACCCTGGTGCTGCGCGCGGCGACCGGCACCGTGGATGCTCTGCCCAGCGACGACGTCGTCCTGGGGTTCACCAGCGGGGTGAGCTACCAGTCCTCCCGAATCGAGTTGCAGCCCGACGATGTGGTGCTGCTCTACACCGATGGTGTGACCGAAACGACGGGCATCGACGAGGAGATGTTCGGCACCGATCGCTTGTGCGAGGTGTTGCGCGCGCACGGCCACCGCAGCGCCAGCGATGTGGTCGCGGCCGTGTTGCAAGCCGTTGATCGATTCCGCGGCGCGATGCGCGGCAACGACGACGTGACGGTTCTGGCGATTCGCACCCTGCGTAACGAGGTGACACCATGACAACACGCGTTCTCGTGGTCGACGACGAGCCGTTCATCTGCCGCTCGCTGTCCTTCGTCCTGCGCAAGGAGAAGTTCGAGGTGTTCGAAGCGCGCAACGGCGAGGAAGCGCTCGAAATGGTGCGCCTGCACCGTCCGCACTTGGTGTTCCTCGACGTGATGATGCCGAAGATCAACGGCTTCGAGGTCACCGCCCGCATCAAGGCCGATCCCGAACTGAGGGACACCAAGATCATCCTGCTGACCGCCAAAGGGCAGGACTGCGACCGCGAGACGGGCGTCAGCGCCGGCGCCGACGACTACCTGACCAAGCCCTTCAGTCCGAGCAAGATCCTGCTGCGGGTGCGCGAGATCTTGGGACTGAACGTTGGCGTAGACACTACGCGAAGTCTCTGACCGACCAAGAGTGCGGTCGCCGTCGTCAACCGATACGTTGACGGCATGTCGTGGCTCGATCGTTGGCGCAGCAGCCGTCTCAGCGTTCTCCTTGGCGCTTGTTGCATCGGCCCCGCGCTGGCGGCGTCGCTGTCGAGTCAAGACGGCCAGATCGCGCCGCAGCCGCAATGGATCTGGGACGCGCAGACGACCGGTAATGCAGTGTGCCGCGTGCGCCGCGTCTTCGAGGTGAAGGAGAAGGTCACCAAGGCGCAGCTCCGCGTCACCGCCGACAACGAGTTCACCGCGTGGCTGCAAGGCGAACGCGTGCTGCGTGGGCGCGACTGGAAGCGATCGTTCTTCGCCGATGTGACGCG
>JANPER010000135.1:0-91495 GCA_031423015.1 Planctomycetota bacterium | reverse complement strand
GCCAAATCCGCACACGGCGCCGAGGCCGGTCACCACGTTGCGCGGCGCTGGCGCGGCGCGGTCAGAGCGTGAGCAACAATTGGTCACGCTCTGAGTTCCTTGCTGGTGGGGGAGGCGGTCCCTCCCCCACGCCGGCCGCGTCACGCGGCCTCCCCCTCCTCGGCGCCTGATGGGCGCCGGGCGTCTATGGCGGGTCGATTTCTGCTCACGCTCTCACTCACCGGCCGCGACAACTCCGGGTGCTGCGAGACGCTCGTTCACGAAGTCGGTCAACGTGCGCGCCGAGGCAAACACCTTGCGCCCGATCTGATCGTCGGCGACCTGGATGCCGTGCGCTTTCTCCAGCGCCACGACGAGTTCGAGCGCGTCGACCGAGTCGAGTCCCAAACCCGCGCCAAACAGCGGCGCGTCGTCGTCGATGTCGGCAGGGTTCACGCCCGGCAGATTGAGGCTCTGCACGATCAGCCTCTTGATGTCGGCGACGGGGACGAGTGGGGCCATTACGGACGGAGTCTAGCCAAGATGCCAGCCTGGCAAACACCCGAAGCTGCCCCCACACCGCCCTTGCACCGCCCCGGCCCGGCGCAGCTGTGCGCCTGACCGCGGCGGACGGTTGGCCGTCAGCCGGGTGCGGATCGGCGCGGAGCTGCTGGATGAAGGCGTCGTAGTCGGTGTCGACTTCGGCCGGGGGGACGCAGCCGTCACCGTCTAGTCGCAACGTCAACCTGGGTAACTCGCGCGCGCTTTCGCACGCCTCAGGCTCACAGCGCCTCTCACGTCTCGGCCATCTGTCGCGCGCGCACGCAGAACTCGTGCAGGCCAGCCACTTCGCGCGGCAAGTCTGGATAGCGCGCGAGTTGCGCCAACAACACGTCGACGCTGGCGTCGGCATCTGCCGCCGCCGAGTGAGCGCCTTCGAGCTCACGACCGCAGTAGTGGCGCAACGCCGCGGTGAGGTTGCGGGGCCCCATCAAGAAGCGATCCCATGACGTCTCCTTGACGTTGAAGATGATCTTGGCGTCGACCTGCTGGCGGTCCGCGCACGAAAAGTTGATCTGGTGTCGCACACACTCGCGCGCGAACAACGGCAGGTCGTAGTTCATCGAGTTAAAGCCAGCGAGGTCGGCGTCGGCCATGAACGCCAACAGGCGGGGCGCCACCTTGGCGAGCTTGGGCCGCCCGAACAAGCCACGCACTTCCTCGGTGCGAATGCCGTGCACCTTGGTCGCCTGCTCGGGGATGTCGATGCCCGGGTCGACGCGTTCGACCAGCTGTTTGCGCGTGCCGTCCGTCTCCATGCGCACCAAGCCGATTTCGACGATGCGGTCCTTGTCGATGTCGAGGCCCGTGGTCTCAAGATCCAAGAAGACGAGCGCGCGATCGAGCCGGAGCACCATGCCTCGCAGGGTAGCGCGCTTCTTCGTACGCGCCAACGCTCAGAGCCTGAGCAACAATTGCTCAGGCTCTGAGTTCCACAGCCGAAACATCTTCGCGAAGCGCGAAGATGCTTCGGCTGTGGAAAGTCATGAGCCGTAAGTTGTTAGCCGTAAGTCCAGAACGCGGACAGGCGGTCAGACTGGTTGGCAGCGGTCTGGGACTTAGGGCTTACGTCTTCCGGCACACGACTCGCGGCAGAGCCGTTCATGCAGCCGCCCTCGCGTCTCGTTAGTTGCGGCTCTGCCGCGCTGAGTTCCTTGCTGGTGGGGGAGGCGGACCCTCCCCCACGCCGGCCGCGACACGCGGCCTCCCCCTCCTCGGCGCCTGATGGGCGCCGGGCGTCTATGGCGGGTTGATTTCTGCTCGCGCTCTCAGTCACGAACGACGATTCCTGTCAAGCGTTCTCGAGCGCGACGATCACCTCGGCCCACTGCGACCGCGTGCGTCGACCGACGTCGACGCTGACGAACTGCGCCGCCAAGTCGATCTGCTCATCACCCGGGATCACACGATCGGCGAGAGGAAAGAAGCGCGTCTCTTCGAGCGCCATGTGTCGTTCGAGCCGATCGGCATAGGTGCGTGCGACCTGCACGAACGCCGTACTCTCCTCGGCGGTCAGCGCATGCGTCGGCTCCCAGAACAGGGTCAGCGTGTACAGCAGCTCGCGCGTTTCTTCGTGATCACGCAACAGTACACCAACGCCCTCAGCGGCCTCGTCGGCGCCGTGCGCCGCCAGCGTTGCCAGCAGGAGACTCTCTTCTTTCCGATGGTGCTGATGCTCGGCGAACTCGCGCAAGAAACCTGCGACCGCTGCGACCGGGGCGGCGGGAAACCGCAAACCGGCATCGACCTGGTCGGCGAGCCCACGCAACACGCAAAGCCCGCGCCGTACGAGGGCGTGGTCTTCGGCAAGGGCAAACGTGACACGAAGCGGCACGATAGGTGGTCGTCGATGTGCGGGTCGCGACGTGCTGTCGACGGGCATTAGGGTTCTCGATCGCTCCATGCCAACTCGCAGCGAAACGGAAGATTTCTCCGTCCTGCCTTGGCAGCCGTTCCCCAGGGTTCTCGCCGCCGCCAACCGAGTGGCTCAGATGCCGCCTAAGTAACTTACCCCTTGCTGCTTACAGTCGACTCTTCGAGCCCCTCACTTGCTCTCGGGCGGCAAGGGCCAAAGGCGGCCGACAGCCGCAATCGGAATCGCGTACCCCATGTCAGGGGCGAGTGGGCCCTCGGGAATGCGCTGCACGCGGCAAACCACGCCAATCACGCGCCCCGACCCATCGGTGAGAGGTCCACCACTGTTGCCAGGATGAACAGCCGCGTCGACCTGCAACCAAACTGACACCGACCGACTGAGAATCCCACGGAAGGTCGAGGCGATGACCCGGTCGCCTTCTTGGATCGCCATCTTGCCCAGGGGGAAACCGTGCAGGTAGACCTCGGCCCCAGGCGCCGGCGTCGCCGCATCGGTGCTGAAGGCATCGAGGTGCGGCATGCCGGCGAACGGCTCGATGCGCAGCAGCGCGAGGTCGTCGTCGCCGTCGTGTAGGACGCGCACGACTTGCGCCGAGTGTCGGTGATCGCTGCCCGAAAATACGACGGCGTACACGACTTCGGACTGCAGGGTCTCGTCGGCGCCGACCTCGATGGCCGCGTCGTAGCCGTTCGGCCGCACCACGTGCGCATTGGTGATGATGAAACCGTCGACGCTGATACAGAACCCGGAGCCGCAACTCTCGCGCTCGAGCACGGCGGCACTCTCGTCGAAGGTCACCGAGTCTTCCGCCTCGGCATTGTCCTTCTGTCGCAACAGCAACTTGGTCTTGGTGCTGCGAAACTGCACCTTGGTCTCGACGAAGACAACGGCACGTTGCACGCGACCGACGCCAGCGAGTCGTGCCTGCTCGACGTTCACCGGATTGAAGCGTTCGAGCGAGCGGTTGGTGGCGTCGAGCGAGTCGCGCAAGCGTGCCACTTCGGTCGATGACGTCTGCTCCTGGTCGACGACGTTCTGGATGCGCTGCATGAGCCCGGCGCGCTCTTGCTCGAGACGTTCCTTCTGCGCGTCCCACGTGTCGCGCTGTTCCTCGAATGCCCGCGACGCAAGAGCGAGTTGGCCCTGCAACTCGGTGTTGAGGCGTTCGAGACGAGACAGTTCGTCGCGCCCGCGCGAGGTCGCGACGGCGACCACGATCACGGCCGCTAGTACGACCACCACCGCGACCCAAACCAGCTTGCGACCACGCCGTTCAGTCTGCATGAACTGCGCGACACTCGAGTGCTCAGGAATGCCGAGGGCACGCTTGAGCCGCACCAATGTGGTCTGACTCGGATCCGATCGCATCGCCGCCGCGCCGCCCGCCTCGACCAGCACGGTGGCGGACGCACCGCCCGGCAACTCGAACACGAACTGCGGCCCTTGCGCTCCGAGCTGCACGAAGTCGCCGTCGCGCAGCGACTGACGTTCGACCCGGTTGCCGTTGACGTAGGTGCCGTTGCGCGAGCCGAGGTCTTCCAGCAGGACTTCGGTCGAATCCGCCGCCGATTGTCCAGCCGCCGACTGCTTCGCCGTGAGGCGCACATGGTGCGCTGACACCTGCGGGAAGTGATCTGCCTGGATGACCACGCCATTCGACGCCGCGCGCCCGATGGTCAGCTCCCCCAGCTTGATCTCGATGCGTTCGGGCAGACCGGCCACGTGCACAGGCTTCAGGTAGAACACGTGTCCGAGAGCGGCATCCGTCACGGGCTGGATGATAGCTCTGCGCCCGGATGGCTCGGCGGTCGCACGGGCGATCGCCCAGAAATGTCCTCCAAGGCAGCAGCCGCGCTGTTTCCTTGGAAGGGCGAGCCCGGTGACGGCGGCTCGGCGCGCAACGCCCGGTCTACCACGTCGAGCAGAGTCTGGGGGCGATGGTTCCGTAAGGTCTGCAAACGGAGCGCATCGCTGCCGATCGGCCAGCCCTGGCCCACGACCGGCGCCAACGCCATGCAGGCGACGGCAAGCCACATCAGCTCAGGTCGCGCGCGGTCGACGCGTCGAGCCGTTCGATCAGCGCTTGCGGGTGTCGAGGCGGCGCACGGGGCGCGCGCCGCGCCGTTCGCTCCGCGCGTCGGCGGGGCTGTAGTCGCGCGCGGTGATGCGACACTCGTCCGCAGTGGACCGATAGCTGCCGCCGCGATGGACGCGCTGCAGCGAGCGCTCGACTGCACGCTCACCATCACCCTCGAAGACCGGGCTCGAGTAACCGCCGTAGGAGTCTCGACACCACTCGCTGAGGTTACCGAGCACGTGGTGCAAACCAAAGGCGTTCCCAGCCACGGCAGTCGCTGGCGCATGCACCAAGAACCCATCGGCGAACGATGTCTCGCGCAACCAATCCGACGGCGAGTCGGATGCCGACAGGTTGGCGCAGCCTTGCAGTGAGATCGCGGCGTCGCCGTTGATCCAGATCGTCGTCTTGCCGCCGCGCGCCGCGAACTCCCATTGGGCTTCGGTGGGCAGCTCGAGATCGAGTTGTCGCAACACATCAACGGCTTCGTTCCAGGTGATGGTCTCGACTGGGTTGGTTGGATCGATGGTCTGTTGGCCGCCGACTACCCGGCCGACGACGTAGTCGCTCGGGTTCTTGCCCGTCCAACGTTGCCATTGCGCCTGCGTGAACTCGTACTTGCTGACGAAGAAGGGCGCCAGCGTGACCGCATGCACTGGGGCTTCGTGGTCGTAGGCCGCGGGGTCGACGTTGGCGTCGCCGCGGCCGGCCGCTCCCATCTTGAAGGTGCCGCCGGGCAACAGCACGAACACAATCGCGCTGTCCTTGTCGAACGCGAGCTTGCCGGCAGCATCGCGCGTCGGTGCCGAGCCGGATTGAAGGTGGGCAAACTCCTGCAGACCGGAGAGGGGGTCGGCGCCCAGCGGCTGCAAACCGATTTGGGGTACCAACTGGAGGCCGTTGCCGACCGCCGTGGCGTAGGCGGTGCTGCTGGCGACAGCCTCGACGGCCGCTTGCCACGCCGCCTGATGCGCGTCGATCGAACGGGCGCCCAGGGTGCGCGCTTCTTCTAGGCGCCAGCGCATCTGCTGCAGACTGCCGCCGGCTGCGTTTGCGCTCTCGACGCCATCGATCAGCTTGCCGATCACCGCGTGGCGCAAGGCTGTGTCGCGATCGGCAAACGTCCAGGTGCGCCGCGTTTCGACTTGGGCGCGCAGCGGCTCAACGACGGCTTCTAGCCGCGCCTTCTCGTCGGGCGGCAGGTTGCCGGCCACCAGCTTGGCCTCGGCGACACGCAAGTCGTTGAGACGCGGATGCGTGGCGCGATCAGCGTCGATCTCGGCGGCGGTGAGCGGCCGCGCACTGGCGCGGATGCGATCGCGCACGACGCGCAGCTTGGGAAGGCGCACCACCATGGCATCGACGTCGGCGATCCAACGCTCGAACGCTGGCACCTGTTCTGGGTAGGTCGGCCAAAGGCCGGCCGTGGCGCTCTCCATCTCGCCGAAGAACGACTGCGCGACCAGGGCTTCGTTCTCCTCCACCTGGCGCTCCTTCTCCTTGGCGGTCGACTCTTCGCGCTGCTCGCTGGCGGTGGCACGCGCGAGGTTCGCCTTCGCCTTCTCTTCGTTGTCCAACGCGCGCTGCTCGTTGGCACGCGCCTCGGCTTCCTTGGTCTCGGCGAGCTGCCTAGCCTCTTCGGCGCGCAGCTTCTCGGCCTGCGCAACTGCGAGCGCCGCGCTCACTTCGCTCTCCTTGCGCGAGACTTCCTGGTACGAGAGCAACGCCAACACCAGGCCCGTGCCCAGCGCGGCCATGATCGCTGCACCCGTGCCGACTGCCACACGATTGCGGCGCACGAACTTCGACAGGCGGTAACCGACGCTGGGGCGCGTGGCCAGCACTGGCTCGTCGTGCAAGAAGCGCCGAATGTCCTCCGCCAGACCGAACGCCGACTCGTAGCGCTCGGTGCGCGACTTGGCGATCGCCTTCATCACGATCCAGTCGAGGTCACCGCGCAGCTGGCGCACCAGCGAACGAAGGTCGGTGCTGCGCGACTGCGCGATCTTGCCGGGCGTCACCGTGCCCAGCGTCGTGATCTTCGTGCTCGGCAGCGGTGGCTCCACCTCGCGGATGGTCTTCTGCAAGCCAGCGTAGCCCTGCGACCGCAGCTCCTGCGGCGTGAACGGCAGCACGCCGGCCAGCAACTCGTAAAGGATGACGCCGAGGGAATAGACGTCGGTGCGCGTGTCGACGCCTTGCTCCGTCATCTCCGCCTGCTCCGGGCTCATGTACTCCGGCGTACCGATGATGCGACCCTGCTCAGTGAAGACCGTGCGCTCGGTGAGGTGGTGGTTGGTGGCCTTGGCGATGCCGAAGTCGATGACCTTCGGCACCGAGCGATCGTTCTGGAACATCACCAGGATGTTCGAGGGCTTGAGGTCGCGGTGGATGACGGCCCGCTGGTGCGCGTGGTGCACCGCCTCGCACACGTCGAGGAACAGGTGCAGCCGTTGCATGGTGTTGAGGTTGTGCCGATCAGCGTGCTCGTTGATCGGCACGCCGGGCACGTATTCCATGACGAAGTACGGCCGCCCGTTGGCGGTGGCACCGGCATCGAGCACACGCGCAATGCACTGGTGGTCCATCATCGCCAACGCTTGACGTTCGGCCTCGAAACGCGCGATCACCTCGCGTGTGTCCATTCCCAGCTTGATCAGCTTGAGCGCAACGAGACGGCGAACTGGGTGGGTCTGCTCAGCCTTGTAGACCGTGCCCATGCCGCCTTCGCCGAGCACTTCGAGCAGTCGATACGGACCGACGACGCGTTCGTCATCGACCTTCGCGCCACTCGACAACGGCACGGCAGGCGACGGCGCAGCAGGCGGGATGCTGGTGTTGGGCGGCTTCTGCACCAGATCGCTCACCTTCACCTTCATGGCCGGCTCCGACAGGAAGTCGGGCGCATGATCATGACTCGCGAACAACGCTTCCACCTGCTTGCGCAGTTCGAGATCGCCGGCGCAGCGCGCACGCAGGAGCGCGTCGCGCGCCGCAGCGGGCTGTTCGAGCAGGTCCTGAAAGATCGACTTCACCTGCTGGTAGCGCGCGGCATCCATGACGTGGAGAACTCATAGCGAAAGCCCCCGCAGCTTTGCCTCCTGGCTGCACTTGGCCGTTGAGAAGAAACGGCGCCAATCGCCCGTGCATGCGTCCGCGCCGAGAGCCGGCGCGCGCCGCCTTTCCCGTGCCCGACGCCGACCAAGGCCCGCCACAGAGCTCGCTGTTCGCCGATGACAACTTCCTCAAACCATCTAGCATCCTTATTTTATGACTTCTGTTAGGCTTTTGTACTACTCGCTTGCGTCAGCGTTTCGTTTGGCTAACGTTTCCCAAACTTCAACCGAACGGATCCCTACCGTGAAGACGCAAACCCCCCACCGACTCGTGATTCAGCTCAGCCTCTTCGACTCCGCCCCTCGGCCTGTAACTCGGCCTGTGGGCGGCCGCGACCCCCAGAGCCTGACGCCGTGGCGCAGTCGTCCCACTCCAGCTGCCGCCACCAGCGGCCCGTGGGTATGGCGACACGGTCTCCGCGTACGAAACGCGGGCGCCGCCACACCGCAGTTGACCACCGCCGCGGCAGGCAGCCAGGCAAGCTCCAGTCGGATCGTGGTCGAGCGGCCTCGGGTGCCGGCTCCAGCACAGCCCCTCGGCAACGAACGACAGGGGGTGTTCGGTGTGACGCTGGTGACGACCTGCTTCATGGTCGCGGCGCTGCTCTTCTGAGCCTTCACTCGCTTGTGACGACCATCCTTACGACGGTCCCTACGACAACACGGATACCAGCATCGTAAACAGACGCATGTCCATGCCCATCATGTTGACCGAGCGACAGGTAGCGGTGCTGCGCTTCTTTCGCGACTACCATCGACAGCACGGCATCTCGCCCACGCTCGATGAAGCGTCGAGCGCGCTCGGCGTGAATCGCATCACGATTCACGAGCACGTTCGCCAACTCGAATCGAAAGGGGCCGTGGTTCGTACGCCCGGCAGGTCGCGTGCTGTAGCCGTAGTGTTCGACCCGGATGCTGACGACAAGGTAGATCACGCACCGTCGCTGCCGCTGCTCGGCCGCATCCGCGCGGGCCATCCCATCGAGGCGATCGAGGATCGGGAGGAGGTGGCGTTGACCGACATCATCCCGACGGGTGACAACTTCTATCTGTTAGAGGTCCGCGGCAACTCGATGATCGAGGACCACATCGCGGACGGCGACCTGGTGGTCGTCGAGAACAAGAAGACGCCGCGCAACGGCGACATCGTCGTTGCCGTCCTCAGCGACGAAGAGGCGACGCTCAAGCGCTTCTTTCGTGAGCCAGATGGAGGCGTGCGCCTTCAGCCCGCGAACGCGACTCTCGCGCCGATCTACTGCCGTTCGGTCGAGGTTCGTGGCATCGTGCGCGGCGTCGTCCGACGCTTTCGATGACGGGCCAACCTCCTGACCTGCCACCTCCCGGCAAGCCGCAGCGCGGCCCGTTCGTACAACGCTGCGACGCCGGCAAACATGCGTGGTGTCGGTGCCTCCAGAGCGTGACCTACCCACTCTGCAACGGCACGCACCGGAGTTCCGCGATCACGCCAGTGAAGATCGTGTTGGCGGAGCCGACCACGGTGGTGTGGTGCGCCTGTGGCCGGACCAACAACCCGCCGTATTGCGATGGCAGCCACAGTCGGCTGTGACTCGAAACGCGGGCGGCGCCCGCAACCGAAATGGCGAGCTAGTTGCTAGGGGTGCCACTCGCGCTGTTGTGCGGGGCCTTGCAGCTCAGCGTGACCGGCGGCCACAGCCAACGAGGCTGATGTCGGCGCAGCGCCGACCAGAAGGGGCCGCCGGCGCTGTTGTCTCTGGGTCGCTTCTCCTGCCGCTGCCGTCAGCCGAATCTTCGCGCCACACGAAGAACCGCGGCAGGAGAAGCTCAGCGCGGCAGAGCCGCAACCAACGAGACGCGAGGGCGGCTGCATGAACGGCTCTGCCGCGAGTCGTGAGCCGTAAGACGTCAGCCCTAAGTCCCAGACCGCTGCCTACCTGTCTGACCGCCTGTCCGCGTTCTGGACTTACGGCTAACAACTTACGGCTCATGACTTTCCACAGCCGAAACATCTTCGCGCTTCGCGAAGATGCTTCGGCTGTGGAACCTAGAGTTGCGCCAGATGGCCGTTGGTTGCCTGCGCGGCGAGCGCGTTGGCCACACCCTGCAGCCGACCGCCCTTGTACACGAGGCCTATCTGCGCCTGGCGCAAGCATCGCTTACGGTCGGTGCTCGCACCCACTTGCTAGCGTTGGCCGCTACCACGATGCGCCGTGTCCTGGTCGACCACGCCCGCCGCCGCGGCGCCGGCAAGCGCGCCGTCGGCGCTTGCGTCGACATCGACGCGACCTTGATCCTTGACGAACGCGCGCAAGCCGGCGTCGACATCCTGGCGGTGCATGAAGCACTCGAACGCCTTGGACGCCTGGATGCGCGCCAAGCCCGAATCGTCGAAATGCGCTTCTTCGCTGGCCTCACCGCCGACGAGATCGCCGTCAGCCTGGGCCTGTCGCGGCGCACGGTGCAGGGCGACTGGAACATGGCGCGTGCCTGGCTGCGCGCCGAGATGCGCGACGACCGCGGCGATGACACTCGCCGCGACGCGCGCTGACCCCGGTGTCCCCCGAATGGTCAACAGCGTGCCGCGGCCGTAGCGTCTACACCGTCAGCCATGGCATCGTCTTCCCAGTCGTCGGCAGTGGGCGCCGAACCCGACTACGGTCGCGTGCGCGACGCGTTCTTGCAACTGTACGAGACCCCGGCAGCCGAACGCGCGGTACGCCTCCGCACGCTCTGCGGCGATGACCTCGCGCTGCTGCGGGAAGTGGAACGGCTGCTGGCGGAAAGCGACTCGGCGGGCAGCTTCTTGCTCGATCCCGCGCGATTCGCCGCCACTGACACTTGGTCCGGCGGCAAGCAGGTGCCGTCGCGCTTGCCGGAGCGCATCGGCCGCTACGCCATCCGATCGGTGCTCGGCGTGGGCGGCATGGGTGTGGTCTACCTGGCCGAGCAAGACAACCCACGGCGCACCGTGGCGCTGAAGGTACTGCGGCCTTCGCTCACGACCCCGCGTGCGCGCAGCCGGTTTGCTTGGGAGGCGCACGTGCTGGCGCGTTTGCACCACCCCGGCATCGCGCAGGTGTTCGAGGCCGGCGAAGCCGACACTGGCGAGGGCCCGCAGTCGTTCTTCGCCATGGAGCTGGTCGAGGGGCGTTCGTTGGTCGAGCACGCCGAAGCCAACAAGCTCGACGCGCGCGCGCGCGTGGCGTTGCTCGCCGAGGTTGGCGACGCGGTTCACCACGCACATCAGCGTGGCATCATTCACTGCGACCTGAAGCCGTCGAACATCCTGGTCGACGGGTCGGGGCGCCCCAAGGTGTTGGACTTCGGCATCGCCCGCGCCGCCAGCACCGACCAAACAGCGACGCTGGCGACCATGGTTACCAGCGTCGGTGTCCTCGCCGGCACGCTGCCGTACATGAGCCCGGAACAGACCTCGGCCGACGTCGACCAAATCGACGTGCGCTCGGACGTGTACGCGCTCGGCGTGGTGGCGTTTGAGTGTCTGACCGGGCGTCTGCCCCACGACCTCGCCGGCAAGAACCTGCTCGCGGCGTTGCAGACGGTGCGCGACGGCGAGCCGATCCGGCTGGCGGCGGTCGCGCCGGCGCTGCGCGGCGACCTCGACACCATCGTCATGCACGCGCTCGCCAAAGACCGCGGCCAGCGTTACGCCGCCGCCTCCGAGTTCGCTGCCGATCTGCGCCGCTACTTGCGCGACGAGCCGATCGCGGCGCGACCACCGAGTGGCTTGCACTCTCTGCGCAAACTCGCGGCGCGCCACCGTGGCTTGGTGGTTGGGATCGCGACGGCGTTCTTCGTCCTCGCGGGTTCGCTGATCTGGACGTCGGTGCTGTTGGCCCGCACCACGAGTGCCGAGCAGTTGGCCACGCGCAGCGCCGACTTCATGAAGGGCACTTTGTCGCGCTTCAACCCGATTCGAATCGGCGCCGAGGTGAAGTTGGCCGACGTGCTCGAGCACATGCGCACGGAGCTAGCGTTTCCGGACGCGCCGACGTTGGAGGCCGACCTGCGTCTGTCGCTGGCGCAGGCGTTTCAAGCGTTTGGCCGCTACGACCTGTGCGAGCAGACCATTCGACCCGCCATCGAGATACGCCGCCGGCTGCTGGGCGACGAGCACGCTGACACGCTCGCGTGCCGCAGTGCTTTGGTTCTTGCCTTGGTGAGCGCGGAGCGCTTCACCGAGGTCCTTCCCGAGGCGCGGACGATCAAGGCGAGCCTGACCCGGCAGTTCGGTCTCGATCACGGCCGCACGCTTCCAGCGCGGCTGAGCCTCGGCCGTGCCCTGCTGGAGGCTGGCAGCTACGCGGAGGCGCGGGTCGAACTCGAAGCGACGGTGGCTGCGGCGGCGCACACCCTGCCGGAGGACGACCGCCTGCATTTGGGCGCCGTGCAGAGCCTCGCGCGCCTGCAGCGCGTGTTTGGCGACCTCGCCGACGCCGAGGCAGGACTGCGCTTGGTGCTCGACGCGTACGAGCGCACGCTCGGTCCCGAGCACTCCGACTACCTTCTCACCGCGCTCACGTTGACCAGCCTGCTGGCCGAAGATCTGCGGCGCTTTGCCGACGCGCGCGACATCTTGCAAACAGTGTTGCCGACGGCGCAGCGCGTTTTGGGTGAGGACAACCCGAACACGCTAGCCATGAAACAAGGTCTCGGTCACGCGCACGCGGGCCTTGGTCAGACGGCGGAGGCGGAACCGCTGATTCGGGAGGCGTTGGCTGGCTTCCTGCGCACAGAGGGGCCGCGTCACACGCGCACGCTGCGCTGTCAAGCCACGCTCGCTGAACTGCTGATGCAGAAGGGCGACCTCGCCGCCGCCAAGGAGACCCTCCAGGAACTGCTCGCGATCGCTACCGCCGAACTCGAACCGACCCACGACTTGGTGTTGACGCAGCAGAACAACCTCGCCGTGCTGCAATGGAAGCTGGGTGAGACTGCCGAGGCGCTGGCGCAGATGCGACAGGTCGTCGAAGGCCGCAAGCAAGGGTTTGGCGAGGCGCATCGCTACACATGCCTCGTGGAGAGCAACCTCTCGGCGTTCTTGGTGAATCTGGGGCAGCTCCCCGAGGCGGAAGCGCGACTGACCAGCCGGTGCCGCGACAGATTGCCGCTTGGGGTGCACGGCACAACGACGTGATCGCCGTGCGCGGGTTGCTCGCCGACGTGATCGAGCGCCGAGGACGCTTGGTGGAGGCCAGCAAGCATCGCCGCGACAACGTGGACGCGTGCGTCGGTGACGACGGCAAGCCGAGCGCGAGTGCGCCCACCCACATGGCGCGGCTCGCGCGCAACTTGCAGCGGCAGGGGCAAGTGGCGGAGGCCGCCCCGTGGTTTCTGCGTTCTCTTGAACTGTTGCCGAACGGGCGCCGCAACGACACCGCGGGCAAGACCCTAGCGGCGTCCTACGGCCGCGCATTGTGCGACCTCGACCGCCGCGCCGAAGGCGAACCGCTATGTGTCGAGTTCATTGCCGCGTGTGCGGGCATTGCCGATGCCGACCTGCAGCCACCGGTGCGCGAGGAACTCGGCCTGTCACTGCTGGAGCTCGGCCGGCACGCCGACGCCGAGCCGCACTTACGTGCCGCGGTCGACGCGAGCCTTGCCAACGTCGCCGCCAATGTCGGCCCGCTGGTCGAGTTGGCGGCGTTGCACGGCGCGTGTTTGGCACAGACCCGGGACACGGCCACGGCCGCAACGCGCTTGGACAAAGTGCTCGCCACGGCGCGGACCGCGTGCGGCGATGACGCCGACGTGGTGCACAAGCTGGCGGCGGTGCGCGCCGAGTTCGGCGCCGAGGCAGGTCGGCCTGGTCGCTGACGATCCTCTTGCACTTCTGTTTCGGTCAGTGCCCTCGCCGACGACGCGATCGGCGACGCGCGCGTCAGTCCGCCACCTTGGCCGCGCGCGCCGCAGTCACCGCCAGGTCGGCGCGCAGCAGACCAGCGCCGAACGCGACGTCGTGGCCATCCGGCCCGAGGTCGCGGCACGTCGCCGCGAGCAGCGCCTGCACGCGCCATGGCGTGAGTTCGCGGTTCACGCCGAATACCAGGGCCGCTACGCCCGCGGCGTGCGGGCCGGCAAACGAGTTGCCGCGCGGGCCGACGACGAGGCCGAAGCCGTCGTCGCCGCGCCACAGCACCCGCGCGTTGCCGCCGCTGTTCGCCACCCAGTGCCACACCGGAATGCCGACCGCCGGCGCGCACAGGTCGGGCTTGCGCAACGGCGCCGACGCGGGGTAGTCGTCGAAGAACGGCACGCCGCTCCAGTTGCACGGACCCTCGCTGCTGAACGGCGCCTGCGTACCATCGGGCGTGGTGCCGGCAACGGCGAGCACGCACGGGATGTCCTTCGGCAGCGTGATCTGCTTCCCCGGGGGCGCCGTGCGCTTGAAGTTGCCGGCGCCGCCGACGGCGACTACGCCGCACGCGGCGAGGTGCTCATGCGCAGTGCGATACACGCCGCGGTAGCTGCCCAGATCGACGTTCACCCACATGTAGCTCATCGACAGGACGTCGGCGCCGTGCTCGGCCGCGTACTCGTACGCGTCGAGCCGACCCATGCCGCGCAGGATCATGAGCCGTGCGCGCGGCGCGACGCCGGTGAGGTGCAGGGGTTCACCCGCCGGGCGACCGGCGACGATCCCCGCGCACATCGAGCCGTGCGAATGGTCGGGATCGCCAAGCACGAAGGGCGTGTCGCCATCGCAGTCCCAGCCGAACAAGTCGTCGACGCGCCCGTCGCCGTCGTCGTCCTTGCCGTTCATGGTCTCACGCGGGTTGCGCCACAGCGCGCCGGCGAGTGGCGGCACGGGCTCGAGGCCCGAGTCGCAGAGCGCCACGACGACCTCAGCGCCGAGCGCACCTGTGGCCCACGCGGCGTCGGCGCCGATCGCGGTGAGATTCCACGGCACCGTGACCCCCACGAGGGCCAACGGCTCGTCGCCGTCGTCGCGCCACGCGGCCAGCGTCGCGGCCAGCGCCTTCTCGCCTCGCGCTCGGAACGGCGCCGCGCGCCGGGCGCGGTCCTGCTGCGGCCGACCCGGTTGGCGCTGGCGATGCACGCACGCGACCGCGTCGTGCGCCGCAAGACGCTCGCACGCTGCGGCGTCCGCGGCGCACGCGATCCCGTTCACGATCCAGAACCAACGCGCATCCCGCAGGTGCCCGGCCTCGGTCAGTTCGTCGACGAGATCGTGCACCGCCGCGAACGACGCGTCGCTCTTTTCGCGCAGCGCCGTCAGCGCGCGCGCTCGCACGCGCGACCGCGGGGCCTCACCTTGCTGAGCGCAGAACGCTTCGTATTCGCCGCCGCGCGGAAAGAGCTGGTCGGCCATGCGCACGAACACCGCCGCGTGACCCTTCTCCGTCGTCAAGTCGACATCCAACCTGAGCGATGGATCCTGCGCCGGGACAACACAGACGAACAGGACACCGGCGACGCGTAGCACGCGGTCAGGATACGCCGCCGCGCTGACACCGCGTGCTCTTCACTGGCGCGCGGTACTGGTCGAGCTGGTCGAACGTCCCGCCGAATCCCGCGCGCACGCTGTCAGGGCCGTCGCGGAACGTCTTGCGCTCGCACTCGCTAGCGTTGAGCACGCGCGAACGCAGCGTCAACGTCGTGGCGCCGTTGTTGTCGAGGTCGCCTCGAACTGCGCCCCGACGCCGCCCTCCTTGCCGCCGCCGTGCGTGTAGACGATGCGCTCGTGCGGCACGACTTCGCGGAACAGGCTGAGGTTGGGATAGTCGGTGCCGTCGGGCCCGTGCATCACCTGCTTGAAGCGCCCGCCCGGCCGCAGGTCGAACTCCTTGATGGTCGTGGTGAAGCCCTTGAGTCCCCACCTCGTGGTCCGCGCAACACGGATACCAACCGACCGAAGTTGCCGACGGATCTTCTCGGTTGTCTTTCGTGTCCAGCGCAAGCCGGTCATCGGATCGCCGGCAACGTCGTGAGCCATCAGCCGCACCCAGATGGTCAGCGTCGCGCCGGGGCCACCCCAACGCGACCACGGACCGGGCCGCCGCGGCCGCGACGGCACGCTGCCATGGGCGGAACGACCCGCGCGCACGCGACGCGGCGCGCGCCCCTGCGTTCCTCGCGAGCCGCGCTTCGATTCCTGTGCGAGAATGTCCAGCGACGCCCTGGCTCGGTCACCTTGTGGTAAACCGCTTGGTCGTGGACCTCGCGATCCGCGTCAAACAAACCCCTGCACTCCCCATTCATCATGCTGCGCGCCCTTGCTGTTCTCCTTCCCCTGTTCTTGGCGCCGTTCACCGTGGCGCAAACCACCGGCGTAGCGGGCGTGAATGACCTCGAAGTCACGATGCCGCCGAGCCTTCCCGGCTTGGCTGGCACCAGCACCAGCTCGTGCTTCCTGGTGCCAGGAGGAGCGCACTCCTGCACGAACTTCGGCGTCCTGCAGTACCGCGTGAACGCGGCGCCCACCGCGATCGCCGCCGTCATCTTCTTGAGCTTCTGCCCACCTTGCGGCGGCTCGAGCAACATCGCCTTCAGCGCCGTGCCAGCGTTGTGCGGTGGGCCGCCGGGGACCTTCTGCACCACCGGCAACCCCACCACCAACCGTTGCTTTGCCCTCAACCTGTCAGCCGGCTGCTGGCTGAACGCGTTCGCCACTCCGACCACCCCGCCGTCGGGGTTCTTTCACCTGCGCATCCCGATCCCAACGAGCACTTGCTTTGGCACCACGATCTGGGCGCAGGCGGTCATCGTCGACCCGTGCTCGCTCCCCGGCTTCCACTTCTCGCAAGCCATCGGGATCCAGTAGGCGGTCGCGCCCTACTGCGGCCGCGAGCGATAGCCGCGGTCGAGGCGCAGCAGCTCGCGCGGTCCGCTGGTGGCGGGGCTGATCGAACCGCAGGTCACCTCCAGCTGACCGTCACCGTCGAGGTCGCTGATCTGCATGCCGAACAGCGGTGAGTCGATCGGGCGTGGCAGTTGCGAACGGATCATCGCGACACCCGTTGTGCCATGCGTCAGCGGGCTGGAAGCGCGCGGCAGAACGACGCGCACGCTGTCCTTGAACACCACGACGCCCTGCGCCAGTTCGCGCGCGCTCGGATCGAAGGCCATGCCGCGGAAGTCAGCCGCCGGACTGTCATCGAACTGCAAGAACAGGATGGGGCTGCCGAACCCGTCGGCGTCAGCGCGGGGTATGCACCACAGGCGCAGCACGCCGCCCTTTCATGACGCCTTGCCGCCGCACGTCGTACTCGCGCAGGCCAGGAACAGCCACTGACGCGAACTTCTGGTCGACGTTGACGAAGAACTGTTGGCCTCGCAAGCGCGTGTAGAACACATCGCGCGTGTGCGTGCTGATCGCGTCGCTCGCGATCACCATCTGTTCGGCTGGGTCGGCCAGTGGCTGTCGAAAGCGCACGAACGCTGGAGTGGACAAGGTGGTGATGTTGTCACGCGCAGCGTCAGCCTTTGAGTTTCCGCACGAGGGCCACCATGTCGGCACCGTGACTCCCCACCTGCACGGCGGCGTCGATGTGGCGCAGCACGCCCGCCTGATCGATGACGAAGGTGAGCCGCTTGCTGAACGGGCGCTCGGCCATCATCGCATCGAACTTGCCGGCCGCGCTGGCGTCGGGGTCGCTCAACAACTCGAACTCGAGCTTCTGTGCCTTGGCAAAGGCCGCCTGCGTGGCGACGTCATCGACGCTGATGCCGAGCACGCGCACGCCGAGCTGCGCCAGTTCTTTCGCTGCGTCCCGCAGCGAACAGACTTCCTTGGTTCAACCCGGCGTGGCCGCCTTGGGGAAGAACGCGAGCACGGTCCAGCGGTCCGACTCATTGCCGACGCGCACCGCGTGGCCGTTGTGGTCGTTGAGCACGAACACCGGCGTGGGCTTGCCGATCGCAACGCGCGGGGTCGCGGCTTGCTTGGCGGGGTCTTGGGTGGAGATCGAGAGCGTGACGAGCGCGAGACTGGCAAGGAAAGTGCGCATCACGGCGGACAGTCGCGTGCCGGGCTGCGCATTGCCACACAATCTCGCTCACGGCAGCGGGCGTGGATGCGCACCGCGCCGAACGAGCCCACTCGAAATCTGCAACCGGGCCACCGCCTTGAAGACCTCGCACCTCGCGTGCTATGATTATCTGAGAATCAGAGACAGAACATGCCCAAGGAAATCACCGCCACCGAGGCCGCGCGTACCTTCTCCGATCTCTTGAACCGGGTGCGCTATGCGGGCGAGAGCTTTGTCGTCGTGCGCAATGGCGAAGTCATGTGCCGCATCGAACCCGCAGGGACGGCTCGCTCGGCGGCGGTAACCGACCTGCTGCAATTGCTCGATGAGAGCACGGTGCGCGATGACTCCTTCGCCGACGACCTCGATCAAGTCCAACGACGCCAGCCCAAACTCCCCAGGTCACCATGGGCTTCGTAGTCGACAGCAGCGTCATCATTGCCAGCGAGCGCGGCCAACTGTCGATGGACGAACTTCGCGAGCGCTTGGCCGCTGACTCCGTCGCGTTCGCCGCGATCACCGCCTCCGAGCTTCTGCACGGCGTGCACCGGGCGGAGACGACCGCGCGCCGACAACGGCGTCATGACTTCGTCGAGCGCTTGCTGAATCGAGTTCCGATCCTGCCTTTCGATCTCGATGTCGCCAGGCGCCATGCGGCCCTGTGGGCAGACCTGGCGCGCGCGGGCTCGCCGATCGGGGCGCACGATCTCATCATCGCGGCGACCGCGCTCACCTATCAACTCACGGTGGCGACGCGAAACGTGCGCGAGTTCGGCCGAGTCGAGGGGTTGTCAGTCGATCGCTGGTAGCGGCACGCTCAGCGCGGTGCACGTCCCGGACGGCGGCGAGCCCAAGGGTTGCCACTCCGAGCCGTCGTACGCCGCGACGGACACCGCGCGACTCGCGCCTACATCGAACGCCCCGCCGACCACGAGCATGTCCGGCGCGACCCCGCCACCGTCTGGATCGAACACCTGCATCGCGAGCGTGCTCCCCCGCGGGGTTCCTAGCTGTTCTCCGGGTTGGAAGGCGGGTTCACATTGGCCGGGCAACGAAAAGGACAGGAAGGCGAGGGCTACGGATCGCGGCATGACGCGGTGCAAAAGGCGTGGCTGGGCCATGAGTGTCCTCGAGGTCGACGGGAGCGATCGGTCGTCACGGGCGCGGCTACGCGGCGCCCCACTCACGTGGCAGCGATCGCGGCGACCGTCGTGGTCGCGGATTCGCGTGGAAATGTGGATCGGCCAAGCACTGGTCGCGCAGCTCGCGGGGGCGCGCACGCGCCGAGTGTTCAGCCCGCGTCGGTCATCGACCGAACGTCAGCAGCACGCCGTTGCTCACGTCGACTCCCGACGGCGTCGGTCCCCAGGCGGCTTGCAGCACCGTCTGCGCCCCGAGCAGTGGCGACTGATTCGGGATCGGCAACGTGCGCACCCAATCGGGCGCCGCGGGCTGGAACGTCGCGACGAGCACTTCGGGCAGCGCGGCCAGCGAGCATGCGCCGACGCGCGGCATCGGGAGAGTCGGCGCGCCGAGCCACAGGGCCACGATCGCCGACGCAGGCGTCGAGCCGCCGACGATCGAGATCGTGGTGCCGAGGTGAGGATCGTCGCAGGTCAGCTCGGCGCGGCGATTGGCAGCACACCCGGTCGGCATGGGTGTGGCCGTGGCGCCCGGATCCCAGACCCACAGCTCGCGCCCGGTGACGCCGTCGTCGTGCGTGCACACCAGCTTGCCGCCGGCGAAGACCGTGAGCGGCACAGAGCCATTGAAGTCCGCCGGTGTGTTGGTGAGCCAACGCAACGCGCCCGCGCGATCAAGAGTCCACAGCGCGTCATGGGTCGACTGCCCCATCGATCGCGCGTCGCAGATGAGGGTTTGGCGCTGCATTCCGATCGACCCAGCGACGAACGCGACCCCAGGCACGCTCGCTAGGAAGCGCGTGCCGGCCGGTGTGCCATCGCTCAACCAGAAACGCGATTGCCGCGGTTCCGTTGGTCCCCACCGCCGGTCGACGATCAAGAGGCGGTCAGTCCAAGTGGATGCGACCCGAAGGTTGTAGCCACCCCCGAACGCGACGGTAGGTCGTGTGCCCGCGAGCGTCCCATCGCTACGCCACAGCACGCCAAGCCAATCCATGAACCACACCGCACCTTGATACGCGGCCACCCCGTTTGCCGAGGACGTCAGCATGACGGTACCGGCGACGGTGCCGTCTCACCGTCATGTGGACGCGCGCCGGAATCGACGCGGCTCAGTCCGAACTTCTTCAACCGCGACGCCAGCGTCGTCGGCTTCAGTCCGAGCAACTCCGCGGCGCCGTCCTCGCCGTAGATGCGACCGCCGGTGTGAGCGAGCGCGGCGATCAGGTTGTCGCGTTCGCGCCGGCGCATCTCGGCCTCGGGGATGACTCCGCGCGGCGTGTTGGTGGCGGCCGCGGGTTGCTGCGCGACGTTGAGGTTAGCGCGGTCGGGCAGGTCGAACTCGAGCGCGCTGCCGCGCGACGTGATCATGGCCCGCTCGACGACGTTCTGCAGCTCGCGCACGTTGCCTGGCCACGTGTAGTTCTCGAGCTGACGGGTACCGGTGGCCGTAAGGCGCGGTGCCTTGCGGTGCAGCTTGCGTCCCGCGTGCAAGAGGAAGCGCGCCGCTAGTGGGCCGACGTCGCCCGTGCGGTACCTGAGCGGCGCGATCTCGATCGGGAACACGTTGAGCCGGTAGTAGAGATCTTGGCGGAACCGGCCCGAAGCGGCGGCCGCACGCAGGTCACGGTTAGTGGCAGCGATCACCCGAACGTCGACCCTGCGGGTCCGTTCCTCGCCGACCCGTTCGAACTCGCCCTCTTGCAGCACGCGCAGCAGCTTGCTCTGCATCTCGAGCGGGATCTCGCCGACCTCGTCGAGGAACAGCGTCCCCTCGTCCGCGAGTTCGAAGCGGCCGATGCGATCGCGGATGGCGCCGGTGAACGCGCCCTGCGCGTGCCCGAAGAACTCGCTCTCGAACAGCTCGCGCGGAATCGACGCGCAGTTGACCTTGATCAACGGCTTGCTGCGACGCGGCCCGAGCGCGTGGATTGCCCGCGCCACCAGCTCCTTGCCAGTGCCCGTCTCGCCGGTCACCAGCACGCTGGCGTCGCTCGGCGCGACGGTCTCGATGGCTTTGCGCAACGCGACCGTCGCCGACGAGTCGCCGAGGAGGTCACCGTACTCGCGGTCGGCCCGGATCTCCTCTTGCAGGTAGTCGTTCTCCGCTTCCACGCGGCTCTTGAGCGCTTCGATCTCCGCCATTGCCGCGCGCAGGTCCTGCTCGGTGCGCCGCCGCAGCGTGATGTCACGGAACACGACGACCGCGCCAACCAGTGCGCCGTCTTCGTGGATCGGTGTGCTGGTGTACTCGATCGGAAAGTGCGAGCCGTCTCGGCGCCAGAACACTTCGTCGTCGATGCTGTGCACCTGCCCGTCCTTGAAAGCCGCGTAGATCGGGCACTCGGTCCGGTCGTAGGCGGAGCCGTCGACGTGGGTGTGGTGGTGGTTGGCGTGCATGGCCTGGCCGATGAGTTCCTCGATCGGCCAACCGAGCATGCGCGCGGCGGCGGGGTTGACGAAGGTGGCGTTGCCCTCGGCGTCCAGGCCGTAGATGCCCTCGCCGGCCGAGGTCAAGATGAGCTTGGTCCGTTGTTCGAGGCGCGCGAACTCGCTGTGCGCGCGCGGTAGGTTCGGCTCGGGCACAGGCGGAGGCTACAACGGGATTTCGTTGTTTTGAGAACGTAATATCGTGTTCCACGAAGTTTCGTTGCACGCGATGAGCGCGGCCCTCGGGGCCGATGATTGACATTACCCACTTCATGATATCCGTTTACGAACTCTCGTTCCTGCCGGATCGGGTTGCGGCACGCGATGTGACTAGGGGTGCGCATCGGCCAACGAGGCCCCCAACCCACAACACGCAAGAGAGAACGGAAACACAACGATGTATGCCACCGCTCCCCGCTCCGCGCTTGTCGCGGCCACCCTGTTCGCCTCGGCACTCGCCATCTCGAGTGCCCAAGGCTTCACCCAGGATCCCGCCCGCCCGGGCAACCGCTTGGCGCCGAACGCGACCGACGGCAGCGGCCTCCCTGACCTGGGCTTCGAGGTCGTCGCCGGTGAGACGGCGCTCGTCGTCACCGACCCGCAGAACGACTTCCTGCACAAGGACGGCGTTGCCTGGGGTGTCGTCGGCGAGAGCGTCACGAAGAACGGCACCGTCGACCACCTCGAGCGGCTGTTCGCCGGCGCCAAAGCCCACGGCGTGCCGGTGTTCATCTCGCCGCACTACTACTACCCGCACGATCACGGCTGGCGGATGGAGGGCACGCTCGAGAGGGTGATGCACTCGATCGGCATGTTCGATCGCAAGGGCCCACTGGCGACGGACCACTTCGACGGCTCCGGCGCCGACTGGCTCGAGCGCTACAAACCCTACATCAACGACGGCGCGACGGTCGTCGTCAGTCCGCACAAGGTCTATGGCCCGGGCTCCAACGACTTGGTGCTCCAGCTGCGCAAGCGCGGCATCTCGCGCGTCCTCCTGGCCGGCATGTCGGCGAACCTCTGCGCTGAGTCGCACATGCGCGAACTGGTCGAGGCCGGCTTCGATGTCGCCGTGATCGCCGAAGCCACCGCAGCCGCCAAGGTGCCTGGCTTCGACGGCTACGCCGCCGCGCTCACCAACTTCCGCATGATCGCCTCGTCGGTCTGGACGACCGCGCAAGCGGTGGAAGGCATGCGGCTCGCGGGCAGTGCCAAGATCACGCATGGCTACGTCGCCATCGACGGAGTGAAGGTGTTCTACCGCGAGGCCGGCGATCCGACAGCGCCGCAGATCGTGCTGCTGCACGGCTTCCCGACCTCGAGCCACATGTTCCGCCAGTTGCTCGGCGATCTGGCGCGCAAGTTCCACGTGATCGCGCCGGACTATCCGGGCTACGGCCTCAGCGACGCGCCGAGCCGCGACAAGTTCGCCTACACGTTCGCGAGCATGGCAAGCGTGGTGCAGCGCGTGTTGGCCGAGCGCGGGTTCGACCGCTTCGCGCTCTACCTGATGGACTACGGGGCACCGATCGGCTACCGCATCGCGACGGCGAATCCTGAGCGCGTGACCGGGCTGATCGTGCAGAACGGCAACGCCTACACCGAGGGTCTGCGCGAGTTCTGGAAGCCGATCAAGGCCTACTGGCAAAGCGGTGCGAAGGCGGATCGCGACGCGCTTCGGCAGCTTCTGACCCTTGAGGCCACCAAGTGGCAGTACCAGCACGGCACGCGCAACCCCGACGCCATCAGCCCCGACAACTGGCTCGTCGACCAGCCGCTGCTCGACCGCCCGGGCAACCAGGAGATCCAGCTCGACATGTTCTACGACTATCGCACCAACCTCGATCTCTACCCGCAGTGGCAGGCCTACCTGCGCAAGCAGCAGCCGCCGACGCTGATCGTGTGGGGCAAGAACGACGAAATCTTCCCCGCCGAGGGCGCGCGTCCCTATCTCCGCGACGTGAAGAACGCCGAGCTGCATCTGCTCGACACCGGCCACTTCGCGCTCGAGGAGGAAGGTGAACGCATCGCGGCATTGATCACCGAGTTCATGCTCCGCAAGGTGAAGGCCGCTGCGCCGTCGGGTCAGTAACGCGTCGATCACACCGAGCGCACGCCATGAAACCTGTCAGTGACATCGCCTTCACCGCGTCCGTCAAAGCGGTCCAACAACGCCTCGGCTCACGCCGCGGCTACGCCAACATGGAGCAGCGCGGCGGCTGGTCGGACGAAGTGACCGACGATCTCGCCGCGTTCCTCGCCGCACGCGACTCGCTCTACCTCGGCACCGCGAGCGTGACCGGGCGGCCGTACATCCAGCACCGCGGTGGTCCCCCGGGGTTCGTCAAAGTGCTGGACCGACACACCCTCGCGTTCGCCGACTACAGCGGCAACCGGCAGTACATCTCGATGGGCAACCTCGCCGAGAACGGCCAGGCCTTCCTGTTCCTGATGGACTACAAGGAACGCGAGCGGATCAAGATCTGGGGCCGAGCCGAATTCCGCGAGGACGACGCCAAACTCCTCGCCGCCGTCGCCGACCCCGCCTACGACGCCCGCCCCGAACGCGCGCTCGTGTTCCACCTCGAGGCCTGGGACAGCAACTGCCCGCAGCACATCCCCAGGTTGTTCTCGGAGGTGGAGGTCGAGGCGCGCGAGCGGGCGCTGAGCGAACGGGTGGTGGAGTTGCAGACCGAGGTGGATCGGTTGCGGCGAGGCGGCGGCTGATCGCCAGTTCCAGCACGAGACCAAGGCCGGCCGCGGATTGCACCTCGATGACGCGGGCCCTACCCTCGCCCCTCTCCCAGCTCCCCCAGCGCAAACGACCGAGGCCAACCCACATGTATCCCGCCGAACTGTTGATCCCGATGCGCGAAGAACTGACTTCGATCGGCGCCAAAGAACTGCTCACGCCGGCCGATGTCGATGCCTGGATGGCAGACTCCCAGAGCGGCTTGCTCGTCATCAACTCGGTCTGCGGCTGCGCCGCGGGCGGCGCTCGTCCAGGGGTCAGCCTTGCTATGCAGCACGCCAAGAGGCCGACCCGCTTCGCGACGGTGTTTGCGGGTCAAGACAAGGAGGCCACGGCGAAGGCGCGCGCACATTTCGCGGATGTGGCGCCGTCGAGCCCGTCGGTTGCGTTGGTCAAGAACGGCAAGCTGGTCGACTTCCTGTCGCGCCAACGCATCGAAGGCCGGTCGCCGGCCGAGATCGCGAAGGACCTCGGCTTGATGTTCGAGAAGCACTTCGGCGGCTGATCCGTCGCGGCTAGACGTGGGTCGTGACGGGAGGGCCGTGCGACGTAGGATGGCGCGAGTCGGTCGACGAGTGTCCCGCCGACCTGCGCCAAGGAGCAGTGTGGCAAACAGACCTCATCGTTCGACCCTCCTGTTGCCGCTGGCCCTGGCCGCGAGCTGCGCCATCGCCGAGCCCGACAATCGCCGCACGCTGAACGCGCTCGACGCGCACTTGACCCCTTCTTCGACCAGCGCGCGCTGGCTCGCGTCGCCGGTGGCGCTGCCGGTGGGCGTGCTCGGCGTCGCGACGGACGCGCTGATCGTGCACCCGTGCTGCGTGCTCGACGACGCGTGGGGCGACACCGTCGAGTGGCTGTGGGAACCGCGCGAAGAGTCGCGCTTCCGCAGCGCGGTGATGACGCCGCTGCGGGTGATCGCCTCGCCGATCGTGTTTCTCGGTGACTGGCTGGGCCGCGCCACGTTCGCCGTGCCGCCGCGCAAGGAGGATGCATGAGACCGCTCCGCGCTGTGGTGCTCCACGCCGTGGCGCTCCTCGCCGCCGCCGGTTGCGCGTGGTCGAACCCCGCAAACCGCCCGGTGTGGAACGCCTTCGAGCAGAATGTGGTGCCAGACGGTGACATCGCGTTCTACGCCACGCTGCCGCTCACCGTGCCCGCCGGGCTCGGCGCGATCTTGGTCGACACGCTGGTGGTGCACCCCGTGCGCGTGCTCGACGACGCCGCCGGCGATGCCGGCGAGCTATGGGACGATCTCGACTGGCAGAAGCAGTACTACACCGAGCTGGGGTTCCTGCCGCTGCGCGCGGCCGTGACACCGCTCGCCTTCGCGGGCTCGTGGTTGGGCCGCATCTGCTTCGACATTCCGCCGCGTGAAAGCCGCGATCCAAGCAAGCGCGCGGCGGCGGCGCAGAGTGCCGCCGACGCACGTCGCACCGAGTGGCTGGCGTTCTTGTCGGCCCTGGAGCAGCAAGTCGCCGCCGTGCCGCCCGCCCGCGCCCCCGTCGAGTGGGACGCCGAACTCGCCGCCGCGTTCGAGCGCACGCACCGTGTCGCCAACGCGCGCGGACGCCACCTTCTGCTGCGCACCGCGGCTCGGCAGCGCGTGCCGCCGCTCGTCGCCGAGCCGTGGCTCGGCTTGCGCGATCGGGATCCAGTGGTGCGCTACCTGGAACTGCAGGCGTGTTCGGGCAATGACGTACCCGCCGACCTGCGGCGCGCGCTGCTCGCCGACGACAACGAGATGGTGCGCTTGTTGGCCGCCGACAAGCTGCGCGAGTGACGTAGCCACACGCGGACAGAGTTGGGTAGCCGCGCCCCACGCCGCCTTGATGACTTTCGGTCGTCGCGAAGCCGAGCAGAGTGCAACCGCGCTGCCCCCGCCCGCGAAGTAAAGGTATGCGACGTGCGTTCATCCTTGGGTTGCTCACCCCCAATCTCCTGGCCCAAGGTGCGTCCGACGCGCCGAGTGAGATGCGCACGCGTCGAGACATCGGCAGCGACCTGGCCGCGACAGTGCAAGCCGAGGTAGCGGATTCTAGCGGCGAAAGTGGCGCCCGCCTCCGCGCGCTGCAAGCCGCCGCCGCATCGGCGGCAGCGGTGCTGCCGGGGGGGTCTTTAGTCGCCCAACGCCTGCGCGACGAGGTAACCGCCGAAGGAGTCGCCAAGCCGGCCGCGAGCGCCGATCGCGCCCGCGAGCTGCAGGCCAAGCTGATTCAGATCGCCGACGACCTGCGCTTCGAACCACTCCAACAAGCACCGGCGCCGGCTGGGTGGCCGACGCCCGCGCCCGTCGGCGACGTCGTCATCAAAGAGTATCCCGCATACCGCATGGCCACGGCGCCGATGCGGAGCGAGGGCGACATGAGCGCTTTCGGGAAGCTGTTCCGCCACATCCAAGCCAATGACATTCCCATGACGGCGCCAGTGCAGATGGATCACGCCGCGGACACCGACGGGGTGATTGGCGAGCGACGGGCAATGGCGTTCTTGTACGAGGACGACAAGCGGGGCCAGGTCGGCAAGGCAGGCAAGGTCGAGGTCGTCGACGTGCCGGCGGCAACTTGGGCCTCCATTGGCGCCCGCGGCTACGAGACGCCGGACAGCATCGACGACCTGCACTCCGCGCTGGTGACCTGGCTGCGGCAACACTCGCCGCGTTACGAGGTCACTGGCCCGATGCGCGTGATGGGTTGGAACAGCCCGACCGTGCGTGGTGAGCGGCGCTTCTACGAGGTCGAACTGCCGCTCCGACTGCGCCGCGAGGGGTGAGAGTCGACGGCGCCGCCCGCGACAAGCCCGGGTGGGTCACTCGATGAAGAGAGCCCAGCCCATCCAGGTCTGAGTTCGCGCTCGACGGTGGCGGTCTCGGCGGCTTCACTGCGCACCGACTGCGACCCGGGTGACTCTGCTTGCGGCGACTTGCCGCGACGGTGAGGCCCGGGCGCGCCGAGACCGACCCCATGATCCTGCGCCCCTACCAGGCCGCCGCGCTCGAAGCGGTGCGCGAGGCCTACCGGCAAGAGCACCGCGCTGTATTGGTCGTGATGCCGACCGGCACCGGCAAGACGGTGTTGTTCGCCGAGATCTCGCGCCTCGCCAAGGGTCCGGTGCTGGTGCTGGCGCATCGCCAAGAACTCGTCGAGCAGGCGCGCGCCAAGATCGCCGCCTGGTGCAACGACGTGGTCGCAGTGGAGATGGCGCAGCGCCGCGACTTCACGCGCCCCGACGGTTCGCGGCCGAAGATCGCGGTCGCCAGCATCCAGACGCTGCAAAAGCGCCTGCGCGACGTGCCACGCGATGCATTCCGCATCGTCGTCGTCGACGAAGCCCACCACGCCACCGCGGACTCGTACCGGGCGGTGCTCGCGCACTTCGACGCGCACCTGCTCGGCGTGACCGCAACGCCCGATCGCAGCGATCGCGTGCCGCTCGGCGAGATCTTCTCGGCGGTGGCGTTCGAGTACGACATGCGCACCGCGATCTTGGACGGCTGGCTGTGCCCGATCCGTTCGTTCCTGGTGCAGACGCAAGCCGACTTCTCTGGCGTGCGCAAGGTCGCGGGCGAACTGGCGACCCGCGACGTCGAAGCGATCCTCAACCAGGATCTGCACCTTGCCGAGGTCGCCGCGCCGATCCTGCGCGAGCGCGGCCAGCGGCCGACGATCGTGTTCGCCGCCTCGGTCGCGCACGCGCACTCGTTGACCCGCGTGATGAACGAGCTCACCGGCGCGCCTGATTGCGCCGCCGCGGTCGACGGCTCGATGCCGTTCGAGCTGCGCGCGCCGATCCTCGACCGCTTCCGCCGCGGCGAGGTGAAGGTGTTGGTCAATTGCTCGCTGTTCACCGAGGGCTTCGATGTGCCCCAGATCGCGCTCGTCGCCATCGCGCGCCCCGTACTGTCGCGCTCGTTCTACGCGCAGATGGTCGGCCGCGGCACGCGCATCGCGCCCGGCAAGAGCGACCTGCTGGTGCTCGACTTCGTGCCGAGCAACTGCCGCCACTCGCTGGCGCAGGCGGTCGACATCTTCGCTGCCGCCAACCCCGAGGTACAGGCGCGCGCGCGCCGCATCGCCGCCGAGGTCAGCGCGCAAGGCCAAGCGATCGCGTTGGAGCGCGCGCTCGAGCTGGCGCAGCAGGAACAGGAAGCGCAGGAGGCGTCGGTCGCCTACCAACTGAAGAAGCGCGACCCGTTCGCCGCCGTCGGCATCGACCTCGGGGCCTACGCGCGTCGATCGAGCGCCGGCGAGCGCGCCTCGGCCACGCAGTTGGAGTTCTTCCGGCGCGCCGGGTTGCCAACGGCGCCCGTTGCACAGCTCGCGGCGCGCGAGGCCGAGGCGCTGCGCGAGGCGTTGCTCGAGCGCAAGGCCGTCGGCTTGTGTTCGCCCAAGCAGGCGGCGCAGCTGGTCGCGCATGGCATCGATCCACGCAATCTCTACTGCGACGAAGCCCGGGAACTGCTACGCGAACGCAAGACGCTTCGCCGCGTGCAGGCCTGAGCGGGCGACTCGCCCCAAGGCCCAAGCCCTAGACGCGCCGCCGAATGCTCAGGGCAGACGTGGCACACGCACCGTCAAAGGGCCGGTGTTCGCGCCACCCGCCCAGACGAAGTCGATCGGCTGGCCGCGCATCGGCGTTGGGGCCTAGTGCTGGTCAGCCGCCGACGAGGGGGTTGCGAGTCGCCAAGTCGGGGAAACGCGAGAAGTCTCGATCCGCCGTCCAGAGTTCGCGCACACCGTGCTGAAGGCACAGCGCCGCCACCCTGGCGTCGTGTACTCGTGGCCCAGCAACCCTGCCATGGATCAAGAGGCGCGTCAGTTTCGACCAGTGCTCCGTGGTCTCGCCCAGCAGCACGAGCGTTGACGATTCCATCCACGACCCGACCGCATCCACCGCGAGCCGCATCGACGTCGGCGGGTTGTAGATCCGCGCGTGTGTGACGATGCCGATGAACTCGTGCACACACGGCCACGGAATGCCCCAGGATGCGCGCCCTTCGACCAAGGAGCGCAGGCGCCCGAACGCTGTCGCATGCAGGAGGGGCGTCCTCGCGGTGGGCGTACACCAGGATGTTTGAGTCGACCGCGATCACGAACCGCGTCCCTTGTAGATCAAGTCCGTGATCTGCTCCCACGAGCCTTCCTGGACACCGGGTTGCAAGCCGCGACCGCGAAACGTGACCTTGCGCATCCGAAACGGCTTCGCCTTCTTGACGCGCTGGCCCAGAGCCCAGCGCAGGCCTTCCTCGATCAGCGCCCGCAGGGTCGTGTTTTCCTGGGCCGCCGTCGCCTTGGCAGCGTCGAGAAGCGCATCGGGAATCTCTACGGTCGTCTTCATATGGGTGACCCTATCGACAGCCTCGGGGGCCGCAAGGGCGCTCGACGCTAGGCGCGACGTTCGTCCGCCTGCATCAGGCTTGCAGACTCTCCCACCCGCGCGCGCGTTCCACTGCTCGACGCCAACGCTGCCAGAGCCGATCGGCATCGACCACCTGAGTCGGCGCAAAGCGCCGCGCGATCGTGGACGCGCCGCCGAGACGTTCGAGGCCAGCACCGGCCCCGAGCATGGCGATGCGGAAGGCACCGCGCGCCGAGGTCTCCAGGTCGTGCGGACGAAGGATGGTGGCCTGCGACAGGCACGCTTGCAGCTCCATGAGCAGGTCATCGGCGCAGGCGCCGCCGTCGACGCGAAGCTCGGTGAGGTTGCGACCCAAGGCGCGCTCGAGCGCGAGCTGCACTTCTCGCACCTGCAACGCGATCGCCTCCAGCGTGGCGCGCGCGATGTGCGCCGGGGTGGTGCTGCGCACCAGACCAATGAGCAGGCCGCGTGCGGATGCATCCCAGTCCGGAGTGCCGAGGCCGGCGAACGCTGGCACGAACACGACCCCGCCGCTGTCTTCGACCGAGCGCGCCAGCGCCTGCACGTCGGCTGAACGCTGGATGATCTTCAACCCGTCGCGCAACCACTGCACGGCAGCGCCGGCGATCAGCACGCTGCCTTCGAGAGCGTAGGTCGTGGCCGAGCCGAGGCGCCAGGCCACGGTGGCGAGCAGACCATCGCGCGGCTGCGGCGGGCGATCACCGGCGTTGCACAGCAAGAACGCGCCGGTTCCGTACGTGCACTTGGTGTCACCTTGCCGCACCGCGCCGTGGCCGAACAACGCTGCCTGCTGGTCGCCGAGCACGCCACGGATCGGGAAGGCCGCGCCGCACCGCGCCTGGTCGCAGGTGCCGAAGTCGCCCGCCGAAGCGCGGATCTCGGGCAGCATCGCGCGCGGCACGCCGAAGATCGCGCACAGCTCATCCGACCACGCGCCGGTGTGCAGATCGAACAGCGAGGTGCGGCTGGCGTTACTCGGCTCGGTCGCGAACACGCGACCCTGTGTGAGCTGGTAGACGAGCCATGCATCGACGGTGGCGGCGGCGAGTTCGCCGCGCTCGGCGCGCGCGCGCGCGCCGGGCACGTGATCGAGGATCCAAGCGATCTTGGCGGCCGAGAAGTACGGGTCGAGCGGCAGGCCCGCATGCGCGCGCACGAAGTCAGCGTGCGCCGACAGCTTGCTCAACGCGCCTGCCGTGCGCCGATCCTGCCACACGATCGCGCGGTGGATCGGCTTGCCGCTGGCGCGCTCGAACACCACGACGGTCTCGCGCTGGTTGGTGATGCCGAGCGCGCGCACGCGCGGGCTTGCGGCGGTGGTCCACGCTTGCCGCAGCACGCTGCACGCGGCGGTCGCGATCGCCTCGGCGTCGTGCTCGACGTGACCGGGCGCCGGGTAGTGCTGCGCGAGTTCTTCCTGCGCGTGCGCCAGCACCTGTCCAGACGCGTCGTACACCACGGCACGCGTCGACGTCGTGCCTTGGTCGAGGGCGAGATACACGTCGGCCATGGCGCAGTTCTACGCGGCGGGTTCATCGACGACTTGCTTCGTTCGGCGCCCGCGATGAA
Organism: Planctomycetota bacterium; assembly: GCA_031423015.1. GTDB lineage: Bacteria > Planctomycetota > UBA1135 > UBA1135 > UBA2386 > DATGPD01. The sequence continues at coordinate 60,622 of JANPER010000135.1, read as the reverse complement.
CTGCACGCCCGGTTGCAGTCGAGGTCGCGAGGCGCAAGAGAAAACGGCGGCCGGTCGTGCCTGCCCCAGTTACGACCGACCGCCGTGGAACGAATGCGGTGAGTTGCCGAGGGTCGCCCCTCGCCTGCCCCAGAAAAGGGACGGCCCTCGGCGGAAAGAGATGGGCCCGTCGCCGTGACTCTGCCTGCCCCAGTTAGAGGCACGGCGGCGGACCCTACGAAATCGATTTGTTGGAGAAAAACGGCTCAAAGCTGCGAGAACAGCTCTAGCCGGATGTGATCGGGTTGAATGCGGACGTAGCCGGCGTGTTGCCGCAGCGATGCGCGCTCGCGCACCTCGGCGGCCAACACGGAGGTCAGGTCGAGTACGACGATGCCAGCGACTGGCTTCTGGCTCGCACCGGGAAGGTTCTTGAGCGCCTGCGCGATCCAGCGCAAAGGCTTGCCGTCGGTACCGGCGGCGCGGTCGGCGAGCGCAACCTGCTCGGTCACGCCGCGCTCGGTGGCGATCACCACGCTGTCGCGCACCAGGCCGAGGCGCGGAGCGGCACCGAGCCACGCTGAGTGTGGCAGCACGAGTTCTTCGCCGGCTTGATGCGCCTCGACACGACCGCGGCCGCGTTCGACGACGGTCCGGCGCAGATCGGCGACCAAGCGCTGCGCGTCGCGATCCGAACGGGCTTTGGCCACGTAGGCGGAACTCACGCGCTTTTGCATGGCCACCATCTGCACGCCGGCGACACCCTTCAAGCGCTGCAAAACCTGCTGCTCGACGCTGAGGCCGACTTCGGAGCAACCGCCGGCGATGGCGCCATACAGCGACGCGATGCGGCTGCCGGCCTCGCTCTTGCGCACCTCATCGGCGTTGAACGCCAGCGTCAGACTGCCGAGGCCGGCGCGCGGCAAGTCGCCGAGCAGCGACGCCAACGGCACCCGCTCGACGAAAGTCAGCCAGCGCTCGAGTGCCGGCGCGTCGGTGGGTCGCAGCAGCACGGTCGACGCCAGACCGTTCGCCGTGGGCCGCACGGTGATCAGCAGCGAACGCGCGTCGACCGAGCCCGCCGCAACATACCAGGGCCCGACGTGCTCGGGCGCCAGGAGACGCGCGATGCTCGCCGACAGCTCTTGCCACGAGCCGAACACGGTGAGTGCCGCGCGCTCGCCTTCGACGCGCTTCGACAGCTCGCGGAAGTCATTGTGGTCGACCAGGGATTTGCTGGCCTGATCGCCATTCAACAGGCGGCGCACCGTGTCCTGCGAGCTTGCGACCACAAGATGCCCCTGCGCCAAGCCGAGGTAGAGCGCAAAGGTCGCCTTGTCGTTGGCGCGGCGCGACTCGCGCAGCGCGACGATCGGCACGCCGGCCGCCTCGCTCACCCGCTCGACGACGTCGTCGTTGTCGATCAGCGCCTGCACTCGGCTCGCCGCGGTGGCCGGCAGTTCGCAGTGCACCACGACGGCGCCGTCGTCGCCGCCGAGTGCGACCTCGATCGTGCCATGGCACAGATCGGTGACGCGGCTCAGCAAGGCCAGCTCGCGTACCGGCACCGCGCAGCCGGTGTCGTGCAGCACGTGCGCGATCGCCGAGTCCGGCAACACGTCGCGCAGGCGGCGCGCGAAGTCAGCTTCGAGCGACAGATAGAGGGTGGGAGTCGCGAGTCGCGACGCCAGCGACCAGTCCTGCCCCAGCAGAGGCGCAACTAGGACGAGGCTGGACAACAGGCGTCGCACGGGCACCGGCTAGGCAACGCCAGTGCCGGCTTGAGAACATTTCCTAAACCTATTTTGGGAAACTGTTTATGCGCCGAGTTCGGCGCTCTGGCGCCGCGCACGAACGACACATGTGCGCAAGAACTGCACAGTCTTGGTCGACGACCAGGACAAGCGTGTCTGACACTTTCGTCCTGACTGCGGTCTGCGAGTCGCGCCCGCTCAGCGCGCGAAGCGCACCAAGCCCGAGGCTATCGTGGGCACGCATGTCTCCCCTGCAGGCCTCTCTTTGCATCGTCGTTGTCATCGCGACTCTGCCCGCGCAAGACGACGCGCTACCCATCGCCGGGCCGGCGACGTGCGGCGCCGCGGGCGACCTCGACGCAGACGGCGACCTCGACCTGGTGATCGGCCGTGAAGACCAACCGTTGGCGCTGTTGCTCAACGATGGGCGCGGCACGTTCACCATCGCGGCCAACGCCTTCTCGCTCGCGGAAGGCAAAGTGACTGCGCTCGCGGTATTCGACGCCGACGGCGACGGCGACCTCGACGTCTTGGTGGGTGGTTGGGAAAGACTCACGCGGCTCTGGCTCAACAATGGCAAGTTGAACTTCGTCGACGGCAGCGCGCGCCTGCCCCAACCGAAGCCTTGGGCCAGCGAGATCGTCGTCGGTGATCTCGACGGCGATGGCGACCTCGACGTGGTGAGCGCCATTCGCGCCTACGATTCAGTCGTGTTCCGCAACGAGGGTCCGCGCTTCGTGCTCGCCGACGACGCGTTGCCGCGCGATCTGCGCGGCGCCACCTCGCTCGCGCTCGCCGACCTCGACGGCGACAAGGATCTCGACCTGGTGTGTGGGCAACGGCCTGATCCGACCGGCAAGGGCGGCGGCAACCGTGCCTTGCGCAACGACGGCAAGGGCAAGTTCACCGATCACACCGAGGCCTGGATGCCTTCGGCGACCGCTCACACGATGGGAGTCGCGTTGGCGGATCTCGACGGCAACGGCGCGCTGGACCTGGTGTGCGCCAATCGCGGCGCCAAGCCGGGAGAGGCCGCGCGCAGCGCCGTGCACCGACGCGGCGACGACGGCAAGTTCGCGAACAGCGTGCCGCGTCGCTACAGCGGCAAGCCCGCCATCTCGAACGTGGTGGCCCTCGGCGACATCGACGGCGACCAGGACGTCGACCTGGTGTTTGGCAACGACGGGCCGACGACGCTGCACCTCAACGACGGCCAGGGAGTGTTTTCGGCGAGTGAGCGGCTCCCTCGATTTGCCGACGACACGCGAAGCCTGCTGCTGGTGGATCTCGACGGCGACCGCGATCTCGACGTGGTGACGGTGAACTACGCGGCGCCGTCGCGGCGCTTCTTGAACTCGGGCACAGGCGAGTTCGGCACGACGCCCGCGGCGGCGCCGACGTCTGCAGGCGAGGCCAACGGCGACAAGGAGTCCACGCCGAGGATCACGCCCTTCGCCGCGGGCAAGTACGCGAGCCGCGCCAAGGCCCGCGCCACGGTGGCCGAGCCAGCACCGCGCGCCGCGATCAACGCCGCGCTGCGCTTCCTTGCCGATCACCAAGCCGACGATGGCGCGTTCCGCGCGGCGACGTTCGTCGGCGGCGAGTTCGGCGATGCCTCGGTCGCGGCCACACACGACGTCGGCGTCACCGCGTTGGGGTTGCTGTGCTTCCTGGCCGAGGGTTCGCATCCTGGCAGCGGCTTCCACAGCGAGGCGGTGCATGATGGTGTGCGTTGGCTGATCAGCCAGCAGCAGAAGACCGGGTCGATGGGGCCTGACGACGGGCAGCATGGGATCTACGACCACGCGGTGGCGACGCTGGCGCTCGGCGAGGCCTTTGCGATGAGCGGCGACGCGACCCTGCGCGCGCCGCTAGAACGTGCGCTGGCCGAGATCGAGCGCCGACGCAATCCGGACGGTGGCTTCCGCTACGAGCCCGGGGTGTCGCCGAGCGATGCCTCGGTCACCGTTTGGTGCACGCTCGCGCTGTGCGCCGGCAACGATGGCGGTCTGGCGCCCGCGGCCGGCACGACGGCGCGCACGCTCGCGTTCCTCCGGGGTCTCACCGACTCGGTGACGGGCCGCACCGGGTACATGGACAAGGGCGGCTTGTCGTCGCGCATGAAGGGCGAGCACGAAACGAGGTACCCGGCCGAGAAGTCGGAGGGGATGACGGGAGCGGCGCTGTTTGCGCGGCTCCAACTGGGCGACAACCCGGCCAAGCACGACGACATGCGCGCTGGCCTGGCGCGCGTCGCGGCGGCCGTCCCCAAGGTCGAACCCGACGGCTACTTCGACCCACACGCGTGGTTCCACATCGCACAGGCGTTGAGTCAGCTCGGCGACCCCGAATGGGCGACGTGGCGCACGGCGCTGCACGAGGTGCTGGTCGGCAAACAGCGCAAGACCGGCAAGCTCCTCGGCTCGTGGGATCCGGACGAGCCCTGGGGGTCGTTCGGCGGTCGCTTCGCGTCCACCGCCCTTGCCACGCTGTCGATGCAGGCCGGGTATCGCTTCGCCAGTCTGGTCGACCCGAAGTGGCGACGCAACCCGAAGTGATCAGGAGTTACGTCCAGGACGAATGTGTCTGACACATTCGTTCCGCTCACTCCCCCAGCTTGTTGTAGAGCGAGCGCCGGCTGATGCCGAGCAGGCGCGCCGCCTCGGCCTTGTTGCCGTGGGTGCGCTGCAGCGCGTCGGCGATGGCGCGACGTTCGAGGGTCTCCAGGTTGAACGTGTCGTGGCCGGCCGGCGTCGGCACCTCGGGCGTGAGCAGATCGACGTCGATCACGGTGCCGCGCGCCAGCGCCTCCAGCCGAAGCACTTCGTTGCGCAACTGACGCACGTTGCCGGGCCAGGTGCGCCGGCGCAGCGCTTCGAGGCACGCTGGCGTGAGCTGGCGCGGCGCGCGTCCCGCGCTCTTGGCGGCGTCGGCCAAAAACCTGTCGACCAACAACGGCACGTCGCTGAGTCGGTCGCGCAGCGCCGGCACCTCGATGGTGACCACCGCCAGCCGGTACATCAGATCCTGGCGGAACGTGCCCTCCGCCACCGCCTGCAGCAGTGACCGATTGCAGGCGGCAACGATGCGGAGATCGACGCGCGCGGCGGCCTCGCCCCCCACCGGCCGCACCAAACCTTCCTCGAAGAAGCGCAGCAGCTTGGCCTGCACTTCGAGGCTCAGCTCACTGACCTCGTCGAGGAACAGCACGCCGCCGCTTGCCTCGCGCAGCAGACCCTTGCGGTCGCGGTCGGCGCCGGTGAACGCACCGCGCACGTGACCAAACAGCTCGCTCTCCAGCAGGTTCTCGTTGATGGCGGCGACATTGACGGCGACCCACGGTCCGCCGCGGCGCGGCCCGCTGCGATGCACGGCGCGGGCAAACAGCTCCTTGCCGACGCCGCTCTCGCCCTGCAACAGCACGGGGAACGTGCCGTCGACGACGCGATCCAACAGGTGCAGCGCCCGCACCAGCGCCGGCGCATCGCCGAGGATCTCCGGGTAAGGGTGCGCCAGGTCTTGTCGGCGATACTGCTCGCGCAGGTCGACCAACTCGGTGGCCTGCGCCGCGACGCGACGCTCGAGTTCGGTCTTCTCGCGCGCCAGCACCACCGCCGCGGCACGGTGGTCGTCGAGCAGCCGGTGCAGGCGCACCGCGATCGCAGCTTGATCGGCGAACGCCTGCAGCCACGGCACGTCCTCGGCGGAGAACGCCGCGCTCTGGAAGCGATGATCCAGGTAGATGCAGCCGAGGCACACGTCCGCCACCAGCAGCGGCATGCACAACACCGAACGCAGCTTGAGGTCGGCAACGCTCTGGATGGCGCTGAAGTCGCCCTCGCGCGCATCGGCCACGAACACGCCGGTGCGCTCGCGCAGACACTGGGCGACGATCGTGCGCGAGATCTTGCGCTCGGCGCTCTTCACCGCTTCGCGATCGAGACTGCGCGCCACCTCGACGCGGAACTGGCTCTCGTCGCCGTCGCCGGTGACCAGGAACGCGCGCTCGGCGCCAAACAGCGTGATGGCCTCGTCGAGCAGCGTCGACAGCATCGCCTTGAGGTCGTCGGCCTTGGCGAGCGCGCGATTCAGCGCCAGGATCGCAGCCAGGCGCGCGCGATCCTCGTCCTTGGCGCCCTTGCGCAGTCGATTGAGCAGATCGGCGAAGGGGCGCGGCAGGGCCATGCGATCAGCGAGCGGCGCGGAGCGCGTCGTCGATCAACTTCAGCGCGTGGCGTTCGGTCGCGGCCAGCCCCCCAAGGCTCTGCACGACGCGCGCCAGGTTGCCGCTGGCCGCGTCGAGCGGCGCGCCGACGAGTGCTTGCTTGGCGGCAGCGGCGACCGCGACGCACGCCGGACACCCCCGCGCGCGCCACGCAAGATCGACCACGGTGTCTTGCTGCACGCGCAGGAACAGTTCGACCTCATCGCCACACACCGGGTGCGTGGCACGCCCCACGCGCACGTCGGGCCCAGACAGTTCGCCCGCGCCGGGTGCTTGCCGCAGCAGCGCGCGCAACGCCTCGCTCACCACGGCGATGGCGCCGGCTCCTGCAGCGCCCGCACGCTCGGCGGCGCGACGCTCAGCGTCGAGAACTCGTTCTGCAGAAACTGACAGCCACCTGCCAACAAGAGCAACGCGCCCACGCACGCGCGCCGCACACGCAGCTTGATCTTCATGCATCCACCTCGGCCGCCCACAGATCCGGCAAGCGCTCGCGACGGCGAATGAGCCGCGCGGTCGCACCGTCGACCATCACTTCGGCAGGACGACGGCGGCTGTTGTAGTTGGAGGCCATGGAAACACCGTACGCCCCCGCCGAGAACACCGCCAGTCGCGAGAATGCGCGACGTGCGTCAGAATGCGAGCATGGATCGAACTCGTCTCGCGCGCACGCTGGTGCAGGCCGCCCTTCGTTTCTACGACAAGGGCCTGTGGCGAAAGCACCCCAGCGAGCACATCGTCGGTCTCCGGGTGCCCGAGGATCCGCTGCCGTTGTTGGCCTCGATCATCGGCAGCCCGGGCCAGGAGTTCGGTCTATGCCTCTACCGCGGCCCCGACGCGCTGATGACGCTCCGCAGCATGTTGAATGACGGCAACCGCGAAGAGGTGATCGCCGGTTGGCACATGCTCAGCCTGACCATCGAACCTGCGAACCAGGTCGCCCCCGGCCTCGAAGAGCTCCTGCGCGAGGCCCGCTTCTCTGGACCGATGGCGCCGGTCTTCATGGCCAAGGAGCCCGGCAAGCGGTCGCGACCCATGCGGCGTGCGGAGCACGAGCTGATGCTGCGGGTGTTGTCCGGGATGTTGCAGGCAGAGGGCCAGGGGCTGTTGCGCCCCGGTTCGATCGCGCCCTCCGGGCCGGCCGCGATTTGGACGCTCACCGTCGAAGGTCGCCCCGACAAACCCGACGTGCGCGCCAAGTATGAGAACTACGCTGGCGCCGATCCGATCCCGCACGCCGGCCCGGTGTTGCTGCCAGCCGACCTCAAAGACCTGCCACGCACCAAGCGCAGTTGGCTTGTCGCCGTGCCGGCGCTGCCCGCAGTGATCGCCGACGACGATCGACAATTGCGTGCGGTGGTGGTGTTCGACAGGCACAAGCGCCGGATCGTCGACCTGACCGCCACCTTGGCGATCGACCCCAGCGCGATCGCGACGCTGTTGTTCGACCTGTGCCGCGGCAAGCGCAAGCAGAAGCGCGGCTTGCCGGCGCGCATCGATACCGACGTGGCGGCGATTCATCAGGCGCTCAGCCCGGCGCTCAGCGCGCTGGGCGTCGCTTGCGATCACGTGGCCACCCCGATCGAGCTCAACGCCGTGATCGCCGCGCTCGGTGCAGCGATGGATTCTGGCGACGCCGGCGCGCACGAAGACGCGCGTGACACCAACCCAGACGACGACGACCTCGACGCTTGGAAGGATGTCGATGCGCAGGTCACCGAGCTGTCCGTCTTGATTGCGAAGCGAGAAGGCTTGCTGAAGCGCAACGTGATCAAGCCCTTCCTCGGCAACAAGGTCGATCCGTTCGCCAGCAGTGACCTGACGTTTCACACCGCGATCGAGTGGCTCGTGTTCTATCGCCGAGATGAGCGCTACAAGCGAACCTTGGCCGAGAAGATCCTGCAACAAGCCGAATGGCCGACGCCGTTGCGGACCATTTTGGCAGCGCGCAACAAGGCCGTCTTGTCGCTGTATCGCGTCGCCGACCTCGAGCGCGGCGCGACGATCGATTTGTGCGACATCCTCACCGGCGACACCTTCCGCGTGCACGATCGATCCCTCTCGGAGACCACGGAGGTCGGCGGAACGATGTTCATGCGCGTGTATCGCGCCGGCGCGTTCTTCTTTGCCAGCGCCTTCAGCTGCGCGTTGGATCCACGCGAGGATCATGCTTGCGCGTGGCTCGAGGCTCAGGGCCTCGAGTTGACGCACGAAGGCCTGTCACGCGCGCCGCACCTCATTGGCCGGCTGTGGGAGTGGATCGCAGAGCAGCAGCGCGCGCCAATCTCCTTGGTCAACAGCGACGGCGAGGTGCTTGCGGCCATCGCCGTCAGCTACGGCGTCGACGACCAAGCTGCCGCCCGAACGGCGATCCTGTCGCGCCCCGATGTCGAGGACGACGAGGCGGGCCATCTCATCTGGTTCGCGGCGCGTGGCGAGAGTCAAGTGCTGCACGCGCGCATGGAGTTCATCGGCGATGAGCTGGTAGCCGAGGTCAACTCCGAAGAACGCCTGGCGCGGCTACGCCGGTGGCTCTCGTTGATCCCTGGCGTGAACGAGCGCAGCGTGACGCATCGCGACCCCCGCGAGGTCACCCCCGACGACGCCCTGAGGTCGACAGAAGCTGAAGCCGAGCCCGACCTCGCCGGCGCAGACGCCGCCGAGTTGATGCGCCCGATGCTGCACAGCCGCTACATGGGTTGGCTCGACGAGTCGATCCCGGCGCTTGGCGGCCAGACCCCGCGCCAGGCCTGTCGCACGAAAGACGGCCGTCGCCGCGTTGCGCGCCTGATCCGTTCCTATCCCGACCCGCACGGACCCAGTGGGGTGATGCGCGGCTTGGTGCCGCGCGACGAGATGCTGCGCGAGTTGGGGCTCGAAGCGGAGTCGTAAGAACGAAGAGAGAGGGGCGCGGCGATGTCTGCACAGCCGGCAGAGAACGCGCGGCGGCACGGCATGCGATCGCCCACCGACCGCAGAGTTGTTGGCGGCCAGGGACTCGTTCTGCATGACGGTCGAGCGGGTGTTGGTGTTGGTCTGATTGGTTGCGGGCGTTGACCGGTCGCATCCGCATCCCTAGCCTTCCGGGGTCTCTCAACAGCTTCGGAGGTTTCATGCGCCCCGGTTTGTTCCCCAGCCAACAGCGCGCGATGCGCAAGGCGTTCAAGAAGGCCGACAAGTTCGACCATTTTCGCAAGAGAACGCGACGTGCCTTCTTGGCCATGGGAGCCCTTGGCGTTGGCGCAGCCATCGGAGGCTTTTTCCTCGGGCGGGCGAGCGTCAAAGTTGAGGCAGAAGACTCAGTCGCGGACTCCCCACTCGAGAGCCGGCGGCAATATGCGCGTGATCTCGCCCAAGGTCCGCTCGACGCGCTGGTCGACGCGCACCAGTCTTTCCTTCTGGTGCTCAATCGGTTGCCACCCGATTCGGTTTTGTGGTCGGGCTTCGCGCGGCTGGCTGACGCGGCGGTATCTCGTCGCGACGCGCGCTTGGCCAAGCGCCTGCTTCCAACGTTCGGCGTGCATGAGGTTCCAAATCAGGTGAAGCAGTTCGAACAATCGCTCGAACTGCTCACCAAGTGAGCCGATGAACCGCAACCCGCAGATTTCGATTTCTCCGAATCCCGCGGTTGCCGGTCAGTCTGTCTTGATCAGTGTTCCAGGCCCCGGACCCTGGTATGTGAGCCTCGACCCCGATGGAGAGGTTCGCGAGTACAGCCCACCCAATGGTGAGATCGAGATCTCTACCCCAGGAAGCGGCGGCCAGACTTTCACTGTGACTGACTTCGGCGATCCGCCGATCAACGAGACCTTCGACATCAACTCGCAGCAATAGCCATGCAACCATTCGCTTGCGGTCTTGCTCTAGCGTCAGCCTTCGCCGTCGCCCTTCACGCGCAATCTTCGCTCATCATCCCGACCGGCGCCGTGAGCCAAGACGGGAACGCCAGCGGCCACCTTGCCGGCACGGTGACGCGCGTACGACAACAGATCATCTTGGGGCCTTCCCATCTCAATGTTCTGGTCGGACGTCAGATCACGGCGGTCGCCCTGCGTCGCGATGGCTTCGTTGAACCCCACGCAGCCGGCACCGCTGCACTCACGGTCACCATGTCTGCCTCCAACGCGACAACCGTGAACGATGTGCGCCCCCGCTTTGCTGACAATCATCTGGGTACGACAATCACGGTTTTCCAAGGCAATGTGTCGCTACCGGCCTCGCCGCGTCTTGCGGACCGGAATGCGGCGACGTGGGGTGCGGCGCATGTCATATCGATTCCGCTGGCGACCCCTTTCACGTATCAGGGCGGTGTGCTGGTGGTGCAAGTGGATGGTGCGCCCGTTGTGGGGGCCACGACGACGCGGTGGCGCGCTGACTTCGTGGCCGACGGGATCGCTGGTCGGGTGACGGACCTCGGCTTGGCTTGTGGACACGCAACCACCAGGATTGCGCGCACCGCGTCAGCCGACTCACGATCGCTTCGCGCCGGCTCGACGGTGCGCTTCGTGCACCTAGCTCGCGCCCTCAGCGTGGACGTATTCATGCTCGGCTCGAACCAGGTGCCTCCAATCTCACTGGCGGCCTATGGTGCGCCGGGGTGCTTCTTGCAGATGGACCCTCTGGTCATGCTCCCGGTGATGGTCGGCGGGGCTGTCGGTGCTCGCACAATTGCGGGAGCGAACGTCCACCTCGACATGCCTGCCGAACCCGCTGCATTGGGTGCCTGCTTCTATGTACAATGGTTGAACATTGAAGGCCTGTCTACCCTGAGTTCGTCCAACGGTCTCAAGATCGAGTTGGCAACCTCTCCCGCGTCGTTGGATGCCGGCATCGTCACCTCGGCCGCGACACCGAATGGCCCGCTCCCGGACACCGGCACGGTTGAACTTTGGCGCATGCCTGTGCTGAAGCTCTCGTATCAGTGAGGCTCGCCACTCTCGCAGCGCGGCAGCAAGTGTTGCCAACGCGTGAGCCCGCGTGTGAACGACACGGCGAGGCGATGAACCTGTCGCGCAGGCATCACCGGCGCGCAACGGCCTCACCCCACACCGAATCGCCGCGCCCCGCCTCGTCACACACCGGACATTCCGCGCTGCGCTGAACACTGGCTGCTCGGTGCGCAACTGCGCACGGCCATCGAGGCGGCCGTCGCGCGCGATCTTCATGCATCCACCTCGGCCGCCCACAGATCCTCGAAGCGCTCGCGACGGCGAATGAGCCGCGCGGTCGCACCGTCGACCAGCACTTCGGCAGGACGACGGCGGCTGTTGTAGTTGGAAGCCATGGAAACACCGTACGCCCCCGCCGAGAACACCGCCAGGAGGTCGCCGCGGGCCACAGCCGGCAGGCGACGGTCGCGCGCCAGGAAATCGCTGCTTTCGCACACCGGGCCCACGATGTCGACGGCGCGCGCCGCGGGCGGCGCGCCGCCACGAACCGGCGCGATCTCATGGTGGGCGTCGTAGAGCGCCGGCCGCAGCAGATCGTTCATCGCCGCGTCGACGAGCACGAAGTCGCGGGCGCCGCCTGCCTTGGTGCCAAGGACGCGGGTCACCAAGATGCCGGCGTCGGCCACCAGATAGCGGCCCGGCTCGATGATCGGCGTGAGGGCGCGCGCCGCCAGCCGCGGCAAGAGGACCTTCGCCAACGCGTCCACGTCGAGGACCGCGCTCGCGTCGCCATAGCCGACGCCAAACCCGCCGCCGAGGTCGTAATAGCGCACGCCGTCGCGATGCGCCGGATCGGCATCGAGGAACGCCTCGACCTTGGCGAACGCATCGAGGTACGGCTGCATCGCGCGCAACTGCGACCCGAGGTGCACGTGATACCCGGCCAGCTCGAGATGCGGGCTGCGGCGCACGCTGGCGACGACCGCGGTCAACGCCGAGAGCCCGACGCCGAACTTGTTCTCCTTCTTGCCGGTGCTGATGTGCGCGTGCGTCTTGGCGTCGACGTCGGGGTTCACGCGCAGCGCCACCGGCACGCGCCGACCATGCCGCGCGCCAGCGGCATCGAGCAAAGCCAACTCGTGCGGCGACTCGACGTTGAACAAGAGAATGCCGGCGGTGAGCGCTTCGTCGATGTCGTCGTCGTCCTTGGCGACGCCCGCCATCACCGCGTCGCGCGTCGGCACACCCGCCGCCTGCAACCGGCGCAGCTCGCCGCGGCTCACCAAGTCGAAGCCAGCACCGAGCGACGCAAACAAGCGCAGCAGGTGCAGGTTGCTGTTGGCCTTCACCGCGTAGCACACGTGCGCACTGGCGCCGAACGCCGCACGCAGGCGCGCGTAGCGTTCCACCATGGTGGCGTGGCTGTACACGTAGAGCGGCGTGCCAAAACGCGCGGCGAGGTCGCTGACCCGCAGGTCTTCGCAGCAGAGTTCACCGCCGCGCGCGCTGAACGCGCTGGCTCCCGCGAGTTGGAGGTAGGGATTCATGGGCTGCAAGGGCCCTGAGTGGTGGCGGGATCGGGGTTGGGTCGCAGCAAGCGGCGCCGAGTGTCGCGTCGCCGCCGCGGCAGCGAAAGACAGACCCTGAGTTTGTCTGGCGAACGCGTCCCTGAAGTCAGGCAGACCACCGCTCGGTTCGACAACACAGCGAGTATCGTCGGCGCATGGTTCAGGCAGCCACGCAACCAAGGGCGACGAGCCGCGCGATGGCGGCGCGCGGCACGCACGAGAAGGTGCTCGCGCTGCTCGCCGAAGAGAAAGGCGTACGTCGCGTGCTCGACATCCCGTGTGGCGAAGGCGCCTTGTGCGAGCAGCTCGTCGCCCGCGGCTACGAGGTGACCGGCGGCGACCTCGTCACCCGGCATCGCGGCGCAGGAATCAACTTCGTGGCCGCCAACATGAACAAGACTCTGCCGTGCGACGATGGCACGCTCGACGCCGTGCTGTGTGTCGACGGCATCGAGCACATCGAGCGGCCGTACGACTTTGCGCAGGAGTGCGCGCGCGTGCTGCGCGCAGGCGGCGTGGTGATCTGGTCGACGCCCAACATCTCGTCGCTGCGCTCGCGTTGGCGGTGGTTCTGGACTGGCTTTCACAACGGACGCAAGACGCCCCTCGACGAGCGCCAACCTGACCCGCTGCACCACATCAACATGCTCGAGTTCCACAAGCTGCGGTACATGCTCCACCGCGTGGGGTTCAAGATCACGCGCATCACCACCAACCGCTACAAAGCCGCGACCTACCTGTTTGCGCCGTTCGTGCCGTTCGCCTGGCTGATGACGCGCTTCGTCTTCGCCTACGAGCTGCGCGGCGAAGGCCTGCGCGACATCTGGCGCGAGACCTTCCAGCAGATGTTCTCGCGCCCCGTCCTGTTCGGCGACGCGCTGGTGATCAAGGCCGTGCGGCTGCCTGACCATTCGCAGTCGACCCCGCAGTCGGGCCGGGTGAACTGATCGTGCGAGGGTTTTGCCGCGGGCTCGTGGCCACGATCGTGGCCCTCACCCTGGGCGCGACCCCGCGCTCGCAGGGTCCGCCCCAAACTGGCCGAGGACCGACTAGCCGCGAGTTCCGCGGCGTGTGGGTCGCGACCGTCACCAACATCGACTGGCCCAGCAGCAAGGGCCTGAGCGTCGCGAACCAGCAGCAGGAACTGACCGCGATCCTCGATCGCGCGCGCGCCCTGCACCTCAACGCGATCATCCTGCAGGTGCGAGCGGCCTGCGACGCGTTCTACCCCTCGCCGCACGAGCCGTGGTCGCAGTGGCTGACCGGCACCGAAGGCAAGGCACCGGAGCCGCTGTGGGATCCGCTGCAGTTTGCGGTCGACGGCGCGCATGCGCGCGGCCTCGAGCTGCACGCTTGGTTCAATCCGTTCCGTGCGCGCCACGCGGCGTCGCGCTCGATCAACGCGGAGAGTCACGTCGCGCGCAGCACCGACCTGTGCGTCGATTACGGCGACTTCCTCTGGCTCGATCCAGGCCGCCCCGCCGCGCGCGAGCGCACCCTGCGCGCGATCGTCGATGTCGTCACGCGCTACGACGTCGACGGCGTGCACATCGACGACTACTTCTATCCGTACCCAAAGAACGGCATCGCCTTCCCCGACGACGCGAGCTTTGCCGCGGCGCAGCGCGCGGGGTATCGCGGCACGCGCGCCGACTGGCGCCGCAGCAACGTCGACCAGATGGTCGAAGGCATCGCGCGCGCCGTGCGCGACACCAAGCCGTGGGTCAAGTTCGGCATCAGCCCCTTCGGCATCGCCCGGCCCGGGTTGCCGGTCGGCATCAAGGCGGGCATCGATCAGTTCGATCAGCTCTATGCCGACGTGCAGAAGTGGCTGCGCGAAGGCTGGTGCGACTACCTGTCGCCGCAGCTCTACTGGCCCATCGCGCAAGAGAAACAGAGCTACGGCAAGCTGCTCGCGTGGTGGTGTGAGGTGAACCCTGAGGGCCGACACCTCTGGATCGGCAACTACACGGGCAAGTCGGGCACGGCGGGCTGGCCCAAGGGTGAGCTGGTGGCGCAGATCGCGCTGACGCGCGCCGAGCGCGGCGCGACGGGGAACGTGCACTTCAGCATGCAGGCGCTGCTGCACGACCGCGACGGCGTGGCCACCGCGCTGCGCGACGGCCCGTACGCCGAGCGCGCGCTGGTGCCGGCGAGCCCCTGGCTCAGCCGGCAGACACCGCCCGCGCCGTCGGTGCGCGCCGAAGACCTCCCCGACGGCAGCCTGCGCCTGCAGCCGACGGCGTCAGGCGACCAGGAGATCCGCTTCTTCGCGCTCTACGTGCGGTCGGGCTCGCGCTGGCAGTTGGCCGACGTGCGCGGCGGCGACGTAACGTTCACGCTGCCGGCGCGGCCCGAGGCCTACGCGATCACCGCGATCGACCGCGTGGGGAACGAGTCGGCGGCGGCGCGATGAGTCCGGCGGCGACGATCGCTGGTAGCAAACGCCGGCGCCGCTTGCTGGCGATCAGCCTCGGCGTGCTGTCGGCGCCGCTCGGCCTGGAGCTGTGCGTGCGGCTGTGGCCAGGCGCGCTGCCGCCCGGTGTGCGCGCACCTGTGAGCCTGCACGACCTGCGTTTCATCACGCAGGTCGACTCCCGCCTCGGTTACACGATGCGAGCAGGTTTCGAGCGCCACCCACTCGCAACCTCGGATCTGCAGATCTTCACGTGAGCACCGTCACGCCGCCGTGGCTCGCCGACAACGGCATCGGGTTTCGCGACGCGTTCTCGGTGGGAAAGCACTGCACCGTCGTCGTCGGCGACTCGTTCGCCATGGGCTGGGGAGTCGACGACGCGGTTTGCTTCGTCGAGGTCGCCGAGCGCACGTTGGGGCAGCCGATCCACAACCTCGGGGTGTCTGGCTATGGCCCGCAGCAAGCATTCGACACGCTCGAACACATGGGCCTCGGCGCGGGCCCGAAGGTCGTGGTGTGGGCGTTCTACGGCAACGACCTGGAGGACGCGGCGCTGCACGCTTGGTGGGCGGCCGACCGTGGCCAGCCGTGGCCGGCGACCAAGACGAAGTCGGCGTTCGAGCTGGCGCTCAACCGCTACAGCGCCACCTACAAGCTGTTCCGCTTCCTCGGCCGGCGCAAGAGCGTCGACCGCAGGCCATGGCGCGACGGCGAGCGCTCGTTTCTGTTCTCGCCGTACTGGCGCAATGCGCTCGATCTGCGCCACGAGCACATTCGGCAGGGCTTTGCACTCACGTGCCAGGAACTCGAACGCTTCGTGGCGCTCGCCGCCAAGCACGCCTTCGCACCGGTTGTGCTCGCGGTGCCCTACCGCGAGCAGGTGTATCGCGAGGAGTACGCGACGGTGGATCCGTCACCCGACCCATCGGCGATCCTCGAAGCGGGCTACACGCAAGTGCTCGACCACGCGCGCAGCCTCGGCATCGAGGTGCTCGATGCCCTGCCGCTGCTGCGCGAGCACAAGGCCGAGATGGTCTACCTATGGGAAGATCCGCACTGGTCGATCGCTGGCCATCGCATCGTCGGTGACGCGCTAGCGCAGCTCCTACACGGGCGGCTCGCACGCTAAGTCGACCATCGTCTTCGACAATGGCAATGAACCGCGAGTTCAGCACCACCTTGCCCCGCCCCAACCTCAGTGCACGAACAGCATCTCGCGGTACTTCGGCAGCGGCCATAGCTCGTCGTCGACCAGGACTTCGAGCGCGTCCACCACCTCGCGCAGGCGCGCGATCGCCGGCACCACGCCGTCGCGGTAGGTCGTCGCGTGCTCCTTGACGTCGCCGTTGTGCTTCTCGGCGTGGTCGAAGGCCTTCTGCAAGACATCGACGCCAAGCAGTAGGGACTCGATGCGGCCGCTCACCTGGCGCAGGTGGGCGTCTTGGTTGGCGAGGTCCTTGATGCCCCCGGCGCGCGCCGCGGCGATCGACTTGGCGGCCTGCTCTTGGTGCTTGAGTGCAACCGGCAAGATCATGGAGCCGGCGATCGACAGCGCGGTCTGCGCCTCGACGGCGATCGCCTTGCTGTAGGCCTCGAACATGATGTGCATGCGCGACTCGACCTCCTTGGCCGACAGAACGTGCTGCCGCTCGAACACCGCCACGGTGTCGGCGGCGGCGTAGCGGCCGATGGCGTCGACCGCGTTGCGGAAGTTGGGAAGGCCGCGGCGCTCGGCCTCGACATGCCACTCCTGGGAATAGCCGTTGCCGTTGAAGATCACGCGCCTGTGCTGCTTCAGAGTCGCCTGCACCATCTGCTGCACCGCGACCTCGCGCCCCTTGCCGCTGGCTTCCTTCTCGATCTCATCGGCCATGACCTGCAAGGAGTCGGCGACGATGGTGTTCAAGAAGATGTTCGGCCGCGCGATCGCCTGGCTCGAACCGACGGCGCGGAACTCGAACTTGTTGCCGGTGAAGGCAAACGGCGACGTGCGGTTGCGGTCGGTGGCGTCGCGCGGCAGCGACGGCAGCGTGTTCACCCCCAGGCGCATGGTGCGCGCGGCCTTGTCGTTGGTCCGCTGCGTGCCCGCGATCAACGCGTCGACCACGTCGGACAACTGCTCGCCCAGGTAGATCGAGATGATCGCCGGCGGCGCTTCGTTGGCGCCGAGGCGATGATCGTTGCCGGCGTGCGCCACTGACAGACGCACCAGGTCGGCGTGCTTGTCGACGGCGCGGATCATCGCCGTCAAGAACACGACGAAGCGCATGTTCTCTTCCGGCGTGTGACCCGGCTCCAACAAGTTGTCGCCGTAGTCGGTCGACATCGAGAAGTTGTTGTGCTTGCCCGACCCGTTGATGCCGGCAAACGGCTTCTCGTGCAGCAAGCACTGGAAGCCGTGCCGCGCCGCCACCTGGCGCAGACACTCCATGGTGAGCATGTTGTGGTCGGACGCGATGGTCGAGCGCTCGAAGATCGGCGCCAACTCGTATTGCGACGGCGCCACCTCGTTGTGCCGCGTCTTCAGCGGCACACCGAGGCGCCACAACTCACGCTCGAGGTCGTGCATGAAGGCGAGCACGCGCGGGCTGATCGAGCCGAAGTAGTGGTCTTCCAGCTCCTGGCCCTTGGGGGGGCGCGCACCAAACAGCGTGCGGCCGCTGGTGATGAGGTCGGGGCGCGCCAGGTAGAACGCGCGGTCGATCAAGAAATACTCCTGTTCGGCGCCGACCGTCGGATACACGAACTGCACGCGGTCGTCGCCGAGCAACTTCAGCATGCGCACCGCAGCGCGGTTGAGCGCCTCGCAGCTGCGCAGCAGGGGCGTCTTCTCGTCGAGGGCTTCGCCGGTCCACGAGCAAAACGCGGTCGGCACGCAGAGCGTGGCGCTGGAACGCGTCTGGCGGATGAAGGCGGGCGACGTCGGATCCCACGCGGTGTAGCCGCGCGCCTCGAACGTGGCACGCAGACCACCGGAGGGAAACGACGAAGCGTCGGGCTCACCCTTGATCAGCGCCTTGCCAGAAAACTCCAGCAACAGGCGGTTGCCCTCGAGGCTCAGGAAGGAGTCGTGCTTCTCGGCGGTCTGGCCGGTCATCGGCTGGAACCAGTGCGTGAAGTGCGTGGCGCCGCGCTCGACCGCCCACTCCTTCATCGCGTTGGCGACGAGGTCAGCCAGTGCCGGATCCAGCTCTTGCCCCTGCTCCATGCACGACCGCAACGACTTGTAGGCGGCTTCGGGCAGGCGCGAACGCATCTGCTCGGGGCCGAACACGTTCTGGCCGAACAACTCGGGCAGCGGCGTGCCGTCGTCGAACGGATTGACGAACGGCTGCTTGTCGAGGATGGACTGGAGAGCGACGCGACGGGCGTGAATGGACACTGAATTGCACAACCTCGGCTCTGTCGGTGCCGAACTTGAGACCTGACCGAACACCACAAGCGCGCTGAGCAGGGGCCACGCGCCCCGAGCATCGCCTGCACGTGTCGATCTCAGGCTAGCGCGCGCACGGCTGCAATCCAGCGGGTGTCGGTCGGCGCGGTCGGCGCGCGCGACCGCCTAAGGGCCCGACAAACAATAAGTACGCAGTTTGGGGTGAGTCCGCGGCGTTCGTGGCAAGGCGCCCGCCGCAGTCTTATTCCTGGCAATACGCGGTGGTCGGCCAACGCCGCCTCGTAGGTCGCGGGCCAGCCCAAACTGCGCAGTTATTGTCTGTCGGGCCCTAAGGCCGGAACGTCAGCGGCCACGGGTTGCTCACCGCCAACACCGTAGTCGGGCCGAGCACGACGAAGGCGTGGTGCAACACCAGGCCAGCCAGGCCGGCAGGCAAGCCGGGCGGCAGCGTGAACGCGGCGCCGGCGACGCCGGCGGCGTTCAGTGCGCCCGCGGAACCCGAGAGCGGGAACGTGTTTGGGTTCGACGCGGTGAAGAAGAAGTAGCCGTCGGGCGTGAGCGGAATCTGGTGCGGGCCGAAGGGAAACCCGGCGGTGCCGCTCGCCGTGCCGAGCAGGAGATAGGAACGCCCGGCCCACGCGGCGCCGGCGTCGAGGGTGAAGGTCTGCGTGCCGCCGCTCTGCAGCGAGAGATTCCAGTTGTCCGCCGACAGAGTCGCGCCAGCGGAAACCGTCACCAGCGGACTGCACTGGTTGTAGTTGTTGCCGTGACACAAGCGCACCGGGTTCCCCACCACGAAGTTGGCGTTGAACGCGGTCGAGGGGTGCACCGAGCCGACCTGATCCGCAAGCGTGCAGAAGATGTTGTTGGTGTGCACGAGTTGCAGACTCGGCGTCAGCATGTGGGCGCACGTCGCGAAGGTCTTCGAGTACACCACGACGACGTCGCCGCGCGGCGCGACCCGCACGGTGTGCAAGTCGACCCCGGATTGCGCACGCGACGCGCCGGCCAGCGTCAAGACGGAGAGAAGGGCAGAGATGACGAGTCGTGACATGGCAGTCCTTTGGCAGAGAGAAGACCGCGAGCCTACCGCAGGGCCGTTCTGGCTCCAACCGCGCGGCCGCACCGCGGGCCACGGCTTCACATCGCCGAGCCGAGCTTGGCCTTGAGGCGCGACAACACGCGCAAGTGGATCTGACACACTCGCGCGGGCGACAACCGCAGCTTGCGCGCCACGTCCTTGCCCGACATCCCCTCCAGGTAGTGCAGACGCAGCACCCGCCATTCCACCGGTGACAAGGTCGCTTCGATGCGTCGCAGCAGGTCGGCGCGGTCGACCGGGTCGGCGGGGTGCTCGGCCGTGTCGTCGGGCAAGTCGTCGGTGGTCGAGTCGAGCTCGTGGACTCGCGTGGTGCCGGCGCCGGCAAAGCGCAGCCGGTAGCGCCGTTCGGACAGGCCGAGCTCTTCTGCCAGTTCAGCGTCCGAAGGTTCGCGCTGCAACTCGGCGCGCAAGCGCTCGACGGCGGCCTCGCGCCGACGCGTGCGATGGCGCTGGGTGCGCGCGAAGCGATCCATGTGACGCAACTCGTCGATCATGGCGCCGCGGACGCGCACCCGCATGAACCCGATGAACGTGGCGCCGCGCTCCGGGCGGTAGGCGGTCAGCGCGTGCATCAGGCCCCAGATGCCGGCGTGCACGAGATCTTGCGGATCGACGCTAGCCGGCAGGCGCTGCGCCAGCGCATGCGCCATCGCTTCGACCATGCCGCGGTAGCGTTCGATGAGCTGGTTGCGCAGACGCACGTTTGGGCGCGCGCGGTAACGGGTCAACAGGCTGTCGCCGCGCTCGCGCAAGGCCAGGCCAGCGCTACCACCACCCTGCGAAGAAGGCGCTGAGTCGTCGACCACAACCGCGGGCAGCACGACGGTGAGCTGCGACGACGCGGACGCACTCGCGTCCTCACGCAGTTGTCGAGCCAGAGAGTCGGTCGAGATCTTGTGCACCGTCTCGCGAAGCAAACCGCCGATCACGCGCGCGCTCATGCGCACCATCGTGATCATGCGTGCAGAGTCTATCGAACATCCAGCCGCTTGCAATGCAGTCGATGCAATGTGATTCACGTTGCACACCACGTCGCAACACCACATCGCTCGACGATCAGTCGACACGCGACGCGCGCAAACCGAGTGATGCGAGCACCGCGCACTCCGCGTCGCGCATGCGCGCGCGTTCCTGCGGTGTCTGGTCGTCGAAGCCGCAAGCGTGCAGCACGCCGTGCACGACGTACAACGCGAGTTCGGCATCGCGCGCGCCGCCGTGCGCGCGCGACTTGGTCTGCGCGCACTCGACGCTCACTACCACTTCGACGCCGCCGTCCATGGGGAACGACATCACGTCGGTGGGCGTCGGATCCTGCAGATGCTCGCCGTGCAAGCGCGCGATCTCCTCGTCTGAAGTCAGAAGCAGGCTCACGGCGAGATCTTCGGCGTGCGCGAAGAGCCGGGCAGCGCGCGCCGCGCGGATCGCCAGCTCACGGTCGCCCGGTGACCCGGCAAAGCGGTCGATCACTTCGATCTCCGCCACGGCGAGCCGGGCTACGCCTCGCGCCCGCCGTACGCCTGCAGGATGCGCTGCACTAAAGCGTGTCGCACCACGTCTTTGCGTGTCAGTTCGACGACGCCGATCCCCTCCACGCCGCGGAAGCGACGCAAGGCGTCGGCAAGGCCGGACCGCACCTTCTTGGGCAGATCCACTTGCGTCGGGTCGCCGGTCACCACCATGCGCGAGCCCTCCCCCATGCGCGTCAAGAACATCATCATCTGCGGCACGGTGGTGTTCTGCGCCTCGTCCAAGATGACGAACGAGTCGTTCAGCGTGCGACCGCGCATGTAGGCGAGCGGGCAGACCTCGATGATCTCGGCTTCGAGGTAGCGCTCGTAGGTGCGCGGATCGAGCAGGTCTTGCAACGCGTCGTAGAGCGGACGCAGGTACGGGTGCACCTTGGCCTCCAAGTCGCCCGGCAAGAACCCGAGCTTCTCGCCCGCCTCGACCGCCGGGCGCACCAACACCAAGCGCCGCACCGCGCCCGCCTTGAGCGCTTCGACGGCCGCGGCGACTGCCAAGAACGTCTTGCCGGTGCCGGCCGGACCCACCGCGAACACCACGTCGTGTTCTTGCAGCCCACGCAGGTATCGACCTTGCCCATCGGTGCGCGCGCGCACCTGGCCGCGGCGAAGCACCGGGCGAGGCAGCGTCGGGTCCGTCGCGCCTGGGTCGACCCCGGGCAACGCGCGTAGCCGATGCGCGATGTCGTTGGTGCTCATGGGGCGTCCCGCACGCAGACTCTCGAGCCCCCATTCGAATACTTCGCGCACCGCCTCGACGCGCAGCGCGTCGCCCAGCAGGCGCAAGCTGCCATCCCTTGCCAGCACGTTGACGCCGTAGATCTGCCGGATCAGGCGGGCGTTGCTGTCGAGCGGCCCGAGCAACGTGCGAGCTTCTTCGGACGACTGCACCGAGACCACGTGCTCGGTGCCCTGGCCGTTGCCGGGTTGTGGGTCTTTCAAGTGACTAGGGTGACGATCAGCAGGAAGGTCGGGAACGAGAACAACAGGCTATCGATGATGTCCAGGACACCACCATGCGCCGGCAACAGCGCCGCGGAGTCCTTGACACCGCAGCGCCTCTTCAACATCGACTCGACCAGGTCGCCAACCTGTGTCGTCATGTTCAACATGATCCCGACCAGGAGCGCCGTGGTCAACCCAAGCACCACGTGGGGCTCCAGCAGAAGGCCGCGCAGCACGACCGCTAGCCCGCACGAGAACAGCATGCTGCCGAGGGCGCCCTCGACCGTCTTGCCGGGGCTCACGTGCGGGATCAGCTTGTGCCGGCCAAAGAACGAGCCGCACAGGTAGCCGCCGATATCGCCCCCCTTGCACACCAGAACCACGTACAGCGCCGACGGCGGGTGGCGCAGCACCAGGCCCTGCGCCAGATACATCGGCCAGGCGATGCTGATGAAGGCCAACAGAGTCGCGCCCTGTTCTTCCAGGCCGCGCCCCATGCGCTCCCGCATGAGCGAGCGCCAGGCGATCGGAAACAGCAGCGCGAAGGTCGCGATGACCAGGGGATACAGCTCGCGGTCGACCGACTGCCAGCCAAAGAGGAAGGCGACGCCAGCGAGGGCCGCCGTGCACGCGAGCAACAGGGCGCGCGCCACCGCGAAGCCAGCGCCGCGCAGCATGACGATGAATTCGTGCACGCCGGCGACCGCCAGCACGCCGAGCACGCCGGCGCACAGTTTGCCGTCGGTCTGGGTGACGTCGAGCCAGTAGAGACCGGCGACGGTCAACAGCATCAGCGACGAGAAGATCGTGCGCGTACGCAGTTCGGGCGCGCGGCGGCGCGACGGCGCGGCCGGCGAGGGCAGCGCGGGCTCAGGGAGCGACGGAACCAAACCGGCGGACACGTTTGCTAAACGCGGAGAAGGCAGCCTGGAGGTGTTGCTTGCGGAACTCCGGCCAGCATACGTCGGTGACCCACATCTCGGCGTAGCTGATCTGCCACAGCAGGAAGTTGCTGACCCGAAGCTCGCCCGCGGTGCGAATCAGCAGGTCGGGGTCGGGCATCGCCGGCTGGTACAGCGCACCGGCAATGGTCGCCTCGTCGATCGCGTCGGGCTGGACTTCGCCGCGCTGCACCTGTTGCGCCACCTTCCGCATGGCGTCGACGAGTTCGGCGCGGCCGCCGTAGGAGATCGCCAGACAGAGGGTCATGCCCTGGTTCGCCGCCGTCAGCGCGATCGTCTCGTCGAGGATCGCCAACACATCCGCGGTCAGGCGCTGGCGGCGACCGGCGTGCACCAAGCGCACGCGGTTCTGCATCAGGATCGGGCGCTCCTCGGTGAGGAAGCGGCGCAGCAGACCCATCAACAGGTTGATCTCGCGCTGCGGTCGCGCCCAGTTCTCTTCGGAGAATGCGTAGAGCGTCAGCCAGTGCACGCCGAGGCGCGCGCACTCCGTGACCGTATCGCGCACCGCTTCGATGCCGTTCTCGTGGCCACGAATGCGCTCGAAGCCGCGCGAGCGCGCCCAACGGCCGTTGCCGTCCATGATGATCGCAACCGAGCGCGGCACCGACATGCCGGAGCCGTCCGCCGACTGCGCACCAACCCGCTGAGTCATCGGTGGATGACCTGATCGCGCGCGGGGCCAACCGACACCAGCTTGATCGGCACGCCGACGCGCGCCTCGAGCGTGGTGACGTAGTGGCGCGCGGCAGGCGGCAAGTCCTCGAACTTACGCACGCCAGTGAGGTCGCCGTCGAAGCCCTTCACTTCCTCGTAGATCGGCTTCGCCGCTTCGAGACCGAACGCCGGGAAGCGATCGAGGCGCCCGCCCGGCATCTGGTAGGCGATCGCGATGCGCAGGGGATCGAAGCCCGACAACACGTCGAGATTCGTCATGCACAGCTCAGAAGCGCCCGACACTTCGACGCCATAGCGCACGGCAACCGCATCGAACCAGCCGCAGCGGCGGGGCCGGCGCGTGGTCGAGCCATACTCGTTACCAGCCTCGCGCAACCGCACCACCTCGGGCTCGGGGATCTCGGTTGGGAACGGCCCTTCGCCGACGCGCGTGGCATACGCCTTAATCACGCCGACGACCCGCTGCAACGCGGTCGGCGGGATGCCGGTCCCCGACGGCACGCCGGCGGGCGAAGCGTTCGACGAAGTCACGTAGGGATAGGTGCCCAGATCGACGTCGAGCAGCACGCCCTGAGCCCCCTCGAAGAGGATGCGTTTGCCGTCGCGGACGGCCTGGCGCAGGATGTGGCCGGTGTCGGCGATGGCCGGCCGCAACTCGGCACCGACCGCGCTCAGCTCGCTGGCCACGGCGTCGACGTCGAAGGTGAGACCGCCGTGCGCGGCGAACAACGGCGCCTTTTCACGCGCCAGAGCGCCGATCGCGTCGCGCAGCTGGGCCTTGGGGCGCAACAAGTCGCCGACGCGCAGGCCCGAACGATAGGCCCGATCGGCGTAGGCCGGACCGATGCCGCGGCCGGTGGTGCCGATCTTGCCGGCCCCGCGCAGACCTTCCATCACGCGGTCGAGGGCCTGGTGCAGCGGCAAGATGAGAGGCGCCCGCTCGGAGACCAGGAGGTTGCGGCCGGGGTCTACCACCACGCCGCGCTCGCGCAGACGCGCGATCTCGCCGCGCAGGTGGATCGGGTCGACGACGACACCGTTGCCGATCACATTGGTGATCTGCGGGTTGAGGATGCCGGAAGGGACCAGGTGCAGGACGAGGCGGTCGCCGCGCCAGATCAGGGTGTGGCCGGCGTTGTGCCCACCGCCGTAGCGCACGACGAAGTCGGCGTCGCGGGCGAGCAGGTCGATGATCTTGCCCTTGCCTTCGTCACCCCACAGGATGCCGGTGACACAAGTGGTCGTCATGCGATGGGCTGCAAGAGCCACGATGGGCGGATCAACAAAGGGCGGGAAGCATAGCGAACGCGCGACGGGCAGGCGCGAGGCTTGTGTTCCTTCCGCAAGATCGCGAGCGGCGCCAAGCTCCGGTTCAAGTTGTGGGCCGACCGCGCTGTGGAGGAGTTCGAGCGACCGGCGAGCACGGTGCGGTCGTGGTCAGACTTTCTGCACGCCCACGTTGGCACGACTCATACAAAACTGTATTACGAGGCGACCTCGCAGGAGCCCAGGAGATCGAAGCCATGCAACCGCAAGATCCGCAACTCGCCTGCCTCGAACACTTTTTTCGCGTCGCCATGCCAGCGGCCGTACGCAAGCTGGGGGCCTGGCAGGGCCTCAGCAGGGTCTACCACGGCGACCTGGTAGACGATCTGTCGCAAGAGGTCGCCGCCGACTTTGTCGCGCACCGCCAGAGCATCGAAGCGATGAGCATCGATCAGCGCCACGAGCGCTGGCTGCGCTTGGTCGGCCGGTCGCACTATTGGTTGCGGGGCAGGACGGCGAGCGCGCGGCAAAGCGACGCCGTACTCGACGACATCGCCGCCGCGGTGTCGACCGTGACACAAGGTCCCGCGCTCGGGAGCGGCGACGCCAAGTTCGCCGAGACCTTGATGCAGCACGGCGTGCACCTCAAGAACGGCCGGCTGAACGAGCTCATCACCGCGCGCAGCATCGGCCTCACGCCGTTGCAGCTTCGCCGCCGCGGTGAACGCCTCGTGGCCGCCCTGCAAGGCGGGCGCGACGTCGAGTTCTGGCGCCGACGACTGACCGAGGCTTTGCTGGGCCTGGCCGCCGATGTGCTGCGCGACGGCCGCCACGTGTTGATCCTCGAGGAACACGGCCGCAACCGCCCAGACCCGCACGCGCGCTTGCAACGCGTGCTGCGCATTCGCGAACGGCTGCGCTACCTGCCGGTCGACGCCACGCTTCGGCGCGTGCTGCTGCGCTACGGCAGCAAGTGTCGCAACCCACACGACCCCGAGCGCGCCCTCGGCTCGGCGCTCGATCTCTCACCGAACGCGCCGCACGTGCACTTGTGGTGTTTCGAGCTGGCGATCGCTCGCCGCCACCCGCAGCGCGCCGCGCGCGCGCTCCGGCAGGCGCGGGATTGCGCCGCCGACCCGACCGCCGTGGTGCTGGCACGCGCGCGCCTGCTGGAGTTCCGCGGACACGATCACGCGGCGCGCGCGCTCCTGCGCCGCGCCCAGCGCCGCAGCGACGATCGCCGCCTGCGTGTGTCTCTCGACCGCATGACGCAACCGATCAAGGCAAGCGGCTAGATCAGGCCCTAACCGTCGCCGAAGCCGAACGCGGCGCGCAGCGCCGCCGCGAGTTCACGCTCCGCGACCGCATCGCCCACCGGCGCAGACCAGTACGGTGTCGAGTCGAGACCCGTGTGCAGCCAGGACACTTCGACTACCACCGCGACGCGTCCGGGCGCCAGCGAGAACACCGTGAGCCGGCGGCGACCAGGAACGGCACCATCCTCGGCCTCGACCCAGTCACTCTGCATGCGGAACGTCTTCGGGTCGCAGATCAGCAGGCGGGGGAAGCGGGCACGCGCCACATCAGCAACCGTGGCAAACGTCGTTTCGTCAGTCGGCACCGGCACGGTCTCAGGCTGGTACGGCGGCATCTGGCAGCCGCTGACCAGCAGGAAGGCCAGCGCGAGCCGCCGACACCGCGACGAGTTGGCCGCGACCGCACGGGGTTGGGGGGAAGGGACCACGCGGTGACGACGATAGCTGACCGGGCACCCGCGACGAGGCGTCGGAACGCGACGAAGCCTTTACCGCAGGCCAACGACCGAGTAGCGATGAACCCATGCGCTCGCTCGCGTGCCTTCGTGTCATGACCGCTCTGGCCGGCGCGACTCTGGCGCCGGCTCAATCACCAAAGACCCCGCCGCGAGCGGTCAAGCCGCTGCTCGACTACATCGACCCCGCGGGCCGATTCGCGCTCGACCCGCCCAGCGGTTGGCGCACGTTGACGCCAGACGAAGGGCGCACGCTCCGTGGCCGCGGCGACAAGATCCCGCCCGAACTGCTCGAGCCAGAACCGCCGCGCTTGGTGACGCTGGGCGCCATCGATCAATGGCTGGCCGGAACGTTCGACGGCAAGGCCCTGTCGATCGTCGTGATCGATGGCGAACCCCAAATGGATGAGGCGGGGCTGGCCGCCGTGCGCACGCACTACGCGACCCTGACGACCCGCGGCCCCGACCGCTACACCCTCGCCGACCTGTCGTTGTCGACGGTGGGCACGGCAAAGTACCCGGCGGTCGTCGCGACAGTGGCCATCGACGCGGCCGGCGCGGCCACCCGCCTGCGCTTCGACGCCTACGTGCCCAGCGGCGGCGAGACGCTCAGTTTCACACTCAGCTGGCCGGACTCCGACCGGGCGGGCGGCGAGACAGCTTTCGGCGCGCTCTGCACCAGCCTGCAGGTAGGTGTGCCAGCGCGCGGCTCGACCAAGCTCGGGTCGAAGCTGTTGTGGGCGGCGCTCCTGGGCCTCTGTATCGGAGTCGCGCTGCACGCGCTCAGGAAACGAATGACCAGTTGAGTCGGCACCAGCCGACCGCGTATAGTCCGGGCCCTGCCGGCTTGGGAGGGGCGCGTCACGCCCTCGGTCCGGATGCAATAGCTCAGAAACGTCGTGTCGCACTCGCCGCGCATCAGCAACGCACTGTTCACATCCGGTCTCCAGTGCGCCAAGCGTCTCTATCTCGACTACCACCAAGCCAAGAAGGCCCCCGACCCCGGCGAGACTCAGGCGATGATCGCCGAGGTCGGCGCCGAGCTGGTCGAACTGGCGAGTAGCGCGTTTCCCAAGGGCGTCGCCATCGACCCGGGCGACAAGAACGCGGTCGCCACCACCGACAAGTTGGTGCGCGACAAAAAGCCGCAGGTGGTGTTCCACGGTCGCTTCCGCCACGCGGACGTGGAGATCGCGTGCGACATCCTGATCTCGTCCGGCAACGGCGACCTCGACCTGTTCGAGGTCAAAGCCGGGGTGTCGATCAAGCCGCGGCACATCATGGACCTGGCCCTGCAGGTCTACGTGCTCGAGAAGCTCGGCTTCAAGGTGAAGCGCACGAGCATCATCCACATGAGCCGGCGCTACCTGCACGCCGGCGGCAAGCACCCGGTGCACGAGCTGTTCAAGAACGTCGACGCCACGGCGCGCGTTCGTCGCCACATCGGCAGGATCGAGGGCATGCTGTCGTCGTTCAGCGAGGTGCTCGAGGACGAAGGCTCGCTCGAACTACCGACCGGCACCTGGTGCCGCGCGCCGCTCACCTGTCCGCACCTCGCGCGCTGCACGTCCGAAGGCCCGGCGCATCCGTTGGTCGAACTGCCGAGCCTCACGCGTTCGCAGGTCGATCTCTTCCACCAGGAAGCCATCGAGGATCTTGGCCAGATCGACGTCGAGCGCGAAGGCTTGACCGCGGTGCAAAAGCGCGTGTTGACCAGCGTGCAGGCCGACGACCTGATCATCGAGCCCCGGGTGTTCGAGGAGCTTGCGGAATGCGACTACCCGATGCACTTCGTGTGGATCGAGAATCTGCTCGAAGTGCTGCCGCGCTTCGAGCGCTCGCGTCCATGGCAGAAGATCCCGTTCGCCTGGCACAAGCTGACGCTCAAGGCCGAGGGCAGCAAGCCCGAACACGCCTCGTTCCTCACCGACGGCAAAGAAGACCCGCGCCCCAAGTTCGTGCACTCCCTGCTCGACGCCATCATCGGCGCACACACGGTGTTCTTCTTCCCGCACGACATCGAAGACCGATTGCGCGAACTGGTGGAAGACCTGACCGGTGAAGACAAGGCGCGCGCGCGCGCGCTGCTGAACGCGCCCTTCATCGAGATGCAGGCCCTCCTGCGCAACGGCGCCTACCACCCGGCGTTCCGCGGCGAGTTCGACCTAAGTGGCGTGCACAAGGCCCTGGTGAAGGGTGCCAAGTACAGCGACCTCGACCTCGACACCGCTGACGCCGTAGGCGCAGCGCTGCGCAAGATCGTCAACACCCGCACGCGCGCCGCCACGCGCACCAAGTTGCAAGACGGCGTCGGCGCGTGGATGAAGCGCCAGGTCGAAGGCATGCACGGCATCTGGCTGCGCCTGCAGCAAGAGCGCAAGAACGCGGCGACGCCCGAGTAGCGCGACCGGACTGGGCGCGGCGGCAGCCGTCACGCGTTGGTTACTCGGGGGTGTGAACGGCGGGCCGCTCTGCCCGTCCGGGGATCGCGTCGGCGCATTCCGCAGTCGAGCGGTTTTCTCGGAAGTCCGCCGTCGGGCTACGTCGGCTGGGTGACCCTGCTGATCGGCGTGCAGCCGACCGACTTCGACTTGCCCTTGACCCGCAAGGTGTAGATCGATTCGAGCCGCCGCGCAGCATGTTTGGAGCCCGATGGTGCTCTTCAGCGGCTCGGTGCCTCGCCGCAAAGGCGGCAAACTTGCTCCACCAGGGACGACGCAAGGTGATAGCCGCTCTGGATCAACATCTCGAGCAGAGGGCGCACTGCCGGCACGAGCCCGTTCTCCTTTGCCTTGGTCAACGTTCCGAGGATGCCGCGCACCGGCAACCCGTAGATGGTCTCTGCGATCCGTCGGCCCTCGACCTCGTCAATCAAGACCAACACACGGCCTCGCCGGACAGCCAATGCAATGGCCTCAGCCTCGCCGCGGCCCAGTTCATCGAGCAACAGATGATCTGTCAGCGGCTCGACCGTTACGCGTTGCAGCCAATCGGCTGCCGCAACTCTCTGTGCTCCCGGTCGCCACGCGCCTGCACCCACCACTTCAGCGAAGACCGCATCCGGAACCAGGACCTCCCGGTGAAGAGCATGCAGTAGTTCGAGCTGCCCGATCGTGGCCAGCGCGATCAGCGGGCCGCTGTCAGCAACGACGACCGCTTCAAGCACGGCCAAGTTCGCGGCGCAGCTCGTCTTCGTCGAAGCTGGTGACAGGAATGCCGAGACGACCAACAGCGAACAGGAAGTCCACGCGGTTCATGCCGCAAATGTTCGCCGCTTTCCCCGACGACACGCGCCCCATCTCGAACAGCTTGGCAAGCAGAAGAAAGCGCGCCTCCTTGACAAACTCCTCACGCGACTGGCCCGACCCGACCAGGATGCTCTCGGGCAACTCGATTAGAAGGTGGGACATCGTGAGGTCATCATACGCCGCGGTGTGCTGATCGTGTCACTGGCGGCGCGTTCTTCGCTGCTCCGTGCTCGATGCCACCAGCATTGCGCACACGGTGCTCCAACGTTGCCAGTTGCATCGATCGCACCGCCGCGCATTCCGCAGTAGATCAGTTTTCGCGGAAGTCTCGAAGCGCGGAGCGGGGTGAGGGATGGAGGTGGTGAAACCGCCATGCGGTGGCGGCGCAACGAACCAAACGTCCGCAAAGAAACCTCCGAGAACTGTCATGAACTCCTTCACCCTGTCTCTCTTCAGCCTGGTTGGGCCGGTGGAGTGAGTCCTGGGTGCTGCAACGCGTGTGCGAAGCCGTGGCCTACGCGCACAGCCGCGGCGTGTTGCACCGCGACCTCAAGCCCACCAACATCATGGTCGGCAGCTTTGGCGAGACCTACGTCATGGACTGGGGCCTCGCACGGGTGCTGGCTGAGCCGAGCGACGACGCGCAACAAAGTGGCGCACCGCCGGCCGCGCCACCGCCCACATCTGCCGTGCAGACCCGTGCCGGCGACGTCATCGGCACGCCGGTGTACATGGCCCCCGAGCAAGCGCTCGGCCATGTCGACTGGGTAGGAGCAGCTACAGACGTGTACGCCATCGGCGCCATGCTCTACCACCTGCTGGCCGGCGCGATGCCGTACGTGGCGGCTGGCGAGACACCGAGCGGCGACGCGATCATCGAGTGCCTCCGCCAGGGTCCGCCGCCGCCGATCGCTGACCTCGCAACACGCTTGCCCGCCAAACTCATCGCCATCTGCGAACGCGCCATGGCCCGCGACCCCGCCGCGCGCTACCCCGCCATGCAGGCGCTCGCCGACGATCTGCGCGCGTTTCTCGAAGTGCGTGTGGTGGCCGCCCATGGCACTGGCCGGCTCGCCGTGCTGCGGCAGTGGATCCGCCGCAACCGCGGCCTGGCAACCGCGATCACCACGACGATGCTCGCCCTCGCCGTGGGATTCACGGTGAGCACATGGCTGTTCTTGAAGGCGCGGGCCAATGAGCAAACGGCGCTCGTCAGCGAACAGGCGGCGGTCGCCAGCGAACAAAGGGCGGTCGCCAATGAGAAACGTGCCGACGGTGAACTGGCGGCGAGCAAGTTCGAACGCGCCCGAACGCAGGTGCGCCTCGGTGACATGACGTTCGCTGAAAATGAGCTATGGCCACAACACATCGCCGGCGGCACCCCACGCGCGACGCACTGGGCGCTGTGGGAGACCTATGCGAACAACCGCTGCTTGGCGTCGATCCACCGCGACGCAACGCTCGGTCGGCGTTGCATCGGCGTGATCGGCGCCGGCGAACTGGTCGTCATGGGAGGCCAAGACGCGTGGTTGCGCTTCCTCGATGGCCGCACGCTGCGCCTGGTGCAAGAAGTCAGGTACGCAAGTCCGATCATGAGTATCGACGTATCATCCGACGGAACGCGCATCGCCCTCGGCACGACAACCGGCATCGAGCTGTGGGACGCCGCGCGACGGCGTGCACCTCGCCGCGCTCACGCCGTCGTGTCTGTGCATCTGGCGCATCGACCAAGACGCGGTCCTGCTGCAGCACACCGGGCCATACGACCGCGGGCTGGCGTTCGACCGGACCAGCCGCTGGCTGGCCGCGGGCCGCCGCGATGGCTGCATCGACCTGTTCGATGTCGGCGAGCGTCGCCGCGCGCATGAGCTCGCCGGACACCGCGACGGCGTCTCCAGCCTGTGCTTCGCTGGCGACCCGGCCATCCTCGTCTCCGGCTCGGTGGGTCGCACCTTGCGCACGTGGTCGATCGCCGACGGCAAGTGTAGGGCGACGGTCGCGGGCGCGAATGGCACGATCCGCGACCTCTTGAGCTTGCAGCACGATGGCTCGGTCCTGGCTTGCGGTTGGATCCGCGTCGATCGGTGGCAGCCCACGCGCATGGAGCGCGTTCACTTTGCCACCAAGGGCGGTTTGGTGATGTGTACGGACTCAGGCGAGCGCCTGCTTTGGCATGTCACCGCAGACGAACTGCGCCTATGGGAACTGGCACCGCCCGCCGATCGGCTACGCCTTGGTGGACACTCCAACCGTGTCGTCTCGGCGATAAACCCCGTGGGTAGTTTCGTGTGGCTGCGACTCGACGCTGCCACCGGTACGCTGATCAGCGCGGCCGACGACGCGGTCCGCGTTCGGGACACGACGACGTGGGCCACAATCGAGACTTCGTTCCTCGGTGACCACGTCCGCTGCGCGCAGATGGACGGCCGCGGTCGCATCGCCAGCGGCACCACGGACGACATCGTACGGGTGCACGAAGTAGCGACCGGCAAACTGTTGCACGAGTGGGTCATCAATCCCAAGCAGGGAGAAGTGGTCGGCGTCGCGTTCTCACCCGACGGAGAGCGGCTGGCGATTTCCTGCCGTGGTGTCGGACTCACGCTGCGCACGCTGGCGACAGAGGCCTCGCTCACGTTGCACGACAAGCCGGTCTGGGAACCCGTGTTCAGCCCCGACGGACGACGGCTCGCCGTGGGCTCGTTCGCCCGTGAGGTCTTGCTGTTCGACAGCGCGACCGGGGCGCTGCAGACCACGCTGCGTGGGCATACCGGCGCAGTTTGGACCCTGGCCTTCCACCCGCGCGACCCGAACCTGCTGGTATCGGGCAGCAACGACGGTGTGGTCTGCTTCTGGGATCTCGCGAGTGAACGACAGTGCGGGCGCTTCGCGATGTTCGACGGCGACGTTGGCTCGGTGTCGTTCGGTGACGGCGGCAACTGGCTTGCGATGTCGGGGCTCGGCGACCACGTCGAGGTATGGGACACGACCTACTACGACCGTCACATCGCCGGCAACCTGCGCAACCGGCTCGACGAGGCCCGCGAGAAGGGGAGCGTGCCAGAGGATCGCGCGGCGGAGCTGACGCGCTGGGCAGACGAAACTCTGGCCCGACCCTGGCCGCGCCTTCCGCATTGAGCCCGCGCCTACGCGCCGCGCACCACGCGATTGCGCGCCGACTGCGCCATCGGATGCGACTCGTCGATCACGATCACCGAGTAGGGATGATCGGCGTACATGTTGTCGCGCTCTTCGACGCGGATGACGCCGCGGCTGCGCAGGTCGTTGATCAGAGCGCGCCGCTCAGGGTGCACGAGATGGCTGAAGTGCTGACTCATCGGCCCCTTGAGGAACGGCGACAGCCAGATATCAGGCGAGTCGTGGCGGATCTGCGCCCGCACCATCAGCTCGAGACATTGGCGCAGGCGCTCCTCGTGCTCCTCGGGCGGCACCGAGCGTTGCGTCTTCCACGTCACCGGGATATGGCCGACGACGTTGGGCGCATCGTCGTTCACGCGCGAGGGCGGCAGGGTTTCAGATGACGCCGACGACGTGCTGAACTGTCCAGCCACCAGGTTAGCCAGCGCCGCCGGTGGGAACGACGCCTTGAGCGCGCTGACGTGACCGCTGCCGTTGCCGCGCGTCGGCAGCCGCTCGTCGTGACCGTCGGGGCCGTCACCGTGACTTGGGTCACCGTGGTTTGGGTCACCGTGGTTTGGCGCCGGCGCGCTCGCGGGCGCGGGCTGATGCGCATGCGCCGGACTGTGCGCGTTCTTCTCGGTGTGCGGCCGCCACTTCACCAGGTCGAGCGCGTTCCAGAAGCGCTGCACGCCCACGCGCTCGCGGAGGTCACCGCTCGTGGTGTCGGGGATCGCCACCACCACGAGTTCGCGACCCTCCTCCAGCACCTGGCGCGCCAGCGGAATGAAGTCGCGATCGCCCGACACGATGACGATCAGCGGAATGTCGCTGCGCCTGAACACCACGCGCGCGGTGTCGAGGGCCAGCTGGATGTCGGCCGAGTTCTTGCCGGAGTGGCTGATCAGCACGTACTGCGGATCGAGCCCCATCAGCGCCAGGTCGTGAGCGACCTCGACGCCAGGGTAGGTGTCGAACGCCGCGTAGCTGCGGCCGATCACCATGGGATTGCCCTCTTCGCGCAGGCGCGCGAGCAGGCCTTCGAGGATCTGTAGGCTGCTGTCTCGAGTTCGGACTCCTGGACCGTCAGTTCTGTTTTTCAGTGATAGGAAGAGGTTCTCAAAGTCGACGAAGACCGCGGCGTTCATCGTTGCGAGGTGACACTGGAATGAAATTGATGATCGAGTGAAAGGCGCAGCGTCCGTCGCGCGCGCCCGAGCAGACGATAACACTCATCCAGCATTCGGCGGGCGGGGCTTTTCCAGCGACCGGCGCATTCCGCGATCAGGTCGTGCCACCGTCGACGGCACGAGCGCGGCCGAAGCAGCCGGGCGACCCCGGCGAAACATCGTCGACCCGAGTTGGGGCGTGGGGGTCTCGATCACCGACAGCACCAACACGTGCTCGCCGATCCGCCGATCCGGCTCTACTAGACTCGGGGTCCCTCTTGTAATTGCGATTCTGTCGCAATAAGAAGGCCGCATGCAGAGAGCCTTTGCGGGCCTCGTGGGCCTTTCCCTGACCCTTCCCGCTCAAGAGCAAGACCTTGCCGCCCGGCTGGCCAAGGTGGAGGCGCAACTACAGGCGCTGCAGGCTGAGCGTGAGCAGGCGCAGCTCGCCGGGGATGGAGCGGGTGAGATGACGGTGCGGCATGGGCTCGGGCCGGCGGGCAGCAAGGTGTACGCGACGTCGCGCGGAGTCGCATTCGGCGGCTACGGAGAGCTGACCTTCGCCGAGATCGCCGGGGCGGTGGATCAGGCGGATGCGCAACGAGCTGTCCTGTTCCTCGGCCATCGCTTCGATGAGCGTTGGCTCGTCAACACCGAGATCGAGTTCGAGCACGGCACCACGGAGGCGAGTTCTGGGACCACATCGAGTGGTGGCTCGGTGTCGGTCGAACAGGCGTACATCGAGTACGAAGCGAGCTCGGCGCTGTCGCTGCGCTTTGGCCTCGTGCTCGTGCCGCTCGGCCTGGTCAACGAACAGCACGAGCCCACGTTGTTCTTCGCGACGCGGCGGTCGCAGACCGAGACGCGCATCATCCCCTCCACCTGGCGCGAGTTAGGGGTCGGTGCCCTGGGTGAGGGCGCGGGCTTCGCGTGGCGCGGCTACCTGCTGACGAGCCTCGACGGCGAGGAGTTCGACGCGTCCGGGCTGCGCTCCGGCCGGCAGAAGGGCAATCGTGCCGCGGCCGACGACCTCGCCGGAACGCTGCGATTGGACTGGCTTGGGTGCGATGGCTTGACCGTCGGCGCGTCGTTCTTCAGCGGGCGGACCGGGCAGGATCAGCTGCGCTCAGGGATCAGGATCCCGGCGATGCACACGACCGTCGCCGATGTGCACCTCGCCTGGGAGGTCGGTCCGTGCACGGTGCGGAGCGTCGCGGCAACTGCGTACGTGCATGACGCGGGGATGTTCGACCGTGCCACCGGCCAGCGCCTGGCGCGCCGGATGGACGGCGCATACGTCGAAGCGGCCTGCGACACATTGGCGGCTTTCGGCTGCGACAGCCGTCATGAACTTGCGCCGTTCGTACGCTGGGAGTGGATCGACACGCACGCCGACCTGCCGCAAGGTGTGGTGCGCGATCGTGGGCAGCGGGACCGCATCGTGACCTTCGGTCTCGATTGGAAGCCTCGGCCCGACATCGTGTTCAAGGCGGACTACGAGGACTGGAGTGCGGACCGCGATCGCTTCAACCTCGCTCTCGGCTACGTGTTCTAGCCAACATGCGCGTCGCAGCGAGGATCGTGTTCTGCTTGCTGGCGGTCGCCGGGCCGGCGCAGGTCGCGCTGCCGGAGCCCCACGAGAAGGCCCTGGCGGCGCTCGCCCCAGGCGGCGTGATCGAGCGACGCGTCGTCGTGCTGACACCGCCGGCACAGGCGAGTCTGCAGGCGGACCTGCACGATGCCGAGCTGCCGCGAACGTGGTTCGTGTACGTCGTCAGGGTTGACGGTGCCGTCGTCGCGATCGCTCTTTTCGACACGCACCGCGTACGCACGCTGCGGGAGACCCTGCTCGTGGCGTTCGATGCCGAGCTGCGCTTGCGCTCCGTCGAGGTCGTCGCCTTCGCCGAGCCGCGCCGCTACCTGCCGAGCCAGAACTACTACGCCCGGTACGAAGGGCGCGCGCATGTCGACCTCGAAGGCCGCGGCGTCGATGCCGTGAGCGGTGCGACGCTGACCTCCAAGGCGACCGGGCGGGCGGCGGTGCGTGCTTTGGCCATCGGAGCACAGCTGCGAGCGGAAGACGAATTGATGAAGTGGGCAGCGGCGGTGCCTGCGGTCGTGCAAGCCGCCGCTGGTCCGGCGCACGCCGCAGCCAGCGCTCGCCTGCGCGCGCGCTTCCCCGACGCTGACGTCCGGCCACGCACGCGCCTCACGAACGCGACGGGTGACACCGCTTGGATTGCGGCATTCGAACTCGCTGGTGATGAACACGCCGCACACTCGGCATACGTGCACACGACGGTCGTGGGCAAGGACGCCGTGAGCACGCTCGTGGTGGTCGCCCCGGACGGCAGCCTGCACGCCGAAGCGCTGGCCAAGGACACCGCCCCGTCTGCGGTGACCGCGGCTGCGTCCGACGTGCGGGCCATGCTGAAGCGCGATGGAGATGGCCCGGGACGATGAAGGCCAGCGATCGGGGTCTCACCTGGCTCGCCGTCGCCGCGGCGGCCGCGACCGGCCTCCCACTCCTCGTCTACCGACACATCTTGGGGCCGCCAGCCGAGGACGCCCTAGCGCACGTCGGCGAACCGCTCGCGCTGTACGCGCATATCGTCGTGGCACCCTGGCTTCTGTTCGTGTGTGGCATGCTCTGGCCGGTGCACGTGCTCCCGCACCTGCGTGCCCGCACCGAGCCGCGCCGACCGACGGGCGTCCTCCTCGCTCTTGCTCTGCTCCCGCTGGTGCTCACCGGCTACTTGGCCCAGGCGACGGACTCGGAGACCGCGCACACGCTCTTCTCGACCGTGCATGGCTTCGGCTTTGCGGCTTGGATGGTCGTGTTCGGAATCCACGCCGGTCGGGCGCGCGCTCAGCGCCGCAGCTCAACCCGAGATCGAGTCGTCGGGCAGATCCAGGCGTGAACAACACGCGACGGCGCGAGCCGGCTATGCTCGCGCGGTCCGTTTCTATCCCCGAGGTCCACACCATGCGTACTGCCTGCCTCGCGACGCTCCTGACCGTCGCCGCCTTCCTCCCCGCCCAGACCACCGAGTGCCGCACCAACGGCTTCGGCAGCAGCTGCGGCCCCGAGCTGACCGGTCGCAATCTGACCGCCGGCGGCCAGCATCAGATCACGTTCCAGATCACGGACGGCCTGCGCAATGCGCCCGGCATCTGGGTGTTCGGACTGAATCGCTTCAACCAGCCGATCCCGATCTACGGCTGCGACATGCACATTTCGTTCTCGCTGCTGCTGCCGTTCATGAGCGACGGCAGCGGTGCCGCGCGCGCGACCTTCACCCTGCCCGGAAGCGCGCTCGGCACGTACTACGTGCAAGCTGCGAGCTTCACGCTCTCGCCCAACGCGGTGTTCGTGAGCAACGGCCTGCAGGTCGAGTGCCGGCGCTGACGCGAGCGAAGGGACATCAGGCCGTGCTGCCGCTCGGCGTCGACGGCTCGCGGGCCGGGGAGGCCGGCGGAGTGCTCGGTGGGGTCGCGGGCAGCGCACCACCATTCGATCGACCGCCGTTCTGCGGCGTGGTGGCGCTAGCGACCTCGGCCACGACCTCGTCGGGCGCCAAGTAGGTGTAGCCCGACAGGCTGCCCTCATAGCGGCGCAGCAAGAGCGCGAACTTCTCGATGCGCAGCGTGCCAGCGCGCAGCGCCTTCTCGGCAGCGGTGCGCACCCGGCTCACCAGCTCTTGCTTGTTGTACTGCACGTAGCCGAGCACCTCGTTCACCGAGTCGCCCTCCACCACCCGTTCGAGCTGGTAGTTGCCGGTTTGGTCGAGACTCACGTGGATCGCGGTCGTGTCGCCGAACAGGTTGTGCAAGTCGCCGAGGATCTCTTGGTAGGCGCCGACCAGGAACAGGCCGAGGTAGTACGGCCGCGCGCCGTCGAACGTATGCAGCTCCAGCAGCCCCTTCTCTTCGCGCGGCGAGATGAACTTGTCCATCTTGCCGTCGCTGTCGCAGGTGAGGTCGACCAGCGTGGCCTTGCGCACCGGCTGCTCGTTCAAACGGTGGATCGGCATCACCGGAAACAGCTGCTTCACTGCCCAATGGTCGGGTGCCGACTGGAACACCGAGAAGTTGCAGAAGTAGGTGTCCGCGAGCGCGCGCTCCAAACCCTGCAGGTCGTCGGGCACGTAGTCGAGCTCGCGCACGATGCTCATGATCTTCTCGCAGATCGCCCAGAACAGGCGTTCGGCCGTGGCGCGGCCTTCGAGATCGAGATAGCCCAAGTCGAAGAGGCTGAACGCCTCCTCCTTCATCTGCAGCGCGTCGTGGTACGACTCGAAGTAGTTGCGCCGCGTGATGTTCTTCCAGACCTCGTACAGGCCCTGGATGGTGGTGTTCTGGTGCTTCTCGCACGCCGGCGGCGGCGTGTTGACCGACACCTTGTCGACGCCCAGGACGTTGAACACCAACGCCGAGTGGTGCGCGACCAGCGCGCGCCCCGACTCACTGACGATGTCGGGATGCGGGATGCCCTTCTTGTCGCACGCCTCGCCGATCGCGTACACGACGTCGTTGGCGTACTCCTGCATCGAGTAGTTCATCGACGAGTGGTACGCCGTCTTGCTGCCGTCGTAGTCCACCGCGAGGCCGCCGCCGACGTCGACGAACTTGAGGCCGGCGCCGAGCTGCGACAGCTCGACGAACACGCGGCTCGCCTCGCGCAGCGCGTCCTTCACCGAGCGAATGTTGGTGATCTGGCTGCCGATGTGGAAATGCACCAGCTCCAAGCAGTCGAGCATGCCTTCTTGCCGCAGGCGGTTGGTCACCTCGATCAACTCGGCGGCGGTGAGGCCGAACTTGGCGCGCGCGCCGCCCGACTCCACCCACCTGCCAGAGCCGCGCGAGTTCAGACGCACCCGGGCGCCGAGATGCGGCCGCATCTCCAAGCGACGACTCACCTGGATCGCCAGCTCGACTTCCTCGAAGCGATCGATCACGACCACTGGGTAGCGGCCCAGCTCTTGCGCCAGCATCGCCGTCTCGATGTAGGCGCTGTCCTTGTAGCCGTTGCAGATGATCAACGCGTCGGGGTTGTCGTTGTGCGCGAGCGCCACCAGCAGCTCGGGCTTGCTGCCGGCCTCGAGGCCGAGCCCGAACTTGCGACCGAACTCCACCAGCTCTTCGACCACGTCGCGCTGCTGGTTCACCTTGATCGGATACACGCCGCGATAGCGGCCGCGGTAGCCGAACTCGGTGATCGCCGCCTCGAAGGCGCCGAACAGCTTGTGCACGCGGTGATTCAAGATGTCGGAGAAGCGCAGCAACACCGGCAGCTCGTAGCCGCGGCGACGTAGATCTTCGACCAAGTCGAACAGACTCACCGACGGCCCCCCCGGCCCACGCGGCAACACGATCATGTGGCCGTTCTTGTCGATGTCGAAGTAGTCCGCGCCCCAGTGCGGCACGCTGTAGAGATCAGCGCTGTCTTGCACGGACCAGGGACGCATCTCGCGGACGGCTTTACTCAACGGGGGATACCTCGCAGCTCAATGGGGGGGCCAGAAAAAGGCGGGACGCCTCGGATCAAGCGCGCGATTGAACACATCACCGCGGCGTTTGTGAATGGCCGCGAGCTGCGTTCGTCGAGATCGTGCGTTGGCTGGATGCGTCGGCGAGCGTGTCGGCCGTGAGCTCGCGGGATCCTGAAGCGTTCATCGGCTGATCCGCAACACGCCCCTGGATGCCGAACGCGGGCCTCGTGGAGGCATCGCTGGCACGTTTGACGTTTGTCGTCTTCGGACTCCGACTCGCGCCCAGGAGCGACTCGCAAGGACACGGCGTGACGAGGAGTTACCGGACGAGTTGCCCAGCACCCCGGCCGGCCGGCGCCTCAGCCGGTCTTGCGATCAAGGCTCTGGCTGCATCCACGGCTGCGAGCGATCGCGGGCGGAAGTCCTCTTTGCGCAAGCCCAGTTGGCGCATCTTGGCAAACAGCGTGCGGGTGCTGACTCCGCCGCGGGCAGCGGCGGCGCCGACCCGACCACCGCACTCGCGCAGCAGCCGGGCGAAGAACGCGTACTCGAACTCGCTCAGCACGCGGTCGCGGGCCGGCTCGTACGGCATGTCGAGCAGCTCGACGGGGTGCGGTCCCCGTTCGGTCATTCGCGTCGAATCGACGATGACCGCCGGCAGATCGCGCAGCTCGAGACACGGGCCGTCGCCGAGCAAAACGGCACGCTCGAGCACGTTCGCCAGCTCGCGCACGTTGCCGGGCCAGTCGTGTGCCGTCAGCGCCGCCATCGCCCCTTCAGCTACGTCGACCTGGCGGCGATTGATGCGCTCACACAGAGTCGTGAGGTGGTTGCGCACCAGATCGGGTATGTCGGCGCGGCGCTCGCGCAGCGGCGGGATGGTCAGCGCAATGGCACCAAGCCGGTAGAAGAGATCGGGTCGGAAGGCGCCGGTGCGCATCGCCGCTGGAAGATCCCGGTTGGTCGCCGCAATCACGCGCACGTCGACTTCGATGTCGTCCTCGGCACCGACCGGCCGGATGCGACGTTCTTGCAGCGCGCGGAGCAACTTGACCTGGAGGGCTACGGGTGTATCGCCGATCTCGTCGAGGAACAGGGTGCCGCCGTGGGCCAACTCGAACAGACCACGATGGCTGCGGACCGCTCCGGTGAAGGCGCCTTCTTCGTGTCCGAACAGCTCGCTCTCCAAGAGCGACTCGGGCACGGCGCCGGTGTTGATCGCGACGAACGGCGCGTCACGCCTGGGACCTTCGTCGTGGATGGCGCGCGCCAGGCGTTCCTTGCCGACGCCAGTCTCGCCGAGCACGAGCAGGTTGGCATCGCTGTCCACCATGCGATGCGCGACCACGAGCAACCGCTGCATCTCGGGGCTCTGGCTGACGAAGTCCGAGAGCGACGCCGGGGGTCCGTTGCGCTGGGCACGCAGTCGCTGCACGTTCACGTTCCTGCGCCGAGCGAGGAGCGCGATCAGCGTCTCGGCGAGAGCGTGGTCTTCGAGCGTGTTGTTGAGCACCGCGATCGCGCCGCTGGCGAGCAGGTGCGCGCGCGCAGTCGAATCCTCGCTGTCCCACAGAACGATCACATCGGGGGCGCCCTCGGTGCCGCGCAATCGGGCGAGAGCGCGGTCGGGATGGGCTCCCAAGCGGGGATACGCGAGCAAGAGCACGTCGATGTCGCCGCGGCCGAGCGCGGGCCCCGGCGCGCCGCGCACGATCGAGATGCGCACCGACTCGCCCGCAAGGAGGCGCTCGATTCGGCGCCCGAGGGCGGCCGGCAGACAGAGCATCGCGCGCAGCAGCATGGTTGGGGAATCGGAACCTTCTTGCCGACAAAAATCGGCAACCATCTGCTGAAATGCTGCGGTGGTGACGCTCCGGCGAATCAGATAAAAATCGCATAACCCTCTCCCGAACAGGCCCTAGTGGCGCTTCTGTCGGGCCGAATCCGCGGGCTTGGTACCCACGTTGCTCTACGTCGGCGGGCAACCACCGTGTTGCCACCAACAGGAGACAAGACAAACAATGGCCAACCCACCGAAACCCGGTCAGCAACCCAGCAAGCCCAACACCCCGCCGAGCGCGCCCAAGCCCGCAACCCCGCCGGGGCAGCCGGCCAAGCCCGCGACGCCTTCCGGGCAGCCGGGCAAGTCCGCGACGCCTCCTCCGCCTCCGGCCAATCGGCCGAAGCCGAAGGGCTGATCGACGAGGA
The DNA here is from genome assembly GCA_031423015.1 of Planctomycetota bacterium. GTDB lineage: Bacteria > Planctomycetota > UBA1135 > UBA1135 > UBA2386 > DATGPD01. The sequence continues at coordinate 18,898 of JANPER010000135.1, read as the reverse complement.
AGAAGAGGTGCCCCGACGACGAGTGAATGCTCGTCGTCGGGACACTGTCGTTCGTGCATCGCAAACTCGTCCTGCTAGTCGCCGAAGGTCACGCGGTTAGTCAGGACGAATGTGTCTGACCACATTCGTCCTGGTCCGCGTGGGCGCCATCATGTGCGCATGCGACGGGTCTTGATTGGACTCCTCCTCGGCGTGGTGATCTTGGCGGGCTGGCGGATGTTGCGCACGGGGCCGATGGGTTCTGGCATCGCGCCCACAGGCCCGACGCCCGAGACGAACGCGGCCGCGAGCCTCGCGGCCGACGTCGGCGCTCCGTCAAGGCCAGACAACAACACGCCGACGCAGCCTGCGCGCGCCGAGTTCGATGCGCCGCCAATCGCGCGCGGTCGCGGCGGCCTGCGCGTGCGCGTGACGCTCGCTCCCGACGGTGTCGCGTTGGCGCACGTCGCGGTGCAGGTCGTCGCGCTGGACGGCCGCGCCGAGGACGTGACGCGGCGGGTGATCGTGACCGACGCGGATGGCTTGGCGCAGTTCGACGCGCTCGACGAAGGTCGATGGCAGGTGGAACTCGACCGCTGGCCGAAGGCCGACGCCGTCGTCACAGTCGACGCGATGGCCGACCTCACCATCACCGTACCGGCCGGCGCAACCGCGATCGCACGAGTATTCAGCGCCGAAGGCGTACGCGTGGCGGGTGCCGAGGTGACGTTCTGGGGCGCGAATGGCTGGCTCGACATTCCGGCGGGCGACGACGGCGTGGTCGTGGGCAAGACCGATCCGGACGGCGAGTTGCGGCTCGCGGGCCTGCCGAACATGCGCGGCCACGGCTGTTGGCTTGCCGCGCACCATGCCACGCTCGGCACTTCGATGGCGCGGATGGTGACCGCACCTGCCAACGAGAACGACGTGGCCACCCGCGTCGTCGAGCTACGCCTGGGCCTCGCCGGGGCCTCGCTCGAGGTGCGCGTGACCGACGACGCGGGTCAACCGCTGGCGGGCGCGCACGTCGTGATGCACCCGGTCGATCAACCCAACTCACACGACGACGGCAACGGCCGCATTCTCGCGCATCTGCAACGCGGTGCCCGGACCGACGGGCACGGCCTCGCCCAACTCAGCACGCTCGCCACGGGCGACTACGGACTGCGCGTGCGCGCGGCCGGACACGCGACCTTCCGCAGCCCGCTCAGGGTCGAGGATCAAGCGCGCCTGACCCGCGACATCGCGCTCACGCGCGAGGCGCGCATGCACGGTCGCGTGGTCGCAACGGACGGCACCCCGGTCGCGGCGGTCGCGATCGTCGTGCAGCATGACGCGGGCGACGGCAGCGTCAGCAGCGGCTCCGACGGACGCTTCGAGCTGGGTGGCCTGTCGGCCGGCGCCGCGACGTGGACGGCAACCCACGCGGCCTTCGCGCACGTCAAGGGAACGGTCGCGCTGGTTCGCGCCGAAGTCGCCGCGGTGCACGTCACGCTCTCACCCCTGGCCCGAGTGCATGGCCGCTTGATCGACGCGTCCGACCGCGGCCTTGTGGGGTGGAGCATCAGCGCGCAAGGCAACCCCGGCAGTACCCCCACGACGACGACCGGACCCGACGGCGCGTTCACGCTGCCGGCCGATGCGGCGTTGGAGTACACGCTGCGTGTGTGCGAACCCGGCCTGCGCTTGCCGGTACCGATCGCGAACGTGAACGCGGTCCGCTCCACGCCCGATCCGCTCGTCATCCGCGTGCCCGACGACGCGCGCGCCACCGCCTACCTCGAAGGCATGCTCCTCGACTCGGCCGATCGGCCTGCGATCGAAGGTCAGTTCCTGTCGGTCGATATGGGCAAGTTCCGGGTGCACCCGGGCCGCACGTCGCGCGCCGCCGAAATCGACGCGCGCACCGGCCGGTTCCGGGTCGGTCCGCTGCCACCCGGCACGTGCACGCTCACCTTCGCCAGCCTGACGAGCGTCGAGTTCTCGATCGCCGACCTCGCGCTTCTGCCCAGCAGCACCACGCAGCTCGGCCGGGTGGTGGTGCCCGCGTCGGGCATCGTGCGCGCAGAGCTGCAAGCCGAGGCGGGCTTGCGCCTGGACGACGTGCTCGTGCAGCTCGACGGCCTGGGCGACACCGACATCTTCCGCGTCGACACGACGACGCTCACCGCGGCGAAGTCCGTCCTCCCCGGCCGCTACCGCGCCAAGGTCTACGGCAAAGGCTTCCGCTGGCTCGACCAGCCGATCGACGTGATCGCCGGCCAGACCACCACCATCCGCGGCACGCTGCGCGCGGCAGCCCGCTTCGGGGTGCGCCTGCACATGCCAGCCGACGAACGCGGCGCCATGTTCGTCATCCGCGACGCGACCAACGGCATCGTCTTCGACACCGAGCTGGACGCGGGCACCGAGTTCAAGGACTCGTGGCCGTTCCTCGACCGCGGCAGCTTCGAAGTCGAGGCCACCGGCAAGTCCGGCCGCCTGTATCGCGCCCGCTTCACCGTCGAAACGCTGGAGCGACGCACGATCCCACACGACGTGCGCGTCGAGCCGGTGCGCTGACGGATCGCGCCGCTCATCTCGTTATGCTGTGGCGCCGATGCGAAGGATCGTGGTTGGCGTCGTTCTCCTGCTCGGTGTCGTGGCCTTCTGTTGGTGGCTGCTGCGGGACCACGACGCGCCAGCGGCACCGAATGCGACCGCTGCGACGGCGTCGTCTGACCTCGATCCGGCCCAACTCACCAGCGGCAGCGCGACGCAGACGCCCGCCGTGGTGCCGCACAACGACGCGGAGCGCACGCCCATTCACGACGCGGCGACGAACGCGTTCGTGGTGCGCGGCAGGGTGGTGAAGGCGGTGGACGTGCCCTACCCCGGCGCACGCCTCAGGGCTGAGCGCTTCCTTGGCTACACCGCCGAAGGCACGCCGGACCTCAGCACGGAGTTGACCTGCGACGCGGCGGGCGCGTTCGAGTGGACGCTACCCGTGCCGACGAGCGCTGTGTGCCTGCGCTTTGCCGGCGCGATGCCGCGTCACCTCGGCCGCGCCCAATCGGTGATCGTGGCGCGCGGCGATCCGCCGCCGCAAGACATCGAGTTGTTCCTGTGTCCGCTGGACTGCGTCGCGGTCGGCAGAGTGACCGACACCGACGGCAAGCCGATCGTGGGCGCATTCGTGAAGTCGCCGGCCGAGCGAGTCGCGTGTGATACCGACGGCCACTACCGCGCGGAGTTCAGCAGCACCTACGGGGCGGGCGTCAGCGCCGGGGCCCCGGGCTACGTCGCCGAGCGCAGCACCTTTGGCCTAGACCGGATGGGCGAAGTGCGCGCCGACTTTCGCCTGCGCCGCGGACTGCGCGTGGTGGGCACGGTGGTCGACGCGCAGGACGCACCCGTCGCCGGGGCTGCGGTGAAGTCGTTCTTCATGCTGACCGACGCGGTGGTGACGGGTCCCGACGGGCGCTTCGAGTTGACCGACCTCGATCCTCAGCGCGAGCAACACTCGGTGTATGCGCGCGCGCCCGGCTACGTAGAGGCCAAGGTCAGCGTCGTGAGCAAGGCCGCGCCGCGCGAGGTGCGGCTGGTCATGCGTCGCGGCGCGCGCGTGGAGGGCCGCGTATTCGCAACCGATGGCACACCCGTCGGGGGCGCCGCGATCTACATCGGCTTCAGTCCGTCCGCCTACAACCGGCTCGATGCGGTATCGCAGGACGACGGCTCGTTCGTGTTTCCAGCCGTCGATGCCGGCGAACAGACGATGGTGACCACGCGGCGCGGCCTCGCGCCGGATCAACGCGTGCTGCAGGTGCCCAGCGACGCGACGCTGGTCACCGCCGAAGTCCGCTTGCAGCCGGCGCACTTTCTGGCCGGCCGCGTGCGCGACGACGCCGGCCAGCCGGTCGCCAACGTGCGAGTGTCCGTGTTGGTGACCCCACCAGGCCAACGCGGCATGCGCGGCCGCGGCGAGTACCTCGACGTGCAGGGCAAGACCGGCGCCGACGGCACCTTCCGTCTCGATGGCTTGCCAGCGGGTCGGGTGACGCTCGAACTCTACAGCGCCTCGCACATACGCAAAGAAGTGGCCGACGTCGAAGTCGTCGTGCAGCGTGCAGCCACCATCAGCGGGCGGGTCGTCGATGCAGTGACCGGCCAACCGGTCGAGGCCTTCAGGATCCGCTTCGTGAAACCAGAACTCGCGACGGGCGAACGTGGCGGCGGCGGTTACGCGGCGACCTGGGCGCGCGAGGGCAAGAGCTTCGCCGATCCGCTGGGGAACTGGCGCGCCGAAGGCGAGCAGATGGAGCCGGGGACAGTCTGGGGCGTGGAGGCCACCGCCGAGGGCTACGCGCCGGCGCGTACCCACGTTGTCGCTACCCTGGCGCCAGATCCGAGCGCGTGTGTGCTGCGCATGCAGCGCGGCGCCACCGTGTTCGGCCGCGTGCTCGGGCGCAGCACCGGTGCCGCGATCGCCGACGCGACGCTGACCTGGTTCGACCACGAGGACGAACTGCTGCGGGCGGCGAACGAGCCCTACGGCCTGTTGCGCGCGCGCAGCGACGCTACCGGCCACTTCGAACTCACCAACGTGCCGATGGGCAACGCGAAGCTCGCGGTCGAAGCCGCGGGGATGCCACGACACACCGAGGGCCCGTTCCCTGTCAGCAGCGGCGACCACGTCGAACGGACCATCCTGCTGGCCGATGGAGCGCGCATTCGCGGCCAGTTGGTCGATGCCAAAGGCCAGCCCCTCGCCGATGTCCGGCTCACGCTGAGCGCGCGGCGCGGACAACAGGAGCGCATCCCGCCGGCTGAAACCCGCAACGACGGCAGCTTCGCCTTCGCAGCGCTGGCAGGCGGCGACTACGAGCTGTTTGGCTTCGCGCTGCGCGATGGCGTGAGCACTTGCTACACGCGCTTCATCGCAGTCGAGCGCGATCAAGACCTGGAGCTGCGCGTCACCCCCACGGGAACGGCGAGCGTGCGCGGCACGATCGAGTCCGACGCGTCGGTGCCCGACGGCACCGGCGTGATGTTGCTGCCGACGCAGGCCGACGGCACGCGAGCCGCCTTCCGCGGCGCCGTCGCGAGCGGGAAGTTCGAGCTACGCGGCGCGGTCGCCGGCGCCTACCGCCTGGTCATGCACGCGCCGGAAGGACGCATGGGGTCGGTGGCGGTCACGCTACGCGACGGCGAGACGGTCGAGACGAACGTGACGCTAGCCGCCCGGCGTTGACCGACGACCGGTCACCGTCGGCTGCCACACCGCCCGCGACTTTCTCATGGCGGTACAGCTCGCCACCGTCCGTATCGTCCGCGCATGGCCGATTCGTCTCGTCCGTCCATGTCTCGCGCCGTCCTCGTCGCCGGCATCATCACTCTGGCCCTCACTGCGGTCCGCCTCTATGGCGAACTCGAAGGCTGGGACCCTGAGTTCTTCAACCGCGAGGCAGGCGGCGGCATGGCACTCGTCGGCATCGCCTGGCTCGTGCCAATCTTCGGTCTGTGGTTCGGCGCCCGCCTCGCCCGCAACGGCAGGGGCCCGGCCAGGACGGGACGCGCCATCGCGATGCCGCTCATTGGCTTTGCGCTGGTCGTGGGCGTGTTTGCGCTGCAGTTCAATGTGCTGAAGCTGGAAGGCCAGGCAGCCTCGATGTTGCTCTTTGTGACGGGACCGGTGTGCGCGCTGTTCGGAGTCTTCGCGTGGCCGGCGCTGGCGGGCACCAACTTCGGCTATGGCCTGCTCGCGCGCCTGCCGATCGTAGTCATCACCTACTGGGCGATCAGCCGCGGCTGGGACGTGCACCACGTCAAGACCCGACCCGACTCGACGATCGCCGAAGCCGACAAGGCCTTCGTCCTCTCGATGGCGCAGATGACCCTTTGGATTCCTTTCACGATCCTGGTCGGCGGCTTCTTCGGCGGGATCGCGGCGGCGCTGACGCGCAAGAAGTGAGCGGGCGCGGGGCGGCGCCCTTCGCCGGGCTCTCGACCGCCACGAAGAACCCGCTCCCCGACCACTCGCCGAACCAACGCGCCACGTCTTTCGGCTGTTGCCCCCGCACCGCCAACGCGCGGCCGATCGCCACGCCCGCTATCAGACGATCGAGGACCTTGGCCATGGGCGCCGGCACCGTCATGCGCCACACGCGACCAGCCTGGCGATAGACGGCGACGCACTCGAGTCCTGCGCGCGGAACCCGCGGCGAGGCATCGTCGAGCACCGCCTGCAAGTAGCGATTGGCCGGATAGCGCAGCCGCAGCAGGTGCAACGACGGGTTCGGCCGCAGCACCGCGTGCACCCAGTCGGTCGGACTCTGTTGCGGCAGCGTCGAGGCATCGAGCGGCACGAACTCGGGCGCGTCGAACGCCAGACTCATCGTCACCTCCAGCCGCGCCAGCTCGCGCAGGAACAAGCGGTGCGGGAGGCTCGACTGGCGCGCGATGAACGCGGGCAGTTCCTTGCCGAAGCGGTTGAGATTGGGGTGCCGGCTGGGGTAACGCTGAACGTAGCGCGCGATCAGCTTGCCGAAGTCGGCGTGGCCGAGCGCGAAGCCTAGCCCGCGATGATCGCCCTCCAGCGCTTCGATCAGGCGTGCCAGATAGGCGCCGCCATAGACGTCGATGCGCTGGAAGATCGTCGCGTTGTGCGCGGGCGCGATCACTTGGCCACGACGCACCGCGGCCGGCGCAATCTGCGCGCGCGCGAATGACGCGTCGATCGCGTGCGCCGCAGCCCGCGGATGTTGGACCACCGCCGACATCCAGCGCTGCAACCGCCGCAGCGTGACGTTCGGCGGCAACGCGTCAGGCACGCGCGACCTCGGCCTTCGGTCGCAACTCGCCGCGCGCCTTCTTCGCCTTCCACGCCTCGCGCCGCACCGCTGCGAACGACGGGATGTTGCCGTCCCACTCGAACAGCGTCGACCTGCCGCCGGACAGCTGATGCGCCAAGGCAAACAACTGCCACACCTCACGACAAGCCGGAGCATCGTGCGTGTCGAGGCGATGCGTCGCGTACACCGAGTGCCCGGCCAGATGGAACTGCACCACCGAGTCCCACGGCACCTCGCGCAGGTACTGCGCCGCATCGAAGCCGTGATTGGTCGCGCACACGAACACGTTGTTGACGTCCATCAACAACCCGCAGCCGGTCTGCGCACACAGCGCGCGCAGGAACTCCGTCTCGCGCATTTGGCTGGCCGCGAAGTTCACATAGGTGCTCGGGTTCTCGAGCACGAGCGGCATCTCCAAGCAGTCCTGCACCTGCCGCACCCGGCGCACGATGTGCTTCAGGGCTTCCTCGGTGTAAGGCAGCGGCATCAAGTCGTGCAAGTTGACGCCGTCGACACCGGTCCAACACAGATGGTCGGAAACGAAGCGCGCGCCGCAGCGGTCGCGCAGTTTCTTCAGCTCACGCAGGTAGTCGAAGTCGAGCGGATCCACCGACCCGATGTTCATCGACACCCCGTGCATGACGATCGGGTAGCGCGCCGCGATCGCGTCGAGCACCTGCAATGGGCGCCCGCCGGTGTGCATGAAGTTCTCCGACAGGATCTCGAACCAGTCGAGCGCCGGCCAGTGCTGCAAGATGTGCGGGAAATGCACGCTGCGCAGCCCGATCCCGATGCCGAGATCGCGCTGCGCGAGATCGCTGACGCGCATCGGTCGCCGGCTCAGTGCTTGATCGGCACCGCGCAGCCACCCTTGCCCTTGCAGTCGTTCTTGCCGCCGCAGCCGTTGTTGCCGGACTTGCAGCCGCCCTGGCCCTTGCACGCGTTCATGCCCTTGCAGCCGTGCTTCTCAGCCGTGGCGCAGCCGCCTTTGCCCTGGCAGCTGTTCTTGCCACCACAGCCGTTGTTGCCAGTGGCGCAACCGCCCTGACCCTTGCACGCGTTCAAGCCTTTGCAGGCATGCTTGGCCATCGAGGTGGCGGTGTTCGCGGTTTCAGCGCCGCCTTTGCAGCTCGTCATCGAGATCGTGCTGCCCAGGAAAAGCCCGGAGACAGCCGCGGCCAGAAGGGTCGACGTGGTTTTCTTCATCGTGAGGTCATTCCACAGGGTTGCCTCGAAGCGAGGCTGAGGCAGACAAGATGCCGCAGACCTCGACTGGTGTCACCGAAAATGAGGTTCCCTGGCAAGGCGGTGAGCCCGCAGACTCGCCATGACCGACGCAGTCCCGCGGTGGGCTGGCCCGCAGTAGAACCTGGCACATGCTCGTCGTGCCCGCGATTCGTGGTGAGTACCTCCGCTACCGCCGCCTCGTCGAACTCGCCGTCGAGCAGGTGCGCGACGACGACCTCGGGCGCCGCGCGTGCACCGACGGCAACTCGATCGCGATCGTCATGGGCCACCTGTGCGGCAACCTGCGCTCGCGCTTCGCTGACTTCCTGACCAGTGACGGCGAGAAGCCATGGCGGCAGCGGGATCGCGAGTTCGAGGATCCGGGCTTGGACCGCGCCGCACTCTTGGCAGCGTGGTCGGCGGCGTGGGACGTGGTCGCGCGCGCGCTCGACGACGTCGAGGCACAAGAACCTGCCGTTCTCGAACGCGCGATCACCATTCGCGGCCAGCCGCTGTCAGTGTTGGAAGCGCTGTGTCGCTCGATGGCGCACGTCGCCTACCACACCGGACAGATCGTCTTGTTGGCGCGCACCTTCGCCGGCGACGGCTGGCGCAGCCTGTCGATCCCGCGCGGCGGCTCGACGGCCTACGCCAAGAACCCGACGCGCGAGCGCGGGCCGGATCCTGGCCGCTGACAGGCGTTGCCTGCGCCACCCGGCCCCCCCCCAGGCCCCGCCGAACCCTGGCGCGCTCGCCGACGGGTCCGTAACCTGCCCCAGTGCCGAACGCCGTCTCCGTGGAATCACCTCTTCGCACCAAGGACACTGACGTCTTCGCCCTCCTGCAGGCCGAGCACGCGCGTCAGATCGACTCGCTGTGCCTCATCGCCTCCGAGAACCACTGCAGCAGCGCGGTGCGCGAGGCGTGCGCCAGCATCATCACCGACAAGTACGCCGAGGGCTACCCAGGCGCGCGCTACTACGCCGGCTGCGAGGTCGCCGACCAGATCGAGGAACTCGCGCGCACGCGGGCCAAGGAACTGTTTGGCGCCGAGTTCGCCAACGTGCAGCCGCACTCGGGGACGACGGCGAACGTCACCGCGCTGGCCGCCTTGGCGGCGCCGGGTGACCCGATCCTCGGTATGGCGCTCAACGCGGGCGGCCACCTGAGCCATGGGTTCAAGGTCAGCCACACTGGCCAGTTCTACGCCGCCAAGCAGTACGGCGTGCACCACGACAGCGGCCTCATCGATTTGGACCAGGTGCGACAGATGGCGCGCGAGCACCGGCCGAAGGTGTTGATCGCCGGCGCTTCAAGCTACCCGCGCAACCTGCCGTACGCCGAGCTGCGCGCGATCGCCGACGAGGTGGGCGCGGTGTTGCTCGCTGACATCGCGCACCCGGCTGGCTTGGTCGCCGCCAAGGTGATGCCATCGCCGATCGGCCTCGCCGATGTCATCACGATGACCACGCACAAGACGCTGCGCGGCCCGCGCGGCGGCATGATCCTCAGCAAGACCAAGGCGCTGTCGGACAAGATCGACAAGTCCGTGTTCCCCGGCGGCCAAGGCGGCCCGCTGATGCACCAGATCGCCGCCAAGGCCGTGGCGTTCGGCGAGGCGTTGCGGCCAGACTTCGCCGCCTATCAAAGGCGCGTGGTCGCGAACGCGCAGCGGCTGGCACAGCGCCTGGCCGAGCGCGGCCTCGCGACCGTCACCGGCGGCACCGACTGCCACATGGTGGTGATCAGCTTGATCGGGCGCAGCGCTACCGGCGACGACGTGGAGAAGCGCGCGCTGGCGGCGGGCATCACCCTCAACAAGAACATGGTGCCCGGCGACACGCGCAGCCCCCGCATCACCAGCGGCGTGCGCATCGGCACGCCTGCGGTCACCTCGCGCGGGCTCGGCCTCGCCGAGATGGACCAGATCGCCGACGTGCTGGTCGGCTTGATCGAAGGCAAACCGGGCGAAGGCTATCGCGGCGCCGTGCGTGAGTTGTGCCGGCGCTTCGGCTTGCCGGCGTAGGACCATTGGGGCACGCTGACTCCATGGCGACCGCGAGCGATGCAGAGATCCTGAAGCGGCTGCGTTCGATCTGCCTCGGGCTGCCCGAGGCAACCGAGACCACCACCTTCGCCGCGCATCCGACCTTTCGCGCCGGGAAGAAGACGTTCGCCGTCTTCGAGCCCCAACCCGAGCACCACGCGCACCGGATCGTCTCGTTCAAGACAACGCTCGCACGGCAGAAAGAACTGCTCGAAGACTCGCGCTTCACGCCATGCCCGTATGGGGGCCGGCACGGATGGACCTTGCTCAACGTGGATCGCAAGATCGGCTGGGCGCAGTTGGAAGAGCTCCTGGTCGAGAGCTACCGGCTGTTCGCGCTCCGACGGATGATCACCGCATTGGATGCCGCGGGAGCGCGTGCTTCACACGACACGCCCGCTTCCGCACCGAAGAAGCCCCGCGTCGGCTAACGCGGTCGCATGCCACAACGGTCGCGCATCACGGCACGATCATCAGCTTGATCGCGTTCGACGCGGTGCCGGTGGTGCCACCGAAAGCCGTGTCGCCGACGGCGAATTGGGTCCACGCAATGATGCCGTTCCACGCCGCGGGCACCGGGACGCTGAAGGCGAAGTTGCCCGCCGCGTCGGTGCTGGCGAACATGACGATCACCGGGTTGGCGACGCGCAAGGTGAACTCGCCGAGCGTCTGCTTGAGCGGCCCGGTGCCCAGCAACAACGCCACCGGCGTGTTCGGGATGCTGTCGAGTTGCAAGCTCAGCGTGGTGTTGATGCGCACGCGCACGGTGTGCGCCACATCGGCGTTGATGCGATGGATGGCGCGGCACATCTTGGTCAGCTCGTAGGCATCCAAGCGACCCGCACCCGACAAGTTGTCCTTGCCGGCGGTCAGATAGTCGATCGCCGTGGTCTGCGCCGCCATCGCCATGTCTTCGGGCGTGAGCGATGGATTCGCCGACAGCGCCAAGGCCAAGCAACTCGACACGCTCGGCGTCGCGTTCGACGTGCCGCTGAACGCCGTGTAGCCATTGGCGCCCGTGCTGGTGCGCGTGCCGGTTGGGCCGGTGAGGTCAGGCTTGAGCAAGCCGATCTGCGCGGCGGCCTGCCACGGGTAGTCGTTGTCGTTGATCGCGTCCCAGTTGGCGATCGGATAGGTCGGCAGCACGACCTGCACGTCGGCGAGCAGCCAGGCAAACGGACCACACGGCGTGTAGCTCGGTTGCGTGGTCAGGCCCACGTTGTGCGCGCCGATGCCGAGCACGCCGCCAGGGCGACCGAGCAGGAGCTGATCGGGATGCGTCCAGGGCGCCGGCAAGCAGCCGGGCGCGGCGATGTTGAACGGTCGGCGCACGGTCGACGTGCCGGTGCACGACGTACCGTTGTTCGAGGTCGAGTTGGTACGGATCAGCCCCGCGGCCAGCGTCGTCTCGCCCACGTCGCGGTGCATCTTGTAGTTCGGTGGCGGCGAGAAGTTGTTCTTGTAGCTGTACGAGCTGGTCTGGCCGTCGGCGCCCTCGGCCACGGCGTACTGCAGCGCGTCCCACATCGACGCCTCGGCGTTGAGAGCAGCGCACATCAGGCGGGCGTCAGGGCAGTTGCCCAGGGTGTCGTTGTTGGTGTGCTCGACCGCCACGAACACGCCGGCGCAATTCGTTCCGTGACCACCACCGTCGTCGACGTTCAGGTTGTTCAGATCGAAGTTCCAGCCGTGGTGGTCATCGATCTTGCCGTTGTTGTCGTCGTCGATGTTGTTGCCGGCGATCTCGCCCGGGTTCTGCCAGAGCTTGCCAGCCAACGCCGGATGCACATCGCTCGGGTTGGTGTTGTTCACGCGGACGCCTTGGTCGGAGTTCATCCACACGATGCCCTGACCCGTGATGCCCTTGGCCCACACCAGATTGGCCTTGGTGTCGAGCGGGCCGTTGCCAGGCGCGACCGGTGGCGCCGACGGCGCGACCTCGTCTTGCAGCGACGCCTCGGGGTAGCGAACGTCGGCCCAGACCTCGGTCACCGCGTCGACGGCGGCGGCAGCCAAGATGGCGTCGGGCGTTGCCCGCACGCGCACGAAGTTACCGAGCCAGTTGCGACTCACCACCTCGACGCGACCGGCGCGCACTTCACGCGCCAACACGTCCCAGAGTCCCGACTGCGTCTCCAGCATGTGCTCTTGCAGCTCGCGTACCACGGTCGCGCGCCGAGTCGCCTTGTCCATGTGCAGCACGCGCGGAAAGAAGTGCGAGTAGGCGAGCTTGTCGCCGACCACGAAGTAGACCGGCAGCATGCCGGTCGTCGGACCCGCAGCCAGCTGGTCGCGCAGGTGTGCGTGCAGCTTGAGTTCGACGCGCGGCGCAGTGGCCTGGGCCGCGGCGATCGAAGTGAACAACGCGAGATGGCAAGAGAGTCTGAGCATGAAACCTCTGAGAGACATGGCGCGAGGTGCGCCGGACGTGGCACGGGATGGGAGCCGAAGACATGCCGTCTGGCAATCCCTTCGGCTTGGTCCGCTCGTTTCCGCCGGCGCGCAGGGCTCCGCCCCGGGCAGACCTCACATCACACGCTGGCGGTCGACGTTGGTCGCGGCCACCACGCTGCCAGATCCATTCACGAAGAAGCCCACAGCGTCGAACGTGAAGCCGCTCAACACCGTGGCGATGCTGCTCGGGAACGCAAAAGTGGCGTTGGGAAAGGTCGCCGCGTTGGTGGTCGACGTGAAGCCGAACGGGCTGCCCGGGACCGGCGCGTACGACAAGACGCCCAGCGCCAAGAAATCGAGTTCGAGCCCCAGGAAGTTGCCGGTGGCCAACGGGCGCGCCGTGGCCAACGAGTACAGCACATAGCCGTACGCGTAGCTGGCGGCGGCGGGTACGCCCGTGATGCTGACGCGGAAGTCACCCACCGCGCTGCTCTGCAAGTCGAGCACCGGGCCGATCGAGGTATCGCGCAGACCGGCGCAACCGCGCACGGTGAGGCCGAAGTCGGCATCCAACACGCCGGGCGTCTCCAAGCGTGAGTCGCCGCGGAGCGCCGGCGCCGACACGTCGATGCGGTAGATGCCGCGCGGGGCGGACGACAGCACGACCCACTCCTCGGTGTCCAGGTCGGCCGCGACACCGCCCGTGGGCGTCGTGAGGCTGGTCGTGACCGCGTTGTTGCCGCGATAGACCACGTAGTCAGGATCGGTCACCGTGAGGTCGACGCTGTTGACGCGGTGCGGCGAACTGAACGGCGCCGCGGCCGGCGGGTCGCAGTAGGTCATCGCGGCGCGGAACTCGCGGCTGCCCGGCGCAAACACGTAGTAGGTCTTCGCCTGCCCCTGACGCAGCACGTCGAGTTCGTCGATCACGAACAGGCGGCTGCGTTCGTCGTACAGCGTGCGCACGTTGGGGAAGCCGAAGCCCTGCTGGTAGCGGGTCGCGCTCGAAAGCGCCAGCTGATCGGTTGTCGCCATCAGCAGCGACTTCACGGTGGTGAACTTCGGGTTGTACTGCCAGCGATCCTGCCACGTCGGCGCCGCGGGATAGCCGAACATGCCCTGCGTGTGCATCTGAATGGCGATCCCGCCAAGGCCGTTGCAGATCGGCGTCGCCCCCGACGTGCCGCCGAAGGTGCCGTAGGCGGTGGCGCTGTACGTGGTGTAGATGTTGTCGTAGTAGGCGGAGAAGCGCGGGCCCATGCGGCCGTCGCTCGCTGGGCCGGTGCTGCCCGCGCCGCCGGGACCGGCCGGGCACCAGCAGTCATCCGCGGGGCTTGCCGTGTTGAAGTGATTGAAGCCGCCGATGCTGGCCACGTTCTTCGCCCAGGCCTGCGGCCGAGACATGCGTGGATCGGCCTCGCCGCCTGCGTTGCTCTGGCTCTGCGTGATCCAGATGGGGAAGTTCAGCATGATGTTGTCGATGTCGGCGGAGACGGCGTCGTACGTCAGTCTGCGCGCACCGCCCCACGACGCGGTCTGCATCATGATGTGGTACGCGCCGGTCGGCGCCGTGAGCTGCTGCGTCATGCTGAAGCGGCTGATCGCGAGCCCGCTGTAGTTCGTGTAGTAGCACTGACCGAAAGGCAGGATGCCCTTGGCCTGGGCGCTGGCGCCGCGCGCGAAGATCTGGCCCGCGGTGGCGTTGCCGTGCGTGTCCGACGCGGTCGAGAACACGCCGATCGGCGTGTTGCGGTACGGCAGCTGCGCGGCGTGCTCGACGTGGGCCGGATAGACGCCCTCGTGGATATGGCCACGAACGCCCTCGCCCGCGAGTCCGTTCGGCAGCGTGTTGGATGCCTGCACATAGTCGACGCCCGCGTGCTGGCGCAGGACGTCCATGTCGTGCTCGGGCGCCGTCCACCGCTGCACGAAGAGCACCTCGTCGCGCGCCGCGATGGCTAGCACCTGCTCGTCGGTGAGCGTGGCGTACACCAACAGGCCACCGCCAGCCGGGATCTCGACGCGGCCCGACACGTCGCGCACCGCGGCTTCGAGCCCCGGTGCGTCGGTGATCTGGTCGATCAGCGCGATGATGTAGCGTCTGGCGCCAAGCGTCGTGACGTGCATCTCGGCGAGCAACTCGGGCTCGAGCCGGAAGAACGTATGGAACGGACCGACGTAGCGGACGTACGGCAGCGCCTGCAACTCAGGCACGCGCGCCGCATCGACGCGCACCAAGAACGCTTCTTCCGGCGCGTACCAGTGAATCTTGGCGCCGAGGCGCGCGAGGCCGTCGACGTACTCGTCGAGCAGTTGTGTGTGGAACTGCACGAGGAACAGACGATTCGACGCGGGCGCTTCGAGTCCCGCGGGCACGAAGAAGCCAGCCAACGGGTCGTGCACCGTGCCGTGTCGAAAGTTCAGTGCGTACTTGGGGGCCGACAGCGCCTGCCACGACCGGCCGCTGTCACGGCTGACGTGCGCGGTCGCCGCCGTGACGGCCACTCGCGTCGACGTGCCTGGCAGCGATACGACGAGAGCATCTTGGGGGATCTGCGCGCCGAGCGACACGCCGAAGCAAGCGAGGGTTGCGCCGCTGATGGCGCGCAAAGAGAGAGACATGGAACCTCAGGGTTGTGGAGACGCACTCGGTGCAAGAGCGCCGGGGTGCGCATCAAATTGTGCGCGCCAGCCAGGTGCCTGCAAGCGGCCCGTCCCGTCGATGACGCCAATCCTCGCAGTTCGCCAGCTCTCGGCTCGACCGGCAGCGCCGATGCCACCGCCGCGACGACGCCCACGGCGACTACTTCCCAACCTGAGGCTTGTCGAGCGTGAACGCGTCGACCGGCTGGCCCTCGATGTCGAGCGCGCGCAGCGCGAAGCGCGTCGGGTCGCAGGTCACTTCACACACGTGGTACACGCTGACGGCCTTCAGCAACCGCGGGTGTTCGCGCAGCTTGTACAAGCTCTTGCCTCCACCACCGGTCACGACGAAGTGCGTGGTTCCCTCGGGCTGGAAGCGCTGGTAGTTGTGGTCATGACCACAGAGCAGCACGTCGACCTTGGCCGCGACGAGGGCTGGCACGAAGCGCTCGATCAAGTCAGGGCGGTCGCCTTGATCCGAGGCCGACCACGGCGGAAAGTGGGCGACCACGACTCGCCACGGCTCGCGCGCCTCGACCAACTCCTTCTGCATGAACGCCATTCCCGGCTCGATGCCGACGCTGTGGTTCATGTTCAGCCCGACGACGCGCACCGGGCCCCACGCGAAGGTAAAGAACTGCTCGTCGCCGCCCTCGGGCAGCTCGAAGTTAGCGAGGAACGGACGGCCGTGATCCCACTCCCAGTCGTGATTGCCCAGCACCGGGTACACCGGCGCGCGACGCAGGGCCTCGGCAAAGGGCACGAAGAACCCCGGCGTGTAGTGACGCTGTTCGCCGCGCGGATAGATGATGTCGCCGGTGTGGATCCAGAACGCGGGCTGCAGGCTCGCCAGCAAGCGACCGATGCGAGTCACGTCGCCATCGGCCGGCAGCAGCGACCAGTTCGCCAGCGTGCCGAACAACGGCGAACGGCTCACGTTGACCCACCAGGGCAGCCCACCGGAATCGCCGACCACGACGAAGCGCACCTTGGCGTCGGTGGTGGCCGGCGGCGTACGGAACGACCCACCGAGGTCGTCGCGCGTCGCACCATCGAGCGTCGTGGTGAACGTGTAGTCGGTGTCGGGCAACAACCCTGTCACGTGTGCCACGCGCCGTGGGCCTTGCATGCGCCAAGTGACTTCAGGAGTCGTCGCGCCGTTGCTGGACGCGACGCGCAGTTCCACCGTGGCCGCCGCGTGTCCCACCCAACACACCTTGGCGCTGGCGGTGGTGACGTCCTGCAAATAGGCGCCGGTGCGCAACTCCGGTTCGGGATGGCTCGGCAGCAGCAGCGACGCGAGCGCCAGACCGACGATGAGCTTGGCCTTCACATGCACCCTTCTAAGGAACGCCACGGCGAACGCCAGCATCGCGCGGCGTTCCCATCGCGCCATTCGCTACTGAATGGTGATGTCGAGCGCGTTGGTCACCGTCAACGGCAACGAACGACCGCTCAGCACATCCACGAACGCGCCCTGCACCCGCAGCGTGCCCCTGACCCCCATGGGAATCGGCATCGGCACCACGGCAGTACCCTCGGCGAACTTGGCCAGCCCCGCGGTCGTTCCGACGACCACCGAGACGATCGAGTTGACGTGCAGCGTGCAGCCGCTGATGCCAATGAGCGTCAAGTCGAAGGGGGCGGCGGCGACACCAATGAACAGCACCAAGGGTGACGACGGCGCGGCGCCGACCAGCTCGATGGCGAAGTTGGCGTTGCCCGCGTCGGGCTGCTGCTGTGCGCCGAGCACCGGATAGTTCTCCCAACTGCCGACGCACGAGTCACCCACCGGCACCACGCGCAGCGCGTTCACGTACATGCGCACCGGGGTCGGTGTCTGTTCGAGTCCATCGCCGCCATGAAACCCCCACAGATCGCCGGCCGTCGCCATGCCGTCGCCATCGACGGTGTTGACGTTGGAGTACAGGTTGACCGGCCCAGGCGTCGCCGGCGCAGTGTAGCCGTAAGTCCAGCTGCGGTTCGGCGAGGAGAACGCCGTCGTGTGGGTGATGGCAAGACCGCCCGCGCCAATGCGCATGCCGGCACCGGCGCTGAATGTGCCAGCCTCGACGTCAGTCGAGAAGCCACCCCAGTTGAGAAGGTGCGGGCGGCCCCCGGTGGCGCTCGTCGTCACCGAGATGGACTGGTTGGGCGTCAACGAGCGCGCGCTGAGGGTCACATCGACGTCGAGCAGGTTGCCGCCCGGCGCCGTGCGGTGGCAGAAGCCACAGCTCGGCATCGCGCGCGTGACGTTGAGCGGGACTAGTCCGAAGGGGGGACCGCCGTCACCGCCGATCGCGCCAGTTCCGTACGACCAGAGGGAGCCCGCAAGCATGGCCGCCGTGGGGATCACAAGGAGAACAGCAAAACGAATCGACATGGGAGATTGGTGCAGGAGAGAAGGGCGAGCGGTGGATACCACCCGCAGCGGAGGCATGCGGGCTCCGAGTCTAGCAAGTTGTTGTCGCGTCGACCGGTCCGTCGCCGCCCACTTTGCGACCCCCCACCCGGTCTTCACGCCGCCGGTACATCTCGCGGTCGCGTCCCGTGCCGTGCGATCACCGTGGTCGAGATCCCGCCGCGCACGCTGAACTCCCCCGTGACCTCCATGAAGCGGGGTGCTAGCGCGCGCACCAGGTCTTCCAGAATGCGATTGGTCACCGCTTCGTGAAAAGTGCCCTGGTTGCGGTAGGCGTGCAAGTAGAGCTTGAGCGCCTTCAGCTCGACGCAGAGCTGATCCGGCACGTAGCGGACAAGGATCGTGCCGAAGTCCGGTTGCCCGGTCTTGGGACACAAGCAGGTGAACTCCGGCGCGCGGATGCGGATCTCATAGTCGCGGCCGGGGTTGGGGTTGGCAAAGGTGTCGAGCGTGGTCATGGTCGCAGCGGCGCGGGGAACGCGGCCCAGAATCTAGCGGCGCCGGGGCGATCCGCGGACTCGGCCGTCGCAGATCCTCGGAGGCGAGGGCCCCACTCGTTAGGCGGGAGCCTGGCGTCTACAAGAATCCCAGTCGTTACCCGCAACCGACAGCGCACGATGCAGCCACACGACACCAGCGTCACCCTGGCCGCGGTCGATGAAGCCACGCTGCGTGAAGCGATCACGTGCGCTTGGCAGTGTGCGGTCGAGAGTCGCCGCTAGACGAAGTTCAGCATCCGATAGATCCGTCCGACGCGAGTCGAGAAGCCCGGCACCACGAGATCGGTTCCATCATCCCCAAGCTGTCGGCGCTGGCCTTCAGTAGGTCATGGAAGGTTCCCAGCGCGTGAGTGCGAAACTGGACGTTCTCCACTTCTTCGAGCGCCGTGGCCTCTGGAATGCCACCGCCGAAGCTCTGCAGGCCGAGGCCTACGGTGATGTACCACGTATTGAAGTGACGTTCCCAAAAGTACGTCATGACCTCGCGTAGCTGGAACGTGCTGAACGCGGCGCGGACGACCTGCTGCTGCTTGAGATGAGTGATCGAGGCAGCCGGCGTGACCGTTCCGAGCAACGTCGGCACGCGCGGAGTGGCACGGCGGCGGCGAAGCAGGCCGACGCCAAGAGATAGAGCGTTCTGTTCGGACGCGCTGCAGGGTTCATGAAGGCTCCAGGAAAGCGACGGCTGACTAATGTCCGCCGTGGCTAGGAGAGTTGGCAGAATCCCATCGCGGCCGGGGGCCGCAACCAGCGGGTTGCATGTCGGCGCAGCGCCGACCAGCAGGGCCCCCGGCCGCTTTATTGCTGGGGCTTCCAGAGCCGCTGAGTAGTGGCGAATTGGGCGTCATGGCGA